>NZ_LGJH01000130.1 GCF_001298105.1 Novosphingobium sp. ST904 | reverse complement strand
CAGTTCGCCGCGCAGCACCAGGATCGGGCTAGGCCCCTCCCCAAAGTCCGCGCGGCCCACGAACGTTCCCTGCGCCCAGTCAGACGGCATCAGCGGCATATAGAAATGACTCCCCCAACCACGGTTATCAAATTGGTAGCGCTACAACGACAATTTCACACAATTGTCAAGATCGGGCGAGCAGCCCTTCGTCATCTCCCTGCAGATGCCCGCAAACGCAGTGCGGCCCCGGAGCGATTTCTCGCCGGGGCCGCGCCGCTGGCCTGTTGCAACAGGGCTTGCGGGTCTACTTCACGGGAACGAGCCGCATCGCCGCGCCGCCGCCCGGTGCGAGCCAAAGATCGTAAGTGTCGCCCTTCTTCACGGTGCGCGTGTCATAGGCGATCCTGTGGCGGGCATCGGTGAGGTAGGTGGCGCCCTCCTCGTCCTTCCAGATCGTCGCCTTGTAGGTCTTGCCGTGTTCGAGGAAGTCGAACGAGAGCGTGACGTTTCGCGCCGTCGCGTCGTTCACGCCGCCGACGAACCATTCCGGCCTCTTCCGGTCCTTGCGCGCGAACACCGCGTAATCGCCCACTTCGCCGGCGATCAGGTGGCTTTCGGCCCAGTCGGTGGGGACGTGGCTGATAAACTCCATCTCGCGCGGATGCTTGTCGAGGTTTTCCACGAAGTCCGCCGCCATCTGGATCGGCGAATAGATCGCAAGGTAGAGCCCAAGCTGCTTGGCCAGCGTGGAGGCCAGCGGATCGTGATGCGCGCCTTCAAGGCTCAGCACGCCCGGCGTGAAGTCCATCGGGCCGGAGAGCATGCGGGTATAGACCAGCGTCGGCTCATGGTCCGGCCCGTTGGCGAAGGCACCCCAGGCGTTGTATTCCATGCCCCGCGCGCCTTCGCGGCTGACCCAGTTCGGATAAGTGCGGCGCAGGCCGGTGTCCTTGACCGGTTCGTGCGCGTCGATGGCAATGTGGTGCTGTGCGGCCAGCTTCACCACATCCAGATGATGGTTCACCTGACGCTGGCCGTCATGCCATTCCATATGCGTTTCGCCCGGTTTTTCGCCGTAGCGCCAGGTATCGGCAATGATGCCGCCGCCATCGGCCACGTAGCCGGTCTTCACCGCAGGCACGCCCAGCTTCTCATAGAGCGCGAAGCCTGCATCCATCTGCTTTTCGTAGATGGCGATATTGCCGCCGGTCTCGTGATGGCCGATCAGCACCACGCCCTTCTTGCGGGCGTAATCGGTCACGGCCTTGATATCGAAGTCCGGTGTAGCTTCGGTGAAGCTGAAGTCGCCGTGGCCGAACCAGTCGCCGTCCCAGCCCTTGTTCCAGCCTTCGATCAGCACGCCGCCGAAATTGTGGCGGGCGGCATAGTCGATGTACTGCTTGGCGCGCGCGGTGGTGGCGCCGTGCTGGGGGCCCGTCGCCCAGGTCCAATCGCCGCGGATCATGCCCCACCAGATGCCGATATAGCGCATCGGCTTCACCCAGCTGACATCGCCCAGCTTGTTGGGTTCGTTGAGGTTCAGTTCCAGATCGTTCTCCACAAGGCCCGCCGCATTGTCCGCGATGCGGATCGTGCGCCAGGGCGTGTTGAACGGCAGATCGCGCACCACCCGCGCTCCGCGTGACGAAGGCGAAAGCGTGGTGCGGAAAGTCTGCCCATCCGCCCGCTTGAACCAGTAGCCCGCATAGTCGACCAGCGCTGCTTCGTGGAAAGACAGGTGGGTGCCGTCCTCCAGCTTCATGGTGATCGGCGTATGCGCGGTGGAAACCGCGTCGATCGCGGTCTTCTGGTAGACCTGCTCGTAGCGGTTCCATTCGCCGCCGGGGATCCACCATGCCTCGCCCTTGGGCACGATGTCGAACTCGGTGGTTTCGTCGGCGATCTTCATCGTCTTCATCGCCGGCTGCTCGGGCAGTTCGTAGCGGAAGCCCACGCCGTTATCGAACAGGCGAAAATGCACGTCCATCAACCGGCTGCCCTGCGCGGCGGACTGGCGGAAGTGGACCGTCACCTCGTTATAATGATCGCGCACATTGGTGCGCTCACCCCAGGGCTGCTGCCACGTATCGTCATGCGTGCCCTTTTCGCTGCCGGAAATCGCAAAGCCGCGCACCATGTTGACGCCGTCGGTCAGCACGAAGCCCAGCTTGCTCGGCGCGATCAGCAGCTTGCCCTTGCGCGACAGCGACCATGTGGGGCGGCTGTCGTTGTCGGTGCCGACGGTGAGCACGATCGAGCCATCGGGCGAGGCGGCGGTGACGCTGGGCTTGGCCTCCTGCGCATGAACGGCAAGCGGGGCGAGAGTAGCGGCAAGGATGCCGGCTCCAAGAAAACTGGTAGCGCCCAGCAGGCGGAAAGGCTTCATGCCCGATCTCCTTTTGAAACTTGCACTGGTGCGGCGGCCATTGATGGGATGCATCGTCCCCGACCTGGCCCTCCACGTTCCTCGTCATCCCCGCGAAGGCGGGGATCCAGCAGTGTGGTGCAGGACGCTGGACCCCCGCCTTCGCGGGGGTGACGAAATTTTTTGGTCATTGCTCAATCCAGATCGCGGCCCATGCCGGGAGCGAGCCGGGCGCGGCGTCATTGACGGCGGCGAGGACTTTGCCCGTTGTCGGCACCTCCTGCGGCCAGGCCGCATCGCGCTCACCAATGTTGAATACTGCCAGCACGGAGCGCCCCTCCGCCTCGCGGCGCAGCACGAGCCGCGTCTCGTCCGCCAGCAGCACCTCGCAAGTGCCCCGGCGCAGCGCCGCATCGTCGCGCCGCACGTGGATGAGGCGGCGCGTCAGGTGCAGCAGCGAGGCGGGATCGGCCTCCTGCCGGTCCACGGCGCGGGCAAGGTTCGCTTCGGAAAGCGGCAGCCACGGATGGCCACCGGTGAAACCGCCGTGCTCGTCCTGCGCCTTCCACGGCAGCGGCGTGCGCACGCGTCGCGCGAGAGGGTGAGCGGCCAGTTGGCGATGGCCTCCGGGTCCTGAAGCAGTTCGAACGGCACCTCGTCCTGCTCCAGCCCGAGTTCCTCGCCCTGAAACACGATCGGATTGCCCCGCAGCGAAAGGAGCAGCATCGCCTTCATCCGCGCGAAGGCGTCCCGGTGCTCAGGAGCGCACCAGCGCGAGACGGCGCGCGGCGCGTCGTGGTTCTCGAAAGCCCAGCTCGGCCAGCCCATTCCGGGCTCGTCCGGCCAGAATTCCTGCGCCGCCGCGACGCGCGCGGGGGTCAGGCTCTCGGCATAGAGGAAGTCGAAGCCATAGGCGCTGTTCAGCCGCGCGGACCCTTGCGTGAAGGCCTTCATCTCCACCCCGGCATTGAGCCCGCCGACCTCGGCCAGCGAATAGGTATCGGGATAAGAGGCGATCAGCGCCTGCAACCGCTCGATGAAGGCCAGAATATCCGGGTGCGACTGGTTGTATCGCTGGATCTGGAAGTCGTAGGGCCGCGTGCGGACTTTGCCATCATTCGGCGCGGGCGGATTGTCGCGCAGCAGCGGGTCATGCATCGAATGGTTGAGCGCGTCGATGCGGAAGCCCGAGACGCCCCGATCCAGCCAGAACTTCGCCACGCCCAGCAGCGCGTCCTGCACTTGCGGGTTATGGCAATTGAGCTGCGGCTGCTCGGCCAGGAAGTTGTGCATGTAATACTGCCCGCGCCGCGCGTCCCAACGCCATGCGGGGCCGCCGAAGATCGACTGCCAGTTGTTGGGCGGGGTGCCGTCCTCCTTGGGATCGGCCCAGACGTACCAGTCCGCGTGGCGGTTATCGCGGCTCTGGCGGCTTTCCACGAACCACGCGTGCCGGTCCGAAGTATGGGCGTAGACCTGATCGACGATGATCTTGAGCCCCAGATCGCGGGCCCGCGCGATCACCGCGTCGAAATCTTCCAGAGTGCCGAAAATCGGATCGACGGCGCAGTAATCCGCAATGTCATAGCCGAAATCGGCCATGGGCGAGGCGTAGAAGGGCGAAATCCACACCGCCTCCACGCCGAGGCTCGCCACGTGATCGAGCCGCGCGGCGATGCCGGGCAAGTCGCCGATGCCGTCGCCATTGGCGTCCGCGAAGCTGCGGGGATAGATCTGGTAGATGGCGGCGCCGCGCCACCATTCGGCAGGTAAGGTCATGGTCTTTTCCGCAGGGGAGGATCAGGGTTTCGCCGCGCAGACAGCAAAGCCGAGCGGCGGCAGGTCTACGCGCACCGAACCGGGCGCGCTGGCCCTGGCGGCGCAGGCCGTGCCCGCCAGCGTTGCAAACGAGAGCGAGGCCGGATCGACGGCAACAGCTGCAGAGACCGGCGCGGTCGAGGTGTTGAAAGCCAGCAGCACCTCGCGGCCCGTGGCCGGATCGAAGCGGGAGACGGCGACGAGGCCGGGCTTCTCCGATGCCGCGCGGGTGACCGAACGGCCATCAGTCAGCGCCGGCGTCTTCACGCGCAAGACGGAAAGCTGCGCGATCAGGCGGTAGAGCGGATGGGCGGGATCGAAGCTTTCGGTAGCCGTGGTCTTGGCCGAACCGACCAGCGCCTCGCCGTTGTAGATCGCCACTTTGCTGGCGAACATGTCCTGCCGCGAAAGCTGGTCGCCGCCGGCCCCTGTAAAGCCCTGCTCGTCGCCGTAATAGATCGTCGGCACGCCGCGCAGGGTGAGCAGCATGGCATGGGCCAGTTCATCCCGCTTCAGCAGTTCGTCCGCGCTCATCGCCGGGTTCGCGGCCTTCAGGAACATCGCCGCGCGCCCTGCGTCGTGGTTGCCGAGGAACGTCGGCAATTGCAGCGCCGCGCTGGCGCCGCCCTCGTAAAGACCGTCATCATCGGGCAGACGCGCCAGTTCCTCGCTGCTGCCACCGCCCGCAGCCTTCAGCACCGCATGCATGAAGGCGAAGTCCAGCACGCCGGGCAGCCCGGCATTGCGCGTCCAGCTGGCCAGCAGCGCCGGGTCGTAATCACCCGTCATCACTTCGCCGAAGATGTGGAAGTTCGGGATGCCCTTCGCCGCCGCGCGCGCCTTCATGGCGGGAACGAACGCGCGCCAGAATTCGGGGTTCACATGCTTGGCCGTATCGATGCGGAAACCGTCGATGCCGTACTTGTCGATCCAGTCGCCGTAGATCGCGATCATGCCTTCCAGCACGCGCGGGTTCTCGGTCGCCAGGTCATCCAGCCCGACGAAATCGCCAAGCTGCGCGCTTTCGCCCTTCCAGTCGGTATTGCCGCGATTGTGGTAGTAAGCCGGATCGTTGAGCCATGCGGGCGCTTTCACGCGCTCCTCGCCCCTGGGAACGAAGGGGGTATAAGCAGAGGCCGGATAGTCCGCCTTCGAACGGTACGGATAGCCCTCGGCAGCCCCCTCCCGGTACTGGATCACGTCTGCCGTGTGGTTGACGATGATGTCCATGTAGACCTTCATCCCCCGCGCATGGGCGGCATCGACCAGCGCCTTGAAGTCCGCGTCCGTTCCGAAATGCGGATCGACATGGGTGAAGTCGGTGATCCAGTAGCCGTGATAGCCTGCGCTCTCGCCCCCCTTCGGCCCCTGCACCGGCTTGTTCCTGAAGATCGGCCCCACCCAGATTGCCGTCGCGCCGAGGTTCTGGATATAGCCCAGCCGCGCGGCCAGCCCCTTGAGGTCACCGCCGTGATAGAAGGCCTTGTCGGTGGGATCGAAACCGGTGGCCAGCTTGCCGCCCTTGAGCCCGCCCGCATCGTTGGAAGGATCGCCGTTCTCGAACCGGTCGGGCAGGACGAAGTAGATCACCTCCTGCTCGGGGCTGCGCGCGCGCAGGTCTTCCAGCGGACCCGCCAGCGCGACTGGCGCGGCAAGCGATCCGGCCAGCGCAATGAGGGAAGATAGCAGGCGGTGCATCTCGGGAACTCTCCGATGTTTTGCTTCAACGTCGCCCCGAAACCCGTTCGGGGGAAGCGGAACCGGGAAGGGAGGGAGAGGAACTTCCCGGTTCCGCCCATTGCGATGCCGCCGGAGAGGAGGAGGTTCCCCGCACGGCACCGATAACCGGCCTCAGAACTTATACGTGAAGCCCGCCAGATAGCGCGCGCCGTAGCGCTGGTAGTCGATGATCTGGCGGCTATCGCCCGGATTGGTCGTCACGAAGGGCGCATTGGTGAGGTTCTGGCCCTGGATATAGAGCGAGAGCCCTTCCAGCGCGCTCCCCGGCTGGAAGTCATAGCCGATCTGCGCATCGACGATCGTTTCCGGCTGCGCGCGGCGCCGCTGGCGGTTGGCCGCGAAGCCCGAGACTTCGCCGATGAAGGTCGAACGATAGCGGACCGAGCCGCGCAGGTTGAAGCCCCACTTCTCGAAGAAGGCGGTGCCGTTGGCCACCCACTTCGAATAGCCCGGCAGCGCGGAAGCCGCTTCTCCCGGCATCGGATGGATCTTCGACTGCGTATAGGCGACCGAGCCGGTGACGCCGAAGCCCGAAAGCGCCGAGGTGAAGGCATCGAAGGGAAGCGTTCCCGCCACTTCCACGCCGTAGAGCTTGCCGCCCTGCCCGTTGACCGGCACGTTGATGACCGCGATCGGCGAGATCGTGTAGCCATTGCCCGGATCGGGCAGGGCCAGCGTCGAACTGTCGATCACCACGTCCTGGTTGTAGATGTAGCTCTTCAGCTCCTTCCAGAAGAACTGCGCGGCGATATAGCCCTTGGCCGCGAAGTATTTCTCGAACGTGAGGTCAAGCGCATTGGCGCGCCACGGGCGCAGGTCCGGGTTGCCCGACGAACCCGTCACCACTGCCACGCCGTCAGTGAAGGTATAGCCGTATTCCAGCGAGGCGCGCATGTCGTCGAGGCGCGGGCGGATGATCTCGCGCGCTGCGGCGAAGCGGACCACGAAGTCGCTGGGGAAACGCAGCGAGAGATTGAGGCTGGGCAGCACGTCGAGATAGTCGGTGCTGGACCGGCGGGTGGCGTAGAAATAGCTCGGCGAGCCGTTGGGGTTGAGGATCTGTTCGCCCGTCACCGGATCGAGGTTGGGCGCGGCGCTGCCGCCGCTGGAGTTCTGGTCGGTCCAGATCGCCTGGACGCCCACGTTGCCGGTCAGTTCGGCGGCACCGATCTGCGACTTGATGTTGGCCTGGAGATAGCCGGTCATCAGCTTTTCGCGGATCGCATAGCCCTTGGAAACCACGTCTCCGGTGGGGTTGGGCACCAGATTGTAGATGCCGTCCCGGATCAGGTCGAGCGGGTTGTAGCTGATGACGTTGCCCAGCCCGAGGTACTTCAGATTGGTGGTGCCGAGGCGGTACTGCTCGGGCACTTCCACACTGACGGTGCCGTCGGTATTGGCGGCAAGGCCCAGGAAATATTCTTCGGGAACCAGCGTCTTGGAGTGGCTGGTATAGTTCATGCCCGCCTGGATCGAACTGAGGAAGGAGGAATCCAGCTCCTTCTTCACCTCGGTGCGGAACTGCCAGAGCTCGTCCTTGATCTTGCGGTTGTTGTAGTAGCCGTCCTGCCCGCCGTAGATCGCGGTGCCGTCAGTGCCGATCTGGGTGCCGCCCCAGCCCTGCGGGCTGGTCAGCAGGATCTGGCTCCAGTCTCCATAGTCGAGATCGTGGGTGAAAGTGGTGCCCCTGGCGGCGCTGGTGAAGCCGATCGTATCGGTGGCGCCCTCTCCGGCGCGGCCGGTGCCCGAATAGCTCTCGATGGTCAGTTCGTTGCGGTCGGTCTTCGAATAGCTGGCGTCGAACATCGCCGTCCAGCCGTCGTCACCCTTCCATTCGTTGTTCCAGCCGAAGGAATAGAGCTTGGCATGGCGCTGGAACACGTCGTTGCGCAGCACGCCCTTCACGTTCGAGAAGCTGCCCGAATTGATCAGGCCGTCTTCCACGGTGTAGCCCGGGTCCAGCGTGGCCGAGGACCAGTAGAGCGGCAGTTCGATGCCGCGCTTGATCTGGTCGTCCTTGAAGTTCGAATAGAAGGCATCGATCGTCGAGGTGAAGTTCGCGCTCGGCCGCCATTGCAGCGTGCCGTTGAGCCCCAGCCGCTTCAGCTTGCTGGACGTGTTGTACGACTTCGAACCGCCGATAACCTTGTTGCCGTCTGCCGCATCGGCATAGCCCCAGGAGTTGAACTCCTGCACCTGATAGGGTTCGTCGTTGTAGCTGGCGCCGAGCGCAATGCCGAGCGTGTCGTTCGCGAACTGGTCCACGTACATGCCGTTGACGCGGAAGCCCTTGTCGTCCGAGCCCTTGTTCAGTTTGCCGAGATCCGCATAGACACCGCGCGCGCCCACGGTGACGATGCGCTTGCCGGTATCGAGCGGCCGGATCGTGCGCATGTCCACGGTGCCCGACAGCCCCTGCCCGACAAGGCTGGCCATCGGCGTCTTGTAGACGTTGACCGCGTTGATGACTTCGGAAGGGTACTGGTCGTACTCGACGGCGCGGTTGTCGCCAGTGGAGGTCTGCTCGCGGCCGTTCAGCAGCGTGGTCGAGAAATCGGGCGCGAAACCGCGGATCGAGATCGCGTTGGAGCGGCCGTTGACGCGCTGCGAGGTCAGGCCCGGCAGGCGGGCGATGGACTCGGCGATGGAAGCGTCGGGCAGCTTGCCGATATCCTCGGCGGAAACCGATTCCACGATCTGCTCGGCGCGCTTCTTCTTGTTGACCGCCGATTCAAGGCTGGCGCGAAATCCGGTGACGATGATCGCCTGATCCTGCTTGGGATCGTCCACCGGGGCGGCGTCCTGCGCGAAGGCGAAAGACGGCACGGCGGCCAGGGCGGCCGCAAGCGCCAGCGAAGACGAATTCCGGCGCGAAAACTGCTTATGAAGCGACATCCTGTCCTCCTCCTCAAGTGACCGTCCGCCCCTTCGATGTCTCGGGGGCGGCCGTGGAAGGCCCGGCGATTTTTTGCACCACGACTCTTTCCGTTCCCTCTCGCTTAGGGCGGGACAGGCGAATGCATAATATGGCATACGTATACGCAAGTGCCGCGAGGCCACGTTGCGTTGCGCGAATGCAACGCGGCGGACATGGGCGAGACGGCGGAAAAACAGGACTTTAGCGGGCGAGACAGGGAAGCGGGACGATGGGACGCAAACCGAGCAACAGGCCGACCAGTTTCGACATCGCCTATCGGGCCGGGGTGTCCCAACCCACCGTCAGCCGCGCGCTGCGCGGCAGCAAGGCGGTGAGCGCGGCCACGCGGGCCCGGATCGAGGCCATCGCGCGGGAACTGAACTACTCGGTCGACAAGAACGCCTCCTCGCTGCGCTCCCAGCGGTCGAACACGATCGCGCTGCTGTTCTTCGAGGAACAGACGCCCGACGATTCCAAGATCAACCCCTTCTTCCTCGCCATGCTGGGCGCGATCACCCGGCAATGCGCCAATCGCGGGATGGACCTGCTCATCTCGTTCCAGAAGATGGAGGACGACTGGCACGTCCGCTATCAGGACAGCCACCGCGCCGACGGGCTGATCCTGCTCGGCTACGGTGACTACACCCTCTACGAAAGCCGGCTTGAGCAGCTTGTCGGGCAGGGCACCCAGTTCGTGCGCTGGGGCTCGGTGAGCGAGGACAATATCGGCGCAACGGTAGGCTCGGACAATTTCGGCGCGGGCAGGCTGGCGGGAGCGCACCTGATCGCCCTCGGCCGCAAGCGGATCGCCTTCCTCGGCCAGGCGGACGAGCACTACCCCGAATTCGCCGAACGCTACCGCGGCCTCTGCACCGCGATGGCGGAGGCCGGGATCGCCTGCGACCCCGCGCTCCAGCACGATGCGATCAGCCACGAGGACCTCGGCGAAAGCGCGATGCGGGCACTGATCGATGACGGCGTGGAATTCGACGCCGTGTTCGCCGCCAGCGACCTCATCGCCATCGGCGCGATGCGCGCGCTCGCCGCCGCCGGGCGGACGATCCCCGGCGACGTGGCGGTCATGGGCTTCGACGACCTGCCCGCCGCCAGCATGACCAATCCGCCGCTCACCACGGTCATGCAGGACCTGAAAGGCGCGGGCGAAAGCCTGGTCGAAACGCTGGTCGCCCTGATCGAGGACCGGCCCGTGCCGGAAGCGACGCTGGGCGCCAGACTGATCGCGCGGCGCAGCACGCTGGGCCCGCTCTAGGCGGGGTTCTGTGCCCCTTAGGTGTCGTTCTGTAGCGCCCGGAATTCGAAGGTATTCGTATGCATGTTGCCGTCGCCGAGCCGCCATGCAAGGTCTCCGGGCCATGACCGATGCGACCATGGATGCGCGCGGCAAAGGGAAGGAATGCCGATGACGGGGGCCGGGAAAGGCGCGGAAATGCTCGAAAAACCGCGGCAGGGATGGGCCGGGCTATGGAACATCAGCTTCGGCTTCTTCGGCATCCAGATCGGCTTCGCGCTTCAGAACGCCAATATGAGCCGGGTCTTCCAGTCGCTCGGTTCCTCGATCGACGACCTGCCCGCCCTGTGGATCGCCGCGCCCCTCACCGGGCTGCTGGTACAGCCGATCGTCGGGCATATGTCGGACCGCACCTGGCTTGGCCGCTTCGGCCGCAGGCGCCCCTATTTCCTCGGCGGCGCCGTGCTGGCCGCGGTCGCGCTGCTGGCGATGCCGGAAAGCGGCGGCCTGCTGATGGCAGCCATGCTGCTGTGGATGCTCGACGCCAGCCTCAACATCTCGATGGAGCCGTTCCGCGCCTTCGTCGGCGACATGCTGCGCAAGGACCAGCACACCGCAGGCTACGCGGTGCAGACCGCCTTCATCGGCGCGGCGCGGTGGTGGGGTCGCTGTTTCCCTACGTTCTCGACCACTTCGGCATCAGCAACAGCGCGGTGCGGGCGGGATACCCGATACCGTGCGCTACAGCTTCCTGGCGGGCGGCCTCGCCCTGCTGGCAGCTGTGCTGTGGACGGTCCTGACCACGCGCGAATATTCACCGCAGGAGCAGGCCGCCTTCGAGGAAGCGGAGCAATCGCCTTCCGCACCGGCGGCCGACAGCCTGGCAGACCGCAACCTGCTGGGCGGGGCGCCGTGGATCGCGGCAGGCGTGCTCATCGCGCTGGCCGTGCGGTTCTGGGGTCTGGAAAAGGAAGTCTATCTGCTCGCCGGCCTGCTCGCGGCATACGGGATGGCGGTGATCGCCGCGATCGCCTTGGCCCGATCGGGGCGCAGCGCCTCGATGCTGGCTGGGATCGTCGGCGATTTCTCCGGGATGCCGCCCATCATGAAGCGGCTCGCCTTCGTGCAGTTCTTCAGCTGGTCGGCGCTTTTCATCATGTGGATCAATACCACGCCGGTCGTCGCGCAGTATCATTTCGGATCGGCAGATCCCTCCAGCCCCGCCTATCAGGAGGCCGGAAACTGGGTCGGCGTGCTGTTCTCCGTCTACAACGGCGTGGCGGCCGTGGCGGCGCTGGCCTTGCTTCCGTGGCTATCAGGGCGGCTGGGCAAGGCCCGCACGCACGCGCTGTGCCTCATGTTCGGAGCCCTCGGTTTCGCGGGCTTCATGGCCATTCGCGACCCGGATGCGCTGGTGCTGTGCGAAATCGCAATCGGAATCGCCTGGGCCTCGATCCTGGCGATGCCCTACGCCATTCTCGCCAGCAGCCTGCCGCAGGCGAAGCTGGGCGTGTTCATGGGCCTTTTCAACGTCTTCGTGGTGCTGCCGCAATTGCTGGTGGCCACCGTCATGGGCTCGATCATGAAAGCCTTCTTCCCCGGTCAGCCGATATGGACCATGGCCTTTGCCGCCGCCACCCTGCTGATCGCCGCGCTCGCCGCTCTGCGAATTGGTGAAGCGCATTAGGTCGTAACCCTCGGCTCCGGCCCAAGGCGAACTGCTCTTTGGCGAATGCGCAAAAAATAGGCCCCGCGGAAACCATTCCCGCGCGGGGCCTAGGTTGGGTCGCTCCGAATATAGCGCCGGCCTGGTCCAGATCCCCCGATCCTGCGACCTGCTCCAGCAGATCAATGCCCCCGACGCCCACAAGAATTATTCTACGCCCACGCAGGTGATTCTACGGTGATGCAAATTGCTGCAAATTGCAGAAATTCGCCAAAAATCATTTTCTTATCAGCGCCGCGGCGATGGGAGAGGGGCTATTCGCTCATACCCGATCAGGGTAGCGCTACCCTCGGCGGCGGGAACACCAACTGCCCGAGCAGGCCGGTCACCTCCGGGTCGTTCTTCCACGCCGATTCGATTCGCCGAGTGACGGGCCGGGAGTTCCAGCGCTCCCCCAACACCACCGCCTCTTTCATGAGCGAGACCAATTCGTTCCGCCGCCCGGTGGCCGAGGCGTAGAATGCCGGTGTCTGGCGGATGCGCCGCCCACCCTCGGCAAGTTCGCCGCGAGCATCCGCAATCAGGATGTCGGGCGCGCGGGCAGGATCGCTGTTCAGCGCCCCCGTCATCTTTTCCGCCAGCGCGGCGGCGCCCGGATCCGAGCGCAACCGGGCGAAATCGCCGAGTTCACGAGTGAAGCCGCGAATATCGCCCATGCCGAGATAGACCCAGGAGAGACAACTGCTGATAGTCGCGTCCTGCGGATAGGTTCGCTTGAGGTCGAGCAGGAGCGCCAGCGCTTCCCGGTCATTCCCGGCCTGCCACCGCGACCAGGCATGTTCCACCGCGATCGGCTGGGAACCGGGCATCAGCAGCATGGCCTTGGTATAATACCGTTCGGCCATCGCGTCTTCGCCAAGATCCGAAAGGATGTTGGCCAGCCAGAAATATGTCTGCCCGTCTTCTCCATCGAGCCGCAGCGCCTCGCGGAAGGATTTGAGCGCGGCTTCGGGATCGTTGTCCCACCAGTATTCGATGAAGCCCTGCGCACGGTGAGCGCTGGCCAGATCGGGATCGAGATCGAGCGCTTTCTGAGCCGCGCTCCGCGCCTTGCCGAAGGCCTCCGCGTCGTTCACCTCGCCATATTCCCGGTAGATCAGCCAGCTTTCCGCCAGTCCCGCGCGGCCGGCGCGTAGTTCGGGTCACGCTCGATCACGGACGTGTAGAGCCGGATCGAAGCGCCGAGATCCTTGGGTGTCCGGTGCCCCCATGCATCGCGCGCGGCCACGAAATCGCGTGCCACGACGGGGTCTTCGGGCAGGGCCTCGCTCTGCGAACGGTCATGCCACAAGCCCCATGCGAACAGTCCTGCAAGCGCCAGCGCGGCAAGGCCTGCATAGAGGGCGGGGCTACGATATTTCCCCGTAACCGCTCCGTCCGGCTCCGCATCGAATGAACCCTGCGGCGATTGCGGCAGTGGTATGTCGAACAGTTCGGCAGTGGAATTCCGCTGCGCCCATTCGACCAGTTCCCGCTCGAAGGCGAATACCGTCTTCTGCTTGCCGCCGGGGAGCTGATGGATCGGCAGCCCCCTTTCGCGCGCCCAGCGGGCAACGGTTGTGCGGTCGCGGCCGAAGTGAGCCGCTATCGCTTTCCACCCATCAAGTCGACGGTCTTCTGATGTCATAAAAACCCGCCCGCCCCTAGGTCCCGAAGGTTACTCGCTCCTTAAGTAATTCTCAAGATTGGGAATGCCGATGTTCAGCAACGATACAGATTTTTTTGCCGTGTTCACAAATGAACATTATGAACATGCTGCAGATCACAAGTCGGGTAAGCTCTGTTCGGCGAAACCCCACCCCCGCAGTTGGGCGGCCCGTTCGATCAGGCGGTGGCCATCGCCGATCGCGAAGGGATGCGCATCGCTCATCTCGTCCAGCTCGTCCCAGGCGATCGGCACCGCTACCGGCGCTCCCACACGGGCACGGGCGGAATAAGGCAGGACCGCTGTGCTACCGCGCTGGTTGCGCAGCCAGTCGATGAATATCCTGCCCTTGCGTCTGGCCTTGCTCATCGTGGCGACGTAGCGATCGGGTTCCGCCTGGCTCAGTGCTTCGGCGAACCGGCGCGAGAAATCCTTGTGCGCTTCCCAGTCGTGACCGGGCGTAAGCGGCACGATGACATGCACCCCCTTGCCTCCCGAAAGCATGGCAAAGCTGACGAGGCCGATATCCGCAAGGTGGCGGCGCAAGTCCTGCGCGGCGCGGCGGCATTCCGGGAATGGCAGCCCTTCGTCGGGGTCGAGGTCGAAGACCATGCGATCAGGCTTCTCCACCGCATCGGCGCGGGCGCCCCAGCCGTGGAATTCGATCGTGCCCATCTGCACGCAGGCAACCAGACCGTCCGCGTCGCCAAGGTACAGATAGTCCTCGCTGCCGCCATCCTTCTCGCGGATCGGGACATGATGCACATGTTCGCCGAATGAGCCACTGTCATGCTTCTGGAAGAAACATTTCTTCGCCCGGCCCTGAGGACACCGCACGAGGCTGATCGGCCGGTTGGCGGCAAAGGGCAGCAGGAGCGGCGCGATCTCGGCGTAGTAATCGGCAAGCTCGCCCTTGGTCTGGCCGCTTTCGGGAAATATCACCCGGTCGCGGCTGGTCACTTTCACGTCGATCACGGCGCGTGGGGCAGGTTTTGGCATTTCCGGCGCAACTTCCCTTGCTTCCTTGTCCCCGCGCAGCCCCAGGAAGCTGGCATGGCGAACCCGGCCTTCGGCCGTGAATTCCGCGAAGGCCACTTCGGCGACCAGTTTCGGTGTGACCCAGCTCGCCCCCCGCGCCTCCGCGCCTGCCACTTCGGCGGGCGCGGTCTTGCGTGCCAGAGGGGCCAGTCTGGCGGCGATGTCGTTCAGCCCATCGGCGTCGAAACCGGTGCCGACCTTGCCGCGATAGACCAGCCTGCCGTCTTCGTGCTGGCCCAGCAGAAGCGAGGAAAACGGCCGTCCGCGCGCAGTGGAGCGGCTCCAGCCGATCACCACGAACTCCTGCCGCCGGGTGCACTTGATCTTGACCCAGCTTCGCGTGCGCCGCCCCGCGTAAGCTGCATCGATGCGCTTGGCGATCACGCCTTCCTGCCCGGCCCGGCACATGGCATCGTATAGCTTTTCGCCCGCGCCGATCACATGGTCGGCCACGAAAACGGGCGGCAGCGCTTCCGAAAGGAGCGCCTCCAGCCGCTCTTTCCGCTCGATATTGGGAAGCGGGGCCAGATCGCGACCGTCAAGTTCCAGCAGGTCGAATGCGTGGAACTCCAGAGCATCGCTGTCCTTCTGGCTGCCATGACCGCGCTTGAGCACGGCCTGCAGGCTGGAGAAGCTCGGATTCCCATCCGCGCCCCGCGCGATGATCTCTCCGTCGACCAGGCAGGGCGGCAGGTCCAGCCCGGCGATGATCCCGGCCAGCGGCGCGAACTTGTCGGTCCAGTCGTGGCCGTTGCGGGTAAAGACGCGGACCGCGCTCCCCGCCGCCGCAACCAGCGCACGATAACCGTCGAACTTGATCTCGTGCATCCACAGGTTGCCGTCCGGCACCGCGTCCACCAAAGTCGCGAGCTGCAAGGCGCGGAATTTCGGCGGCGTGCCGGTTCGCGCCTTGCGCGCCCTCGGTTTCGCAGCCTTTGCATTATGCTCGGCCGCAGCGCCCATGGCCTGCGCGAAAGCCTTGCCTTTCTTGCCCCTGAGCGACTGAGTGCCCTGCCGATCGGCCTCGATCTCGGCCATGGTCCGGCCGGTGAGAACGCTGGTAAGCCCCTCGTCGACCAACCTGTCGCCCGACAGCGCCTCACCGTCTGCGACCTTGCGCAGCAGCCAGTTCTCGCGCTTCTCGCCGGGGCGGCCCTTCATGCGCACCAGCAGCCATTCGCCCTTCATCCGTTCCCCGTGGAGGGCGAAATGCAGATGGCCCTGCTCGATATCCTTCGCGCTCTTGCCCGCGACCGGCGCCCATGTCCCCTCGTCCCACAGCATCACCGTGCCGCCGCCGTATTCGCCGTGCGGAATGCTTCCCTCGAATTCGGCGTAGGAGAGCGGATGGTCCTCGGTGCGCACCGCAAGGCGCTTGTCCTCGGGATCGGCGCTCGGCCCCCTGGTCACCGCCCAGGACTTGAGCACGCCGTCCACTTCGAGCCGGAAATCCCAGTGCAACCGCCGCGCGGCATGTTTCTGGACGATGAAGAGATCGCCGCCGGCGCTCACCCCCTGTTTGCCTGACGGTTCCGCCGTCTTCGCGAAGTCGCGCTTGCGGTTGTATTCGGCAAGGGGATCGGGTTTCCTCACGCCTCGCGCCATGGCTCAGGCCCGCTTGCTGCCGCGCGGCGCCGCGGTCTTGCCGGAAGGCGCCGCGCGTTTGGCAGGCGCCTTTTTCGCGGGCGCGGCTTTCTTCGCTGCTCCCCCTTCGCCTACCGATTTCCTGAGCGCCGCCATCAGGTCAATCACGTTGCCCTTGCGGTTCCCGGCGGGTTCCTCGACGTCCTCCAGCACCCGCTTGTTGCTCTTGGACTTGACCTTCTTGTCGATCAGGCGGTGAAGCGCGTCGATGTAGCGGTCATGAAACTCGGCCGGGCGGAAAGGCGCGGTCTTCTTGTCGATCAGCGTGGTCGCCAGGTCGAGCAGGTCGGCATCAGGGCTGTCGTCGCCGATCTCGCGGAAATAGCCCTGCGCCTTGTTCACCTCGTCTGCATAGCGCAGAACTTCCATGACGAGGCCCCGTCCGCAGGGCTTGATCGACACGAGTTGCTCGCGCCCCCGCACCGCCAACTGGCCTAGCCCGACCTTGCGGCTTTTCCGCAGCGCCTCGCGGAGCACGATATAGGCTTCCTCGGCGAGATCGTCGGCCGGCACCACGAAGTAGGGCTTCTCGTAATAGAGCACGTCGATCTCGTCGGCATCCACGAACTGGACAAGCTCCAGGGTCTTGCGGCTTTCGATCTTCACCGCCTCGATCTCCTCCTCATCGAGGAGGACGTAGTTACCCTTGGACACCTCGTAGCCCTTGATGATCTCGTCACGGTCCACCGGGCCCACGCCGGCGGCCACCTTTTCGTAGCGGATGCGCTTTCCGGTGGGTTCGTGGATCTGGTGAAAGGAGATCGCGGCGCCGGACTTCGTGGCCGGATAGACCTCGATCGGGATCGAGACGAGCGCCAGCCTGATCTGTCCCTGCCAGTATGCGCGTGCGGCCATGGCCTGTTCCTTCCTCGCAGGAAGAAGGAAGCCGCGAGGGCCTGTCGTGGTTCCCGTGGCCATTCGGGCGAGCGCCGAAAGAGATGAAGATCGCGCTGCCCCCGAACGCCCGCCTCGCACGTTCCAGTCTGGTTCGGCAAAGGCGAAGGACGGCAATGGCGATGAACGAGCAATCGATGGTTCTCACGGAATCCCGCGACTTGCGCACCGGCAGCGTGCCCTGGCGGGAAAGCGAATGGCACTGCCCCAAGACCTCGGAATTCCCTTCCGCCGAAGTGGACATTGCGATCCTGGGCGGCGGCATAATGGGTGCGATCCTGGCCGAACGCCTGAGCGCAAGCGGCCGGAAAGTCGCCGTCTGCGATCGCCGTCCGCCCGGTTGCGGCAGCACGGCCGCCTCCACCGCACAGATCATGTGGGCCATGGACGTGCCCCTGCTGACCCTGGCCCGGACGCTGGGCGAGCCGGAAGCGGCCCGGCGCTGGAAGCGCGTGTTCGCCGCGGTCCAGCGGTTCGGCGAACGGCTGGACCGGCTCGGGATCGACGGCAAGCGCACATGTCCCACGCTCTATCTCGCGGGCGACCTGCTGGATGCCGATGGGCTGCGGGAGGAAGCCGAAGCCCATCGCCGCCATGACCTGCCGTCCGACTACCTCGACGCGGCGGCCGTGGCCGAACGTTTCGGAGTGGCGCCCCGCGCCGGTATCGTCTCCTCCGGCTCCTTCTCCATCGACCCCGTGCATACCTGCCACGAACTGCTGGGCCGCGCCCGGCAGTCCGGCGCGGAAGTGGTCTATCCGATCGACATCGCCGCGCTGCACCCCGATTCCGCCGGGATCGTGCTGGAGGCGTCCGACGGGCGCTCGTTCCGCGCAAGGGACGTGATCCTGGCCACCGGCTACGAGCGCGCGCGCCTGTTCCTGCCCTCCAGCTTCTCCTTGCTTTCGACTTTTGCCATTGCGACGCGGCCCGGAATCGCTCCGCTCTGGCGGGAGGACGCCATGATCTGGGAGGCGAGCGATCCCTACCTCTACGTTCGCACTACACCCGATGGGCGGGTGATCGCGGGCGGCGAGGATGTCGAACTGGCCGATTCCGACTACCGCGATGCGCTGCTCCCCGGCAAGGCGGGAACGATCGCCGCGAAGCTGGCCGCCACGCTGGGGTCCGGGCCGATCGCATGGGATCGCGCCTGGAGCGCGACCTTCGGAAGTTCCCCCGACGGATTGCCCGCGATCGGCCGCAGCGCTTCGATGGAGCATGTCTGGCTGGCGGCCGGGTTCGGCGGCAACGGCATAGCCTTCGCCGCTCTCGCCGCGGAACTGCTGGAGCGCGAGCTTGCGGGTGAGCCCGACCCGGATGGCGACGGGTTCGACCCCTACCGGTTTTCGTCCTGATCGCCCCCCTGCGCCGCCCTCTGCGACAGACGCCCCGCAATTCGCGCCGGACAGTGGATCGCAATCCCCGGCGGCCCGTTTGAACTTCAGACGCCAAGAGAGCCGGCCAGTCCCGGACATCTCCTCCGTCCGAAAGTTTTGAAAAACGCCAAGGAGAGCAGCCATGAATCGACGCGATCCCAACATCACGCCCTCGGCCGGAAAGCAGCCTTCCGGCGGCTATCGCAGTGACGAATCGTCCTGGGATTCGCCGCGCCAGACCCATCAGTGGCAAGCCGACGCAAACCGTCAGGCCGGCGGTGACTGGGTGCAGGATGACGATCAAGGCACCAGCCACTTCGGTGAAGGCCGCGCCCGCGATAGGGCACGCCCGGATGGCGCCAGCCGCTACGATACCGGCTCGCGCGATTATCGCGGCGACGACAGGCGCCCCCTGCAAGGCGAACGCCGCTATCGCTTCTCCGGGGAGAGCCGCTCTGCAAGCACCTCCGAATACCCCACGCACACTTTCGATGCGAGCGGCGGCAACGACTTCGCCGAATTCACCGGCGACGACTATGGCGGCCGGGATTTCTACAATCGCGGCGGCGGCCTGACCGGCGGCATGAGGCCGAGCGGTTCCTATCGGCCCAGCCATGGCCCCGGAAGCTGGGCATCCAGCGATGACTATGGCGGCTGGCGCGAATATGGCGAACGCCGCGGCTTCCTCGAACGCGCGGGCGACGAGATCGCAAGCTGGTTCGGCAGCGAGGATGCCACGCGCCGGCGCGAGGAAGACCACCGCGAGGATCATCGCGGCCGCGGGCCGTCCGATTACACCCGCTCCGACGAACGTATTCGCGAGGACGTGAACGATACGCTGACGAATGACTGGCGGATCGACGCCAGCCATGTCCGGGTTGTGGTAAAGGACGGTGAAGTCACGCTTGAGGGCACGGTGAGCAGCCGCCAGTCGAAGCGCCGCGCCGAAGACCTTGCGGACGACATCACCGGCGTGCGCCATGTGCAGAACAACTTGCGCGTCGGCGATTCAGTGGGAAGCACGACCACGCCATCGGCCACCACGCCGCTGTCTCGCTGATCGCTCAGCGACACGCGGACAGGTTCGAGGGGAAGCCCGAAAGGGCTTCCCCTTTTCGCATCCATTTCTCTCGGCATCCGCTGTGGCTCGGTTTGTTCGCCTTGGCCCGTGGTTCATGCGTGTCGGGGCTGGAGGCCGGGTTTGACGGGGCCCGATCGCCGCGCCAGACAGGGCCTGTCTTTTCCATCCCGAAAGTGCCAGATCCATGCAGCGCGTGACCATCTCCATCGACGATCAACTCGTGGAGACGCTGGACCAGCTGATTGCCGAGCGCGGCTATCAGAGCCGTTCGGAAGCCATGCGCGACCTTGTGCGCGGCGCCATCGAAAGCTGGCGGCAGGAGAACAGCCGCAGCGAGCATTGCGTGGCCAACCTGTCCTACGTCTTCGACCGCCGCACCCGCTCGCTGCCGCAGCGCCTTGCCGATCTCCAGCACGAACACCACGATCTGGTGGCGGCCAGCACGCTGGTCCGGCTGGACCATGACCACGGACTGGAAAGCGTGATGCTCAAGGGGCCGACCCGCCAGGTCAAGGCTTTCGCCGACCGGGTCCGGGCCGAGCGGGGCGTGCGCTTCGGCACGATCAACATGCTCGACGTGGAAGCCGGAGACGGTCACGACCACGCTGGCGCGCATGACCACCACGGCCATGCGCATATGTCACCGCGCAGCAAGTGAAGGCCCGGCGCGCCCTCCTTTGGCACGCAGGGCGTGCAGCAGCGCAGCGAAGGCGAAAGTCCCGGCGCTGAGCGCGACGACCGCAGCGCTGGCGGCAAGCCCGTGCGCCTCGCGCCATTGATCCAGCCTCGGCAGCAGCAGGGCCGCCATTCCCAGCAGGCCCAGCCCGAGATTGGCAAGTCCGATCCCGCCGGTGACGGCGCGCGAGACCATCGCCGCGCGCGCGTCGGCCGAGCGCAGGAGATGGACGGTCAAGGCCCCGTTCGCGGTTCCCACCAGCACCATTCCCGCCGCGAAGCCCGCACAGCCCATCAGCGCCCAGGACCAGCCGCCCAGCAGCTTTCCCGCAACCCCCAGCCCGAGCGCAATCGCCACCGTATCGAACGAGATCGCGAACAGGGCGCCGGTCAGCACGATCATCGGGCTCCTGTCGGCAGGAGGAACCAGCCGGCTGCGCCAGCCGCGGACCGGGACCGGCCCGGTTCCGGCATGGCGACGTACCGCGCGCAGATTCATCATGCCCAGCAGGATCAGTGTCGTGGCCGAAATGGCCACTCCTGTCAGAGCCAGCCAGTCGGGCGGGGCCACTTGGCGGGAAAGGAACAGGCACCCGGCAAAGGCGATCCCGGTCACGACCAGAACGTGACCGGCCGCGAAGGAGACCCCCGCCATGCGGGCATGCCACGGCCGGGAAACCGCAGATCGCCGCGCGGCAGCGTCCACCACGGCAAGATGATCGGCATCCAGCGCATGGCGCGCGCCAAGCGCGAAACCGGTCAGCAGAAGCGCCTGAAACGAGAGCGTGGCCGGATCGATCACAGGCGATACCTCAGGGAAAGGCGAACCTGGCGCGGCTCTACCGGGTGAATGTGGCGGTCCTCCACGCCTTCCGCCGGCTCTCCGGCAAGACGCGAGGCGTAGTAATAGGAGATGTCGGCATCCCTGGCATCGAAGAGATTGAGCACGTCGAGACCGATCTTCACGGCACCGCGCGTGTAATAGGCGCCCAGGTTGACGAGGCTGGTGGGATGCGAACGCACGCTGTTGTCCTCGATCAGCGGTGCCGCGCCGAAGTGGCGCAGCCGCAGGGCGCCGCTGAAGCCATGGCCCAGTTCGACCGCCGCTCCGGCCGAAAGGACTTCGCTGACGGCGTTGGGAATGCGGTCCTCCCCCGCATCGACGCCGCGAAACCGCGCGTGGGTGAGCGCACCGGCGGCATCCAGCGCCAGCCAGTCCACCGGGCGCCAGAACAGCGTCGCCTCCACGCCGCGGCGGTGCGTGGCATCGTTGGGCTCGGTGGAGCCACCGTCACCCACGAAGACCAGTTCCGAACCGAGGCTGAGGTGGAAGGCCACGAGCGAGGCGGTAAAGCGCGGCAGTTCCAGCCGCACGCCCAGTTCCTCGCCCCGCGCCTTCACCAGCACCGGCACGCGGTCCACCGCTTCCCCCGTGACGGGATCGTTGCGGATCGCCGCCCCGCGCACATCGTTGGAATGGAAGCTCTCTCCGTAATTGGCGTAGAACTCCAGCCGGTCGGTCGCTCGCCAGGCCAGCGCGGCTTTCGGGCTCAGCATCGCGTCGGAACCCTTGCCGGAATTGGCGGCCATCGTCAGGGCATTCACGTCATAACCATAGACATCGCCGCGCAGGCCCAGCGTCAGGCGCAGCCGGCCAGAAAGCGCGGCCGCCGCC
This sequence comes from Novosphingobium sp. ST904, assembly GCF_001298105.1. Taxonomy (GTDB): domain Bacteria; phylum Pseudomonadota; class Alphaproteobacteria; order Sphingomonadales; family Sphingomonadaceae; genus Novosphingobium. Next base: position 38,324 of record NZ_LGJH01000130.1, on the reverse strand, counting down.
TCGCCATAGGCACCGCCGCTGTACTCGTCGACCTTGTCCTCCCGGATTGCCGCGCGCGTTACGCCGGCGACCGAGGAATAGAGCCCGATCTTGCCGATATGATCCCACCGCCCGTCCCCACCCAGCGTGAAGGTGACGGGCAGCCCGGCGAACTGCGATTCGATACGGTGACGGACCGAGCCGCCGAAAACGCCGCGCCGGTCGCGCTGCTGGAACTCGTCGCCGTTGACCGGGTCATTCAGGAAGTATGTGAAGTTGGACGTCAGCAGGAACCGGTAATAGGTCGCATAGGCGGAGATTTCCGTATTCCCGAGCGCGGCGTTCCCGAACAGGCCAAGCCGGGTCGTGCGTCCGCCAAGAGCCGGATCGATGTTTCCCCAACGATCGATCAGCCCTTCGTCGATGGCGCGCCGGGGAACCTGGTCCGTCGCATTCCAGGTCGCGCGGTAGCCGGTGAAACCGATGCTCCATCCGTGTTTCTGTGTGCCCTGGGTATACTTCAGCAGGCCGTTGACCTTCTTCAGGTCCTCATCGAGATCCCAGGGGCCGTTGGAATGCGTGCCGTCCACCGCCATGAGCAGGTCTCCGCCCATCGCCTTCACACTGCCGGCCGCCAGCGCCCGGTAGTAGCCGTAACTGCCTGCCGTCGCCTCCATCAGCGGGCGGGACAGGCTGTCGGCGGTCCTGAACTGCACGGTTCCGGCGGCTGAGAAATCCCCGACATCCGCAAAGTACGGGCCCTTGCGATAGTCGATCCGCTCAACCAGTTCAGGGATCAGGAAGTTGAGATCGAGATAGCCCTGCCCATGCCCATGCGTGCGCATGTTGATGGGCACGCCGTCGACGAATCCCGCAAAATCGGTGCCGTGATCGAGATTGAAGCCGCGCAGGAAATACTGGTTCGCCTTGCCCGTGCCCGAATGCTGCGTGGCAATCACACCCGGCACATTCTCGACCAGTTCGCCCACGCGGCTGAGCGGCTTGTCCGCGAAATCCTCATAGCCCACGACGCCTTGCGAGCCGGATTGCGCAATCCCGATCTGCGCAAGACCGCGCCCGTAGACAACGATCTCCCTGTCCGCCGCCACAGGCACTTCCTCCTCGGCCAAGGCCGGGTGGGCAGACAGCAGTGCGGCCGCAACAGCCGCGCTGCGACAAGCACTGCGCCTAAACGAGCGAGTCGCCCAAGCCGCCGATTGAGTATGAATAATCATCGCGATATTCATACGAATCTTCGCCGCACCCAGGATGGGGCATTTGACGTATCCGCCGGGTGGATCCGCTTAGAAGCGGGCGAATACCGGGATCGCCCCGAACATCAGCGAGAGCAGCCCGACGAGGCTGATCGCTATCAGGACGCTGCCGACACCTCTCAGCAGGCTCGTCGAGGAAAGGCGCCGCGTCACGAGCGCGCCAACCGGCGCCGCCACGATCCCGCCGATCAGCAACCCCGAGGCGGCGATCGTGAAGGATTGCAAGCCCAGCTTGCCGATGAATGCCGACAGGACGGTAACGGTGACGAAGAACTCTGCGGCATTCACCGTGCCGATCGCCATGCGCGGCGTCATGCCCTGCGCCAGCAGGTTGCCGGTCACCACCGGCCCCCAGCCACCGCCGCCTACCGCGTCGAGGAAGCCACCGGCCAGCCCCAGCGGACCGACCAGCTTCATCCGGCGATAGGCCTGCGGGCGCCTTGCTCCGCGCCAGATAAGATAGACCCCGATGGCCGCGAGGTAGACGAACACCGCAGGCCGAACGATGGTCAGGCTCACCACGGAGAGGAGCCAGACACCGCAGAGCCCGCCCGCGATACCGGGGATCACCAGCCGCGCGAACAGCGACCAGTCGACGTTGCGCTGGAGAACATGCGCAACGCCGGAAGCGCCGCTGGTGAAACCTTCGACGGTATGTGTCACCGAGGAAGCCAGCGCGGGCGGCATGCCCAGCAGCATCAGCAAGGAATTGCCGATCACACCGAAGGCCATGCCCAGCGCACTGTCCACGGTCTGTGCGGCGAAGCCTATCAGGATGAACGGGATCAGGTCGGACCAGGGTATCGTAGCCGGGTCGATCATCGGCGCATCTTCCGTCGCAATTGGGAGGCGGGCTTGCCGAAGCGTCCGGCCGGCGCGGTGAACAGGAACAGCATGGGGAAGCTCAGCGCGATCACCGAAAGGAGCCCGCTCAGGGCAGCTTCCGCCCCGGCAAGCCAGGGAAGCACCGCCGCCCAGATCGCCACGCCCAGCACGACCAGCAAGGTCCGCTCCTGTTCGAGATCGTCCAGCGCCGACAGATCGGTGCGGACCCGGCCCTCGAACAAGGTGCGAAGACCAAGGCTGGTGCGGCTCTTCCGGTCAACCAGAGGTGCCGGGATCGCGGCATGGGCAAGACAGTTGACCCCGGCGGCGATCATCCTGAGACCGATTGCGCGGGCGAAGCGCCTGGGATCGGCGTTGCGATCGCTGATCGACCGAAGGCCCGTGCGGCCGCCGAACATAAGTTCGGCCAAGGCATTGCTTTCGGCCGGTACCGGCGTTTCGGCAGGCGCGTCCTGCGTCGACCTGATCCATTCGAGAATGGCGGAAGGCACGTCCATTCCGCTGGCGCGTTCGAGGCCCTGGAACCCCGGCGCCGAATTCGCCTCGCAGATACGATAGCCGTCCTCGTCGAACAGGATGTCGATCCCGGTCACGTCGAGGCCCAGCACGTCGGCCGCCTGCACCGCAAGCTCGGCCATCTCGGGTGGCGGGTTGTACGCCACCCCGACGCCTCCCAGCGAAACGTTGGACTTGAAACCGCCCGTCATCGACCGCCGTTCCATGGCCGCCACCACGCGGCCTCCCACCACTAGCACGCGCACGTCGCGGCCATGGCTGGCACGGACATAGTGCTGGAGAATGAAATCGGCCTTGGCCTCGGCACTTTCCAGCAAGCCCGCAAGATCCTCGAACTGCTCGCGGTCCTCGCATTTCAGGACGCCGGCGCCGCGCTTCCCTTGAGCGTCTTCACGATCAGCGGGAAGCCCAGTTCACGCTCCACAAGTCCGACGTCGATCGGAAAAGTGCCCAGGATCGTACGCGGAATAGGAAGGCTCGCCCGGCTCAGGCTCTGGAGCGTATGCAGCTTGTCCGCCACCCGTTCGATAGTTGCAGGGCCGTTCACCAGCCGCACTCCGCGGCGCTCGAAATGGCGCAGCAGTGCCAGTGTGAAGTAGTCCGTCTCGGCGCCGGTACGGCACAGGATGAAGTCGGGCCGCTCCATCGGATGGCCCTGGTACTTCGTGCCCCAATCGTCCCCCGCGCCCACGATGAGATCGAAGCGATGCGGATTGAGAATGTGCAGCTCGATGCCCATGGCGCTTGCGGCTTCCTGAAACCGCAGGATTTCCGGAACCTCCGGGATGGCCGGATCAAGCTCTCGATGAAACAGGACCCAGCCCCGCAATCGCTTCTCCTTTGTCGGCCGAAATTCGGCATTTCCTGCGGCCACGCCCCGCCTGTCGGCTGAAGCCGACTGGACGAGGGCATAACACCTCTAGCGCCGCATCGGTTGCAGAACGGCGTCAATCGCGGGCCTGGCCTGACTAGCGCCCAAACTCCCGGCTTGCGTAATGCAGCCTTTTAATTGCGTTTCGCGCATCTTTTTATGAGTTGTGCTGAAGCATGCACCTGTTCAGCGCCGAACGACGATTTGAGCCGATCGGCGGGTTTGCCGCAACGGGCAGGCCATTGGCATGGCGCAATATATTCGTCCTGCTCATCTATCATTGCCGACGCCTACGGCCTTCCGGTGCCCGTAGAAAATCTTTTTTGTCAACCAAATCGGTAGAGATTAGCCCGACGTCGCTTTTTAGTCCGACAAAAAGGGGCACATTGTCGTGTATCGTTTCACCGGAGCCATTGCGCTTCTCCTCACCAGCACCTCGGTCTTCGCACAGGATGCGCAGCAGCAGAACACGCGAGAAACCGCCGCTGACGACACTTCGCGCGCCGACATCATCGTCACCGGCATCCGCAAGAGCCTGGCTGACTCGCTGGCCGTGAAGCGCGATTCCGCACAAGTCGTCGACGCCATCTCGGCCGAGGACGTGGGCAAGTTCCCGGACAAGAACATCGGCGAGGCCCTCCAGCGCATTACCGGCGTCCAGATCACCCGCAGCGGCGGCGAAGGGCAGGCGATCACCATTCGCGGCGCCGATGCCTCGCTCAACCGCGTCGAGATCAACGGCCAGTCAGCGCTTTCCACCTCGATCGCGGCGGCAGCCGGCAACGGCAGCAACCGCGCGGTCGATTTCCGCGATCTTCCCGCGGAATTCGTCTCGCGCCTCGAAGTGCTCAAGTCCGCCACGCCGGACATGACCGAGGGCGGCCTCGGCGGCACCGTGCGCATCATCACCCGCCGCCCGTTCGACAGCAAGGAAGGCTACCTCGCCGGCTCGGCCCAGGGCATCTACAACGAACTGGCCGACAAGGTAGACCCCAAGTTCGCGGTGATCGGCTCGAAGCTCTTTGCCCACGACACCATCGGCGTGCTGCTCTCAGGCACTTACGAAGAACCCACGATCCGCTACGACCAGGCGCGCACGACCGGGTGGCGACAGGTCGAAACCACCCAGCCCGCCACCCCCGCCGCGCAGAACTGCCTCTCCGGCCGCAACCAGGCGCGCTGTGTCGATCTCGACGGCAGCGGCTTCGGTGATTTCTACCCCGACATCCCGCGTTACATCACCGCAACCGAGCCGACCAAGCGCTATGCCCTCAACGGCATCCTTGAATGGCGGCCCAGCGACGATTTCCGCGCCTATGTCGAAGGCACCTATACCCGCAGCGACACCACGTCGGACGACCAGTACCTCCAGCTCAGCACCACGCAATCCGTGGCGAACGGCGGCATCGATCCCACCGGTGTCGTCATTCGCGACGAGACCGCGCAGACCGTGACCTTCGTCAACAGCTCGAACCCCGGCTCCGGGCCGAGCGTGAATTACCGCAGCGTGATCGGCAGCCTCAACCGCCGCACTTTCAACGGCATTCTCGGTGCCGAGTGGACCACCGGCAAGTTCAAGCTCTCGGCACGCGGCACTTATGCCGCCTCGCGCGTGCTTAACGACGAAGTGGACGTGACCGCCTCGGTTTCCGGCAAGGACGCTCTGCCGTGGATCACGATCGACTACAACAACCCGCAGAACGCGCCGAACATCATCCTGCCGATCGACACCACCACGACCGAAGGCATCAATACCCTCTCGGTCGAGGCACGCCCGCGCCTCAACAAGCAGCGCGAGACCGGCGCCAAGTTCGATGCCGAGTACAAGCCCGATGAAAGCGGTTTCCTGACCTCGCTCAAGAGCGGCGTCGAGCTTAACCAGCTGGTGTCCAGCAGCCGCTTCCAGAACGCGGTCTATACGCTGAACGGCATCACCGGGCAGACCACGCTGACCCGCTCGGGCGTAACCGGCACGCAGGTTCTCGCCACCACCACCCCGGCCGCGCAGCTCGCCAAAATTCAGGACCTGCTGAACACTTACGGCGGCATGGGTGACGGCAGCTTCTTCAAGACCGGCGACCTCGGCTTCTCCGGCATCGATCGCTGGTGGAACCTTGGCGACAATCTCGCCAATGAGGTGGGCATTCCCGATCCCTACACCAGCATTTCACCGCTCGACACCTACAAGGTCCGCGAGAGCACGATCGCCGGATACTTCCAGGGGTCGTTCAACCTTGATCTGGGCTTTGACCTTTCGGGCGTGGTCGGTGCGCGCCTCGTCCATACGCGCACGGTTTCCAGCGGTAGCCAGAGCACGGACGGTGTCATCACGCCCGCCCGCTACACCGGCGAATATACCGTCCTGCTGCCCTCGCTGAACCTGCGCTCCGAAGTGATCCCGCGCAAGCTGGTGGTTCGCGCCACCGCTTCGGATGTGCTCGCCCGCCCTGCCCCTTCGCAGATGGCGCCCAACGTCAGGCTGGATTCCGTGGCGCTCACGGGCTCGCGCGGTAACCCGGGCCTCAAGCCCTACCGCGCCTGGCAGTACGACCTCGGCTTCGAATACTACCTGTCGCGCACCAACTACGTCTCGGTCACGGCTTTCCGCAAGGACATCAAGTCGTTCATCGACACGCAGAGCCAGGAAGAGGAGATCGACGGGCAGGTCTACACCATAAGGCTTCCGGTCAACGGCACCCAGCATGTCACCATTCAGGGTTTCGAGGCAGGCGCGCAGCTTGGGCTGGACTTCCTGCCCGGCCTGCTGAGCAACCTGGGCGTGACCGCGAACTACACCTTCAACAGCGACAGCGGCTATGAAGGAAAGGACTACTTCACCGGCGGCTCCCTGCCGTTCCCGGGCGTTTCGCGCAACAGCTACAACGCCTCGGTGTTCTACGACGACGGCCGCTTCGCCATCCGCGGGTCCTACAACTGGCGCAGCCGCTACCTGATCAACGCCGTCGATCGCGGCAATAACCCCTCGTTCGGCGAATCCTTCGGCCAGTTCGACGCCTCGGCAAGCTATGTCATCAACCCGCATGTCTCGGTGTTCCTGGAGGGCGTGAACCTCACCGATTCCACCCGGATCGAGAACGCCAACAGCATCTACCGCCGCAACGTGATCGAGACTTACGGCCGCCGCGTCTACTTCGGCGTACGGGCCAAGCTGTGAGCGCACGGGCACTTTCCCGGCGCGCGATGATGACGGGGCTGGCGGGAGCATGTCTCCTGCCGGTCGGCCTTCACGCGGGGCGGGCAGCGGACGATGTTCTCGGACCGCTTCCGCCACGGCCTCGGCCAATGGCGGATCGAAGCGGAGGCTCCGGCGCGCGTGTCCGCTACCGGCGGTGTGCTCGATATCGAGGCACCGGCAGGACTGACGCTCTGGTTCCTGCCGCGCCTCGCAGGCCGTATCGCCATCGACTACGAAGCGCAGGCGGTCTCCGAAGGCGGCGCCCATGACCGGGTGAGCGACCTCAACTGCTTCTGGATGGCGCAGGACCGGGCAGCGCCGAAAGGCAACGCACTGGCCCGCCCGCGCACGGGCAGGTTCGAGGACTACGACGACCTCGAAACCTATTATGTCGGCCTCGGCGGAAACGGCAATTCAACCACGCGCTTTCGCCGCTATGTCGGAACGCCCGGCATTCGCCCGCTGCTGCCGCAGAACGACCGGCGCGGCGCGGAGGACATGCTTGTCGGCAACCGCTGGCAGCGCATCCGTCTCACGGCCGACGGCGCGCGGATCGGTTTCTTCCGGGGCGACCGGCAGCTTTTCGCTTTCGACGATCCGGCACCGCTGGCCAGCGGCCACTTCGCGCTGCGCACCACCGCAAGCCATCTCAGAATTCGCGACTTCACCGTTTCCCGCCTCGCTTGAATCCAGGATCCGTCATGCCCTGCTCACGTCGCGCGCTGCTGCGCGCCGGTCTCCTCGGAGGCGCCGCCCTGTCCCTTCCGGGCCGCCTTCTCGCCGCCTCGCCCTTGGCTCCAGATGCGGACTTGCACTGGCTCGATGGCGAGGCACCGGGTTGGGACAGCGGCCAGAGCTTCGGCGTTCCCTGGCCGCGCGGGGTCTTGCGCCAGGTCGGAAACCTCGCCGCGCAAGCGAATGAAGGCGCCGCGCTGCCGGTGCAAAGCTGGCCGCTCGCCTATTGGCCGGACGGTTCGATCAAGTGGAGCGGCCATGCGCTTGGCGGCGGTGCAGCGCCCCGGACCGTGAAGATCTCCCCCGGACGCCCCGCTGCACCGGTCGAGAAAGTCACCGTCAGGGAACAGGGCGAAACCATCGCCGTGCAGGTCGGCCCGACATGCTGGCGCGTGCCGCGTCAGGGCAGCGCGGTCATCGCCTCGGCCGAGCGCGACGGCCGCGTGCTCCTGCGCGATGTCGCGTTGGTCGCCCGCGCGCAGGATGCGGCCTCGGGCGAGGAGGCAGACACCCTTACCCAGCGCCATTTCACCAGCCGCATAGGCAGCGTGACCATCGAGCAATCCGGCCCGGTCCGCGCCGTGCTCAAGGTCGAGGGCAGCCATGCCGGCGAGGAAGGCGCCTGGCTGCCGTTCAGCCTGAGGCTCTACTTCACCAGCGGCAGCGACGCCGTGCGGATCGTGCACAGCTTCATCTGGGACGGCGACGCCGATCGCGACTTCCTCTCGGGGCTTGGCGTGCAGGCCCGCGTTCCGATGCGCGGCGCGCTGCATGACCGGCACGTCCGCCTCGCCACCGAAAAGAACCTGTTCGCCGAAGCCGTGCGCCCGCTGACCGGACTGCGCCGCGATCCGGGCGAGGATTTCCGACAAGCGCAGATCGACGGCCGCGCCGCACCGGGTATCTCGGCGCTGCCGGAAAAGTTCGCGCCGCTCCTCGACAGCATTCCCGCCTGGGGCGATTTCCGGCTGTTTCAGGGTACGTCCGAGGGGTTCGTCGTGACCAAGCGCACCCGCAAGGGGCGCGCGCCGATCCAGTCTCTCGAAGGGCGCCGGGCGCGGGGGCTCGCCTATGTCGGTTCGCCGCAGGGCGGCGCGGCGATCGGCATGGCGGACTTCTGGAAGCGTCATCCGGTCCAGCTCGACATTGCCGGGGCTGCCGGAGACGAAGCCGAACTCACCGCATGGCTCTGGGCGCCCGATGCTCCGGCGCTGGACATGCGCTCCTATCGCGACGTGCTGGGCATGACCGATTACCCCGCGCAGAACCGCGGCCTCGACGTGACCTACGAGGACTACGAGCCGGGCTGGGATTGCGCCAAGGGCATCGCGCGGACCAACGAACTCTGGCTCTGGGCGCTGCCCGCCACACCCGATACCGCAACGCTGGAAAGCTACGCCGCCCACGTCGCCCGCCCGCCGCGCCTCCTGGCGAGCCCCGCGCAGATCCGGGCTGCCGGGGTCTTCGGAGACTGGGCTCTACCCGCGATCACCGGCCCGGCAGCGGCGGACGTGGAACGTCAGAACGACCTGCTGCTCGGCCATTACCAGGGCGAGATCGAGCGGCGCCATTGGTACGGCTTCTGGAACCACGGCGACGTCATGCATACTTACGATGCCGACCGGCATCAGTGGCGCTACGACATCGGCGGCTATGCCTGGGACAACAGCGAACTCTCGACCGACCTGTGGCTCTGGTACAGCTACTTGCGCACCGGCCGCGCCGGTCTTTTCCGCATGGCCGAGGCGATGACCCGCCACACCGGAGAGGTCGACGTCTACCACATGGGCCCCTGGGCAGGGCTCGGCACCCGCCACGGCGTCCAGCACTGGAGCGACAGTTCCAAGCAGCCGCGCGTTTCCAATGCCGCCTATCGCCGGATCTATTATTACCTCACGGGCGACGAACGCGTGGGTGACCTCATGCGCGCGCTGGTCCATTCCGACCGGGCGCTTCAGAAAGTCGATATCGGCCGCAAGGTCGCCGACCGTGCGCCGGAATCTCTGCCGCCCGGCGGCATCGCCGCGGTCACGAAGCCGAAGGACCTGCCCGACGGCGTGATCCAGCTACAGTTCGGCACGAGCTGGGGCAGTCTTGTCGCGGCATGGTTCACCGAATGGGAGCGCACCGGCGAGCGCCGCTGGCGCGACCGCATCGTCGCCGGGATGGACAGCATCGCCGCCCTGCCACGTCAATGGTGGGCGGGCGGCGCCAACTTCGACCTCGCCAGCGGCCGCTTCGTCTCGGGCGGCGACCAGATCAGCGTCAGCCACCTCAATGCGGTGTTCGGCGTGGTGGAGATCATGGCCGAAGTGCTCCCGCTGGTAGATACCCCCCGCTACCGCGCCGCCTGGATCGACTACTGCGCCTGGTACAATGCCCCCGCCGCTGACTGGGAGCGCCGCTTCGGCGAACCTCCGCGCGGGCACAACTTGCGCCAGGCCCACTCGCGCCTCACCGCCTATGCGGCCCATGCATTGGGCGACAGGGCACTGGCAAGACGCGCCTGGGCAGAGTTCCACGACCGGGATCTGCCCGCCGATCTGGCAGCGCACAATGTCGCGGAAGGGCAAGTGGAAATCCCCGGCCTCTCGACCAACAGCGCGGCCCAGTGGGGCCTTGCCGCAATCCAGAATCTCGCACTCCTGCCCGGCGACGTGCTGGTGGAATGAGAACCTGCCGCCTATCCCGAAGCTCTTGCAACGGAGCGGATTAGCGGACACGGTCGGCCCCAAGTCAGGAGACGCCGTATCACCTTGCCGAATTCGACCGCGCCGCAGACGTTTGACCTGCTGATCGTCGGTGGCGGCGTGAACGGCGCGGGCATCGCTCGCGATGCGGCGGGCCGCGGGCTCTCGGTGATGCTGGTCGAGCAGGACGATCTGGCCGGTCACACGTCCTCCGCATCGACCAAGCTGATACATGGCGGCCTGCGCTACCTGGAATATGGCGAATTCCGTCTGGTTCGCGAAGCTTTGATAGAGCGCGAGCGGCTGCTGGGAATGGCGCCGCATATCATTCGCCCGCTGCGCTTCGTATTGCCGCAGTCGCAGTCGCCTCGCCCGGCGTGGTTGGTGCGCCTTGGCCTGTTCCTCTACGATCATCTCGGTGCCCGGGGAAAGCTTCCCGGCACCGAAAGCGTTGACCTCTCCCGCTCTCCGTTAGGCAGCGGCCTGAAGCCCGATCCCGGCAGGGCATTCGTCTATTCGGACTGCTGGGTGGACGACAGCCGCCTCGTCGTCCTGAATGCCATGGACGCCGCCGCGCGCGGTGCCCGAATTCTTACCCGCACCCGTCTCGCCTCGGCAAGGGCCGAGGGCAATCACTGGCTGGCGACGCTCGAACAGGACGGGCAAGAGCGGCAAGTTCGGGCCAGAACGCTGATCAACGCGGCCGGGCCATGGGTGAAGGACGTTCTGCACCGGATCGGTAAAGACAACAGCGATCGCGGCCTGCGCCTCGTGAAGGGTAGCCATGTAGTCCTGCCGCGCCTCTACCCGGGCGAACACGCCTTCATGCTCCAGAACCCGGATCGCCGGATCGTTTTCGCCATTCCCTACGAGGACGAATTCACCCTTGTCGGCACGACCGACGAAGCATGGGAAGGGCCGCCGGCCAAGGCCGAAATCAGCGCCGGGGAGATCCGGTACTTGTGCGACACGGTCAACCGCTACTTCGATCGCCGCGTCACGAGCGCCGACATCGCGTGGAGTTACGCCGGCATCCGGCCGCTCTACGAAGACCATGCCCGCAACGCCTCTGCGGTTACCCGCGACTATGTCCTCGATCTGGAGGCGAACGGTAACCACCCGCCCGTGCTCAGCATCTTCGGCGGGAAGATCACGACCTATCGCAAGCTCGCCGAGCACGCGATGGCGCAGCTATCCGGCCTTTTCCCCGAAATGGGAGGTGCATGGACCGCCGGGACGGTGCTGCCCGGCGGTGATTTCCCAGATGCCGATTTCGAGCGGTTCCTGTCCGATCTGACGGCCCGTTATCCCCTGATGCCGGCGCTCCTGCTTCATCGCATCGCCCGCGCCTACGGCACGAAAGCTACCGCCTGGCTCGGGCCAGCCCGCGTCCCCGGCGACCTTGGCCGGGATTTCGGCGGCGGGCTCCATGAATGCGAAGCCGAGTATCTCGTGCGCGAGGAATGGGCGCGGACGGCCGAAGACATTCTCTTGCGCCGCAGCAAGCTTGGCCTTCACGTGCCACGGGAAACCTCCGACCTGCTGGATGCCTGGCTGGCCAAGCAGTGCAGCCAATGTCCATAGAAACCTTCATCGCCCATTTCGGACTGCTGGCGGTAGGGCTGGGCGCTGCCGCGGAAGGTGAAACCGCATTGATGACGGGCGGGCTGCTCGCGCATCAAGGGCTTCTGCCGATCGGCGGAGTGATGGCGGCCGGAGCAATCGGCTCCTTCCTTGCCGATGAGATTTTCTTCTTCCTCGGCCGGCATTTCCGCGCCCGGCCAGCCGTACGCGCGCTGTCGGAGAAGCCAGCATTTGCGCGTGCGCTCGCGCTGCTCGAGCGGCACCCGGTGGGCTTCATCCTGGCCTTTCGCTTCCTCTACGGGCTGAGAACCGTGAGCCCCATCGCTATCGGCACCTCGTCCATTCCCGCACGCCGCTTCATCGTCCTGAATGCGCTGGCCGCAACGGTATGGGGCATCGTCATTGCAGCTATCGGCTATACCTTCGGGCAGGCGATAGAAATGGCGTTTTGGAAAGCTGGGTCGCATCGAACATGTCGCCATAGCCGCAGCGGGGCTGGCGGTCCTTGCTGCCGGCACGATCGTTCTCGTGCGGCGCCGCCTTGCCCGAGTTGCGAAGGCGGCGGACTGAACCGCCATGCCTGAATGCGGATCGCCCGCCCTGCCTGATCGGGAGAGAGCGGGCGATCCGCAACAGATACCGAAAATTCCGGCTCAGGTCAGAGCTTGGCCTGCACACCGATGAACATGCGGCGACCGGGATAGTAGAGATCCACCGGCATATCCTTGTTGATGTAGACCTTCGAGTATTCCTTGTTGATGTTCTGCATCTCGAAGAAAACGTTGAAGTGATACTTCGGGAACCGTAGCGTTACCTTGCCATCGAGATAGCCTTCCGCCTTGCGGTACAAGGGGTTATTGCCATTCGCCGCATCCAGCACGGTGCTCAGCCACTTGGAGCGATAGTTGTAGCTGAGGCGTGCGTTCAGGAAGCCCTTGTCGTAGAACACGCTGGCATTGTAGGTGTACTTCGAAAGCCCCGGATATTCCTTCAGTTCCTGACCCGTCGCGCTGTTCGTCAGGTTCGTGCGGATTGCGCGGGCATACGTCATGTTGCCGGTCAGGCCGAGCCCGTCGAAGGGCTGTGGCAGGAAGGTAAACACGGTCTGGCCGCTTACCTCGATCCCGTCGAGCAGCGCGCCGTAGCCGTTTACCGCCTGACGCACCGTATAGGTGATGCCGTCGTGGAACAGGTCCACGCCGCTGCGCACCACGTTCGGGATGACGAAGCTGGATTCGTACTTCTTGTAGTAGCCGAGGCTGATCATGGTATCGGCGTTGGGATACCACGCCAGGTTCACTTCCCATTGATCGGCGCGATAGGGCTTGAGGTCTGGATTGCCTGCGGTGCAGACATCCTCGGCGCCGGTCAGTGTCTGGTCGTCGAGGCAGTTGATGTTCGGCACCAGATCCGTCGGCCGCGGACGCGCCAGGTTCTTGGCGTAGTTGGCGCGGAGCGACAGGTCCGGCGTAATCGCCAAGTTGGCGTTGAAGGCAGGCAGGAAGTCCGTGTAAGTATTGGAAATACGCGCTTCCTGGGCTGCGATAACCACGGTTTCGGTGCCGCCGGTCGCCGTCGTGCGCGTCACGCGCGAGATGTTGGTGCCTAGCCCCTGATCCTTGGTCTGCGTCCACCGCAAGCCGGCATTGCCCGTCAGGCGCATGCCGAAGATCTCGGTGTCGATATCCGCCATGATGTAACCGGCGTAGACCGTCTCCTTGATGAGATAGGCCGGAATCTGCGAGAGGCCGTCCGCATTGCGCACCAGATCCTGGTCGAAGCCGGAGAGGTCGTAATACTGCGACAGCACATCGGCATCGAAATTCGGGAACGCGATGTTGGAGGGAATGCCGGAAGGCGCATTCTTGAGGCCGCTGAACAGCGGAGCCCCGCCCAGCGTGCCGCCGACTGCGGAAATCAGCGACTGATACTGCGCCGGGGTCAGATACCAGGTGTTGCCGTTGCGGATCTGGGCGGGATTGTCCTGGATCTGGGTCGTATAGGACACGTTGGCGCTCTGCTGGTAGGTCAGGGTCGCCGGGTCGATAAGACGGGTGCCGCCGCCGTTATAGCTGACGTACTTCTGCTTGCGGAACTGTCCGCCGAACTCGAACTTGCTGACGATCGGGTGATCGATTTCCCAGTCCGCATCGAACTTGAGCTGGTCCTCGGTATTGCTTGCCTGCGAAGGCCGATACTGCAGCGCCGGGCCGTAGACCGGCAGGACCTGCCCGTTGGCGCCCGTCCGCGTGAAGTCCGAATAGACGGCCGGATCGGCGGGATCGAACTCCGACGGGAAAGTGAAGACCGGGATTCCCTGCTCGTTGTTGCGATCGACGGTGATGCCGGCAACGCTGGTGCCAAGCGAGATCAGGTTGCTTTCCGACACGGTGGTCGCCTTGGCGTGCGAGCCCATGAAATCGATATGCAGGCGGTTCAGGTCCCAGCGGAAACCACCAGTGAAGTACTTTGAATCCTGATCGTAGCTGAAATCGCGGCGCTGCACGCCGACGATATTCGCAGCGCCGTTCCAGTTGGGCACGGCCACCGTGCCGATGTTCACGGCATTCAGCGCGGTCTGCACACTGGTAACGACATGGTTCTCATTGACCGTCGAAGTACCGAGCTGGACCTGGCGGCGCGAAGTTCCGCCGTTTGCGCCCGCCGGCAATGCCGGATCGAGGTTGAATCGCTCGACACGGGTCAGGTCGACGGAATAATTGGTATCCTGCAGGTTCTGGTTGCGCTTGTTGATCTGCACCTGGCCATAGGCCCGGAAGTTCGGAGCGATCTGGTATTGCAGCGCGAGATCGCCGGAAATGCGCTTGTCATTGCGAACCCAGCTACGATAGCGCGGAACCGTTGGTGCCCAGTCGAAGAACTGGGTTTCGCAAGCCAGCCGGTTGGCGGTCGCCGCCGAAGTGGTCACCCCGCCTACGCCGGCGCAGCTCTCGTAAGTGTTGTAGTTGGCGTAAAGCGGGTTCGCGACGGTCTTTTCGGTCGAATGATCGAAGTCGGCAAGGCGCGACCAGTTGGTATTGCTGATATAATCCTGCCGGGTATCCACGTCACTGTAAGTGACGTTCACCAGCACGCCGAGGCCGTCGATCAGGAATTTCGGTGTGCCGGCCACGAAGGTCATGCGCGGCTTCCAGGTCTCCGCCGTATCGAGGTTCTGGTATGAAACCACCCCCGTCATCAGCGGGGCCTTCAGGTCGAGCGGCTTGCGCGTCTCCACGCGCACGGTGCCGCCGATGCCGCCCTCGGTAAGGTCGGCCGCATAGCCCTTGTAGACGTCGATCGACTTGACCAGTTCGGTCGCCAGTTCGCGGAAGTCACCCGCGCGGCTGCCGGTGGCGCTGACCTGGCTGACGCCGTTGATTTCCACGCGGTTGAGGTCCGGCTCGACACCTCGGATCGAGACTGCCGTTCCCTCGCCGAAATCGCGGGTAAGCTGGACGCCGGTGATGCGGGCCAGCGAATCTCCGATGTTCTTGTCAGGGAAGCTGGCGATATCGTCCGCCACAATGGAATCGACGATGGTACTCGCTTCGCGCTTGCGGTTGGTTGCCGATTGCAGCGAGGCCCGCGTACCGACGACGACGATGTCGTTGGCGGTAGTGATGATCTTTTCCGCCGTCTTGTCGTCTATCGGCTTCTTGGCCGGTTCTTCGGCAACAGCGCCCTGATCTTCGGAACTAGTCTGAGCATATGCGGGGAGGGAAACGCCGAGGGTTCCTGCCAGAGCCAGTCCGGAAACGCCTCTCAAGGCATGGCCGGTGAACTTCGATGTGCGCGAAATCCTCGTATTTCCAACGGCATGCTTACGCATATCCAATCCCCTCTTTTACCCCTGTCGATCTTGTCTGTTCCGGTTTTCCGGTCGCTGATCGAATCAGTTTCTAGACGGACACTTATTGAACCGATATGTGGGATGCAATGCTATAATTTGGACCACGATGGTTCCAAACCCGGAGGATGTTGCAAATGGCGGCCAAAATCCGCGCACTGAACCTGATGATCGGGCTTGTTTGCCTCGCAGCGGAAACCGGCCCCGCGCTCGGCGCGAATCCGCCCGGCCGCCTTGCCGCCGAACGGTTGGACCGGGGGGCCGTCGCTCTCCCCGCAAAGGACGGTGGAATCCTTGTAAACTGGCGATTTCTTGCCGACGATCCGCAGGATTCCCGCTTCCGCGTGCTGCGTGACGGCAAGCAGATTCACCTCACGAAAGCCGGCGCGGCAACAACATTCGTCGATGCCCACGGCACGCCGCAAAGCAGCTATTCAGTGGAGCGCATCGGTGATCGCGCGGGCCCGCAGCGTGCCATGATGTGGGACAAGGGCTATCTGTCGATCCCGCTCGTTCCCCCTGCCGACGGTGTAACTCCGGCCGGAGAAGCCTTTTCCTATACCGCCAACGATGCGAGCGTGGGCGATCTCGATGGAGACGGCCAGTATGAGGTCGTGCTCAAGTGGGACCCCACTAACAGCCACGACAATGCCCACACCGGCTATACCGGCAGCGTTTTCCTTGACGCCTATCGCCTCGACGGCACCCGGCTCTGGCGCATCGACCTCGGCCGGAACATTCGCGCCGGAGCGCACTATACCCAGTTCCTCGTCTTCGATTTCGATGGGGACGGCCGCGCCGAAGTGGCGATGAAAACCGCCGACGGCACCGTGGACGGCACGGGCAAGGTCATGGGCGACGCCAGGGCGGACTGGCGCAGCAGCGGCGGCGAAGTGCCGCAGCAGGACCGCACCGGGGCCAAAGTGCTGGCCGATGGCACCAAGGTCGCGCCGATGCAGGGGCGGATCGTCAAAGGCCCGGAATTCCTGACCGTTTTCGAAGGCGCAACCGGCAAGGCGCTGGCTACTGCACCTTACGATCCCCCGCGCTATCCGGGCGGCAATCCGACGCCGGAACAGCTCGCTGCCGCATGGGGAGATGGCTACGCCAACCGTTCCGACCGCTTTCTTGCCGGCGTCGCCTATCTCGACGGGCACTTGCCGAGCATGGTGTTCGGACGCGGCTACTACGCCCGCACCGCGATTGCCGCCTGGGACTGGCGCGGCGGCAAACTGACCCAGCGCTGGCTGTTCGACAGTTCCGCTCCGGGCAACGGTGACTACGCCGGGCGCGGCAATCATCAGCTTTCCATCGCCGACGTCGACGAAGATGGGCGCGAAGAGGTGATCTACGGCTCGATGGCGATCGATGATGACGGCAAGGGCCTCTGGACCCGGCCGCTGTACCACGGCGACACGATGCATGTCGGCGACCTCGACCCGGCGCGTCCCGGGCTCGAGAAGTTCGGCGTCTTCGAGGATATCCGCAGCAATGGCGGGCTTGGCTCCGCCCTGCTCGACGCGCGGACCGGCGAAGTGCTCTGGACCACGCCGGCCGAACAGGACACCGGGCGCGGTGTCGCCGCCGACATCGATCCCCGGCATTACGGCGCGGAGTTCTGGGGCTCAAACTCGGACCGTCTTTTCGACACCAAGGGCCAGCCGATCGGCCCACGCCCGCGCCAGATGAATTTCGCGATCTGGTGGGATGGCGACCTGCTGCGCGAACTGCTGGACGGCACCACCATTTCCAAATGGGACTGGGAGCGCGGCGTGGCGACACCGATTCTCGCCCCTGAAGGGCTTGCATCGAACAACGGCACCAAGGCGAACCCGGCACTCCAGGCCGATCTCATCGGCGACTGGCGCGAGGAAGTGATCTGGCGCCGCGCCGACAACCGCGAACTGCGCATCTACACGACGCCTTATCCGACGATGCACCGCTTCGTCGCACTGATGCAGGACCCCGTCTATCGTGCGGGCGTGGCATGGCAGAACACGGCCTATAACCAGCCGCCACACACCGGTTTCTACCTCGGTGCGCCGCCGCCGGGTAAATGACCCCGAAATTCCAGCGGCGAGGCGAGGCTAGCCTCGCCGCTGTTCGTACCGATCGATCGCCAGCCCCGCCGGGATCAGGCCAAGGGTCAGTACGGCCAGCAGCCCGAACGCCAGCCACCAGCCCTCGGGCCATCCCTGAAGCCACCCGATGAGGACCGGCCCCAGCGCCGCAAAGCAATAGCCCGCGCTTTGAACTTTCGTGGAAATCCTGCGGTTCTCGTCCAGGGTGCGGGAGAACTTCATGATCATCATGAAAATGAGCACAAACGTGCCTCCATGCGCGATACTGCCGATCGGCGACCACAACATCCACTGGCTGGGCGCTGCCACGATCCACAGCGGCGTCACCGTCCAGACCGCCCCCATCAGCACAAGCAACCGCCCCAATGAAACGCGCCGCGCCAGCACCGGAATGCCCAGCGAGCCGGTAAGCGAGAGAATCTGGAACGAGGATGCCACCACTCCCGCCTGCGTGCCGCTCATTCCGCCGGCCGTTTTCAGGAAGGTCGGCAGCCAGGCGGTAAGGCCGTAATAAGCGAAGATATGGATCGCGAATGCCGCGATCATGAGCCAGACGACCATGGCGGGCATCGCGCTTTCAGGAGCGGCTTGCGATTTCGATGCGTCACTTGCATCGGGCTCGACATGCTCCGCCAGGCGCCCCTGCCGGTCGATCAGCCACCGCGATGCCAAAGCCAGCAGCGTCAGCCAGACCCACCCGGCAAGCGCGATCTGCCAGCCTCCCCATGCAGCAATCGGTGCGGTAAAGCCCAGTGTCAGCATCGCGCCCAGATTGAGCGATACGGTGTAGAACCCGGTAACCCCGTTCACATTGCGCCGGAAATCGCGCGCGATCAGCATCAGCGAAACGATGTTGCCCATTGCGATGCAGACACCGATCACCAGCGTTCCGCCAAACATGCCGATGATACCGGTATAGGGCCGGATCACTGTCGCCGCAGCCACGCCGATCAGTACGAGTCGAATCGACCGGTCGATGCCCATACGCCCGATCAAGGGCGACATCAGCGGCGGCAGCAAGCCGAAGCACAGCACCGGAATGCTGGTCAGCAGTCCCGCGCCTACGCTGCCCAGTCCGAGACTGGCGCGAAGCTCGCCAAGAACCGGCTGGATCGCTGTCAACGGGCTGCGCAAGTTGCAACCCAGAACGATCAGGGCAAGCAGAGGAAACCAGACCGGCAAAGAGCGCTTCGGCACCGCTGTGCCGGGCTCGTGCATTCGCGAAAGAGGCATGAAGCGGGCATGGCGGCGCGCGGCGTGGTTGGCAATCCTCGAAAACAGATCGGCTGCGACCAAGTCGTGCGACACTTATTTTTCTTCAGTCCGGCGTTGACGGTTAAACCCACATGATGAAATACCATCCCACATAAGATACCCGATCGGGAAGGGAGAGAACATGAGCAAGCTGGTCTGGAGCCGCCGCGAGATGTTGGCGCAAAGCCTGGCATCATCCGCCGTTGTCGGTTCGATGGCGCTCACGGCCGGGCGCGTCGAAGCTGCACCGCTCGCCACGAAAGAGCCGTTGGGCTCCCGCATTTCCCCGGGTGACGACGTGGTCTGGCTCGACGGCGGCGCTCCCTCCGCGCACGAGGGCCAGTCCTGGGGCCAACCCTGGCCGCGCGGCACCCGGCTCGACAAGCGCGGCTATATTCTCGAAGCCGCAGGCGGCAAGCGCGAGGCGGTGCAGACCTGGCCAATGGCCTGGTGGCCGGACGGCTCTATCAAGTGGACCGGACATGCGACCGCCGCCAATGGGGCCCGCACCGGCTCGCTGCGCGTCGTTCCCGGCACTGCCAAACCGGAGCAGACGCTCTCCGTGCATGAGGCGGGCGATGCGATCACTGTCACCGTGGGCCAGACCGTCTGGACCGTCGGCAAATCCGGCGAGGCCCTGATCCGCTCGGCGCGGGTGGGGGCGAGCGAAGTGCTGCAATCGGTACGCCTGCTCGCCAGCGCGCAGGACCGCCCCGATGACGAGGACGGCGCTCCCACACTCGCCCGCTGGACCAGCGCCATCGAAAGCGCCACGGTAGAACAGAGCGGCCCGATCCGCGCGGTCATCAAGCTCGACGGACGCCATCGCGGCCAAATGGGCGACGGGCCTGGAGACTGGATGCCCTTCTCTGTCCGCCTCTATTTCCACACCGGCTCGGACAGTGTGCGGCTGGTCCATTCGATGATATTCGATGGCGATCCCGCCAGGCGCTTCATTCGCGGGCTGGGCCTCGAAGGCGCGGTGCCGATGCGCGACATGTTGCACGATCGCCACGTTCGTTTTGCGGGCGAGAATGGCGGCCTCTGGGGCGAGGCCGTGCGCCCGCTGACCGGCCTGCGCCGCGATCCGGGCAAGGCCTTCCGCGATGCGCAAGTGGCTGGACAGGCCACGCCCCCGCTCGACCAGATGGGCGCGGCGGTGCGCCAGAACATCGAATACATTCCCGCATGGGGCGATTTCCGCCTGCGTCAGCCCAATTCGGACGGCTTTTCCATCGTCAAGCGCACCAAGCCGGGCTGCGGCTGGATCGACGTCGATACTGCAGGCCGCGCGCCGGGATTCGGCTATATCGGCGGTCCATCGGGCGGCGTCGGCTTCGGGATGCACGACTTCTGGCAGCGCTGCCCGGTCGGCCTCGACATCTCGGATGCGGCGGGCGACACCGCCCGCTTCACCGTCTGGTATCACGCCCCCGATGCCCCGGCGATGGACCTGCGCTTCTATCACGACGTCATGGGTATGGAGAGCTTCGAGGCGCAGAACCGCGGGCTCGACGTGACTTACGAGGATTACGAACCGGGCTGGGGAGATGCCTCGGGCATCGCCCGCACCACCGAATTCCGCATCTGGGCCCTGCCCGCCACGCCGCCGCGCGAACGTCTGGCCGAGATGGGCAAGGGCCTTGCCACACCGCCGCGTCTGGTCGCCAATGTCGCGCGAGTCCATTCCGCCGGGCTATTCGGCCCGTGGAGTCCGATGGCTGCCGGCGGCCCGCTGCGCGGAAAGATCGAGGCGCGGGCGAAACAGGAACTCGATTTCTACATCGGGCAAGTGGATCAGCGCCGCTGGTACGGCTTCTGGAACTACGGCGACGTCATGCACAGCTATGACAACGACCGGCACGTCTGGCGCTACGACATCGGCGGTTTCGCGTGGGACAACAGCGAACTCTCGACCGACATGTGGCTGTGGTACGGCTTCCTGCGCACGGGTCGCGCCGACGTGTTCCGCCTCGCCGAAGCGATGACGCGCCACACCGGCGAGGTGGACGTCTATCACTCCGGCCGCTTCAAGGGCCTGGGCACGCGCCACGGGGTGCAGCACTGGGCGGACAGTTCGAAGCAGCCGCGCATCTCCAACGCCGCCTATCGCCGTTTCTATTATTATCTCACCACCGATGAGCGTTGCGGCGACCTGATGCGCGGTCTGGTGGACAGCGATCATGCGCTGAAAACGGTCGATATCGGCCGCAAGGTCCTCCACCGGGCAGGACCGCTCGCCGGAACCGGCGCGGTAGTGGCCGACCAGCCGCTGCCCGATGGCCAGATCTTCATGCAGTTCGGCACGGTGTGGGGCTCGCTGCTGGGCGCTTGGCTCACCGAATGGGAACGCACGCGAGACACCAGATGGCGCGACCGCATCGTTGCCGGAATGCGCTCCATCGCCGCCCTGCGCAAGGGCTGGCTGGCAGGCGGCGGTGCCTTCGACCTTGCCTCGGGCCGCTTCGTTGGCGGCGGAAGCGAAGTGAACATGAGCCACCTCAACGGCGTGTTCGGCGTGTTCGAGATCACTGCCGAACTGCTGGAACTGCTGGACGAACCGGCGTTCCGCAAGACCTGGCTCGAATATTGCGAACTCTACAACGCGCCGGAGGCGGAATTCCGCGCGCGCACCGGTGCATCGGGCAAGGGCCGCGCGCTGACGCAGGCGCATTCGCGCTACACCGCCTATGCCGGTGTGCAACTCGGCAAGCCGGACCTCGTCAAGCGCGCCTGGGGCGAGTTCTTCGGCGCAGGCGACCGCGAAGGGCGCGACCAGTCGCGCGGCGCGAACAAGGTGGCGGGCGCTGCCGTGCTCAAGCCGGTGGACGAAATCGCCGAAGTCTCCACCAACGATGCCGCGCAGTGGGGCATCGCCGCGACCGTGAACCTGACGCTGATCGGGGATGCGCTGGAGTGAAGTGTCTCGCTGCCGCCCTCATACTTGTGTCGCTGTCGGCAGCGACGAACCCGCTAACGGACGACTTCCGCCATGGCCTCTCGCACTGGCGCGTCGAGGCGGAAGCGCCCCCGCGCATCACCGTGCAGGGCGGCGTGATGGAGATCGATACGCCGGAAGGGCTCTCGGTCTGGTGGGACGAGGAACTGCGCGGCCCCGTCGCCATCGAATACGAGGTCATGGCCGTTTCGGCCGGCGGGCCGAACGATGCGGTGAGCGACGTCAACGCCTTCTGGATGGCCACCGACCCCGCCGCGCGGGACGGATCGCCCCTGGCCCGCCCCCGCAGCGGGGCCTTTGCCGACTACGACACGCTCAAGACTTACTACGTGGGCATCGGCGGCAATCGCAACACGACCACGCGGATGCGCCGCTATGTGGGCGAACCGGGCAATCGTCCGCTGCGGCCCGAGCATGACCGGACCGATCCGGCGGCGCGGCTCGTTGCCAATCGCTGGGTGCCGATGCGCCTTGCCGCCGATGGCGTGACTGTGACGGTGGACTTCGGCGGCAAGCGGCTTTTCACGATGGCCGATACCGCGCCTTATAGCCGAGGCTGGTTCGCCTTGCGCACGACCAGGAGCCACTTGCGCATCCGCAATTTCCGGATCGTTCCGCTCGGGACGGGACGCTGAGGGGCCGCAAGATGCCGCTCCTCAAAGTCCCATCGCTTCAATTCAATCGTCGCTCCCGCATATCACGCCCCATCCGAGGGAATCCGCAGCCCATGCCGGGCCGCGAAACGGGCAAACCGCGTCAACCACAGTCCGGCACGGCCATCCGGCTCGAACAGCGGCGCGCCGTGACCGCCCTTCTCTATAATGTGCAGTTCCGAAGGAACTTTCGCCGCCCTGCAGCCCTCGAACATGGCGAGGCTATTGCCGCAATCGACCACCGCATCGTCGGCGGCATGACCCAGCAGGATCGGCGGCGTGACAGCCGGAACATCGAGGTTCACCGAATAGCGGCGCGACAGGTCGTCGCCCGGGCTCGCTCCCAGCAGTTCCCGGCGCGACTGCCCGTGGGCGAGCGGCGGCACCATGCTGACGACTGGAAAGAACATGCCCGCCACGATCGGCCGCGCGTCCTGCCCATCGGCGGCGTCGGCCGGATCGTAGACTTTGGCCGCAAAGCGCGTCGCGAGGCTGCCGCACAAGTGTCCGCCCGCCGAAAAACCGATGGCGGCGACGTTGGCAGGATCCACCCCCCATTTCGCCGCATGGGCGCGGATCACGCGCATGGCGCGCTGGGCGTCCTGCAGGGGCGTGTCCGGCCCGCCGGCCCAGCCGTCGTGCGGCAGGCGGTAGAGCAGTTCGAACGCGGTCACTCCCTGCCCGGCGAACCAGCGCGCAATCGCGGAGGGCCTGGTTCCCATGGCGACGCGGGCATAACCACCGCCCGGAATGACAAGCACCGCCGCGCCGGTGGGTTTCGCCGCAGGACAGACCGTGAGCATCGGTGTCTCGACATGCGGCCAGGCAAGGTCGTCCGGGTTTGCGGGACCGGAGCGCAGGACGCTTTCCTGTTTCACGCCCGCTTTGGGCAGTCCGGGCGGGAAGCCCGGCCAGATCGGAAAGCGCTCGCCCACGGCGATGCCGCCTTGAGCCGCCGCCATCGCGCGGCCGGACAGCAGCGGCGCAGCGGCCAGCGCAGCCAGATATTGGCCAAGAAACCGGCGGCGATCACTCGACATATTGCACTCTCCTCGGAAGGTCTTTCTATGCATTGGAACATGTTGAAATTCATTCGACTTTTGGACCGCGCGGCATGATCGGCGCTTCGCTGCTCCTGATGGCCGCCGCTCCGGCCGCCGACGTCGCGCCGAAGCCACTGTTCCGCGATCCGGTGCATGACGGCGCTGCAGATCCCAGCACGGTCTACGATCCCGCCACACGCGAATGGGTGATGTTCTACACGAACCGCCGCGCCGACCTGCCGATGGAGGACGAAAAGGACGTGCGCTGGGTCCACGGCACCGCGATCGGCACCGCGCGGTCGAAAGACGGCGTGCACTGGCGCTACGGCGGCACCGCCTCGATCCCCACTAGTTGCACCGGCGAAACGCTGTGGGCGCCGGATATCGAGCGTTTCAACGGTGAGTGGCACATGTGGCTGACGGTCGTACCCGGCGTGTTCCGCGACTGGAACGCCCCGCGCTTCATCGTCCATCTCACCAGCCCGGACCTGAAATCGTGGACATGCGGCCACCGTCTCGATCTCGGTTCGGACAGGGTGATCGACGCCAGTGTCGTCGCGCTGCCGGACGGCGGCTACCGCCTGTTCTTCAATGACGAGCGCATGGGCAAGGCGATCCGCACGGCGGACAGCAAGGATCTCGTCCACTGGAGCGTGAAGGACCGCCTCACCGCGACCCCCGGCGAAGGCCCCAAGGCGTTTCGGTGGAAAGGCCGCTGGTGGCTGGTTTCCGACGCCTGGAAGGGGCTGCTCGTCATGCGCAGCGATGACGGTAAGCAATGGACCACCCAGCCCGGCCACATCCTTGCCACGCCCGGACAGGCACCGACCGACCGCGCCAAGGGCCAGCATCCCGATGTGATCGTCTCGGAGGGCCGTGCCTATATCGTCTACTTCGTGCATCAGGGCGGCGAGGACGAGGTAAAGGCAAACCCCGACTGGAACCGCCGCAGCGTGCTCCAGATCGCGGAACTGAAGGAGAAGGACGGAGTGATCGCCGTGGACCGTGACAGCGCTACCCACGTAAAACTCGTGCCGCCGAAGGAAGCGCGCCGATGAACCCGCTGCTTGACCGCCGCGCGCTCTGCCTGGGCGCGGCGGCACTGGCCGGCTGCGCGACCACGCGCACCGGCACGGTGGAACCGGCAGGTCCGCTGCTCTTCGCCTATTTCAGCACCGGCAAGGGCGAGGCGGACGGGCTGAAACTGGCGGTGAGCGAGGACGGCTTCACCTTCCGCACGCTCGGCGGCGGCAAGCCCTTCCTCGTGCCGCAGGTCGGCGAGAAGAAGCTCCTGCGCGATCCCTTCCTCTGGCGCGGCGAGGGACCGGAAGCGCCCTGGCATTGCATCTGGACCACGGCGTGGGAGGGCGTGACGATAGGCCATGCAACCACGCGCGATTTCGTGAACTGGACACCCCAGCGCGCGATCCCGGTCATGGCCGCCGTTCCCGGCACCCGCAACTGCTGGGCGCCCGAGGCGATCTACGATCCCGCCACGCGCCGCACGGTGATCTTCTGGTCCAGCACCGTGGAAGGCCGCTTTCGCGAAACCGCCGGCACATCCGAAGGCGGCTACAACCACCGGCTCTGGTACACCACCACCGCCGACTTCGAGAGCTTTGCCCCGGCGCAAGTGCTCTATGACCCCGGCTTCAGCGTGATCGACGGTACGTTCTCTCATGCGCCGGACGGCGGACTCTGGCTGGTGGTCAAGGACGAGACCCTGAACCCGCCCCGCAAATGGCTGCGCGCCGCATCCGCGCGCGGGCCTCTCGGACCGTTCGCACCGCTCGGCGAGCCGTTCACGCCGCCTTGGGTGGAAGGCCCGATGACGGCGCAGGCCGGCGCGGAACTGGTCTGCTACTACGATGTCTATCGCGATGGCCGCTGGGGCGCGAAGACCACGCGCGACATGGTGACCTGGCATGACGCCAGCGACCAGCTCGTCATGCCGCAAGGCGCACGTCACGGTTCCCTTGTGCGGATCGACCGCAGGCTGCTCTCCGCGCTCGAAACCTGAACAGACGAATCCTGAACAGAGAGGGCCTGAAAAAGCGGCTCCCGGGTGGAGGACCCGGGAGCCTTCAGTTCCGGCGTGGGAGGGCCCCGCCGAGGTCGTCAAATTCAGAATTTCACATTCACGCCTGCCGAAATCGTCCGGCCGACGCGGGTCTGGAACAGCGTGTCCTGCCGCTGGCTGTCGGTGTAGAGGCTGTTCTGCTCGTCCGTGAGGTTGGTGCCCTCGACGATCAGCTTGATGCTGTCCGAGATGTTGTAGGAAGCCGAGGCATCGACGAAAACAGTCGAGCGGTTGCCCACCAGATCGCTGCCCGGCGAGGCAGGAATGCCGCGAATGAACGGCCCGCGATAGTTCACGGTGCCGCGGATCGAGAACTTGCTGTCTTCCCAGTAAAGCGTGCCCGACGCCGTATCCTTGGACAGGCCGACCAGATCGTCCTTGGTCGTCTCGGTGCAGACGCCCTCGGAACTGACGAGGCAGTAATTGATCTTCGACATCACGTGCGTGTAGTTCGCCAGAACGCCGAAGTGGCTGATGAAGCCGGACGCGAAGTTGAACGGAAGCTGCGCGTTCAGTTCGATGCCCTTCAACTTGCCCCCCGGCGTGTTGGTGGGCGTGGCGATGTTGAATTCTTCGTCCGGCGTGGTGTTGCTGCCCGTGAGCAGTTCGACAGGCAGGCCAAGTTCGTTGAATGGAATCAGCGAGTTCACGTTCTGGACGTAGGTCTTGATGTCCTTGTAGAAGAAGGCCGCCGAAATCAGCGATCCGGGGCGGAAGTACCATTCCACGGCCGCGTCGAAGGTGTTGGCGCGGATGGGCTTGAGATAGGGATTGCCCAGCGAACCCGACCGGGTCACGGCATTGATCGTCACCGTAGGCGCCAGCACGGTCAACGCCGGGCGGGACATGACCTTCGCGGCAGAGAAACGCAGCAGCAGATTCTGGACCGGCTCCACCACGATATTCGCGGATGGCAGCCAATCATCATAGCTGCGCGTCGCGGAACGATACTGACCGGACAGGCCCGTGGGCGAAGTCGCGTCCGAAAGGTTGAGATAGCCCGAGGAGCGCTGCGAGGTGTGGATGTATCGCACGCCCACGTCGCCGCGCAGGCCGATGCCCACGGCGTCCGTCAGGTCGAACGTTCCCATCGCGAAGGCGCTGGTCTCCTCCTCCCTGACGGCGGGATTGATCTCGCCGCAGCCGGTGCAGGTGCGCGCGTCGAAAAGATTGTAGGTATCGGCCAGCTTCCGCCAGTCCAGCGTCGCCCAGCTCGCCGGCGCGCCGTGACCCCAAAGACTGTCCACCCCGGTGATCTGGGTCGTCAGGTCGGCAAGCGAAACCCCGGCCGGCAGCGCCTGAACCAGCGTATCGGCCGTGTAGTAAGTCGTCAGGCGCTGCTTGAAGTCACTGGACCTGTACTGGCCACCGAAATGAAGCTTGAAGGCGTCGGAAAATTCGTAATGAGCGTTCCATTCGGCCATCAGACCGTTGGTGGTATTGGTGCCAGGCTTGCCCTGAAGACTGAACCCGCCGGTGACGACGCCCGCGCCCGGTGTGGGACCATAGAGGAAGTTGTTCGGGTCGGACACGTCGAAGCCGAAGCCCAGCACCGGCGTGCGCCCGCCTCCGGTATAGTCGATCGAGAAATTGTCGGTGTCCAGCGCATCCATGAAGTACTGCATGCGGACCTTGTCCTTCCAGACCGAGCGGTTGAGGCCAAATCTGGCATCGACCGTCAGCCTGTCGGTGAAGCGGTGCATGAAGTTGAGATTCATCTGCTTGAAGGTCGTCGAATATTTCGAATGAAGACCTTCCGAGCGAACGTCCACGCCATCGAGCAGGGCATATTCGACCGAGCCCAGGTCCGAGAGTTGCACGTCCTTGAGCGACATCATCGGATAGCCCTGGTTCGACGCGGAACGGCCGAACGAGATCGCCTCGATGTAATTGTCGTCCCGCGTGACGTTGAAGCGCGAATAGAGCATGTCGAGCGAGATGTCGGTGTCGTCGTCGGGCTTGTACTGCAGGGTCAGCGTGCCGCCGATGCGCTCCTGCGTCTGCTGCGAGTTCAGGTAACGCGGAATACGCGGGAAGAACGCGCCGCTGCCGGGGGTGTTCGGCATATCGTCGCGCCGGGCATCATAGACGGTCTGATAGGCAGCGGGATCGCTTGTGCGCGGATTGCCTGTGGAGCAGTTGGCGGCATCGGCCCCGGTCGTCGCGCTGTTTGCCGGGCTTTGCGGCGTGAAGCCGATGGGTGAGCAGAACATGCCGTTCTGGTTGGCCGAAAGGATGTCCACCGCCGAATAGCCCACTTCGCGGGTGTGGCGCTTCTGGTAGGCGAGCGAGCCGAGAATGCCGAAGCCGCTGTCCCCGAATTGCTTGGAAACGAGCGCCGATGCGCGTGGATCGACCTTCTTCGACAGTTCGTTCCACACGCCGCGAGCCGTGGCGGAAAACACGAAATCCCTGGCCTGGTCCATCGGCCTCGGAGCGCTGAGATCCACCGTGGCGCCGAGCGACCCCTCCTCGATATCGGCCGAAGGGGTTTTGCGCACGGTCAGCGCCGAGAAGATTTCTGTCGGGAACACGTTGAAGTCGAAGCTGCGCCCGTTGTTGCCTGCGCCGTAGATATCCGAACCGCCGGTCTGCGCGGCAGCTTCCATGCCATTGATCCGCACGCGGGTGAAATCGGCGCCGAGGCCGCGCACGGAGATGTTCTTTCCTTCGCCGCCGTCACCGCGCTGAAGTGCCACGCCGGGAATTCGCTGCATTGATTCCGCAAGGTTGGAATCGGGGAACTTGCCGAGGTCTTCGGCCTTGATAGTGTCGATCGCAGCCGTTTCCACGCGCTTGTCGGCCAATGCCGCATTCAGCGAGGCGCGAAAACCGGTGACGATGATTTCCGAAGTGCTGGGGGAATCGCTGGCCCGGGAGGTGTCCTGCCCGGCAGCGGCCGCACCGTCCTGCGCAAAGGCCGAAAGCGGCAGCGTGACAAGAAATGCCGCAACCAGCGCCGGCGCGGAGACGCGGCTGCGCATGACGGATTTCGAGAAAGCCCTTCCCATTTCCTCACTCCCAATTTTTGTTCTTGTTTCGAACATTGCCCACTATGTGGGATTGAGTTTTACATTATACGACATTTTCGCTCAGTTCCAGTCAAAATCGCTATCGAGCCGATGGGCGGCCAGCAGTTCCACGCAGGAGCGGTGCATTTCATCGCAAGACGCGGCCAAATAGCAGCGCTCGCCGCGATTGACTCTCCTTCATCCCGATATATGCCGTAATAAATCGCCATGTGGGATATTCTGCTGAGAATCGATGCAGCCGGAAACCCAGGAGAGGATCATCCCAATGCCCTTGAGCCCGGCTCTCGCCCTAGTCCTGACCGCGAGCGTGGCGGCCAGTCCCACGATAGACATCGACCTCGGCGGCAGGTCGCCCGAGCAGATGCCGGTATACCGCGCCGGCGGATCCGGGGTGGAGCGGCGCGATGAATCGGGCGAATTTCTCTACTCGGTGGCGCTGCCCGAGGGCCTGTACCGGGTCACCCTGACCCTGGGCGACAGGCGCAGCGCCGGACGCACCACCGTGAAGACCGAAAGCCGCCGCCTGGTCCTGCGCGACGTCGCAACCCGGCGCGGCAGACGATAACGCGTAGCTTTCTTGTCGATGTGCGCAACGCCCGGCTCCCGGCCCAGCCTGCCGGCGCGCCCCGGTTCGGCCAGACCGTGCTGCTGGACGAGCGCGACCTCGCCAGTTTCAGCTGGGATGACAAGCTGACATTCGAGTTCCTCGGCCAGCCCCGCGTCTCGGCGATCCACATCGAGCCCGCCAAGGCCCCGCGCCTGTTCCTCGCCGGCGATTCGACCGTGGCCGACCAGTACACCGAGCCCTTCACGAGTTGGGGCCAGATGCTGCCCGCGATGCTGGACGATCGCGTTGCCGTTGCCAATCACGCCAAGTCGGGCGCGACTCTGAAGTCGTTCATCGCCCAACTCCGTTTCTCCAAGCTCCTGACCCAGATGCAGGAAGGCGACTGGCTGTTCATCCAGTTCGGCCACAACGACCAGAAGGCCGAGTGGCCGATGACCTATCTCGATCCCGAACTGACTTACCCTTCCTATTTGCGCAGCTATATCGCCGAAGCCCGCCGCAGAGGCGTTCATCCGGTGCTGGTGACTTCGCCCGAGCGGCGCAATTTCGACGATGCCGGCAGGATCAAGGACACGCTCGGCGCCTATGCCGCGGCAGTGCGCAAGGTTGCGGCGGAAGAGAACGTGCCGCTTATCGATCTCAACCGGGACAGCATCGCGATCATGCAGGCGCTCGGCCCGGACATCTCGCCCCGCGCTTTCGCCGAGAATGGCAAGGACAGGACGCACAACAACAACTACGGCGCCTGGCTCTTCGCCGCCGCCATCGCCCGGCAGGTACGCGAGAAGATCCCCGAACTGGCGCCCTATGTCGTGCCGGGGAACTTCGGCCCCGCGCATCCGCCTCTGCCCGAAGCCTTGCCGATCGCACCGAGTATCTCGCTCGAGGAAAGCAAGCCGGAAGGGAGTTGAGCCGATGGACCTTCCCCGTCGCATGTTCTCCGGCCTCTGCATGGCAGGAGCACTGACGCCGCTGATGCCCCGGGCCGCACTCGGGGCTGAAGGCCGCTTCGACGTGCGCCATTTCGGCGCAAAGGGCGACGGGACGGCCATCGACAGTCCGGCCTTCAATGCCGCAATCGCCGAGGCCGCACGCCGAGGCGGCACGGTGCTGGTTCCGGCGGGCCGCTATCTCTGTTTCTCGATCCGCCTGCAAAGCCGCATCAGGATCGTGTTCGAACAGGGCGCCACGATCGTGGCCGCCAACCCCGCGCTTCATGGCGGCAGCTACGATCTGCCCGAACCCGCCCCCGGCCTCTACCAGGACTTTGGCCATAGCCACTGGCGCAACAGCCTGATCTGGGGCGAAGACATTGAGGACGTGGCCATTGAAGGCCCCGGCCTGATCCATGGGCTTGGCCTCACCCGCGATGGGCCCGGCGCACGCTGGAAAGCGCAGACCGGCGAGCGGCCGCTTTCGATGCAGGGCATGAGCGAAAGGGATATCGCCGACCTCGAACCCGCCGTGGCGGCGATGCAGGGGCTCGGCAACAAGGCCATTGCGCTGAAACGGGGGCGCAATATCCGGTTGTCCGGCTTCACCGTGCTGAAAGGCGGGCACTTCGCCATTCTCGCCACCGGGACCAGCGCCTTGCTGATCGAAAACCTCACCATCGACACGGACCGGGACGGCATCGACCTGGACTGCGTGAAAGACACCCTTGTACGCGGCTGCAAGGTCAATTCCCCCAATGACGACGGCATCGTCGTGAAGTCCAGCCTGGCGCTGGCGAACCGCTCCCCGCCGAAAACGTGTTGATCCGCGACTGCGCCGTCTCCGGCTATGACATGGGTACGATGCTGGACGGCACCCATGGAACCGCGCAGCACATCGCGCCCGACCGCGATCGCGTTACCGGTAGGATCAAGCTCGGCACGGAAAGCAACGGCGGTTATCGCAATGTCGTGGTTCAGGACTGCACTTTCACCCGCTGCCGGGGCCTCGCGCTGGAGACCGTGGACGGCGGGGTGATGGAGAACGTCGTCGCAAGCCGTCTCACCATGCGGGACGTGACCACCGCCCCCCTTTTCGTGAGACTGGGAGACCGGCGGCGCGGGCCGGACGGCACCGGCGTGGGCGCGGTGCGCCGCGTGGTCATATCGGAGATCGACGCAAGGGGAATCGACCCGCGCTTTCCTGCAACTTTCGCGGGCCTTGCCGGACACCCTATCGAATCGATCGAGATGCGCGACATCCACCTCGTTTACGGCGAGGCCGGAAAAAGACGCGATCCTGCGCCCGCACCCGTCCGGCAAGTGCCTGAACTTGCAGGGGCCTACCCCGAACCCAGCATGTTCGGGGTGCTCCCGGCATGGGCGCTCTGGGTCCGCCATGTGGAACGCCTGACTGTCGACAAGTTCCACGCCGAAACGATCCTGAAGGACGTCCGCGCGCCGATCCGGCTCGAAAACGTGGCATTTCCGCGCTTTTCGAACACACCCCTCCGGCAGAATGGCGATTGACGGACGCGTGCGGAGCAGTTACCAAATAACGGCATTGATATCCACATAATGGAACAAATGGGAGAGTGGAGTGCCGGATACTGGGACGGGGTCGATCCACGCCTTCAGGATGCAGTTGAAGCCCGGCACGGTTGAGGAATACCGCCGCCGTCACGACGCGATCTGGCCGGAACTCTCCGCGCTGCTGACCGAGGCAGGCATCCGTGACTATTCGATCTTCCTGGACGAGGACAGCCTTGCCCTCTTCGCCGTGCTGCGCGTCCTGCCGGACAATAGCCGCGAAGCCCTGCCCGACCACCCGGTGATGCGCCGCTGGTGGGACTATATGGCGCCGCTGATGGAAGTGGAGCCTGGCAACCGCCCGGTCGAGCGCTCGCTCCCGCTCATGTTCCATATGGATTGAGCCGATGAAGCGCGCTTTCCTCACCGCCCTGCTGCTTTCCGCCGTTCCGATTGCCTCGCCCTCGGCCGCATCGGCACAGGACGCGAAGCAGACCGCCGACCTTTCCGCCCCGGCCCGGACCTTCGGCCGCGTCTCGTTCGATGCGCGATCGCTGATGATCGACGGCAAGCGGCAAGTGATCTGGTCGGGCGAGTTTCACCCCTTCCGACTGCCCAGCCCCGACCTCTGGCGGGACGTGCTGCAGAAGATGAAGGCCAGCGGGTTCAACACCGTCGCGCTCTATTTCGACTGGGGCTACCACTCGCCCAAGCAGGGCGTCTACGATTTCAGCGGAATTCGCGACCTCGACCGCCTGCTGACGATGGCTGAGGAAGAGGGCCTGTGGGTGATGACCCGCGCCGGGCCTTATGTGAACGCGGAACTGTCGCGCGGCGGTTTTCCGGGCTGGCTGGTCAACCAGAAGGCCCGCGCCCGCACCGACGATCCGGAGTATCTCGCCGCAGCCGACGAGTGGCTGACGCAGATCAACGCGATCATTGCCCGCCACCAGATCAACGGCGATGGCAAAGGTCATAAGGGATCGGTGATCCTCCACCAGATCGAGAACGAACTGGCGCTGACCACCCCCGCGCAGCGCCGCTACATGGACCACCTCTATGCCAAGGCGCGTGCCGACGGCATTACCGTACCGATCTTCCACAACGATCAGGGCCGCAACGGCTACTGGGTGCCGGAAGGCTCGCCCGTCGACAAAGTCGTCCACGGCCCCAACGACATGTATGCGTTCGACGGTTACCCCGGCGGCACCTGCACCGTGGAAGGCAAGCCGACGCGCAGCGTGGCTGCGCCGGACTGGGGCTTCTACGGCCCCGGCGGCGCCAAGGGTGGCGCCTCCGCTTCGCCGAAAACGCCCGGATTCCTGGCCGAATTCGGCGGCGGCTGGTTCGATTACTGGGGTTCCAACGGCGGCTACGAATGCAACGCGGTGCAGCGGGGCAAGCGATTCCAGCGGGTGTTCTACGGCACCAATCTGGCCAACGGCATCGGCATCCAGAGCTTCTACATGACCTATGGCGGCACCAGCTGGGGCTGGCTTCCGGCCCCGGTGGTGTTCACCAGCTACGACTATGGCGCCGCCATTTCCGAGGCGCGGAACCTGCGCGAAAAGGCGCTGGAGATGAAGCAGCTGGGCGGGCTCATCGCCTCCGTCCCGGACCTTGCGGGCATGATCCCGGCGGGCGCGCCTGAGGCCTCTTCGCCCGACATCCAGATCTACCACAACAAGAGCCCGGAGACCGACGCGCGCTTCCTGCTGGTGGCGCACAAGCCGTCGAACGGGCAGACCGACGACAGCTTCACCGTCACCGCCGCCCTGCCCGACGGGCGATATACTTTTCCGATACGTCTCAATGGCTTCGATGCCAAGTGGCTGGTCGCGGGTGTGAACCTTGGCGGGCAGCGGCTGGTCTATTCGACCTCCGAACTGCAATCGGCATCGAAGGCGGGAACCGCCGATCTCCTGCTGCTCTACGGCCGTGCCGGGGAGCCGGGCGAGACCGTGCTGCGCTATGCCTCGGCCCCCAAAATCACGGTTCTGGAAGGCGCGGCAGAAACCGCCTTCAACGACACCAAGGGCGACCTGAAAGTCACCTACACGCACGCCAGTGGTCAGGCAGGCCGCACCGTGCTGCGCCTGACCGGCGGCGGGCGCGGCGACCTGATCCTGATCCTTGCCGGCGAGGCCGAAGCCACCCGCTACACCCGCGCCGACACCGCTGCCGGACCCGTTCTCGTTCGCGGTCCGCAGCTGGTCCGTCACGCGTCGCTCAAATCCGGCGCGCTGGCGCTGACCGGCGACACCGGCGAAGAGGGCAATCTCGAAGTCTGGGCGCCCGGTGCCGTTCGCGCGCTGTCATGGAATGGCGCCCGTGTCCCTGCCAAGGCATCTGCCGTTGGCAGCATCTCCTCCACCGCGCCCTTGCCCGGCCCTGTCCCCGTCGTGCTTCCCGCCCTCACCGGCTGGCGCATGGCCAAGGGTTCGCCGGAGGCCGATCCGAAATTCGACGACAGCGGTTGGCAGGCCGTGGGCGGTAATCGTCCCAATGCGACCATCACCCAGCGCCCTGACGGCCAGCCGAACATGGCGATGGATGCCTATGGCTTCCACGAGGGCGACGTCTGGTATCGCGGCAAGTTCGAGGGCAATGCCGGGGCGAAAACCGTCTCGCTGTTCTACGGCGCCGGCGGCTCTGGGCTGGTGCAGGCCTGGCTGGACGGCAAGTTCATCGGCGAGGCCGAGACGCCAAGCGGCCTCCCCCGCCCGATCACCACCGGCACCGTCACGCTGGACCTGCCGCCCGAAGCGCAGGCGGGCGGAAGCCATGTGCTTTCGGTGATGGTGCGCAACAACGGCCATAACTGGGACCTCGATTCCGACGACTTCCACAAGGAAGCGCGCGGGCTGATCTCCGCGTCGATCTCGCAGCCCGGCGGGCGCAGCTTCGCGGTGCCGATCGCGTGGAAGATCCAGGGCCAGCGCGGCGGCGAGGACTTGGCCGACCCCGTGCGCGGCCCCGCCAACAACGGCGGTCTCCATGGCGAGCGCATGGGCTGGCACCTGCCGCTGTTCGACGACAGCCGGTGGTCTGCCGCGCAAGTTCCGGCAAGCAGCGCCAATCCCGGCACGACATGGTATCGCACCACCTTCGACCTGGCCGTGCCCAAGGGGCAGGACGCCACCATCGCGCTGGCCTTCGGCGATACCGAAACCCCGCGCTCGGCCGCGAAATACCGCGTTCTGATCTTCGTCAACGGCTGGAACATGGGCCAGTTCATCGCCCATGTCGGCCCGCAGCGCGTGTTCCCCATCCCCGAGGGTATCCTCAGCCACCACGGCACCAACCACGTGGCGCTGGCCGTGACGAGCGACGGCGCCCCCGGCGATGCGCTGGAGGCGGTAAAACTTGTCACCCTGCACAACGCGCGCGGCGGCATTGCCGTGAAGACGGTGCCCGCCCCCCAGACACCGGCAGAGCTCAAATGAGCCGCCAGCCCCTTATCCGGCGCTCCGCGAGCGCCACCAGAACCATGACCAGGAGACCTTAATTGGCCGCGCTAACGCACGATATTCCGCGCGCGAATATCACCGACGCCATCGGCAAGCTGATGCACAACCTCGTCCATATCAAGGACGAGACCGGCGAATTCCTGCTCCGCCTCGAAGATGGCCGCGTGATCGACACCAAGGGCTGGGCCGGTTGGGAATGGACCCACGGCGTCGGCCTGTTCGGCATGTGGCGCTATTTCGAGCAGACCGGCGATGAGACCGCGCTGAACATCATCCGCCAGTGGTTCGAGGACCGCTTCGCCGAAGGCACGCCCACCAAGAACATCAACACGGTGGCGCCCTTCATCACCCTCGCCTACCTTTACGAACTGGACGGCGATCCCAGCTACATCCCCTATCTCGATACCTGGGCCGAATGGCTGATGGCGCCGGACGGACTGCCCAAGACCGAGGAAGGCGGCTTCCAGCACATCGTCTACAACGATGAGAACCCCGGCGAACTGTGGGACGACACGCTGATGATGAGCGTGCTGCCGCTGGCCAAGATCGGCCTGCTGCTGGACCGCCCGCACTATATCGAGGAAGCCAAGCGCCAGTTCCTCGTCCACATCAAGTATCTGGCAGATCGCAAGACCGGCCTGTGGTTCCACGGATGGGACTTCAACGGACGCCACAACTTTGCCGAGGCGCTCTGGGCGCGCGGCAACTGCTGGGTGACGATCGCCATTCCCGAGATCATCGAACTGCTCGATCTCGAACCGGGCGATGCTTTCCGCTCGTTCCTGATCGACACGCTGGCCGCGCAGGTCCGCACCCTGGCCGCCACGCAGGATGGCGACACCGGCCTGTGGCACACGCTGATCGACGATCCCACCAGTTACCTCGAAGCCTCCGCCACGGCGGGCTTCGCCTATGGCATCCTGAAGGCCGTCCGCAAGGGTTACCTCCCGCGCGAATACGAGGCGGTGGGCATCAAGGCGGTGCGCGGCGTGCTGGCCAATATCGACGATGCCGGCGAGCTTCAGCAGGTCAGCTTCGGCACGGCGATGGGCGACAGCCTGCAGTTCTACAAGGACATCGCCCTCACCTCCATGCCGTACGGTCAGAGCCTGGCGATCTGCGCTCTGGCCGAGTTCCTGCGGACCTACATCTGACGATGCGCGGCGTTTCCGCCCTTGCCCTGGCTGCGACCTGCTGGTCGGCGCGCCGGTAAGGGCGGAAACGCCGGAACTGGTGCGCTTTGCCTATTCCCGAGGCGATTTTGCGCTCGCGCAAAAACGGCCGGACGGCGCGGATCGTCACCGCGCCGCAGGATCACGAACTCGTCCGCATCGCCGCCGAAGGGCTGCGCGCGGACCTTGCGGCAGTGACCGGCCAGCCCGCGAGCAAGGCGGATATGGCCGCGTCCGGCGCGCAAGTCTGGATCGGCACGCTGGGCCGCAATCCTGCCATCGACCGGCTGGTTTCCAGCGGCAGGATCGACGCGGCGAAGCTGAAGGGCGCCTGGGAAAGCTTCCTGATCGTGCCCCTGTCCGATCCCGCGCCCGGCATCCGGCAGGCGCTGGTGATCGTGGGCAGCGACCGGCGCGGCACCGCCTATGGCGCTTACGAACTGTCCCGCGCCATCGGCGTATCGCCGTGGCACTGGTGGGCGGACGTGCCGCCCGAACATCACGATGGCCTTTTCGTTGCCGCCGGAACCCGCCGTTTCGGCCCGCCTTCGGTGCAGTATCGCGGCATCTTCATCAATGACGAGGACTGGGGCCTCGTGCCCTGGGCTCAGGGTGCCTTCCCCGGCGAGCCCGCGCCGGGCCCCGGGACTTACGAGAAAGTCTTCGACCTGCTGCTGCGGCTCAGGGCCAACACGCTCTGGCCCGCGATGCACAAGGCCAGCCGCGCCTTCAACGCCGATCCCGCCAATGCCGCGCTGGCCGAACGCTACGGCGTGGTCATGGGCACCAGCCACGCCGAGCCCATGCTTCGCAACAACGTGAGCGAATGGACCGGCAGGGCGGAGGATTTCAACTACCTGACCCATCGCGCCGCCATCGGCGAATACTGGCGCGAGCGGGTGCGCGGCCATGCCGCCTACGAAACGATCTGGACGCTGGGCCTGCGCGGCATTCACGACAGCGGCATGATCGGCCCGAACACCGACGAGGAGCGCCGCCGCACCCTCGAACAGGTCTTCGCCGACCAGCGGGACATGCTGGGCCGGGCCGGCCTCGCCGGCGCGCCGCAGGTCTTCACGCCCTACAAGGAAGTTCTGGGCATCTACCGCGCCGGGCTGAAAGTGCCGGACGACGTGACCCTGATGTGGACGGACGACAACTTCGGCTACATCCGCCATTTCCCCGATCGCCCCCGAACCGGGCGCGCGCGGGCGGCAACGGCATCTACTACCACCTCTCCTACCTTGGCGCGCCGCTCTCCTACCTCTGGCTGTCGACGACGCCGCCCGCGCTGATCCGCGAGGAGATGGGACGTGCCTGGGACATGGGCGCGCGCCGGATGTGGATCGCCAACGCGGGAGACATCAAGCCCGCCGAACTCCAGATCGACTATTTCCTGAGCCTTGCCTGGGACATCGAAGGGACACGCGCCCAGCCGATCGAGACATGGGTGGGACAATGGGCCCAAGATGCGCTTGGCAATGGCACCGGCAAGCAGGCGGCGGCGCTGCTGGGCGATTATTACCGGCTCAACTTCGCGCGCCGCCCCGAACATCTGCAATGGTACCTGCCGGGAGAAAAGCCCCATGCCAGCCCGCTGACCATTGCCGAGGCGGACGAGCGCCTTGCCGGGTTCGCGGCGATGGAGCGGCGAGTGGCCGCGCTTCGCCCGCTGATTCCCCCGGCCCGCGCGGACGCTTTCTTCGAACTGCTGGACTATCCGCTCTCCGCCTCGGCCGCCGCCAATCGCCGCTTCTTCGCTGCCGAGGCCCACGATGCCCTGCGCGATGCCGACCCGGCCGAAAGCTGGCGCCGCGCGCGGATCGCGGCAGAGGCGCAGGAGACCCTCACCGCGCTGACCCGCCGCTACAACCGCGAGGTGCCGGCGGGAAATGGCGCGGGATCATGGCGGTCGAGCCCGCCGACGGCCAATGGCGCAGCTTCCGCCAGAGCCTGCCGGTAGTGCCCGCCGCGGCCTCGATACCCGATGGGGATGATGCCGGCGCCCG
>NZ_LGJH01000131.1 GCF_001298105.1 Novosphingobium sp. ST904 | reverse complement strand
CCCGCTCGCGGACTTCAGGTGAAAATTTGTTGGTTGTCTTGCTCATAACGGATGCTCCTTCTCACAAGTTGGAGCCTCCTGGAAACCCGGGGCGCTTCAGACCGGAGGAAGAAGGCCCTCGAAGCGTTCGCCAGCACCAGCGCCGTGCGCCGGGAGTTCAGCCGATACGATCGGGGCGTCTGCGTGGACCTCCGCGCGGATATGCGAGGCGACAAGCCGGACAATGCGTTCGACCTGCGCCGGTTCGAAGCGGATATCGGTATCGACCCGCCCTTCCCCCAGCCACATCGACGCGGAGCGCCCCGTCCGGGTTGACCATGATCTCGATGATGCGCGGATCTTCGAGCGCGGCGCGAATGGCGGGCCCCATGCAGTCCGCAGCATTGCGCGTCGGCGTTCGGCCGAGATGACATCGGGAGTGTCGGTCATGCACTTTCTCCCGACTTCCGCTCTGGCAGGGTCCGCTTACCGGTGGCGATCTGGCGGCCGACCTGGGCCACGAAGGCTTCGAAGCGCTCCCGGCCGACCGCGCGGGCAGCCGCGTCCGCTTCGGGCAGCGGCGCCGTCACCGAGAGCTGGTAGCGGATGAAGAGGGCCAGACTTTCGAGGAGGACGTCGATATCGCGCCGGCTGCCGGTAATTTCCCGCGAGAGACGGTCGAAGCGCAGACGCAGAAGATCGTCGATCTCGTTCGAGCCTTGCCGAGCTATCCATGCCTTCAGCGCGTCGTTGACGAGGCGGCTCTTGTTGCCGCGAGTGCCGGCAGCCAGGCGATCAAGCGCCACGGTCACGTCCCGGTCGAGGTAGAGGTTCTGGCGGATTTTCATGGGCTGTCTCACAATCCGAGGTCGCGAGTGTGCTGGCTCTCATCGAAGGCGAAGCCGCGTGCGACCGGCGTCAGGGCCTGCGCCTGCTCCATCGCCCGCTTGTCGGCGACTGCGTTGCCGTCATCGTCATTTGCAAGCTGGGGCTCGGTGACGTCGGGCTCATCCCGCGCGATCGGCGGCCCGCCGCCCTGCCCCGGCGTGCGTTGCTGTTGCGGTCCGCTTTCGTCGTCGGCTTCAGCCTGTGCCATCAGCGCGGCCAGCCTGGCGTCTTGCGGCCGGGCGATGCCCTGCCAATCGTCGGGGCGCGGCGCCGGACGATCGGCATAAAGGCTACTGCCCACGGATGGGGCAGGAAGTCGGCGGTCGGCGAAATTGCGGTCCCGGAAGTAGCGGAGCTTACGTGCCCGCACCGGTGCCATCCCGGCCAGCAAAACGAGTTCCTCGTCGGGCGAAAGCTGCATGACCTCGCCGGGGGTCAGAAGCTGGCGTGCGGTCTCCTGGCGGCTGACCATGACGTGGGCGAGCCAGGGCGCGAGCCGGTGTCCGGCATAGTTGCGCATGGCACGCTGCTCGGTGGCGGTTCCCAAGGCATCGGAAATCCGCTTGGCG
The DNA here is from genome assembly GCF_001298105.1 of Novosphingobium sp. ST904. Classification (GTDB taxonomy): domain Bacteria; phylum Pseudomonadota; class Alphaproteobacteria; order Sphingomonadales; family Sphingomonadaceae; genus Novosphingobium. The sequence goes on along the minus strand of NZ_LGJH01000131.1, from coordinate 59,311 downwards.
GTCCGCTCATCGTTGGCCGCGAAGGCCACGCGCACATGGCAGTTGTCGAGGATCGAGTTGTTCTCGCCGTAGGCCTTCTCAATCTGGTTGAGGCTCTGGGCGATCAGGAAGGCCCGGATCCCGTAGCCGGCCATGAATGCGAGGCTGGTTTCGAAGAAGTCCAGGCGGCCGAGCGCGGGGAATTCGTCGAGCATCATCAGCAATTGGTGCTTGCGACCTGCACCCCCAAGCCCATCGAGCTGTTCGGTCAGACGCCGCCCGATCTGGTTCAGGACCAGGCGAACCAGCGGCTTGGTGCGGCTGATGTCCGACGGCGGAATGACGAGGTAGAGCGAACATGGCAGTTCGGCATCGACCAGATCGGCAATCCGCCAGTCGCAGCGCGAGGTCACCTCCGCGATCGTCGGATCGCGATAGAGACCGAGGAACGACATGGCCGTTGAAAGCACGCCCGAGCGTTCGTTCTCGCTCTTGTTGAGAAGCTCCCGCGCAGCCGACGCGACCACCGGATGAACGCGCGGCGCCTGCGCGTCACCGAGGTGATTGGTGGTGAGCATTGCGCGCAGCGTAGCGGCAAACGAGCGTTGGGGATCCGAAAGGAACGTGGCGACGCGGGCAAGCGTCTTTTGTTCCTCGGCATATAGGATGTGGAGGATCGCGCCGACGAGCAGCGAATGGCTGGTCTTTTCCCAGTGGTTGCGGCGTTCGAGCGCGCCCTCTGGATCGACGAGGATATCGGCGATGTTCTGGACGTCGCGGACCTCGTTGGCGCCGCGGCGCACCTCGAGCAACGGATTGTAGTGCGCCGAGGCGGCATCGGTGGGATTGAACAGCAGACAGTGCGAGAACCGCGCGCGCCATCCGGCGGTCAGGGTCCAGTTTTCGCCCTTGATGTCGTGGATGACGGCGGAGCCCATCCATGTGAGCAGCGTCGGCACCACCAAGCCCACGCCCTTGCCGGACCGTGTCGGCGCGAAGGCCAGGACATGCTCTGGGCCGTTATGACGCAGATACTCGCGACCGAGCTTGCCGAGCATGAGGCCCGCGTCACCGAGCAGGCCGGAGCGTGCCACCTCACCGTGGCTGGCCCAGCGCGCGGAACCATATGTGGTGCCCCTGCCTTTCTGGCGTGCCCGCCAGAGTGAACCCGCAACAGCCGATCCACAGCCAAGAAAGCCGCTGGCGCCGGCGAGCATGCCCGCCTTGTCGAAGACTTCGGGCGCATAGGCATCGAAATGATACCACCATCCGAACAGCGCCCAGGGCTGGTAGCAAGGCACGCCAAACAGGTGGAATGGTGCCGCGCCGAGCTCGGACTGGTAGCCCAGCATCGCGGCGGCCCACTGCGTCGAAATCCAGAGGCCCGCGAACATGATCGCGAAGACGACGATGATCTGACCGACGAGGAGTTTGGTAGGCGTCACGGGGCTTCTCCAGCCCGGTCGTCCGTTGCGGTCCGGGTGGAGAAAGAATCCGTGACGAACGGAAAAAACTAAACGGCGCTAATTGGCGTTTATTAGATATTGCAGGATATTGCCGGTCACGCCCCGCGTGAATTACCGCCTATATCGTGACGGGCCTTTTCGCGCAGCTGCGCGAGTCGCTCTTGGCAGACCAGGTCTACAAGGCCTCGCAGCGCATGGACGCGCTCCGTAATCGCCTCGAGATTTTCGACACTGATCTCGTAACTTGTGGAGTACCGGGCCTCGACGTAGGCTCGCTTGAGCAATTCGAAGCGCCGACGGTCAAGTTTGGTTTCGCGCGGCCAAGCCCTGATCAGGCGGGGCTCTTTGCCCTCAGCGAACGATCGCAAAAACTTGATGTTATGCGATCTCGGAAAATAGAGTGTGCGAACGAGAAGAAAGCAGATGTAGCAAGTTTCCACCGCTTGATGGAGATTAAACGCCGTCTTTCGGGCCCAATCAGCATCTGATCGCGTCATTTGAAGCGAAAATTCAGCCAAATCGATCCATTGCTGAACCGACTTTGATTGGGCAGCAAAATATTGAGCCGCCATTTCGTAACCATCTGCCGGCGTTAATGGCTTTGGAGTGACAAACGTGCTGCCCGGCAGTTCATACAACGCGATCCCATCGCGGGCGATGTCGACCCAGAAATACTCGCCCCTGTTGAGGCTCTGATTTACCTCATCCATGGTGTGGACAATGAAATTCACCTGACGCTCAATCGATGGATCCCTGTCAATCTTGTCGTCTGCGACATGCCAATATTCGGCGATATCCGTAAGTTTGGGATGACTCACGATTATCAGCAAGTCGAAATCGGACTGGTATCCATTGAGCGGCTGATCAACCCAGTCCGATCGTGCATAGCTCCCGAACAATACGATCTTCTGGATGCGGCCGTTCTTTTTCCACGGCTGGGTCGCACGCGAAATCGCGACCTCGAATTCAGCCATCAGGATTTGCTTTGCCCGCTCGAGTTCAGCCTGCTGAACGGGCGGGAGATGATCTATATCCTTACGCATCAATCCGGATTCTCGTCCTGCTACGGACGTTTGGCAAGCCCTCAGACGTGCCTTCGAAGTGGGCGGCGCCCAATTTTCGATTGCAGGCGCCCTCCGTCGAACGTTCGCTTTCGCTCGCAGCGACTGGGAGCTAACCCCTCTTTAAGGAAAAATCGCAACAAGGCGTTGACCGAAAAATGACATTTCAAAGGCACCCTTAGCAGGGCAAGGCAGCACTGAACTCAAACAGCCTTGGCTGCGAATTGGCTTGACGATCGCAAGCCACCATGTAACCGCCCGCGAGAAATGGCGCGCGTCGAAAGCTGGAGGAGATTCTCGTGAACGAAGTAGTGGTGGAACAGGGCTGCTACGTCGTTTTTATCGGAAGCTTCAATCCGGCAATTTTCACCCCTCATTGGCTGGAGCGCGAAGGGCTAATCTCACGCTCTGAAGCTGACGCCGCAGAAATCGAAATTGTCCATAGAGATCTGGCCCGGTTTGCTTTACCCGGCATGAAGTTTGAGATGGTTCAGGAACGCTTTCAGGTGTTCGCAGAAGCTGAGCCGTTTGTTCGGTTGGTCGACATAATCGGACAACTTTTCATCGAAAAGATGCCGCACATCCCTGTTAAGTCCGTTGGGATAAATTATTTCGTCCATGCTGACCTCACTGATTGGAAAAAGCGACTGCGCTTTGGCCGGACAATCGCTCCCTTGGAGCCTTGGGGTTCGTTCGCAGCGAGTTTCGCCGATGATTATTCCGATCAGACGGGCGGCATGATCGATTTAACGATGCAGGCACCCCGCCCTGACGATCTTCCCGGCGTCGTTCGAGTTACGCTTCAACCGTCGAATAAAATTCCTGAAAACACGGGGATATTCATTCAGGTTAACGACTCTTTCGAAATCGAGCGCAGAGAAACACAAGCCCCGTTGCAAACGCGGGAGGGCAACAAAAAATCTAAGCGCGAGAAGAAGGTGGAGGCCGCCGAAACCGCCCAACCCGAACGGAGTAGCGCCGATTTTGGCGCCTTATTCGTTGACAATTTTGAAGCTTCGATTGATCGTTCAAGAGCAATAGTCTCGGAACTGGTCGAATTGGCTGTTAAGTCATGAGCGCTCTCGCTGTAGCAAAAGCACCGAACCCACGATCCGCTGGCACTTTTGAAGACGGCGACCTGCCAAATGGCAATAGCTACTTCGAGGGCGAGGGCGATCGAATCGCTGCTCGCAAGAAAGAGCGTTACGATATCAACGGATGCGACACCACACCCGGTAAATATCGCTACCTCGTGAAGCCGAATAAGCCCGAGGCAGTTTCGCCTCACATTGAAGGCGACGTTGTACTGCCTGTGTCTGGCGCCTTCCAGCGGAAAGTTATTGGTAAAAAGAGCATGAATACGCTCCAGGAGTGGGAGGGCTATGTCTCGTCGATAACTCCTGACTCTTTCGAAGCCATTCTTGCGGATTTGACCGATCGCTCGCGAGGACAAGAAAGAGCGGTAATTCCACTATCGCTTTTAGACGGAGACGAAATCGAGCACCTAAAACTTGGCGCTATTTTCCGCATGGTGATCGGACTGGCTATTACAGAAAATGGTAACCGTATAAATGACCACGTGATCTATTTCCGGCGATATATGCCAGCACTTCAACCAAAGAGAAAAAAGTTCTCCGAATTGGTGCACGCATTAAGCTGAGAAAATAGTGTCCATACCTGATAATAACGAAGTCGAGATCTCAGTTTTCGGCAGGGGGAGCGGCGAAGCGATTGCCGTTCACGTCGGCAACGGCAAATGGATTCTGATCGACAGCCTTCTAAGCGACGCCAAAACGCCTGTCGCACTAGATTATCTGGAAGATATCGGCGTTGATCTAGATTGCGTTGAAGCCGTCTTACTGACGCATTGGCATGACGACCACATTGCTGGCGCAGCGCAAATCGTCGAGCGATGTGTCAACGCAACGGTCGCAATTCCTCAGACGCTCCAAAATGACGAGTTTCTTGCATTCGTTGATCACGTAGAAGGCGGTTCCGAAGAGTTCGGATCCGGCGTCGAAGAACTCCGGAAAATCTTAGCGATGCTAGATGACCGCAGAAAGCCGCCGCGCTGGAGCATAGCTCAGCGACGGATCGCTGGCGGAGGAGGAGCTCCATACGAGTTTGAAGCGCTTGCACCTTCTGATGCAGACATGACCGAATTCCTGGGTTCGATCAAAAGATGGATTCAGATAGCCGCAGTTGGCGGCCGCTTACCCCGTCCCGAAAGAAATGATGCATCTGTAGCGTCGGTAATTCATACGGGAAACCGAATACTACTATTTGGAGCCGACCTCGAAGTCAGGCATGACCATACGGGATGGCACGCCGTCCATTCTGACGCCTGGAATGATCGCGGCCAAGCAGATTTCGTTAAAATTCCGCACCATGGCTCCAAGAACGCTCATTTCGATCCGATGTGGGCCCACATGTGTATTCAAGATGTCCACGCGGTGCTGACCCCTTGGAACAAAAATCAAGGCCTCCCAACTGACGAGGACGTCAAGCGCATTATGGGAATTACTCCCAATGGCTTTGCAGCTTCTAGGCCAATCTCAAGAAAAGCCCTTAAGCGCATGTCCACGGTTGATTCGATTCTGCGCAGTAAAAATATAGTTATATTTCGAGACATAGCAGATGTTGGACAGGTCCGCTTACGCGGAGCGACTGATAGCGATGGTGACTGGGCCGTCGCATGCTTCGGAGTTGGGGCCGCGCCGTTAGCAGATTTGCTTGCAGCCTAGAAATCCGAACAATCAGATTTATTGTCTTACAAAGCCCCCACCGCCACCGACCAGGTGACCCGAAGATTTGTCGATCGCGAAATCAATCGCGCCGATACCAACGTTCATATGAAGCATGCCGTTTTCGACCGTCGCAGGATACGAGTACGTCCTGGGAGCGCCAATGTAAGTTGGCACTACACGACGAACGATGAAGGCATCCGCATTTCGCTCAATGGTCATGGATCTCTTGGCCTGCTTGCTGCTGACCCAGGTTCAAAGAAATTCCTCGCCACTCTGACCGCAGCCAGCGAGCGCAAGAGCACCGCCGATTAGAAATAAAATACGCTTCTTCATATCCTGACCTTGTCCGCCGGCAGCCACGCCAAAAGCCTAGCCGATTTCGTCGCATCAGGATTGGAACTCATTTTATTCGAAACGTCAAATCGCCGATCTCCTTTAATATTGAATCTTGATGCGCTGCGGCCTTCGCGACGTTGGATCGCAAATTGCCAATTTCCCTCACGCCCCGCAGCGATCGGCCGTTATGAAATTCCCGGCCCTCCACGCCCTCGCCCGATGGTCCAATTGATGCCATCCGTTCGCATCAAGCCGGAAACAGTCTTTCCGACCTGCTTTTCCAGCGACGGCCGCCAGGGAACCAACGTGAAATCCCGACTGCGCTCGATCAATGCGTGCTTGCCGCTCACCAGATCGACGGACCGACGATATTCCGCGTTCAGCCCCGCGAGAGCACGATGCCCGAACGCGAGGTTGAGGATGTGCCGGCGCTTTCCAGGGCGACGGGCACCGGCTGGCAGGACGACCTGCCGCGCCCGTCCCGGATGATCGTTCCGCCCGAGCCTGTCGAAGTCATGGCTATGCTGCCCGATCATCCGCCTGCCATGTTCATCTGGCGCGGCAAGCGCCACCGCGTCGCTCGGGCGGATGGCCCCGAACGTCTGCACGGCGAATGGTGGCGCGAGGGCGGGCACGAGGCAGATACGCCATATACGGTGCGTGACTATTTTCAGGTCGAGACGAGCACAGGCGGACGCTACTGGATCTTCCGGCTCGGTGACGGCGAGAGGTCGGACACTGGCCCGATGCGCTGGTTCATCCATGGCGCCTTCGCATGACCCGGGAGCACGATCCCAGCGCTACCGCCGAGGCGGCGGACGACGACCCGCTCCTGGGTGCACGCTATGTCGAACTGCAGGTCACCACCCATTTCTCATTCCTGCGCGGCGCATCGAGCCCGGAGGAGCTGTTTGCCACCGCCCGATTGCTTGGGCTGCCGGCTCTTGGCATCGCCGACCGCAATACGCTGGGAGGCGCTGTCCGTGCCTGGGATGCCCAAAAGATCTCAGGCGTGCGCTCGATCATTGGATGCCGCCTCGATCTCGTTTGCGGCACCTCGCTGCTCGTCTACCCGACGGACCGCGAGGCCTACTCGCGGCTCTGCCGTCTCCTCAGCATCGGCAAGGCCCGCGCCGGAAAGGGCGGATGCCACCTTCACTGGGGCGACCTCGGAGATTGGGCCGAGGGACTGATCGCGATCCTCGTTCCTGATCGCGCCGACGCCGCGACCGAAGATGCACTGGCGCGGCTCGTCCGCCTGTTCGGCCCCCGCTCCTACATGGCGCTCTCTATCCGGCGGCGGCCGCGCGACGCCATCCGTCTTCGCGATCTTGCCGCGATGGCTGCGGCTGCCGGAATACCTACAGTCGCGACCGGTGACGTCCTCTATCACGCGCCCGATCGCCGGATGCTGCAGGACGTGGTGAGCTGCATCCGCGAGAAATGCACGGTCGATACGCTCGGCCGCAGGCGCGAGCGCTTCGCCGACCGCCACATCAAGGGCACGGCAGAAATGGAGCGGCTGTTCGCCCGCTATCTCGGCGATACCGCGCCGGTGGCACGCAGCGTCGAGATCGCCCGGGCCTGCACCTTCGACCTCGGCCAGCTCACCTACACGTACCCCAACGAGATCGGCGAAAGCGGGCTCACGCCGCAGCAGGAACTGGAGCGCCTGACCTGGGCCAAGGCGCCTGAGCGCTATCCCGGCGGCCTGACGGAGAAGGTCCGTAACCAGCTCAACCACGAACTTCGGCTGATCGTTGAACTGGCCTATGCCCCGTACTTCCTCACCGTCCATTCGATCGTCGCCTTCGCACGCTCGAAAGGCATCCTCTGCCAAGGACGAGGGAGCGCAGCGAACTCGGCAGTCTGCTTCGTCCTCGGGATCACCTCGATCGACCCCGTGAAATCCGAGCTGCTGTTCGAACGTTTCGTTTCAGCAGAGCGGCGCGAGCCACCCGACATTGACGTCGATTTCGAGCACGAACGGCGCGAAGAGGTGATTCAGTGGATCTACGAGACTTATGGCCGCGAGCGCTCGGCCCTGACCGCAGTCGTCAGCCGATTCCGCGCCCGCGGCGCTGTGCGCGAGGTCGGCAAGGCACTGGGGCTGACCCAGGATGTCGTGGCGAGCCTCGCCGGACAAGTATGGGGCTGGAGCCGGGAGGGCGTCGAGGAGCGCCATGCCGAAGAACTCAATCTCGATACCGGTGACCGGCGCCTGACACTGACGCTCGAACTCGCCCGCCTGCTCATCAACACCCCGCGGCATACCTCGCAGCATCCCGGCGGGTTCGTGCTGACGCTAGGCCGCCTCGACGAGCTCGTGCCTATCGAACCGGCGGCCATGGCAAACCGGCAGATCATCGAATGGGACAAGGACGACATTGATGCCCTCGGCTTCATGAAAGTCGATGTCCTGGGTCTGGGCATGCTGGGCTGCATGCGGCGCGCCTTCTCGCTGCTGGAGGCAGACAAGGGCATCACCATGGACCTGGCGGCGATCCCGCACGACGATCCGGCCACGTACGCGATGATCCGCAAGGCCGACACGCTGGGCGTCTTCCAGATCGAATCGCGCGCGCAGATGGCGATGCTGCCGCGCATCAAGCCGAAGGAATTCTACGATCTCGTCGTCCAGGTCGCGATCGTGCGCCCCGGCCCGATCCAGGGCGACATGGTCCATCCCTATCTGCGTCGGCGCGAGGGCAAGGAGCCCGTCACCTTCCCGACCGAAGAACTGAAGCGAGTGCTCGACAAGACGCTCGGCGTCCCGCTCTTCCAGGAGCAGGCCATGCGGGTTGCCATCGAGTGTGCGGGCTTCACGCCATCCGAAGCCGACTTGCTGCGCCGGGCGATGGCGACCTTCAAGCTGACCGGCGGCGTCTCCCATTTCCGCGACAAGCTCATCAATGGAATGATCGGGCGGGGTTACCAGCGGGATTTCGCCGAACAGACTTTCAAGCAGATCGAGGGGTTCGGGAGCTACGGCTTTCCCGAGAGCCACGCTGCCTCCTTCGCGCTGATCGCCTATGCATCCTCTTGGATGAAGTGCCACCATCCCGACGTCTTCTGCGCAGCGCTACTCAATGCCCAGCCCATGGGTTTCTATGCGCCCGCGCAGATCGTGACCGATGCCCGCAAGCATGGCGTCGATATCCGTCCGATCGACGTGAACCATAGCCGCTGGGATTGCTCTTTGGAGCCGACCGACGGCCGCTATCTCGCCGTCCGCTTGGGCCTTCGGTATGCCAAGGAACTCAGAAACGAGGATGGTGCAGCCATCGTACTCGCTCGAGGCGAGGAGCCCTACGACAGTGTCGAGGAAATCCAGCGCCGCGCAGGCGTCAGCGGGCGGGCGCTCGACCGCATCGGGCAAGCGGGCGGCTTCGGCTCACTCAGCCTCTCTCGCCGTTCGGGGCTATGGGAGGTAAAAGGTCTCGGCGCCGAAGCACTGCCTCTCTTTGCGGCCGCTGATGAGCGCGCGGGCAAGCTGAGGCCGGAGGCCGTGGAGCCGGAAGTCGTTCTTCCTGCGATGAGCGATGGCGAGGAGGTTGTCGAAGACTACCGCTCCGCCGGGCTCTCATTGCGCTCCCACCCGCTTGCTTTCCTCCGGGACGATCTATCGTCCCGCAAAATGATTACCTGTGCGACTCTGCGCGAGATCCGGGACGGACGCTGGATCAACCTCGCCGGCCTTGTTCTGCTGCGTCAAAAGCCGGGTTCGGCCAAAGGCGTCATGTTCATTACGCTGGAGGATGAAACCGACGTGGCCAATCTGGTGGTCTGGCCCAACCTCTTTGAAAAGTGCAGAAGTACGGTTCTGGGCGCATCGATGCTGGGCGTTCGCGGGCAGGTCCAGAAAGAAGGCGATGTGATCCATGTGATTGCCCAGCGCCTCGAAGATCTCTCGCCCCTTCTTGCCAGCGTGGGGCAGCGCAAGGATGTTTCCCACGTATATCAGGTCAGCCGCGCCGATATCGTCAGGAGCCCGATGGCACCCGATCCGCGCGATCCGTCAGTGCACCATCTCGGGAGAAGTCCCCGGAACCTTTACGACCCCGATCTGAGACTTGGGTCCGGAATTATTCCCGGTCAGCCAACAGAAGGCATCAAGGTGAAATCGAGGGATTTCCGGTAGAGGCAACCGAACAACCAATCGACGTGAAGAACCCGATTGCTTCTCGAAGCAAGCGAGCTACTTACTTATGCCACCGGGAACGGTAACCTACCGAAATCGCGATATAAATGGGAATTGACCTTGGGCGTTAGCCTCGACCGCAACACGCGCATTGCCGGATATCGACCCAGCGTGTTCACGAATGCGCTGAAGGCGTTCATGCGCACCCGAGATCCTGGTCGGCTGATCGATGTGAAGACGATCTTTCCCTACCGGCGCGACGGTGCAATCGTATTTGAAGAATGCCTCGATCGCGGTCTGATAGATCCCGAAACGATGGCGCTCACCAAAGCTGGTGAAGTCGTTCTTCGTGCCAAGGCATCCGCGAGGACGCCTCTGCAACGCGCAAAAGCGGTTCTCGACGACTTACTGGCGCGTGCGATGCTCATGAATGCAGACGACAATCAAATCTCCAACGTCGACGAAATCTGGTTGTTCGGGAGCGTCCTGCGCGAAGAGGAAACCGTCGGCGATATAGACCTGGCTATGGTGACCTCGCGAAAGCCAAGGTTCGCCGAAAACCATGCGGAGCGAGAATCCCATGCGCGCAGCCAGGTCGAAAAAATTCCCTTTGCTCCGCAATATTGCCCATTCCCCTGGGAGCGGGAAAGTTGGCTGAGGCGAAATGCATTGTACGGCCGCTCACGCCATCCCCTGCTCGCAGGAGTGCAAGACGGCACTTCGGATCTCGCCTCCCTTGCCGTTCCATGTCGCCTCATCTTCGATCGCACACGGGGAGGACGGGTCCAAAATCCGACGCTTGACCGCCATCCCGAGTCGACCGGAAGGCACCAGGACCTCGAACCCCCGGCAAGCCTTCCAGATCTTTCGCCTGGTCCTTTGCGCCCAATGGATGGCCGATGGATTTCAGGATATACGATGGGTTACGTCTCTCCCTACGATCTCTTCCGAGGCTGGACTGACGAAGCTCACCAAGCTTTCGGGCAATATCCGCAAAATCTTAGGATCTGCGTGGACGGGGACATTCTGACCTCGTTCCCCTGGACGCCCAAGCGCTTGAAGCGACCCGGTCTCGACGGTCGTAGGCGGCTGCTTCTGGTGGACGCTACTGCGCAGTCCGGCATCAGCGTGGTCCTGGAACGAACGATCGAAACGACAGATGAGGATCACTGGACGCTTTGCGCAAACTTGGCGGACCTCGAAATAAGCCGAGGTCGCAAGCGGATTGCGTTCGAACACACGCTTGCGATCGTCAGTTCCATTTCCGTGATCCTGGCCGCGGACTGCGAGAGAATGATCAGGCGCGCTCAGGAAATGGGACTCAATCCTCAGGTTTCCATCCAGATCACCGATGACGGCTCCCACCCGGACATCGGGTGCCTGATCATCGATTTCATCGAAGACAAGCTGGCAGCGCGAGCCGTCGCGATCGAACCCGATGGTTGGAATTCGCGCGTACGACTGGTCACCAATCAGGGCCATTCGGCAGCGGACGATGAACCGGCCAATGCCCCTTTCTAGCATTGCCTGAGTTCCGGCACGGGTATGCGGCACGCAGCTGCCGGATGGGGCAGAGCCGGAGAACCAACCGCTTGCAGGACGAGGCAGCCACCGTGTCGCGCTACCGACAGCGCGACGCGGCGGCGACATGCTTTAGGCAATCGCCCCTTGCGCTTTGAGCGCCTCGATCTCATCCCATTCGACGCCCAGTTCCATCAGGAACATCTCCGTATGCTCCGAAGCCTGAGGCGCGCGCGTGGTCTCAACGGGCTGGTGATTGAACTGGACCGGCCCGCGAACCAGTTTCAGCGGCGCACCGCCATCGGCTGCCTCCACCTCGATGAGCATGTCATTGGCCAGCGCCTGCTCGTCGTTTGCCAGGTCGAGGAGGCTTTGGAACGGTGCCCATTGGCCCGTGAAGGTCTTGAGGTGCTGACGCCAGTATTGGAAGGGCCGCTCGGCGAATTTGCGCGTGAGAATGTCGCTCGCCTCTTTCCAGTTCTCCATCAGACCTTGAACATCGGCAAAACGAGGGTCGTCGGCGGCCTCTGGCGCCCCAACGTGCTCGAACATGCTGCGAATATGAGGGCCTGGCGTAAGCGTGCAAAGGTTGATGGTACCGCCATCCGACGTGCGGAAGTTGCCCATGAAGGGATTGCCGGCCTTTCCGCCTGACGCCGGCATGGGAACCCGCATCACCTCATTGTGCTCGATGAACTGGTCGACTGCTGCACCGGCGGCCCACCAGGCCGTGCTGATCAGTGACACGTCGACCTCCAGCGCTTCTCCAGTTCGGTCTCGATGAAAGAGCGCCGCAGAAATACCGCCGGCGATGTTCATACCGCCTGACGAGTCCCCGAATGCCGGGATGCCCTGCGACAGCGGTCCGTCCAGGCCGTCAGGGCTCATCGAATAGCCGACGCCGCTGCGCGCCCAGAAGGCCGTGCCATCGAAACCGCCGACTTCCCTCTCCGGCCCCTTGTCCCCGTAAGCGCTGCCGCGCGCATAGATTATTTTGTGATTGGCGGCCCGAATGTGCTCGACATCGATGTTGAGCTTGCGTCGATGCTGCGGGAGGTAATTGGTGAGGAATACGTCGGCGGTTGCCGCGATCCGATAGATGAGTTCCTGCCCCTCGGCGGTCGAGATATCGATGCCGACGCTTCGCTTGCCACGGTTGGGATGCTCCATCAGCGTGTTGCGTCGAGGATCAACTCTCTGTCCGCGAGATTGACGATCCCTCGCATCGCATCGCCGCGCACAGGGTGCTCGATCTTGACGACGTCAGCACCCCAATCGGCAAGAATTCCGCCCGCCGAGGGAACGAACGTATGCTGAGCCACTTCCAGGACGCGAATTCCCTGCATCACCTTCGTCATTTTCCGGTATCCTCTCCGTCACAGTCGCGGGCTCGGGAAACACTGCCAATGCAAAGCGTTTGGGGGATCGCACATAGGCCGCATTGCCGAACACACGCGCTCATTTCGTCGGCCCGTAAGTACCGACGTGCACATGTGGACAGCTGTATCGGCACCGCCTAACGCGGCCTACGGATAGTGGTTCGCCATGACGATTTCGGCTGCGATCGAGTACTTGCGACGCCCTCGGCAGAGGTGGGGGAGTCGCCTCCGGCGTTTGTTTAAAACAGCCGTCAGCGATCCATGAGCCCATGAACGGCGAGGCGAAACGCTGCCATCAAACGCTCGGGACTCGCTCCGGGATCTGCGGTAATCCGACTGGTCATGCCATGGGCCAACATGATGAGTGCCTCCAGCCTGTCCTCGACCTCATCCTTGGGAATGACACCTGACAGCGGCAGGAGACTGCGGCGCATGATGTCTCGAAACCGGCGGTCGATCCCGACCACCACATCCGACACCCGGGAATTGCGCCCGGCCTCGGACATGATCTCAAGGGTAAGCGGCGCCCGGATCGGGTCGATCCACCAGGAGAATTGCGAGATCCAGTCGTCGATCGCCGTAGCGCCCGCCTCGACGCCGGCCAGGAGTTGTTCGAAGCCAGAGAACCTTCGCTCGCACAAGGCGATGATGATGGCATCCTTGCTCTCGAAATAGCGGTAAATGTGGCCCGGGCTCATGCCGGCAACCTGCGCGATCCGCACCATGCTGGCGCCGTGGAAGCCCTCTCCCCTGAAGCATTGCTCCGCCGCATCGAGCACCTGGTCGCGGCGCTGCTCCGTCCGTTCCTGTTGGCGAGCCAGAGCTTCTGCGTGACGAACCATATTTTCCCGACATTTCCGGCCCGACGTTCTTGAACGAAGGGCGCTTGATCCTTGCGTGATATCCGAATTCAAAGTCCTGCCAAGGGGCTCGATCACGCATACTCCTTTACTTCATTTTTAAAGAATGGTCATTCATTCTTTTCATGATACGCTTCCTTCCAGGCGGCGGACGACTCGAGCGTCATCGCTGGATCCCACCGCCCCCAAGAAAGCTCCGCGCAAAAGCGCGAAGGTCCCGGAGGAGGATGAGGAACATGGCGCACAGGAAGGCGATGCTGCTTGCTGCAGCTGCGGGAAGTTTGATCGCGCAGACCGGCTATGCCCAGGAGAGCGAGGGCGCACCTGCGCAGGCTCAGGCTCCACAAGACAAACAAGTCGCGCAAACCCAGCATCTGGAAGCGGCACCGGGCGAAATCATCGTCACGGCACGCAAGCGCGACGAACGCGCCATGGATGTGCCGGTGGCGATCTCAGCGCTCTCGGGAGAGTCCCTGCAGCGCTATGCGACGAACTCGCTCACCGCGATCAGCGAACGCATACCGCAGCTGATCATCGGCGAATCCACCAACCAGACAGGCGGATCTATCAATCTGCGCGGGATCGGCGCGGGCATCGCCAATCCCTCCACCGAGCAGGCCGTGACCCTCAATCTGGACGGTATCCCGATCAGCTATGGCAATGCCGTGCGCCTCGGCCAATACGATCTCCAGCGCGTCGAAGTCCTCAAAGGCCCGCAGGCGCTGTTCTACGGCAAGAACAGCCCTGGAGGGATCATCTCGCTGATCTCGGCAGATCCCGGCCAGAGCTTCGAGGCGCGCCTCCGCACCGGCTATGAGTTCGAGGCCGATCAGCGTTTCGTGGAAGGGATCGTTTCCGGCCCCCTCACCGATCAGATCGGTGCCCGCGTCGTTGCCTATTATTCGAAGGAAGACGGGTGGTTCCGCAATATCGGCGTGCCTGTCGCCGGCCGCACACCGGGCGCCGCTGCAAGCAGCAACAATGCCGAGGAATTATTCCTTCGCGGCACCCTCACTTTCCGCTCCTCCGATGATCGCCTTCACCTCAAAGTCAAGGTGAACTACGGCAAGCGGGACCGGGATGGCATCGGCCCGGCCGCCGCCGGCCAGCCTGTCTATTGCCCTTATGGTGCCGCGCAGATCGGCCTTGGCGTGACTACCGACTGCAAGCTCGATCGGTACTTCACCGATGTCGCGCTGCCCGCCAGCGTCGCTGCGCTTCATCCCTCGTTCGGGGATGGCATCCCTTACTCGAAATCCCGCCAGTTTCTGGGATCGCTGACCGGCGATCTCGATCTCACCGATGCCCTGACGCTCAGCATGGTGACCGGCTACTACCGCTTGCAGGAGGAATCGCTCGATTCCTTCACCTCGGTCAACAATCCGGCAACCGGTGCCTCCAACGATCTGGTTGCGAAAGCCTTCAGCGAGGAAGTCCGGCTTGCCTCGAACTACGATGGCCCCGTGAACTTCCTTGTCGGCGGCTTCGTTCAGGACGCCCGCTTCACGGTCGATCAGGCGTTCTACACTTTCACAGCCGCTCCCGCGCTCATTGCGGCGACCGCCTACGACCAGAAGACCCTCGCCTATTCCATGTTCGGCCAGGTCCGCGTGGACATCACCGATCAGCTGGAACTGGCGGCAGGCGCCCGGCAATCGTGGGAGGACAAGTCGCTCAAGGGAACCGTCAATGAGACGCCCTTCACGATCCTCAATCCCAGTCGTAACTACCACGACTTCTCGCCTGAAGTGACGCTCACCTACAAGCCGGCAACCAACCTCACGATTTACGGCGCGTACCGGGAAGGCTTCACTTCCGGCGGCTTCAACACCTTGCCGACGCCGCTGCGCTCGCCGGCATTCCCGAGCCTGCCGGCACGTGACCTGTCGTTCGACCAGATGACCGCGCGCGGCGGCGAAGGCGGTATCAAG
Organism: Novosphingobium sp. ST904; assembly: GCF_001298105.1. Taxonomy (GTDB): domain Bacteria; phylum Pseudomonadota; class Alphaproteobacteria; order Sphingomonadales; family Sphingomonadaceae; genus Novosphingobium. The sequence goes on along the minus strand of NZ_LGJH01000131.1, from coordinate 43,890 downwards.
GGGTTCATCGCGGGACGCCAGATCGGCTTCGATCTCATCGGCTATTGGTACAAGTACAAAGGCCTCCAGCTCTCGCGCTGGGATCCGGTCGCGTTCAGCCAGACCGTGCAGAATGCGGGCGCCGCGCGCGTGCGCGGCATCGAGTTCAGCGCAACTGCGCGGCCCGACGCCTTGCCGGGCTTCGAATGGCGCGGCGCAGCGAGCTTCAACGATGCCAAGTACACCGATTTCATCGGCGGCTGCTACGGCGGCCAATCGATCGCAGCAGGCTGCAATCTCGACCCGCGCTATCCGGGCCTCGATCCCTCGACCTTCGGCACGGCCGCCAACCCCTACACCGCTCAGGACCAGACCGGTCAGCGTCTCGCCCGCGCGCCTAAATGGGCGCTGAGCAGCGGCTTTACCTACGATCACGAGATAGCCGGCAGCATGAGCGGCACCGTCTCCTTCGATGCCCTCTACACCAGCGCCTACGCCTATCAGACCGAAGCCAACCCCAAGGCAGTCCAGTCCGCCTACTGGCTGCTGAATGGCAGCCTGGGCCTCTATGGCGGTGCCGATCGCGCCTGGGAGCTAAGCCTCATCGGCCGCAACCTCACCAACAAGCTTTATACCGCGACCGGCGGCACCCTCGCCTTCACCGGAACTGGCACCGGGACCAATGTGACAACCGCCGCAGACCTTCTTGGTGTGCCCGGCTCGCCGCGCTCCGTGCTGCTGCAACTGACGCTGCGCAGTTCGCTGCTCGGCCACTGAAAGAAAATCAGGAGGATGTCATGACCCATCACCCAGACCATGCCGCCTTGCGGCCTTCACTCAGCGAAGAGGATCTCACCGAGCCCCTCACCTACGGCGTTGAGGCCTTTCTCTCACGCGATTATGCGCAGGCCGAACACGATCTGCTCTGGCCAAAGGTCTGGCAACAGGCCGGACGCGTCGAGGAGATACCCGAGGTCGGCGATTTCATCTCCTACGAAGTGGGCGAGGAAAGCATCATCATTGCCCGGACGGGCCCGGATGCGATCCGCGCCTACTTCAACGTCTGCCCGCACCGCGGTCGCCGCCTGATCGACGTGCCGGCCGGCGAGCATTCGGCTTCGGGTAACCGCCGCTCGATCACCTGCGGCTTTCACGGCTGGAGCTTCGATCTCGAAGGCCGAAATACCTTCATTCTCGACAGGCAGGACTGGAAGGGCTGTCTCGACAATCCCGAACGGACCGAGCTTTCCGAAGTGAAGGTCGACACCTGGGGCGGATGGCTGTTCGTCAGCATGGACCCCAAAGCCCCGTCCCTGCGCGACTATCTCGAGCCCGCCGCATCCATGCTCGATCAGTTCGAGCTTGAACGGATGCGCTACAAATGGCGTCAATGGGTTGTCTTCGACTGCAACTGGAAGACTGCACTCGAGGCGTTCATGGAGCCCTATCACGTGGCCGGCACGCACACCCAGCTCCTCGAGCATGGCGATTACTATTCCTACAGCGCGGCCCACGGTCTCCACGGCGTAAGCGGGTTCGACCAGCGTGACGCCGATATGCGAATAAGCGAGGGCAGCACGGTCACACGGGCAGGAAAATCAGGCATCGATCCACGTGTCTCGACATACGAACTCCAGGAGGAACTCTACGCGACGGTCAATCAGGCCAGCACGACCGCCACGCTGGTGACGGCGGCCGGTCGGCTCGTGGACGAGCTGCCCGAGGGAACGCCGACCGATCAGGTGATTGCCCACTGGCTTGCATCGGCGAAGGCTGACGATGCGGCGCGCGGCGTGGAATGGCCGGAAATCACGCCTGCCCAGATGGGGCAAGCCGGGCTCGCATGGCATATCTTCCCGAACATGGCCGTGCTGCAAGGCATCACGTTCGCACTTTGCTACCGGGCGCGGCCATACGGCAACGATCCCGACAAATGCGTTTTTGAAGCCTATGCGATCGAGCGCTTTCCGGCAGGCCAGGAGCCCAAGACATCGTGGGTGGAGGCGGCCGCGAGCGAAGAGCACTGGGGTCTGGTACTTGCCCAGGATTTTTCCAACATGGCCGCGGTCCAGAAGGGGATGAAATCCCGAGGATTTCGCGGAACCTTGCCCAACCCGCACCAGGAACGGAAAGTCACGAACTTTCATCGCAATCTGGCGCATTACATGAAGCGCGCTGCCCCCCACCGGCTGAACTAGGCAGACAAAACGGGGGGGCTAGCCTCCCCGAGCTGGCCGGCGGCGGAAGGAACAGGACAGCCCCCTCCACCGCCGCCCCATCATTCCTGGTAATGGCCCGACAGATTAATCATCAAGACCATCCGGGACCCAGTTCGGCGGCCGCTTTTCGAGAAAAGCGCGCATGCCTTCACGAGGTTCCTGCGAGTTCTGCAACGACCAGAACATCGTCTGATAATCGATCGGCCGGTAATGCTCGTTGAGCAGCCGTTTAGTATGCATCCGGGCTTCCGGCGCAGTCCGCAGAATTTCCTTGGCGGCCTTGCGGGCCTCGTCATGCAGCCGCTCGTGCGGCACCACGCGTGAAATCAGGCCGATGCGCAGCGCCTCCTCGGCATCAATGGTCCTGGCGCTGAGCAGGAGATCTCGGGCGACTGCCATGCCGACGTGTAAGGGTAGCGTGGCTGCGTATGTCGCATCGATCAGCCCCCTCAGGAGTTCCGGTACGCGAAATGTCGCGCGCTCGCTGACGACCGCGATATCCGACATCATGGCGGTCAGGAGGCCGCCAGCCTGGCATATCCCGTTTACTGCCGAGATGATCGGAGCGGTGCTTTCGCGGATCGCGATAAAGGGCAACGTCTCGTAGGTCAGACCTGATGGTACGGGTTCATCGCCTTCGACCTTTCGACCGCCCAGGTCACCGCCTGGCGCAAAAACGTCGCCGGTGCCGGTGATAATGAGCGCTCGCGCATCGTTGTCGGCATTGACCAGGCGGACGGCCCGCTTGAGGCCAAGGTACATCGCCGGCGTCATCGCGTTGCGTGCTTCGGGGCGATCGATAATGCACCAGGCAAGGGGACCCTCTCGCTCTATCCGAAGGCCACCCGTCCCAAGATTCCAGCTATCCATGAAAACCCTCTCTCAACTCGGTTGCGAAGGCGTCGGCGCATGCCAAGCCGTGCCCTATCGCCCACGCCACATCCGCCGCTGCCAAATCCATTGGCCGGCGAATTTGCCAGCCATGCCGTTCAAACGGCAAAGCTGTATCCGCCATTCACGGGATAGGTCTGTCCGGTGATCCAGCTCGCCGCTTCGGAACAAAGGAACAGAGCCATGGCGGCGACATCGTCCGCTTTTCCGAAACGACGGATCGTGTACTGGGCCAACTGGGCCTTGGTGCGATCGCTCGCCAGGAATGCTTCCAGGTCCTCAGCAGGCATGGGCGGTTCAAGTGTGGAAAGGGATATGGCGTTGGAGGTGATCCCGAAACGCCCGGCTTCCTTTGCTAACGACCGGACAAAGCCTGCCGCACCTGCTTTCGCGGCTGCATAGGCAGCCAGACGCGCTTCTCCCACGCGGCCGGAATCCGATACTACCGTCACAATTCGCCCGCGCTTCTCCTTAACCATCCCCGGAAGCGCGACGTGGCAACAGTTCATAACGCCGTCCAGGTTGGTCCTGAAATAGCGCGGCCAATCGGACGGGTCTGTTTCCCAAAACAGCGGAGAGTGCCGCATCTGTGCGTCGGGCCCCGCGTTTCCGGCGTTATTGACGAGGAGTGTAATCGGTCCAAGTGCCGAGCTTGCTTTGTGATGCGCTGCTTTGACCGATGCATAATCGCCGACATCGGCCTGCACCGCGACTGCCTTGAAACCGGCAGCCTCGATTTCCGCCGCAACGGCTTCCGCTCGCTCCGTGACATAGTCGTTGACGGCCACGCCGCCTGCATTGTGATGCGCGAGCATCAGGGCGATGCCTCTGCCCGCGCCCTGCCCCGCTCCCGTAACAAATGCGTTCTGTCCCTGGAGATCGAGGATGTTTTCGATATTGGTCATCGTTGCCCTCAGCTCCCCTGGCCATAGATGGAAAGGCGCGAAATTCGCCCGTCCTCGTTCGTGTAGAAGAAGTTCGCAGTGCTGCGGACCGAACCGTCCGGGAGCCGAGCGCTGACTTCGACGGCTATCTCACTCTCGCCCGCAATGCATGAAACCGGTGTAGGATAGGGCGCGCCGCGCTCGAAGACGTCCCTTTGGAAAGCAACGATAGCCGCGATTCCTTCGAACTTCGTTCCGTTTGGGAGGGTGAGGACGGCATCGTCGGCATAGAGGGAAACGAGCCGATCGATATCGCGATCGCGAATGATCTCGAAATATCGGTCGGCTAGCGCGGTAAGTCTCATGAAATGTCTCTCCAGGCTGGCTGTTGCAGCGTTACCTGCCGCCTGCCATCGGCATCACTCCGGCGCTACGAGCAGCGGCGCACTTGACGATTTGAAGGCGAGATGGCGAAACTTTTGGCCAGACGGCAAAACCGAACCGTCCGGATTTGCCCGAGCGCCCGGGCTGCCCGTCAAAACGACGAATGTTTGGCGCAGAGTGGCAGGCTAGAGCCTTGGCTGAACGTATATTCAACCCGTCTCAGATCAACAAAGCCGCACATGTGCGCGCTTCCCTCGGTCTGATCGGGGCGGTCTATCCGTCGGGGAACGTGTTCGAGGAGAGGCAACTTGTGGGTTCTGCGAGTGCGGCGCTGATCGTGGATTACGAGCGGGCCGCGCCGGTCAGCGGCACATGGCATTCCTCATCCCTGCATTACTTCGACATGACGCTTAACCGGAGGCCCAAAGGAGCATTAGGCGGGTTCATCGAAGACGGCGGCGAGCAACGGTCAGTCGGGCCGATACTGTTCGCACCCGCAGGGCACCACTATGCCGGAGAGGGAGGATGCGGAAGGCAGAAGTCGCTGTGCGTGGTCGTTGAGGCAAGGCTCGTCAATGATGCCGATATTGATATCGCCCTTTCTGGCGGACTATCCCATTGCACCAACCTCGAGGGCGAAAGCCTGCGCGGCCTCTTGGCTCGCATTGAACGCGAGGTACTCTCTCCCGGCTTCGCTTCGGCTGTCCTCCTGGACAGCCTGTGCCTCAGCCTCATCGTGGAAACGGCCAGAGCCCTGCGTCTCGCCACATCGCCTGCGCTTCGCAAAGGCGGGCTCTCGTCACGCAATCTCAGAATAATCGAAGAACGGGTGCATTTGGGGGACGCCGCTCCTTCGCTATCCGAACTGGCGACCCTTTGTCAGTTGAGCCCCCGTCATCTGGTTCGTGCCTTCCACGCTGAAACCGGTCGCACGATCGGTGACTACGTCCAGCAAGTCAGCCTGGATCGCGCCAAGGAAATGCTGATCTCTTCTTGCGCTCCGATTGCCGAGATCGCTCGAAGTATAGGCTTTTCAAATCCGGCCGCATTCTCAACCGCGTTTCGCCGCCAATGTGGGCTCTCGCCTCGAAGTTTCCGAATGCGCGGACGGAACATCTCCGTTGGTTCGCAGGTCAGCCACCGGGATCCCCGAGGGTTTGGAAACGGCCAAGGCAAACATTGAGCCCATCGCTTGCCGACCAGCCGCCTCGCCCGGGAGGTCGGCGCAGTTCAAAGCCTCTGTCGAAAGATCCACTCACGGATCGGTTCGATCGAATAGGCAATTCTCCACGTATTTCGGTGCCCGCTCGCGCCTGCGGTCGTCTCTCCTTTCGGTATCACGGTGCCTTTGGTGAAAGAGATGTAGTTGATGGGGTTGCGCTCAGAGTCGATCGAATCGAACGCCTCCCGGAATTCCGCAGCAGTCCACCTCCCGTCCCAAGTTGCCAAACTCGCCCGAGCACCATGGTTCTCAAGGGCTTTGACGATCGCATTCTGCCCCGGAAATGCCTTGTCGTCGTCCTGCGAAACAAGAATCCATAACTTCTTGGACGCCAGGGGAGCGACGAGCGAAGCATCCCATTGTCCGGCCACCAGGAACGATGCCGCAAAGAAGTCCGGATACTTGATATTCATGGCGATGGACATCATGCACCCGCCCGACTGTCCGGTCGCGTAAAGCCGGGCTTGATCGATCCTGTATTCCCGCGCCAGCGACTTGATGAGGTCGATCGTTGTATCGAGCGCATTGGAGGTATGGGAATCATCGTCGGCGATGATTTCTGGAAATTGGGGTGCGAGAACGAAACACGGCCGTTTCGCCTGATCTGCGGATTCCGCCCAGCAGACAGCGCCCAGACCCTGAAGCAGCGTTGTTCGCACGACATCGCTGGTCGCCCCCGCATCGTGCATGAAAAGAACCAGTGGATAGGCCTTGGTGCCGTCATAGTCGCGGGGCACGAACAGGTTGTAGGGCAGAGTTCTGCCGGTTTTCCTGTCTTCGAATGTGAGTTGCCGGAAGCTGTCGACAACGAGGTTCGCGACCTTGGAAACGGCGATCGGGACGGTTGAAGGCGCTACCGAGCGACCATCAGCCAAGTGCACTTCCCCGACCTGCTCAAGTGCGGCGCTGGGAGCGCTGTAGATCGTGTCGTATGGAGGGATATCGCCCGCTTTTCCTGGTCCGCCCTTCCCGCCGGGACCGCCACCCGATCCCGTTTGGCCGTTGGAGCCATCGTTTGTGCTGCCGACTTTTTGCGCAAGCACGCGCCAGGGTCGTCGGCCGAAAGGGCGATAATCAAAAATGGCCCCGTCTCGGAGCGTTGATCGGGATCTGCAGAAGGGCTCGGAAAAACGTCGACTACAGTCCTGCCTTCGACCTTGAACGACCCGGTAGTAAGGCCCTTCCCGACGATCGGGACGCCATAACGTACAGCGAGCGCGATCAGCCGGACGCCATCACCATAGACACGTGTGATGGCAGTGACGATTGGTATCGACCCACTTGCTGCCAAGGACAGCCCCTTGGCCGAGATCAGGACTGTCGCTCCTGCGGCACTGGAAATGAATGAGCGACGGCAGGTCATGACGCATTTCCTTTCAGGGACCTAAATCGAGCAGTCTGCAATTGCTTTCAAGGATCATGCGAAACGCGTAACCTCGGAACGCGACGGCCCACCTTATCAGCACCCCAGGATTGCCCGCAGATTTCGACGTTTTCCGTATGCCTGCCGATGCTTCAGGCACTCGCCCCTTGGCAATCAGGTTACTAAGTCTGAGCCCCATAATAGGGCACTATTTAGCTTGCTGGTGATCGCCGGAGAATGATACGTTTCGCGAGAAATGAGTCGGCACGGGTAGTCGCCACGCCCCCAAAAGCGGGATGGCGCCCAAAGCCGATCGAGAGGAGAGTTCCGTGCCCGAGAAAGCATCGTCAACGCACATATCGAACAAATCCAAGATCGCTCGCAGGCTGATCGAAGTGCTTGAATACTTCGATGACAATCATCAGCAGGCGACTGTCATGGATATCGCCCGTCGCTATGACCGCCCTCAATCAAGCACATCGGAACTCCTTGTCTCAATGGTCGAGCTCGGCCTGTTGCGAAAGGACCATGCGTCACGAACTTATCACCCTACACCTCGCGCTGCCATGATTGGCACGTTCGGTCAGCCCCCATTCGTGCGGGACGGCAGAATCGTGCGCCTCATCGACGTTCTGAGCGAACAGACCGGATATTCGGTGGCCCTTACCTCCATGGTCGGGCTCGACAGTCAGATTGTCCAATGGCGTCACGGCCCGACCGGCCTTGCATGCACCCGGGAATTGTCGGGCGGATCAAAGATCCCATTCATCACAGCGCCGCCGGCTGGATGATGCTCTCGACCTTCGAGCCGCGCAGGGTGGAAGCCATGTTGCGTCGGCTGAACGCCGAGGCGCCAGATACCGGAAAGTTCCAGGTTGCCGAATTGATGAACCGCATAACCGAATGCCGCGACACGCGGTATGTGATCGGGCCGGTCGGCTTCAACACCGACACGAGGGGGTTTTCCGTACTCGTCCCTCGTCAGCCCAACGGAAGACCCATGGCAATCAGCCTGGTTTATGGGAAGGACGATTTCGTCAGTACCCCTGCCCTTTTCGAAATGGTGAGCAAGGCAATGCGTACGTGCCTGCCGGACCCGGAACCGCCGATATTCCTCGACATCCTCTCCTGCGCCGCGTGAATTGAGCGCCTATTGCTGCACAACCGCAATGGTGGACTTGAAGCCGGAGCTGACTTCGCGCGTCTGAGTTTCAGGACAAAAATGCGTCGGGCTGACCGCTGCTCTGGCGCAATTGCCTCGGCGTAGCGTTTAGGTGGGTTCTTGCAAAGCGCGACATCGCGGACTGTTCGGAGAACCCCAACTTCTCCGAGATACGGCCAAGGGGGAGCGCTGTATATCGCAGGTAGTACATGAGGACGTCGCGACGAACCTCATCCTTGATGGTCTGAAAGGTGCAATGCTCCGCCTGGAGCCGCCTATGGAGCGCCCGGCTGTGGAGGTCGAGCACATGCGAAACGTCCTCGACGGCACTGTTGCCCGTCCAGAGGAGCTGCATGACAACGCTGCGGACCAGTGCCTGGAAAGCAGGTCTCTGTGTGCCATATTCCCTTTCGATGCGTTCGATGAGTTCGGTCAGCGAAACTTTGTCAGGATCGAAGATCGGTCTCAGCAGGTCTTCGGCGGCGAACGCGACCCCGTCTTCATTGCAACAGAACCGAACATCGCACTGGAAGTATCGTCGATAGACCGACGGCCGTGATATCGCCTTGTGGCGAAAATGCACACGGCGGGCGCCGACATGTCCGCCCGTCATCGAGCGCGCGGCCAGATGGCCCGCGAGGAGGGCATGCTCAATCGCCTGACTTCTGCTTGAAATGGCCTCTGCGAGAAGTTCGTGTCCCATAAATACCGATTGTCCGGACATGGTTCGCCCCATCCAGACGCGGGTACCGAGGCTGTGCGCTGCATTGTGGGTCGCAGCGTAAGTCAGCGACTCGCCGAAATTACGGCAGTTTCGCATGACGTTCCCGAGGGGCCCAAACAGGGCCGTACCGCCTTGGCGCTCGGCGAGCCGCATTCCGAGGTCATCAATCTTGAGCTGGGCTGCAGCTCGGTCGAGAACCCCGACCCACTGCCGGCAGCTCACTGCACCCTCGATCTCGCAGATTTCACAATCCAGATCGAAAGCCTTCAGGGCGGCATCCGGATGGCCGCCGAGTTCCCGGATCAGCTCGGGCAAATGCCGCAATATTCGCGCCTGGATCATCTGCGAGGCCGATTCCGCCATCCATTGCGCGACCGTATCTTGAGCCTGATGGTTCATGTGCTGCTAGCGTCCGCTTGCTCAAGAGGGCACCTTCTCATGAGTGCAGGTCGGATTGAACACCCTCTGTTTTCCGGCAACTCAACTCCTGCTCCAAACCGCGACTGCGATTGCAAAAGGAGCCCCGGCAAAGCGGCGGGGTTCGCCGCTTTGCCGGGGAGCACCCACTGTTTAGAAGGCTTTTTCAACACCGAGCTGGAAGACGCGCCCGAGCGTGAACGCGTTACTCGGATCGTAGCCGTTCTGCCCAACGTTCTTGTAGACCGGCGGAACGGCATTGAGCACGTTCTTGACGTTCAGCGAAAGCGCTAGCCCGTCGGTGATCCCCGTTCCCGAGAAAGTGTAGCGGAAGTAGAGATCGACCGTATCGAAAGCGCCGATGCGGGTCTGACCGAACGCTGATGCCTGACCTTGGTCAGCCCGTTCGAAGCCCGAGACATGGTAGAGCGTGGCCTGCGCTCGCAGCTTGTCGATCGTCGCGCCGACCGAAGCTGTAAACTTGGTCTTGGGCTGGCCGTACATCAGATCGTCTACGAGAGCCGCGATCGGGCTGGCCTTGGTGTCCTGCTTGAGGCGGATATTGCCGGCAATGCGCGCATCGAATGAGGCAAAGCTGGTGTCGAGAACGTAGCTGGCGTCGAAGTCTATGCCGCTGAGGTCGGTCTTGCCGAGGTTCCGGACCAGAGTATCCAGCGCAACGCCGACCGGCGTCGCGCCGCTACCCCCGACACTAACCAGAGCCTGATCCGTCGATGTCGGATTGAGCAGCGTGAACCCGATGTTGTTCGGATTGGCAAGGCCGGCGAGGATCTGGGCCAACTGCTGGCCCGTGGGCCTGTAGGTCCACAGGTTCGGGAAATTGTTGTAGAAGTCGGTGAGCCCCGTTCGTCACCGGCCGGCCGATCGTCCCGTTGAGATTGATGACGTAGTAGGACGCGCTGAGCGTCAGGCCATCGACCACGGGCGGCTCGATTGTCGCGCCAATTGACCAGCTCTTGGCCTTCTGCGGCGTAAGGCCGGTGACCGAACCGTTACCGAGATAGACGCCGGTTTCGCCGGTCGCGAACGAATATCCCGGCGGCGGCGCCAGATATTGGCCGGGAATGAGTGTGGCCGTCGCGGACTGCGGACCGAGCTGATCGACCGGCGACGGCGCCGTAAACGACTTGCCCCAGTTTGCACGGATCGAGATCCAGTCGATGGGCTTGTAGGTCAGCGCGAACTTCGGATTGAAGGTGTCGCCGAAGTCGTTGTACTTGTCGTAGCGCGCCGAGGTCGAGAGAATGAGCTCGGTAAGGCCCGCCCCGCCTCCCGTCACGATCGGTGCCTGAAGCTCACCGAACAGCGATTTCACCGTTTGTGTGTAATCGTCGCGCGGCAGCCACCTCAGGCTTGCGTCGGTGGTCTGGCGCTGGAAGATGTCGCGCATGTATTCAGCGCCGAGCGCGGCTCGCAGATCGCCGCCGGGAAGCTTGAAGAGCGGGCCGTCGACGATGAAGCGATAGTTGAACAGCTCGTTTCGGCCGTAGCCCTGCTCGTATCCGTCGAGGATGTTCGAGAGTACGGCGGGATCGGTCGCTGCCAGATCGTACGGATTGAGCGTGCCGTTTGCGAGCGCTGCCGCTTGTGCGACCGGGTCGATCAGGTTGTTCCGGTAGGAAACGCGGCTGTTGCCATAGCTGAACAGCGCGCGCGACTGCCACCCCGAACCCATGTCATAAGTCAGCGAGGGCGAGATGCTCCAGGTCTCCAGATCGGTCTTCTGGGTCTGCGAGCGATCGCCATCGACCGAGGCATAGTTGAAGCGCACCGTCTGCGTCTTGCCCGCATCGGCACCGCCAGTGCTGATATAGTTGGGATTGGACGGGCTGATCGTGACCGTACCGGTCGTGTTGCCCAGGGTTCCCAGAGCACCGCCGTTCCCACGAGTCTGCCGATTGGCGTAGAGCGCGGTGATGTCGACGCTGAGCGAGCTGCCCAGGTCCTGAGTGAAGCGCGCCATCGCGCTATGCAGTTCCGCCGCGGGATAGATCGCGGTGTCATCCGAGGGGTCGCAGGTATTGGGACCGCCGGCGACAAGGCTGTTGCCCGAGACCAGATACGTGTTGCTTCCGACCGAAACTGTCGGATTGGCGCAGTTGCGCCCGACGGGCACGCCGGTGTTCCAGTCGATCCGCTTCACCCACTTGCGATCGGATCCGAAGATCGCGTCGTGCTTGGAGAAATTGTAGGCCACGTAGAGCCCACCTCCGTCCCACTTCTTGCCCGCGATAAAGCCGGTGTCGTAGGAGGTGTAATCGTCGCCGATGCCGACGCGGGCGTCGATCTTGATGCCATCATAGGTCTTGCGGGTCATGAAGTTGAGCACGCCGCCAAGAGCATCCGAACCATAGACCGCCGATCCCCCGTCGAGCATCGCTTCGACGCGCTCGACCGCTGCAGGCGGAATGATGTCCGGATCGACCGCGAGTTGCTGGGTGCCGGCACTACCACGCGATGGCCGTCGATCAGCACCAGGGTCTGGGCACCGCCGCTGGTGTTCGCAGCGGGAAGTGCGCGAAGGTTCGGGCGCGCAATGGGATTGCTAGCATTGGCGCCTGAAACCGGAGAGACGCCGGCCGGCACGATGCCGAAGAAGTTCGAGACTTGCGGCAGGCTGGCGAGCACCTCGTTCGTCGACGTACCGCCGGATACCTTCGACTGTTCTTCCGTAATTCCGACGACGTTCGAGCCAGCCGGCGCGATTCCGCGAATCAGAGTACCGGTCACGACGATCTCATTGTCGCCGGAGGCCTTTGGCTGCGCATCGTCTTCCTGGGCGAAGGCGCATGCCGGCAGCAGCGATACCGCCGCGACACCTGCCGCGAGGGTAAACCTGCGCGCGCGCAAACTGGTAGGCAACATCAACTCTCTCTCCCTGCGTCTCGATTTATTTAGGACACTCTAAATCGATAACTCCGCAAAGTAGTCGACAGGAAGCCTCGATGACGCAACCGGCAAACTGATCGAGTCTGCGATGAATCTCAACCCACATCGTTGCTTTTGCACGCCTCGGCGCCATACCTGTCCGACAAAGCGCTGCCGTAACGCCCGAGCGAAGAGCAGCACTTCCATCTAAAACAGTGCCCTTTTGCAGTAGACTCCGCCCCATCTATGCCGCACAACCTTGCGGACAGACGACCGCACGAAGCGGCGCTTAAAAATGGGAGAGCTGGACTTGGAGCAGCTTGAAACAGCGCGCGCGGAATGGCGTCGCTATTGGCCGATGGTGCTTGCGGCCTGCATCGGTTTTTCGTTCATGTCATTCATGACTGCAGCCGCCGGGGTCTTCATGGATCCTCTCGGCAGCGAGTTCCACTGGGGCCGCACCGAACTTTCACTGGGCATGGCTATTGCCTCGATGCTGTCGATCTTGTGCTCGCCATTCATCGGCATTCTGATCGACCGTCACGGATCACGTCGGCTGGCCTTGCCCGGGCTTGTCCTGACCAGCATAGCGATCGCGGCCTTTTCGCAGGCCAACGGCTCTCTAACCCAGTGGCTGGGTCTCTGGATTGTCTGGGGCGTCGTAGCGCTTCTGGTTCAATCGACCCTGTGGTCCACTGCGATTGCCAGCGTGTTCAGAGTTGGCAAGGGGCTGGCCCTCGGAGTGACGATGTCCGGCACGGCTCTCGCGCAAGTCGTGGCACCGCCGCTTTCCAACTATCTCATTGAAATGTTCGGATGGCGTACCGCCTACGTGGTTCTCGGTCTCGGATGGGGCGGATTTGCTCTTTTGCTTTCCGTACTGTTTCTATTCGACCTGCGGGACCGGGCCCGTCAGCGGATGGTTCAAGCCGCCTCCGCCAGCTCCGCTCCCGTCAGCCTACCTGCCTTGGCATCAGCGAAGCCTGGCGAGACGTTTCCCTCTGGAAGGTCGCAGCTGCGACATTCCTGGTGCTGACCGTCACGATAGCCGTGGTTGTGCACCAGTTTCCGATCCTCGTCGAAGCGGGCATGAGCCGGACCCAGGCTGCCTGGCTGGTAAGCCTTTCCGGCGTCGCGGGCGTCATGGGTAAGCTAATCTCGGGGACATTGATCGACCGGTATCATGCCCGGGTCGTAGGCGGTGTCACACTTGCCTCCACCGCCGTGGGCTGGCCCCTGCTGATGTCGGGGATCGCAACGCCGGTGACCATCGTGATCGGCATCATGATCAGCGGATATGCGGCGGGCACCAAGATCCAGCTCTGCAGCTACCTCACGGCGAGATATGCCGGCATGCGTAATTACGGGACGATCTTCGGCTTCATGACCAGCGTCATTGCGCTTGCATCGGCCATCGGCCCGCTGGCCGCGGGTGCATCGTACGATCACTTCGGCAGCTACACACCCCTTCTGTTGGTTGGTGTCGCTATTTCCCTCATTTCCGGCGGCCTGGTCTTCAGCTTGCGCGGCTATCCGGATTGGAACGCGCAGGTTCCGGTTGCGGCTTGAGGTGTGCTTCAGGGTAAGGATCGCATGATGTCTTCGGAGTATGCAGGAACGCGCAGTGAGTTACCGCTCGCCATCGTTGTGGGAGCAGGCGGCCTTGGGATGGCCGTTGCGCGGCGCCTGGCGCAAAACCATCACATTGTCCTTGCGGACATCAACGCGGCATTGGCCGCCCGCCAGGCGGCCGCGCTTATCGAGGAAGGCGGCGAGGCCACGCCGCTCGACTGCGACGTGACGGCGGAGACCTCGGTTGCAGAACTTGGCAATCTGATCCGCGAGCGAGGTGGCTTCAGATCCCTCGTCCATGTCGCCGGCCTATCGATTGCTGCTGGCGACTTTACGGCGATCGTCAACGTCAATCTGCGTGGCCCGGCACTTGTCGCACGCGAGCTCCTTCCACTTGCGCTACCGGGTGCCTGTGCGGTTCTCATCGCTTCGATGGCCGCCCATCTTTCGAGCGCCGACAGTGTGACGGCCGACATCCTTTCAGATCCGACGAACCCAAATCTGGCCCTTCGCCTTGCCGCGCATCTTGGCGATCAGGGCGCCACCCCATCGGCGGCCTACGCGCTTTCGAAGATCGGATTGCTCACGCACGCCCGCACCTCTGCTGCCGACTGGGGACGCCGGGGGGCTCGCATCGTTTCGCTTTCGCCCGGCATGATCGCCACCCCCATGGGCAAAGGCGCCTATGCGGAAAGCCCAAACAAGGCGCGGATGTTCGCCCGAAGCCCTCTCAAAAGGGAGGGATCGATGCACGAGATTGCAGACGCCGTGGAATTCCTCGTGTCGGACCGCGCCGCGTTCATCAGCGGGACCGACCTTCTGGTTGACGGTGGGCTGAGCGCCGCACTCACCCACCCCTGATCAGTCGAGCTCTTCCTGCTCAGACTTCATATGGAAGCGGGCTCGGATACGGCGCGCCCATACCTTGCGACTGTACTGACTGGCGATAGAGGCGAGTTCAGGGTCTCCCTGAAACAGTGCACCGAATTCCATCAGCCGGGCATTGCGCCAGCTCCGGACGAACCGGCGGTGTTCCTTGGAGACGTCATCCGCGGCGGGGCCCTGATAAGTCCTGCGCGAAAACGCGACGTTAATATCGAAAATCAGCTTGATGTAGGAGCTGTCGGCAAGGCCGAACACGACGTCTTGCGTCTCGCGCTCGAGCTCCCGGACTTCGTCGAACCCTGCATCGTCAGAAACGGCACGGGTCCGCTCCACAAGGTCCGACGTTCTCTCCACGATCACATCGTGGGGAGCACGCGCCGCCTTGCGCATGGCTTCAACCCACAACGCGGTGGCGATGACGGTAATATCCTCCGGCGGCACCTCCATCATCGACAAGTACATGCTGACAATGGACTCTATGGTCGTCGAGTCCGGCCGGGAGGCGAAATAGCCGCCCGAATTGCCGCGACGAACCGTAAGGAATCCCTCGCGCTCCACCAGCCTTGCAGCTTGCCGAACCGTTGCGCGTGCAAAGCCAAGCTCGGCAATCAGGGCCTCTTCCCGGCCAATGTAAGTCCCTGGCTCTCGAGCAAGGACTATCTCTCTCAACTTGTCCGCTGCGGCGTCGAGTGCCGTTCTGCTTTTGCGCTTGTTCATCCCGCACTCTCAAAACACGAAACCGGTCACTTCGTCCAGTCTGTTCGTCTGGGCGATGCCGGCAGCCCTATGCCACGCTTGACAGCCTTTGAGTATCCTTTTTAAGACAGATTTCGACAAGAGTCGGAGCGCATCGCGTGCTCGATAACCAATCAGGACTCATTTTGGAGAGAGACATGTCACGTCTTCCTTGGGACATGAGCGGCCGTGTCGTCGTGATTTCCGGCGGCAATGCAGGCATCGGCCTCGGCTTTGCGCGCGGTATTGCGCGAGCCGGCGGAGATGTCGTCATTTGGGGCCGCCGTCAGGATCGAAACGAAGAGGCCGCCCGCGAACTCGCCGAATTCGGCGGCCATGTCTTCACGCAAGTGGTGGACGTTGCCAACGAGGCCCGCGTGATCGAAGCCTTCGCAGAGGCGGTCGAGGAGATGGGCCGCGTCGACGGCGCCATCGCCAACGCCGGCCTCATGAAGAATCAGGGCTGCTTCACCAACATGACCGGTGAGGCATGGCACGACCTGCTTTCGGTCAATCAGCACGGTGCCTTCTATCTCGCCCGCGAGGCGGCACGCCACATGCGCACGCGCGCCGAAGCCGGCATCCGGGCGGATCGATCCTGTTCTGCGCCAGTCTTTCGGCCGTTACCGGATCGATTGGCATGCAGCATTACAACGCGTCCAAGGGCGCAATGGCAGCGCTTGCTCGCGGCATCGCCGTCGATCTCGGCAAGTACGGCATCCGCGCAAACACGGTTTGCCCGGGTTATACCGAGAGCGAGACCGTCAAGGATCAGGGCCCCGATTCCCCGCTGGGCAGTCAGGTCCGCGAACGCTGCCCGATCCCGCGCTTCGGCAATCCTTCCGATTTCGAAGGCATCGGCGTCTACTTCATGAGCGATGCCTCACGCTACCACACGGGCGACCTCGTCCGCGTAGACGGCGGCTGGATGGCCAATGCCGGCAAACTCAACACCTCTGCGGAGCGCCGGGCATGAGCGTTGCACCCACCAGGGACGCCGAACAGGTCCAGACCAAGGTTTTCCGGGTCGAGCAGTTCCGCGATCCCAAGCTCGCACCGGAACGCCGCGCCGAACTCGAAGCCGCCGAAGCCGAGCCCCTCGACATGAGCGTCGAGGGTATCCTTGCCGATGCCGAAGTGCAGACCGGGCTCAGCGACTTCGGACCGATGGATTTCACCGAGCGCCTCGGCATGCTTGCCGGCGAAGTCGCTGCCAACGAGAACCTGTGGCGCTTCGCCAAGGCACAGTTCCGCACCTCGTGCGTCAAGCAGGCGGCCAATCGGCTCAAGAACAAGGCGTTCCTCGACAGTCATCCGGAAGTCGATGCCGAGGTGATCGACCGTCCGATCATCATCGTCGGGCTTCCGCGCTCGGGAACGACGCACCTGGAGAACCTGATCGCCGCAGACCGGCGCCTGCGCCATCTTCCAGTCTACCTCGGATCGGAAGCGGTGCTGGCACCCGGCGAAGCGCCCGGCCCCGACGGCCTTGATCCGCGCTGGGTCCGCTCGACAGCCCATTGGGACCGGATGAAGCAGAACGCGATCATGGCGGCCATGCACGAGCATTCGCCCGACCACGCCTGCGGTGAGAACGAGCTGCAAATGCCCGATTTCACCACCTATCAGTGGGAGTGGATGGCCGAAGTGCCGGCGTGGCGCAACTATCTGCTCGGCCACGACCAGACCCCGCACTACGCCTATGGCAAGCGCATGCTGAAGGCGATCGCCCTCCAGTTCCCATCCGAACGGCGCTGGATCCTCAAGGGCAATCAGCACAGCGAGCAGATCCCGGCGCTCGTTGCCAACTACCCGGATGCCTATATCGTCCAGATCCACCGCGATCCGCTGGCGCTGCTGCAATCGGTGCTGACGATGCGCGGGCTTTCGGTGCTCGCACACCAGAAACAGCCCGATATCCAGGCCCATGTCGCTTACTGGGTCGATCGTATCGAGCGGATGCTGAAGGCGTATCTGCGCGACATGGATACAGTCCCTGCCGGCCAGCGGCTCGACATCCTGTTCGGCGATGTCATCGCCGACGACGTCGGCACGGCTCAGCGCGTTCTTGAGTTCGCCGGTCTGGAGTCGAACGACGAGAGCATTGCCGACATGCGGGCATACATGGACAGCCATCCCCGTGGGAAAGACGGACGGGTGGTCTACGATTTGGCCGGCGACTTCAATCTGGACATCCCGGCCCTGCGCCAGCGCTTCGCATTCTACACCGACCGCTTTCAGGTGAAGCAGGAAGTGAAATGATGCGATCGAACAGCCGGTGGCATGAGGACTTGCGATGCGAGTTCGCCTTCATCGCGCTGCTGTCCATGCCTTCCACTGCGGGAGCCAAGAAAATGCAACCGATCACTCGCGATGCCAATCAACCCCTCAATGCCCAGATCATCAACGACGGCGCCGGCAAGCAGGATGCCGTCGATCTGGGCAGCGGCATCTTCATGTCGAAGGATGTCTCGAACCTCTATCTGGTGACGACGCCTGCCGGCAGCGTCCTTATAAACACCGGCATCATCTACAGCGCTGCCGAGAACAAGCGGCGCTTCGATGCGGTGACCGACAAGCCGATCCGCAAGATCGTCTTCACCCAGAGTCACGAAGACCACATCGGTGGTTGGCCGACATTCAACACGCCCGACATCGAAACTATCGGACAGGCCAACCTGCCCTTCGTGCGCACCCAGTACCGCGATCTCGGCAAGGCCATGGGCGCGCGCTCTCGCCGCCTGTGGAGCCGTGACCAGAAGCAGGAATTAACCGAACGGCCGGAACCGGTCCTTACGACCACGTTCCACGACAGACATGCGTTCGAACTCGGCGGCCGGCGCTTCGAACTCTATTCGGTTCCTGGCGGGGAAACCGTAGACTCCCTGGTCGTCTGGCTGCCCGAAGAAAGGATCGTCTTCACCGGCAACATGACCGGCCCGATCTTCGGACATGTGCCGAACCTTTATACCGTCCGCGGCGAGCGGTATCGTTACGTCCAGTGGTACATTGACAGCGTCCAGCGGGTGATCGACCTCAATCCCAATGTGCTTGTCACCGGTCATGGGGAACCAGTGCGCGGGGCGGCCGAGATCCGGAGTCGCCTCACTAGGATGCGCGATGCCACTCAGTATCTGCGCGACGAGACGTTCAAGGGGATGAACGCCGGCAAGTCGCTTTGGGAGCTGATGGAGACGATCAAACTCCCGGCGGAACTGGCGATCCCGCAAGGGCACGGCAAGGTGCCTTGGATCGTTCGCGCAATATGGGAGGAGCACCTCGGGTGGTTCCGTTACGAATCCTCGACCGAGCTTTATTCGGTACCGACCCAGTCGGTGCTGCCTGACCTCATTGCGCTTGCAGGCGGCGATGCGACAGCCCTCGATCTCGCCGCCAAGTACTTCGGTGACAATGCCCCTCTAAAGGCGCTCCACATTGCCGAGGCAATTGCCCCTGCATCGCCGCACTACCACCGCGCCCTTGAAATCCAGCTCTATGCCCAGAGGCTCATCCTCGACGCGGCGGGCCGGGAAAACTTCAGCGAAGTCCGTTGGCTTGAAAGTGAAATCCGGCGCCTCGAAGCAGCGCTGGCGGGAGACAATTGATGATGCACCCTCGTCTTTCCGTCGATGCGATGTGCTCGTTCCAGTGGCCGTTCGAGCGCGAACTGGCGCTCTGGAAGGACATGGGCGTGCAGCATGCCGGACTTCTCATGAACAAGGTGGCGGACGATCCCGAGCGTCACCTTGACGCTCTCGATGATGCCGGCATTCACATCAGTACGCTGATCACTGCAGGCTTCCAGCTCGGAGATCCTGCGTCCTGGAGCGCGACGCGCGCCGTGCACCGCGCGATGATCGATCTTGTAGCGAGCCGCAAGGGCCACTCGATCTACTTCACGACCGGACGCACCGTCAGCTGCGATTGGGACGAAGATCTCGCCCTGTTCGCCGAAGCCGTTGCTCCAACCGTCAAATATGGCCAGGAGCGCGGCGTCATTGCTGCGTTCGAGCCGACCCTGCGGACCAACGTGTCCTTCTGCGGTAGCCTCTCCGACGCAATCGAAATTGCCGAGGTGACCGGCCTTGGCATCGTATCGGACTTCGGAAACAACTGGGCCGAACGCGGCCTGCGCGAGACGGTTAAGCGGGCGATGCCCCACCTTGCGCTCGCGCAGATTGGCGACATCGCGATTTCATCGGCTGGTGGGCGCTCGCACATCGGCAAAGGGGATCTGCCGCTCGAGCGCATGCTCGGCGACATCCTCGATGCCGGTTACGAAGGCGTCTTCGACCTTGAGGTCGTACCGGCGGACTACACCGCTGAAACGAACGAAGATGAACTTCGCGAAGGCATCAGAGCCGCCTCCGATCTACTCTACGCGATGAAGATCTAAGGACCTCTAGAACCGGGCGAACGGGCCGAAAAAAGGCCCGCACTAGATCGGCGCGAAAAATGCAGCGCCTTGAAAACAGAATGGGAGAGGTTGACATGTCCGAGACTTTCGCGGGTAAATCCGCACTCATTATCGGCGCCGGGCAGAATATCGGTCGGCGGATCGCTCAGGAATGGGCTGCTCGCGGAGCACGCGTCGCCGTTGCCGATATCAGCCGCGAAGGGGCCGAAGAGACCGCCCAGATCCTCAGAGACGCCGGCACGGAGGCGGTGGGACTTCACTGCAATGTGCTAGAGGATGCCTCGGTCGCGCAACCATCGATGCGGCGGAAAAGGCGCTCGGCCCTCTCGACATCCACATGAACAATGCCGGCATCCTCTCGGGGGGCAATCCTCAGGACATTCCGATGGCGGAATGGCAGCGGATGTTCGACGTCAATCTCTTCGGCATGGTCCGCGCCAACAACGTGATTATGCCGCGCATGCTGGAGCGCGGATCTGGCCATATCGTCAATACCGGCAGCTTCGCCGGGCTCTATCCTTTCGCGGCTAGCCGAGTTCACTATGCAGCCTCCAAAGCAGCGGTCGTTTCGATGTCGCAGAATCTCGCGCTCTACCTGAAGCAATTCGGCATTCGGGTAAGCTGCCTTTGCCCCGGTCCCGTCATGACGAGCTCGCCCGATGCCATGAAGCATTTCAGCGAGAACTACGTGATGCGCGCGCCCGGTAGCCATCTGAGCGTCATGACGCAGCAGCAGACGGCAAAAGTCCTGTCGGATGGAATGGAAGCCGGTCGCATCCTCATCCCGACACATGACGAGGCCTGGGAAACGCTGGTCGAAGTCGCCGCAGATCCCGATGCCTTCGTCGAGAAGAAGCACCGGGAGTTCCTTGCAGGCGATCCGGGGCGCCCCGGCATCACGCAGGACGTCATCGATTCCATCAAGGCCTGAGCCCAACTCGACCGAGGAGCATGATCTCATGGAATTGCTTGATCCCAAGGAACGCACCGAGTGCGGCCAAGTCGTCGGGAAAGCCGTGATCGGCCGCGAACTGCCTACTCCTGCAAGCCCGATCGAAGCCAGTTGGCGAGACTTCATCTTCGCTGAAATCTGGAGCCGACCGGGCCTCGACAGGCGGACTCGCTATCTCATTGCCATCGCCAGCGCCGCAGCCAGTAACGGCCCCGTCGATGTCCTCGACGATTACATTCGTGGAGCTCTTTCGGGCAGCGAACTCAGCCAGATCGAACTGCGCGAGGCCGCGTTGCACCTCGCCGTATATACAGGCTGGTCGCGCGGCATCGAGCTCGACAGAGCCGTCACGCGGGTAGCCCAAGAACTCGACCTTCCCCCCTGCCCGTTCGCGCCGATCCGGATCGAGCCGTGGAACCCCGCCGAACGCATCCAGCAAGGGATCGACGAGTTCGACGCTGTCATGGGCTTTCCTGGGCCGCCGCCGGTTACACCCTACTTCGAGGCCGGCATCGACAATTTCGTGTTCGGCGAGATGTGGAAGCGCGCAGGCCTCGACCAACGCTCGCGGCGCTGGGTCACCCTCGTCGGCGTATCGGAGAGCTGCGCGACCACACCGATCAAGACCCATTTCTACGCGGCGATGGCGAGCGGCAATTGCGAGCCCGAGGAGCTTCAGGAGTTCGTGCTGCAATATGCCGTCCATGCCGGATGGCCCAAAGCCTCGGTGATCCAGGGCGCAGTCTTGGCAATGATCAAGAACTTCAAGGCAGGGCTAGCCTGGGATGCATGAGGGAAATCGGAAAATGCTGAAGACTGCTTTCATCGGCCTCGGCAGCCAGGGCGGCCCGATGGCGGAACGCATGTTGACGGCCGGCTATTCCCTGACCGTCTGGGCGCGGCGCCCCGAGGCTCTCCAATCCTATGTCGACAAAGGAGCAGCGGCGGCCGCGACATTGTCACCCTCGCACGCGATGCCGACCATATCGGCATCTGCGTGGTGGATGACGCCGGGGTCGCGCAAATCTGTGACACGCTCATTCCTTCGATGCGTGCAGGTAGCCTGCTAGCCGTCCACTCGACGATCCTGCCGGAAAGCTGCGAGGCTCTCGCCGCGATTTGCGAAGCCCGCGGAATCGCGTTTGTCGATGCCCCGGTGAGCGGAGGTGGCGGCGCGGCTGCTGCCGGAACGCTTACGGTCATGTGCGGGGGCACTGCCGCAGCATTCGAACAGGCAAAGCCGGTGTTCGAAAGCTTTGCCGGCGCCCTGGTACACCTTGGCGCTGCCGGCTCGGGCCAGCGGGCCAAGATCGTCAACAATGCATTGATGGCCGCCAATATGGGCCTTGCCCATGCCGCAATGGAAGCCGGGGCCCTGCTTGGCATAGCGCCCGATGCATTGGCCGCGCTCATCAAGGCGAGCAGCGGTCGAAGCTTTGGCTTCGAAGTTTATGCCCGTTTGCCGACCCCCAGTGCATTTGCCCACGGCGCCGCGCTGCTGCGCAAAGACGTCGATCTTCTGCAGGCAATCCTACCGCAAGCCCCTGGAACCCGGTCTCTGGCAGCAGCAGCCGGCCCATTTCTTATGGAGGCCTGCTCGTCCGTATTGGTCGGGTCGGAAGCATAGAAAATGGCTATGGCACTGCCAAGAAAGCCTATTTGACCCTATGTGTTCGAACATGTCATCCCCCTCCCACAAAACAGGGGAGACGCTGAATGATGACGGGCAAGTTGGCACATGTTGCCTTGGCAATGGCCTGCATGGCTGCAGCAGGTAGTGCGGCGGCGCAACCCGCCGACTATCCTGTGCCCGCTCCGGCAAGCGCGCCGGTCGAGACGGGTGCCATCCCGCTCTATGGCGCCAAGACGCCCGGATCTGCCGATAGCGAGAATTGGGCCCAATACTTCGGCAAAGACTATGCAGTCCGCAATGTCACCCGGCCCACCTTGACTCCGGTGCTACCCGATCCGGCCAAGGCGACAGGTGCCGCCGTGATCGTGGCGCCCGGCGGCGCTTTCATGGCGCTTTCCATGTCGCATGAGGGCTGGAACGTCGCGCAGGCCCTTGCAGATCGCGGTATTGCCGCGTTCGTGCTGAAGTATCGCCTGTTGCCTACGCCCAAGGACGAGGCAGAAGCTGGGAAATATGTCTGGGCCAAGATGATGGCGGGCATTCCCGATCCGACCAGGCAGCCGGTACTGACCAATCCGCAGGCAACCGAGGACGGCCTTGCCGCGCTGAAGATGGTGCGTGAAAACGCCGTCAAATGGGGCATCGATCCCGCCCGCGTCGGCATGATCGGCTTTTCCGCGGGCGCCATGACATCGCTCCAGACCGTCCTTGCCGCGAAGCCGGGCGAGCGGCCTGCTTTCTTCGGGTATATCTATGGCCCGCAGGCAAAGATCGACGTTCCGGCAGACGCATCGCCGATGTTTGACGCGATTGCGCTCGACGATCCCCTGTTCCCCTCGATGGGCTTTCCGATTGCGCAGGCCTGGCTGGCGGCAAAGCGGCCCGTCGAAATTCATGGCTACCAGCAGGGCAGCCATGGATTCGGGCTGGGGAAACCGAACACGACCACAACGCTCGTGCTTGACGAATTCACTGCGTGGCTTTCGATGCAGGGTTTCCTGACCCGCAAAGCCGCCCCCTGACCGGCGCGAGTGCGCGCCGTTATCCGGCGCGCACCAACTCGAAACTTTTCGCCATGTGCTGCGAAAAAGCCGTCCTCAGCGGGATGGAACGTCCACAAGCGGTCGCTGTCGCGGATCGCATCGATGTTGTCGCCAACGGCATCGATGCTCCAGTCCGGCCGATAGAGCCCCTCCGTCTCGGTAATGAAGGCACGGGCGACGCGTCCGCCCATCGAGACGTACATCTCGCCTGTAACCGAGCAGCTCTCATGCGCCAGCCATCCGACGACGGGGGCCACTAGTTCGGGCCCCATCGGTGGATACTGCGAGATATCGAGGCCCTCGGCCATGCGCGTCACCGCACCGGGCAGGATGATGTTGGACTTCACCCCCCGCGCCGCGCCCTCGATCGCGACGATGTTGTTGAGGCCGATCATCCCGGACTTCGAAACCGCGTAGTTCACCACGCTGGGCATCGAATAGAGCCCGCCGATCGACCCCGTCAGGACGACGCGTCCATAACCGTCCTTGGTCATGCGTTCGAACGCCGGGCGAACGACGTGAAAGGCGCCGAGCAGGTGGACATCGACCACCGCGCGGAAGTCTTCGTAGCTGATTTCGTCCAGCATCGCGAAACGGTTGTTGCCGGCGTTGTGGATCAGCACGTCGATCCGGCCGAAAGCATCCAGCGAGGCCTCGACGATGGCCTTCCCGCCTTCGGGCGTTGCGACGCTGTCGGTCGAGGCGACTGCTTCATATCCGGCATCGCGCAGGGCTTGGGCCGCCTCTTCGGCAGGCCCGGCATCCGATCCGCTCCCCGACAAGGCGCTGCCATTGTCGTTGATGACGACTT
This sequence comes from Novosphingobium sp. ST904, assembly GCF_001298105.1. GTDB lineage: Bacteria > Pseudomonadota > Alphaproteobacteria > Sphingomonadales > Sphingomonadaceae > Novosphingobium. The sequence continues at coordinate 19,708 of NZ_LGJH01000131.1, read as the reverse complement.
TGGCGCCGAGCGAGCCCAGCAGTTCGGCATAAGTCCGCCCCAGCCCGCGCGCGCCGCCGGTGATGACGGCGACCCGGCCATCGAAACGACGTTCACTCATGATGCTCTCCACGTTGTATCGCCAGCCGCCCAAAGAGGCGCGCCGCGTGTTTCTCTAAGGGATGGGATCGTTCGTCCGTCGCGGTCGGTCAGCCCGTACTCGGCGGCCAGTTCTGCGTTGATGAACGTGCCGCCCGAGCGCGATCCGACTTGCGGGTCCATTGCGAGCGCCGCGACACCCGGCCCGGAAATTCGGGAGAGGAGCCGACCGCGCTGTTGAGCTGGTTCGCCATGCCCGGCACCGTCTTCAGGTTTTCCGTCGCGCGTTCGGTATAGGTGAAACCTTGCCACAGCGAGACTGCCGAAACGCCTGTCCCGCGCAGTTCATGGCCCATGTCCCGCATCATGCGGTCGGTGGCGGTCTTCGTGGTGCCGAAGATCACGTCGTACGTGTACGTCACGCCCACGTAGCCGGACAAAGCCGCGATCAGCCCCGATCCTTGCGGGACCATGATCTGTGCTGCATGCCAGGCAGCGATATAGGCCGCGCGCATCCCGGTGTCCCAGATCTCCCACTCGTCGAGCGGCTTTTCCCAAAAGCGTCGCGCCGGGTCATCGCATCGGGAATGGCCATCGCATTGTTGACCAGAATATCGAGGCGCCCCTCATCGCGGCGAACCTGCTCGAACAGCGCCGCTATCTGGGCATCGTCGGCAAGGTCGAGTGGAACGGCGACCCCTCTGCCTCCGCGCGCGTTCACCTCTTCCACGGTCTGGTTGACCGTTCCCGGCAAGGCGTGCTGACCGGGATTGACGGTCCGGCCGGTCACATAGACCGTCGCACCGTGCTCGGCGAGGGCACAGGCGATGCCTTTGCCGATGCCGCGACTGGCGCCGGTCACGACGGCGACGCGGCCCGCCAGTCCATTCGATAGGCTACCCATGGTTTTCCTGCCTTCTACAAAAGCCTCATCCGGCATCGGTGGTCGCCGCGATCGGTTTCCACACCGGCGATCCGCGCGTGGCGCGGGCCGACTGGATCACCTGTCCGTCGATATCGGTGAGGCCATATTCCTGCGCCAATTCGGCAGTGACGAACTCGCCGCCGGAGCGCTTCATGATCTCCGGATCGGCGGCCAGTGCGGCGATGACCCGTCCCGGATGCTCTACGCTGCTGCCATGCATCTGCGTGATCGAAGTGGTCATCTGGTCGCCCATCTTCTCCAGATTGTCCTTCGCCTTTTCGGTAAGCGTCAGCCCCTGCCAGAGCGTGAGCGAAGCAACGCCGTGCGGCTCGAGTTCGATCGCCATATCGCGGGCCATGCGGTCCACGGCGGACTTCGACGTCCCGAAGATCACGCCATACGTGTAGGTGACGGCGGCAAAGCCGGAGATGGCGACGATCAGCCCGGATTTCTGCGGAACCATCAGCCCGGCGGCATGCCACGCCGCGACGTAGTTGGATTTTACGCCCACATCCCACATCTCCAGGTTGGAGAGCGGCTTTTCCCAGAACCCCTTGGGCTCCAGCAGGTCGTCCGATAACGAGAAGGCATTGTTGACGAGAATGTCGAGACGGCCCTGCTCTGCCCCGATCCGTTCGAACAGAGCTGCCACCGCCGCATCGTCGCCATGGTCGCAGGCGACGGCGATGCCGCGTCCGCCGCTCGCCTTTCCGCGCGCATCGCATTCGGCAGCCGTGCCGCCGACGGTGCCGGGCAGGTAATAGTCGCCCTCCCTCACCGTGCGTCCGGTGACGTAGACGGTCGCCCCCTGTTCGGCGAGAACGAGTGCGATGCCCTTGCCGATGCCGCGACTGGCGCCGGTGACGAGCGCGACTTTTCCGGTGAGCGGCGCGCTCATGCGTCCGACCCGGCGAACCAGCGTTCGCTGAAATCGCCCTTGGCGCGGCCGGGGAAATGGTCGGCCGTGAAGGGGTAGCCCATCACCCCTTTCGACCAGTCGGCAGCGGCGCCCCAGTCCTGCTCCCAGTCGTAGAGCATGATGCGATCGATGATGCGCCACTCGCTGCCGCGTTTCTCGAAGCGATCAAGATAGCGGCCGCCGATGCAGGTATCGCGCTCTCCTCCCATGGCACCCTCGCCCATGTCGACGCGGTGGTAGGAGAAGACGTGGCTTTCCACCGATGCCCGATCTCCGTCGAGTTCGATGTACGATTGTCCGATCAGGTGCTGCGTATCCTTGATCGCATCCGCGCCGGGGACGACCCAGGCGAGATAGGCTTCGAAGTCGCCGGAATAGACGCCGTAGTCGAAATGCGCTTCGGGCCACCAGCAGGAGCGGATCAGCTCGGCGCTGCGACGATCCTCGCCGCGTGCCAGCCGGGCAATGCAATCGCGAATTGCCTCGCGATCGGCGAGCAGAGTGAAATCAGGGCTCATTGTTCCTCTCCTTGACAGGCTTGCGGCGCCTGGCCGTTTCTTGATTAGCGCGCGGCGGACCCTGAACTCTTGACGGATTGCGACAGCTTGGGCCTCTCAGCCATCGACACCCGTGGCCTTCGGTCAGTGCGGCACGCGTTCCTTCACGAGTACGCGGCGAGGGTTGGCGATCAGCATGCGCTCGATGTCGAACTGAGACACACCGGCATTGCGAAGCGCCGGAAGCACGTCGTCGTGAATATGCAGGTAGTGATGGCGCGGCATGGCCTGGTTATAATCGTCGACTTCGGGAAAGAAGTCCGACCAGCAGCAGCAATCGTGGCTCAGAACCATCTGCGATGCGTAACCGCGACTGACCATCTCGGCGATCGTGGCCACGCGCTGTTCCATCGAGATCTCGAACTCCACGCCGAACCGGTCCATTCCCAGCATCGAGCCCCGGTCGGCAATCCGCATCAGGTAATCGAGGTCCGTGGTATCGCCGCAGTGGCCAATCACCACGTTCTCAAGGTCGACGCCTTCCTCGGACAGGACCTTCTGCGCGATGAGGCCGGTTTCGTGCCTCGCCGAAGTGTGAACGGTAACCGGTGCCCCGGTCAGCACGTGGGCGCGCCCGACGGCCCGCATGATGCGTTCGACGCCCCCCGTCAGGCCCGGAGCATCGATCGCGCATTTCAGCATTCCGGCCCTGATGCCGGTGTCCGCTATACCCTCGACGATATCGGCCACGAAGTGCCCGACCATCGGCTCCACGCCGGTATCGTGGAGCAGTCCGGGGCCCCAGTACTGAAAGGGAGCCGGAACCGCCTCGAACGTATAAGCGCCCGTCGAAACGATGATGTTTATGCCGGTTCGGGCCGCAACCTTGGCGATGCTGGGCATGTGACGCCCCAGGCCCAGAACCGTCAGGTCGATGATCGTATCGAAGCCGGCCGCCTTCAGGTCATCAAGCCGCGAGACCGCGTCGTCGATCGTCTTGGGCGACAGGAAATCGGGCCGATAATTGAAGGTGTATTCCATATCCATGAGGAAGATATGTTCGTGGATCAGGACCCGGCCGAGGTCCTTCTCGGAAATCGTCCCGTTTGCCGTTTGAATTGTGGGCACGCCTCAATCCCTTCAGATTTCCAGGCAGACTTTGCCGAACTGACTGCCCGAGCGCATATGCGCCACCGCGTCTGCAAATCCCTCGAGAGGAAAGGCCCGGTCGATCACGGGATGCATGTCATGCGCCTCAATCGCGCGGACCATGTCGAGCTGATCGCGTCGACTGCCCACGGTCACGGCCTGCAAGCGCAGCCGCTTTGCCTGCACGATCGCGAAAGGCATGGTGTCTGTTTCAAAGCCCGCCGTAGCCCCGATGATGGCGATATGCGCCCCGGTTCGCGCTGCCCGGAAGCTTTGCGCCAGCGTGTTGGGACCTCCCACCTCGATCACATGCTCCACGCCCAGGCCGTCGCTCAGATCAAGCACCGCTGCGCTCCATTCCGGCGTGACGGTGCGGTCGATCACGTGATCCGCGCCAAGGAGGCGCAAGCGATCCGCCTTTTCCCGCGAGGACGTGATGGCGATGACGGTTGCTCCCGCCGCCTTGGCGAATTGCAGCGCAAATAGCGACACTCCGCCGGTTCCCAGGATAAGCACACGCGAACCGGGCCTCACGCCGCCGTCTGCAACGACCGCACGCCATGCCGTCACGCCGGCGCAGGGAAGCGTCGCGGCTTCAAGGAACGAGAGGTTCCGGGGTGCCCGCGTGAAATGCCGGGCTGGCCGGACGACTTCCTCGCACGCGAAGCCATCGGCCGGTCCGCCGGGCGAATTGTTCAGCTCAGCGCGATCGATATGACCGTCGATCCAGTTGGGATGGAACAGGCTGATCACCCGGTCGCCCTGCTCGAACTGCGTAACGCCCTCTCCCAGTTCGATGACTTCCCCCGCGCCATCGGACAATGGGATCAAGCCGTCCGGCGCGGGGGAAACGCCCCCAATAACGAGGCCATCCCTGAAGTTCAGCGAAGCTGCGCGCATGCGAACCCGGACTTCGCCGGGGCCGACCGGAAGCGAGGGGCGTTGGTCAAGCTGGAGCCGATCGCCCCCCTCACCCGATTGCGCGATGAGACACAGCGCCTTCATCGGAACTTCGCGCCCAGTTCGATGCCGTACGTGACCGGCGAATTCCAGACGGCACCCGTGCCCAGCGTGTTGAAGAGCACTTGCGTGCGATACCGCCGGTTGGTGACATTGTCCCCGAACACTGCGACCGTGTAGCGATCAGAGGGATCGGTCCACTCTGCCCGCAATGCGAGGACTTCGTATCCCTTTTGGCGGAATTGCTCGGAGGGATCGAAGTAGAAGCTGGACGTATAGTAGAGGTTGCCGGACAGCGCGAGCTTGCCGCCGCCGAGATCAAGGCCATAGCTCGCCCCGATATTGCCGGTGAACTCGGGTGCCCGCTGCATCTTGAAGCCCGAGGCATCGGTCGACGTCTGTGTCAGCGCGCCGGGGCCGGTACCGCCGAGCGAAATCGGGATGCAGGCCATCGGGTTTCTGAGGTCGGTAACCGCCGGATCGCAATAGCTGTAGTAGGGCGCGTTGCTGAACGACTTGTAGCGGGCGTGGGTCCATGACGCGCCAGCCTGCACCGAGAACGCGCTGCTCACCTTGTAGCGCAGCTGTGCCTCAAGACCGTAGATTTCCGAGGATGCGGCATTGCGGATCTGCGCGGTGCCGTTCTGATAGCTGGAAACCTGCAAGTTCTTGTAATTGTAATAGAAACCCGCGAGATCGGCGGAGAACACCCGGTCATCGTACTTGTAGCCCACTTCGAAGGCATCGATCTTCTCGGGCTTCACCGGCTGCTGCGAATAGCCGCCCACGTTGAGGATGCCCGCCTTGTAGCCCTTGGTATAGGACGCATAGACGCTCGATTCCTCGCTGGGCTTGAAGCGGATCACCGCGCGGGGCGTGAAGCTGTCGTTCTTCAGGGTCTGGACCGGGATTGGCACGCCCGCGCCGCCTGTCCAGGGCACAACCTCGCCATTGGGGCCGGTGTAGCCGGTGGTGGTGAAATTGGTGATGAAGTAGGCATCCCCAACCGTATCGTGGCTGTAACGGCCGCCCAGCGTCAGGAACAGCTTGTCGTTCACCTCATAAGTCGCATCGAGGAACGCCGCGTAGGACTTCGTTGTGGTGCTGGAGCCGCCGAATGGCCCATAGGGTGATCCGCCGAAGCTGGCGCCGATATCCCAGGTGTCGCGGATCTGGAAGTAGTTGAGCCCCGCCGTCCATTGCAGCCGCGAGCCCGGCTTGGAATTCACCAGGAACTCCTGGCTCCAGGTCTCGTCATTGACGCCCACGTAGATGTTGAACATCGGGATCGCGGTGGCATCGAGATCGCCGTAATAGGGCGACAGGTCCTTGCGGTACTGCGTGTACGAGGTGAAGTCCGCAAAGCCCAGATCTGCCTTCAGCGTCGCCTGAAGCGCATCGGAATTCGTGCGGAAGCTGACCGGCGTATTCAGCAGCACATCGCCCGGCTTGGTCGCATACGTGCCCGACGGCGCGTAGAAGTAGACGAGCGGCAGTCCCTTGGAACTGGAGGTTCCATAGATCGCCTGACCGGCCGCCGAAACCTTGTCGAAGAAGCCGCGCCGCCGGTGTTGTCGACATCGGCGTTGACCAACTGGGTGGTGGGATCGTTGGTCTCCGCGTGGACCCAGCGCAACAGTAGCGAAACATCGTCGGTCAAGTCGGCCTTCATACCGACGCGAAGAGACCAATCCTCGTACTTGCCGATGTTGTCGTTGCCGTTCGAAAGGTCCGTGAAGTAGCCGTCACCGCGCCGATAGAGCCCCTCGACATCGATCGCGACCCGGTCGCTGATGCCGAAGGTGGCGTAAGCCTGCGCGTTCACCGCGTTGAAGCGGCCGTAGCTGACCTTTGCCTCGCCGCTCGTCTCGGTGCTGGGGTCGGCGGTGGTGACGAGGATCGCGCCGCCCGTGGTGTTGCGACCGAACAGCGTGCCTTGTGGGCCCTTCAGAACCTGGATGCTGCGCACGTTGAGCAGGTTGAAGTCCGACATGTAGGTGTTGGCCTGGAAGAACCCATCAATGTAGATGCCAACGTTGGGGCCGCCGCCAGATGTCGTGATGGCCGTGCCGACGCCGCGAATGGTGGGCTGCACGGCCGGGCCTTGCGTATCGAACCGCAGGCCGGGGGTGATCCTGGCCGTGTCGGACAGCCTCTCCACATTGGCAGTGGTAAGCTGCTGGGGCCCGAGCGAGGTCACGCTGATCGGCACATCGCGCGACGCTTCCGAGCGGCGCTGGGCCGTCACGACGATTTCTGTCGGCGTCGGTGCGTCTTTGTCGCCCGCGGACTGCTGTGCCAGCGCCATTACTGGCCAGCTCGCCGACGCGCAGGCGATTGCGAAAATGGACGCAGATCGCGCGGTGTTCAGGCCAATCATGAAATCCTCCCCTGGATGCGTCGCGGTTGCCGCTCGCCATCTCTTCGTGTGCCGGTTCGCCTGTCAGCCGAAGCGCCTTCGGCGTCGCCAAACAGATGAAACGGAACGCACCTCTCGAACTTGACAGATCGCGACACTCCACTTGGGTGAACGAAATTCGCCGCAGCGATGGTGGTCGGATTTCAGGCCCTGAAATCAGATAGGCACTCGCCTCCCCCTGCCAGAGCACTCATCATTTAGTATCATCTATGACACGAGCGACATGAAACCAAGATCGCTCATTCCCCTGCCCAAGCGCCTTAGAATCCTTCAACAGCAAGGCCCAAGTTGATTTTGCAGGCGATATATTCGGCCATCCACGCCTTACTTCCACCCATTCCCATCCATGTTGCAGAAGCCGATATCGTCATTGCAACATTCGAGAATCGATAATACAGTGTCCTAATTATAAAAAGCAATGATGGGGTGAGGACTATGAGGCTTTCGAGCTTAAAGGCTTACTCGTGCCGGCTTGCCACCGGCGCTGCAATTTGCGCGATAGCTACAGGAACTGCGCACGCTCAGAGCGATCCAGGACGGACATCCCAGGCTCAAGCGACGGCGGATTCCGAAATCGTTGTCACCGGCACACTAATCCGCGGGATCGCTCCGGCCGGCTCCAACGTCGTCGGCATGAATGAGCAACAGGCCGAAGCTACGGGCGGCACCAGCACCAACGAGATCCTTGCAAGCATTCCCCAGGTCAGCAACTTCTTCGGGCTGGTTCCAGCCGGTGTATCGTCCGTGTCCGGCTCGAACGGCAGCAACCCGATTTCCCGACCCAACCTGCGCGCATTGCCCGCTGCGAATACCAGCGGCGGCGCGCAGACACTGGTTCTGATCGACGGCCACCGCGTTGTGGGCGCAGGAACCCAGCAGATCGCTGTCGATCCGGATATCATCCCGCCCATCGCCATCGAGCGGGTCGAGGCGATGCTCGACGGAGGCTCGGCGGTCTATGGTTCGGATGCCCTCGGGGGCGTGCTCAACTTCATGACCCGCAAGACTTATGATGGCGTCAAAGTCGAAGGCCGCGTCGGCATCGGCGATGACTACACCTCATGGGACGCAGGCCTGCTTGTCGGCAAGAAATGGACGGGCGGCGGAATCTATGTGGCTTACAACTACTCGCGGCACGATGCGATTTTCGGATCGGATCGTGACTACGTGAAGCGTATCGACTGGAACACCGGCGTGCCCGTCGGCCGCAATTGCGCCGATCCCACGACTACCATCGGAACGACCACCTACGTAAATTCCGGAAGCGGCCTTGTGGCCGGCGGACCCAACACCTGCGACCCATCTCAGGACCAGGCGATCTATCCGCGCAACGAACTCAATACCGTTTTTGCCCGTTTGACGCAGGACCTTGGTGATTGGTTGAGCGCTGACGTCTCCGCGAACTACGCCGATCGCAAGACGACGGGCTTCGGCGGCACACTGGGCGCTGTGGGCAGCACGACCGGCACCGTCACGGTAACCTCGGCAAACCCGTTCTACCGCAACACGGGCGATGCCAACAGCGGCCGTACCCAAACGGTCCGCTTCAACTATGGCCCCGTCGACGGCGAGCGTTCCAACCGTCAGGACACCGAACTCCAGTCCTGGAGCGTCACGCCGACGCTTACGGCAAAGCTAGGCAGTGATTGGCAGGCCCGCGCGCTATTCAGCTATGGCCGCAGCAAGGTCACTTACGACAACAACGTCCTCGACCCGCTTGCCCAAGCCTCGGCGCTGGCCGCGGGGACGCTCAATCCCTACGACATCGCCTCGACCTCGCCCTCGGTGCTTGCCAATATCCTAGACGGGCACGAGCGCGGATTTGGACGCAACGAACTCTACGACTACAGGTTCATCGCGGACGGTCCGGTGTTCAAGCTTCCTGGAGGCGACGTCCGGGTCGCGCTGGGCGGCGAATACATGCGCGACAACTTCGCGCGGCAAACGACGGACGCCAGCCTCAGGCTCCTGCCGATAGTCAGGTACACCCAGACCGTAAAATCGCTGTTCGGAGAGGTGCAGGCGCCAATCTTCAACGATGTCGGCCCTGGACTTGAAAGCCTTCTGCTTTCCGCTTCGGCGCGATATGACAAGTACAATGACTTCGGCGACACCTTCAATCCGAAGTTCGCCGTGACATACAAGCCGATCGACTGGCTTTCCATTCGCGCGAACTGGGGCAAGTCGTTCACGGCCCCCTCGCCCGTCGATCAGCTAGGCCCGCTTACTGCCTCGGCTAATCTCGTGCCAGGCCAGTTCCTTGCTCCGCCGCCCGGATACAGCTTCGCCCCAGGAGAGACCGGCGTGTTTCTGGGCAATGGCTCGGTCACCGGCCTGACCCCGCAAACCGCCAAGAGCTGGGCCGTCGGGGCCACGATCGAGCCTCCGTTCATTCCCGGGCTTACGCTCGATGCGAGCTATTATCACATCGACCTCAAAGGGACGATCGGCCGACCCGTAACCGGAACCGGTCTCACCGATTTCTACAACAACTTCCCCAATCTCTGGATCTTCCGTCCAAGCGGACAGCAACTGGCGGCCATCGTTGCCGGCCTGCAAAACCCCGCCAATGCCGGTTTCACGATCCTCAATCCCACTTCGGCGGCTCAGGCCCTTGTGAGTTCTGCCGGCGGGGCAGGTATTCCGGTCGGCGTCGTTCTCGACACCCTTGTGCGCAATCTCGGCACATCCACGCTGACCGGCATCGATTTCGATGTCAGCTATGTGCTCGACACGAGTTTCGCATCGTTCGACGCAAGGGTAGCCGGGAACATTCGCCTCACGCAGGACTCCCAGATGAGCCCGACGGCAGCTGTCGTCGACGAACTGGCATTCGGCACCCCCAAGGCCCGGATCATGTCCACCCTTGGAACCACGATCCACGGGTTCCGCGCGCAGGCCACATGGTATCATTCGGCCGGCTACAAGCGCGGCGATGCGGGACAGCCATCGGCGTTTGGTCAGACCCGGATCAAGTCTTTCGACACGGTCGATCTGTTCTTCAAGTACGCGTTCAAGGGAAGCGGCCTGACCGATGGGCTGGCCGTGACTTTCAACGTCAACAACGTCTTCGATCAGGACCCTCCGGTCTACAAGAATGTCGGTCAGGCAGGATACGACCCCAGCGTCGCTTTCACCCTTGGCCGCATCTTCCAGATCGGCATCCAGAAAGAATTCTGAGTTCACCGCAATTTGCGCTCCCTCCTTGCCCGGTCGGCGATTATCGCCGGCCGGGTCTTTTCTCTGGGAGCACTGTCCATGGGAAAGGAAAGAAGGCGATGACCAACAAGACGGCATTGGTGACTGGCGCTGCATCCGGGATCGGGAAGGCCTGCGCGAAGCGGCTCGCCCGAGACGGCATGGCGGTAGGCGTCGTGGATATTCTTCTCGACGATGCCCAGAGAACGGCAGACGAGATCAACGCCGAAGGCGGACGCGCCATCGCCGTTCAGGCCAGCATCGCCGACCGCGGACAGGTGGCGGCGGCCGTCAGTAGGATCCGGAAAGAATTCGGGCCGATCACTGTCCTCGTCAACAATGCGGGCATCACGGATACGACACCGTTCCTGGACGTCACCGACGAACTTTGGGAGCGGATCTACGAAGTGAACGTCAAGGGCACTTTCATCATGACCCAGGTGGTCCTTCCCGACATGATCGCTGCCGGTTGGGGGCGCATCGTCAACATGTCATCATCCAGCGCGCAGACCGGATCGGCCCTCATGGCGCCTTACTCTTCATCCAAAGGGGCGATCATCACCTTGACCCGCACCCTCGCGGCTGAATTGGGGCCCCTCGGCATTACCGTGAACAACATTCCGCCCGGAGTGGTCATGAACACGGTGATGTCGGAGGCGAACAAGGAAAAGTTCCCGATCCCGCTGGAAACCGTCCGCAGCATGATCCCTGTGCGCCGCACGGGCGAGCCTGACGACATCGCCAACGCCTGTTCCTGGCTGTGCCTTGAGGCGACAGGCTATGTCACGGGCCAGACAATCGGCGTGAATGGCGGTCGCATTCCCTCCTGAGCAGGCCCTGTGCTCCCTATCGCCACCAAATGGAGGTTGGCGGCGATAGGGAGACCTCCTGTTAAGTGCTAAGCCTGCATTGGCGCGTAGGCCTCGAACCACATCCCCATATCCGCCGTCCGCACGTAACCGGCATGGGGGAATGGCAGATGGGCGGGAATAATCAGCGTCGAACGCTCAAGGCTGTCGGCCGCCAAACGGCGCCGCGTCTCCATGACCGCTCCCCAATCGTCATGGTCGCCGAACTTTATGGTCGGATCGATCAGTTGAAGCGGGTGATGGATCGCATCGCCCGCGAAGACCGCCTCCTCGTCGCTGGAGCACAGGCGCATCATGCAATGGCCTGCCGTGTGTCCGTGCCCCGGCTCTATGGCGAGACTGGGCGAAACCCGGTGCGGCTCCATGACCAAATCGGCGAGGCCCGCTTCCACGACCGGGGCGATCGACCGCTCGTACACGCCGTCGTTGTAGGGCAAGGACGCGAAGCGGGCGGCGTTGTCGGGATGCCAGCGATCGTACTCCCGCTGCACGAAAAGGTAGCGCGCATTGGGGAAAGTCGGCACCCATTTGCCGCCGCGAAGCTGCGTATTCCATCCGCAGTGATCGTGGTGGAAATGGGTGCAGAAGACGTAATCGACGTCCTCCACGCGGATACCCGTCGCCTCGAACCGCTCCAGATATGGAATGTCGAGCATGTCGAACATCGGCATGATATTAGGCCGCCCGTTGCCGTTGCACGGGTCTATGACGATGACGAGATCATCGACGCGTACCACCCAGCTGCGAAAGTTCAGGCTCCAGGTGTTTCCCGCCTGAAGAAAATGGGGCTCCAGCCATGAGCGATGGCGATCCACGAGCTCGTCCGAAGCCCCGAGAGAGGCAATCGGCCGGCCGGTGAGCTCCATTTCCAACACGGAACCCACCTGAGCATTGCCTATCCGGAAGTTCGTCATTTCGCTCCCTTGTCCTGTCTGCCTGTCGATCTGGGGAAGGCAGTAGGTCATTCTGTTCAGGCCGTTTCGCTCGCCAGCCACTTCACCGCAAGCGAGCGGAGTTCGGATGTCTTGATCTTTGCCGATCCGGTCAATCCCAACTGCTGCTCGTCGAGGCCGATGACCCGGCGCGGCACCTTGTAGCTGGCCAGTACCGTACGCAGCCGTTCGCGAACCGCATCCTCGCTCATTTCGCCGTCGGCATGGAACACCACGCAGGAGACGACGATTTCACCGAGCGTTTCATGCGGCACGCCGACGGTCTGGCTCATCTTGATGCCGGGCAGTGCGCGAATGGCCTCGTCGATTTCGAGCGGGGAGACATTCGCGCCGCCGGTCTTGATGATGTCGTTCAGTCTGCCCTGCCAGTGCAGGCGGCCCTGCTCGTCGAGCCGTCCTCCATCTCCAGTGCGGAAGTAGCCTTCCTCGTCCAAAGTCTCGAACAACGGTGTGCCGAGATATCCCAGCATCAGCGTCGGCCCCTTGACTGCGATCTCTCCGTTCTCGCCCAGTGGGACCGCGTGGCCTGTAAGCGGATCGACGATCTTGATCAGATTTCCCGGCAACGGCACGCCGTGGCTCTCGGCGGCGTCTTCAGCGTTGGTCATCGCCGGAAACGCTGCGCTCAGCGTGAAAGTCTCGGTATTGCCGTAGCAGTGCTTGGGCTCGATCCATGCGGTCGTGACCGTTGGATGAGCGGCAATCGGGCATGCCGTATCCACGAACGTCAGCGAGGAAAGATCGACCGCTTGCCAGTTTGGAGCCGCCGTGAGCTGCTCCCACTGATGCGGCCATGCGAAGGGAAAGGTCACCCGCTCCGACTGGAGCAGATCCAGCGCCTCTGCGGGGTGGAAGGTGCGCTGAAGGATCAGCGATCTGCCCATCGACAGGGTGCCGCCGATAATCATCGAGAAATTGCCCGACCAGAAGAAGCCGTTGGCCGTCCAACTGCGCACGGCGTCACTCAGCCCCTGCTGGCGCCCCCATGCGCCACATTTGCAGCGATACGCCCTGATGGGCGGAGAGGATGCCCTTCGGCTGCGCGGTCGAGCCGGAGGAAAAGAACAGCGCACCCGGATCGGCCGGAACTACGCTTTCGCGCGCGCGTCCAGCCTGTCATCCGGCACCGCCTGCCCAAGATCCAGAAAGGCGCGCCAGGAACGGGCAGCGCCCCTCCCTTCCCCGCCAACCACGGCCAGTTCCCTCAGGAACGGAAAGCGGCTGGAGGCATAATGGCCAGCCGTGCTCACCGCGATCTGCGGATCGAGATCGCAAAGGATCTCAAGGAATTCCTTCTTGAGCACGCTCTCCTCAAAAAGAAGATACGATACCGCCGAGTGCCCGATCAGATATTCAAGCTCGGCCGGGGTCGAAAACGTGCTGAGCGGTGTGGCGACACCGCCCGCCAGCGCCGCCCCGAACATGGCCGAGAGAAATTCGGCGCGGTTGGTCATGAGGACGCCGACACGCTCCCCCTTGCCCAGCCCGGTCGCAATCAGCGCCTTGGCGACTTCCCGCGATCGGTCCCACAGGTCGCAATAGCTCCATCGCTCGCGCGACCCGTCGTCGAGACGGTGGACCAGCGCTTCACGGCCGCCGAAGCGGGACGTTACCTCCCGCAGGAAGCCGGCAAGTGTCAGTTCTCCTAACCCCACCTCCTCGCTGAGCGGAAGCCCGCGCGCGATGGAGACGGAGCGATCGACGACGAAATCGTGCGAAGACAATGTCCGCCCTCCTCAGTACGGCAACTGGACTTCGTTGACGGAAGTGACGACGATCTTGCCGTCCTGATCGGTCATCCGCACTTCTACGCGCACGACGGGGAAGCCCCATTCGGACTTTTCGATCTTCTCCACGACCTCTCCCTCGATATAGGTGACGTCGCCTTCGAAGGCCGGCCGCGGAACTCGCTCTTGGCGTGGCGGACCATGCCGTCATGCCCGGCCCAGAACGCAAGGTAGTCGGTATTCCACGCCGCCATCGTGGCGCCATAGCCATAGGCACGGTGCATCCCGATCTCGCTGGCACGGCCGTCGTCGATATGCCCGCGCGAGGGGCCGAGGTAGAGCCCGTCACGCAGACGCGGATCGGTCATTGCGCCCACTTCGTCGAAGGAGAAGCCTTCGATCCAGCCCATGTCCTGATTGACCCAGCAATCGGGAACGCCCTCGATCCCCTGCCAATAGAAGCTGCCCCAGATGTTGAAGATGAAGGCCCGGTATTCGGTGGTGAAGCTGGCGATCGAGTGCGGCCCGATCACCCGGCGCGGCAGTTTTTGCCCCACCGAGACTTCCTCGAAATGCGGCGACTTGCCTTCGCGGTTGGAGAGAAACCAGTCGCGGCGCACCTGATCGATTTCTGCCAGTTCGGCCGACGTCCACTTGCGCGGTGCACCGGCGCTGGAGGCGTACATTCCCCGCTTTTCCGCCTCCTTCGCCAGATAGCGGATCACCGTGGGGCACGATTTGGCAATCAGATCGCCGCGCTGGTTGCGGTGAATCGTATCGCCGCGCTGGAACAGGGTGGGGCCCGCGAAGCGTGTATCGGTCAGCTTGTAGCCGGTGAAGATCCGCTCATGGCTGAGATGGTCGCCGGGGCGGACATGGGTGCCGTACCACCACCACTCCTCGCCCCCGAAGATCATGTGCTGGCCCTCGATCCGGCCGACGCAGGCCTGATTGTTGCCATGCCCATAATCGAGCGCGACGCAGATCGACTGCGGCGCGATGATGTCGCCGAACTTGGTTTCCTGCGCGAAACGCTGGTCCCAGTGCAGCGGGTTCACATAGTCCATGGCCATGACCCAGCGGCGGATATCGGTCTTGTTGCAGGGTTCCCACAGCTCCCCGCCGCCCACCTTGTGGCCAAGACGCCATTCGACGTCGCTGATATCCATCTTCACCTGGGTGTCACTATCCGTCACGCCACTTCTCCCAATTGTCCTCTTGGCGAGCCGCCCACGGATCTCCGCAGGTCATCTGCCTTTCGAGACACAATCGCGAGGATTCGCTGCTCTGACTTGACGGATCGCGACGATCAGCAATGCGCTCTGGCGATATCGAAGATCCCGCACCCCAATCCAGCAGGACATATCTTCCTACGAGTGCCAATCTCAGAGCGTCAGTCTGGTCGGAACGCTGATGATCCAGGCCATTTTTGCGCCCGAGCGCTGTGTGCTCTGACGCGACGGATCAGACATCAAAAAATCATTCAGAAGGGCATTAGCAATGGCCGTTGCCGGTATCGATCACGTGAATATCAGGACAATGGATCCCGAGCGAACTGCCCAGTTCTATGAGCGTGCGCTGGGCCTTACCTACCGGCCAGGGCCTGTCGTCATGGGAAATCAGGCTCATTGGCTGTACGATGACGAAGGAAATCCCATCATCCATCTCAGACTGAAGCAGCCTGAGGGCACGACGACCGGCAGTGTCGATCATGTGGCGCTGCGTTGCAGCAACCGGCCGGCAATGAAAACCCGCTTGGACAATGCCGGTATCAAGTATGCTGAGGCCGACCATATCACCCCAGGCTTAGCGCAGATATTTCTTCTCGATCCGCACGGCGTACCGCTGGAATTGACCTTCATCGAACCCGAATAGAGCAACGATCTCGCCTGCCCCCTTCCCCCTGCTCGGCCTGACCAGATGCTCAATGTCCTGGACATACGCGCGGTGACACGCCCGTATGGAAGTTGCTCCGCTTAGCGCAGGCTGTTTTCGGCTATTACACGTTCAACAGCTGGCTCGTCTTTCCATTTCCCGCCGCCACGGCCAACCCAGAGACTGCGCTCATGCATGGCTGCGGTCACTGCCTGAAGAACATTGCCATCCGCGATGCCTTCAAGCTCCATCAGCTTTGCAGCTTTCCATTTGCGGACGAAGCGCCTGTGAAGATCGGCATCGAGCTGCTCGGTCCAACCCGTCAAGCGCTGGCGCGCAAAGGCGGCGTTGATGCGAAAGATGAGGTCGATGTAAGCACCATCAATCAGCTTGAAAACAGCAGCTCGCATCCGCTGTTCAAGCTTTGACACCTCCTCCAGAGTTGCCTCGGGATCGAGATCTTCAAAAAGCGGCGATAGCTCATCAACCATGGCCAAAGCCGCCGCCCTCTCGGCGCCCGCAGCCTCCCGCAAGGCTTCGATCCAAAGCGAGGTCGCAACCATTCCGGTATGCTTGGTGCTGAGACCGAGCGTGTTCATGTAAGAGCACACGACGGTTTCGATCATGTCGCCGCTAGGTCGTGCGGCAAAGTAGCCGCCATGCTTTCCGCGCTTGACCGTGAGCACACCCTCACGCTCGAGTAGGCGGGCGGCCTGGCGAGCAGTGATCCGCGAAACCCCGAGAGATCCGATCACATCGTCCTCACTGCCGAGAAGTTCACCGTCTGGCGTCGCCATCGCAAGCGAACGGAGCCGGGCAGCAGCAATATCGATCTGGGACGATGACGGTTTGGAGCTCATGGCTCCTGCAATAAGCCGGACTTTCCCGGGAAGTCATCGTGAGGCGCATCAAAGCTTTCGAATTCCGAAAGCCCGATCCTTTCCGCAAGCGGACCACAGCCGAATTCGGCCGCGATCCGCATTGCATCTTCCTCGGGGCGAAGCACCGACATCTCAACGATGCCGGTCAGTCGCGCTTGTCAGCATGTTAAGGCTGCTCACTGCTTTGGCGGCAGTGCGGCAAGATCCTTGTCGATTTCGGCAAGGACCTTGTCCGACAGCACGTCGGGTGCGTAAGCCTTTACCGCGTCCTGAATTTCCCGCAGCGTCATGCCCGACGCCTGGTCCATGTTCTGGCCATTCAGCAATTCGGGGATGTGTTTCTGAAGGACCGCCTTGGCAGCCGGGTCGGCCAGAAGCGTTGCGAGCTGCGTCTTGCCCGTCGAATAGGCAGGCTTGACGGGCGTGGACTGAGCCGGCGCGGGCGTTTCGGCTGCCGATGCGACGGCCGGCATCGCAGCTCCGCAGGCGCATGCCAGCAAAGCAAGGGACGAGAGGGAATTTAGAGATTTTTCATGATCCGTGCTCCGATCAGATACTGGATTGGAAATTGCTTAATCATCGGCGCGCGTCACCTTGAGCCGAACGAGTAACGGAAGGTGATCCCCAGCTCCCGAGGCGCGAGAGCGGCGTAGCTGCGATATCCGGAGACGCCGAACGTGCTGCTTACATCAGGCGTGTCGGTCACCGCCGATACGCCCTTGTCCGTCACGGTGCGCGTGTCGAAGAGGTTGCGGGCAAAGACCTGGAGTTCCCAGCCGGCCTCATAATTGCGAACACCGATGTTGAGATTGGCGAGCGCATAGTCAGGCACCGTGTAAGTCGCGTTCGCGTAGGGGTTCTTGGGTGTGTAGGTCAGCAGTCCGCTGATGAACGCGTCTGTGCCGTTCGAAATGGGGTGCGAGTACTCGGTACGAAGCGTCGCATTCCACTTCGGCTGCAGCGCCGACCTGCCGCTGACCTTGCACTCAGCGATCGAAATCCCGCGGCTCTGGAAGCGTTGGACACCGGTCTGGACGCCGGGCGGCAAGAGGAATGCAGGCAAGAGCATGCTCGTGTCGTTGTCCGGCACGCCATCGAAATTGCCGTCCCAGCAGGGAATGAGCTGGTTCTTGAAGCGGCCATTCGCCCAGCTGGCACCGCCGCTGATCGTCCAGTTCTTGGTAGCCGCGAAGTTGAAATCGAAATCGACGCCGTCGACTTTTGCATCGATGTTAGAATTCATCGGTACGGCGAGCGTGACGGCGGGTGTCGTGCCTGGAACTCCGGTATCCGCTAGATACGGGATGCCGGTGAGGACCGAATAGACGTAGTTCGTGTAATCCTGGTGATAGACGGCAAGATTGAGATTGAGGCGCCGATCGAGCCAGGAAGTCTTCAGGCCCAATTCATAGGAATTGGTCTTCTCGTCTTTCAGGTTCGTCAATGCCGAGAGGGTCGGATCATTCGCGCCATTGATCAGGTTACCTTGCGTCGGTCCCGGACGCCAGGAACTGCCATAGTTGAAGTAAGTGACGACGTCGTTCGTCCAGTGACGCGAGAGCGAGGCGCTGTAGACCGTTGGCGTCTTTTTCCAGACGTCGGGGATGGTGCCGGTTACACGGGAGGCGACCGGAACGTCGCAGACGTTGGCGTACGTCCGGCCGCGAATGCCTCCCGGAGTGACGCATGAAGCTTCAGCGCGATACCCTGCGCTCTGGGAGTTGGTCCGCAAGCCGTCCTTGCTCTCGTTGATGAAGCGGATACCGCCCGAAAGCTCGGTCTTGTCGTCGATATGAAGCGTCAACGTGCCGAAATACGACCATTCCTTCAGCTTCGTGTTGGAGTTGTAGAGGCTCGTCGTCGAGAAATCGAGATTGGGCGATTGGGCGATCGGTGCCCCCAGGGGCGAACCGAAGGCGCCGGACTGGAAGGTCACGCCGTTGTTGCCGACATTGACCGTCTTCTCGTTCTCATGGAACACGCCGATCACATATTCGAGGTGTCCGCCAAGCAACCGCTCATCCGAGGAAAGGCGCAGTTCGTGGGTCCAGCGGGTCAGCGTCGCATCGAGACTGCGTCCCGGCCAGTCACCGACGACGAGGTTGGCGGTGTCGGCGTAGTTGCGGCTGACCTGGGTGTCGTTGTTCGACCAGGCACCCACATAGGAAAGCTTCTGGCCGGCCAGCACATATTCGATCTGGCCAGTTGCGACCTCCTGAGTGCTGCGCCCGAAATCACCATTTTCGGCGACTGCACGGCGATCGCCGATTTCGAGAGCAGGGCCGTTCACGCCGACCGGCTGAACGTACGGTAGCGCATAGCCTGACGCCCTGAACGTTCCGCCCGGTGCGCCGTCGCCGTACACGGCGCTGCCGTAAGACAGACTCTTCACCCAGCGCTTTTGGTACATGAAGTTGACGCTGAGGTTGTCGGTCGGCTCGAACCGGACGCTTGCACGGAACGCATTGTTATTGGCGTAAGGATCCTCCGGATTGTTGACGCTCTTGATCCCGCCATTGTTGGAATGATCGAGAATGCCGGCAAAGCGGATACCCAGCACGCCCTCGACAATCGGGATATTTGCTGCGCCCTGAAGCGTGCGGCCGTCGCGATCGGTGAAGGTGGCCATGGCCGTAGCACCGTGGCGATAGAGATTCGGCTTACGGGTCGTGATCGTGATCGCGCCCGTCGGCGCGGATTGCCCGCGCATGGTCCCCTGCGGACCGCGCAGGATCTCGAACTGCTCGACGTCGAAGACCGACTGGAACACGATGGTCGGTTGAACCGGAGCATCGTTGATATACATCGCGACGGTCGGATTTGTCTGCGCGGTCGGGTTGAAGCTTACGCCGCGAATGGTCGTGAGGTTGCCAGCTCGATTGAGGCTCACGCCGGCCGCGACTTTGCTGAGATCGTCGAAACTGAAGAGGTTCAGTTTCTCCAATGATGCCCCGGTCACGGCCTGGATTGCCTGCGGCACGTCCTGGATGAGCTCTTCCTTGCGCCGGGCCGTAACGATGATTTCCTGGATATTCTCCTTGATATCCTCTTCGCGCGCACCCTCGCGCGCAGCCCTTGCGGCCTGAGCCTGGCTTTGAGGTTGACCCTTGGTACTCGCCTGATCCTGGGCCTGAGCATAAGCCGGCACGACCATGGTTCTGAAGCGCCCCGGGTTTCCAGGAGGCTCCAACTTGTGAGAAGGAGCATCCGTTATGAGCAAGACAACCAACAAATTTTCACCTGAAGTCCGCGAGCGGG
>NZ_LGJH01000132.1 GCF_001298105.1 Novosphingobium sp. ST904 | reverse complement strand
TTTCGCGCTATCATTCATTCAAACTACACCGCAGCCTTGAGATCGCAACATTCGCTCTGGGGCGTCTCCTACCGTCAACGGTCGAGGTCGGACGCTTACGACCGATGAGGACCTGCTCAGGCTGGCCCGGCACCGGTATGCCCAGGCTGACAGGGAAGGGGCGACGATCGACGATTACGTGCAGCTCGTGGACATCTTCCCCGCCGTGCTCCAGCGGTTGCGGGAGAAGGCTGAGATCACTCGCGATCTGGTGACGATCAAACGCCTCGATCTGAACGGCCCCGAACCCTGGCAGCATCTGTTGTCAGAAGCCGCCGAGTGAGGCGGGCGCCGTCATGACGGATATCCAGAAGAGCACGCCCGAAGATCTCCGCCGAGAAATCACCCGCCTGCTGGGCAGCAAGGGGCATTTTGCCGGCGCCGATTACCGCGCGTTCACGCCGGCCCCGCCCGACACCCGCCTGCGCGAAAGCGGCAGGACGCTGCCACCGGCCGAGCGCGGCGCCTTCGGCCGATGGCTCCTTCGCCAGACCGAGGCCACAGGCCTGCTGGCGAACCTCGTGAAGGCCGCCCGGGCTGATCGCCAGTTCCCTCTCGACGGCGATCCCGAAGCGGTTCGAAAGCGGCTCAGGGACTGCGGCGCCGATGGGGATATGTTCGAGGCCGTCGAGGAAGCTGAACTCGACTGGCTGAGCTACTGAGCAGCGAGCCCAGGCGTTACCGGCCATGCGCTACAACAAGGTCCGGCGCGCTGCCTGAGTGCGCGCGAGGTCGGCGCGAGCCTTCTCGGCATCAGCGATCTCGCCCACTGCGATCTGCGCTTCGAGGTGCAGCTTCTCCTGAGCTTCCAAGCTGTCGAGAATGCGGAGGTTGGCAGCGAGGCTGGCCTGCCGGGTGGCGGCCAAGCTGGCGTCGGCGCGCAATGCCTCTTGCGCGTACTGGGCGCTGTTATCGGCGGCCCGACGCTGGCTCTCCTGCGCCTCCCGCAACGCCTCGGCGCCTACGGCCTTGCGGCGCTCCTCGGCAATGCGATCGTTTTGGAGGAGGAGCTGCTCCTTTTGGGCGTTGGTCGTATCCGTGTCGGCCTTGATCTGCCGTCTGTTCCGCGCGCGCTCGTACTCAATCTGGTCGTGCTCGAGTCCCCTGCGAGCATCTGCGGTGCCGATGGCGTCGGCCTGAGCCTGAAGGATCGCCATCTGTCCAGCAGCGAGATCATCTTTGAACCGGCTTGCAACGTCCGCCGGATCGGGGCCGGTCTTTCCGGAGGCCTTCTTGCCGCCTTTTTTGGTGTCGGTTGCTGGTGGGGCAACGGCGGGAGCGGGCTTGAATGACGCTAGTGGCTTCTCAACTTCCTCGTTGTACTGCTTCCGGAAATCCACGACATTCTGGACAGCATCGTCATACAACTTCTTTTCGGCGCCAGCGGCTTTCCGAGCACTCGCGAGCGCGCCCGCAGGATCGTTCAGAACGCCCTTGCTAAGACCTCGCTCTGCAATGGGCCGGTTGGCGGGATTGTCGAGTTCACGTTGGACGCGAGCGTTGTAACTGTCGCGCGCCTGGATCGCAGCTGTGCGCGCTTTCGAAAGAGTTGCCCTTGCCTGTTCGACCGACGCAGCTTTCGCCTGAGCCGCGACGCGGCCCCAGGCTTCCGCCAGCTTATCAGCCTCCCCTGTTAGATTTGCTGTGGC
The DNA here is from genome assembly GCF_001298105.1 of Novosphingobium sp. ST904. Lineage (GTDB taxonomy): Bacteria > Pseudomonadota > Alphaproteobacteria > Sphingomonadales > Sphingomonadaceae > Novosphingobium. Next base: position 59,827 of record NZ_LGJH01000132.1, on the reverse strand, counting down.
CGTAAGCGCGGCCCGCTGTTCGCTTGTCAGCTTGTTGGTCTCGGCGGCGGCTGTCACCTGCGCGGCACGAACACTTTCCAGCGAGGCTGTTTGCGCATCGATGGTAGCTTTCAGGGATCCGGCGGCAGCATCGGCCTTCGCCGTCTCATTGTACAGATAGCCTATGCCGACAGTGAGGGCGGTGACAGCAAGCCCGACAGGTCCGCCGAATGCAGCCAACAGCGATCGTCCAGCCGTGCTGCCAGCGAACGCAAGGGCCTCCATTGTAGTTGCGGCACCGGCGGCTCGGGCTTGCAGCGCAAAGATCGCAGTCGATGCAACGCCTGTGGCAGCCGCACCGCCCACCATGCCCGCAACAAAACGTCCAAGCATGACCGCACTGAGAACGGCAAGCGCCTCGGTGACTGTATCGAGGTTATCGGCGAGAAGGTTTATGGCGCCGGTGATCGTGGCTGTTGCCCCGTTCGCACTGTCCGTCTCGCCTATAAACTTCGTGATCGCATTCGTCAGGTTGGTGAAGGCGCCACTGATGGTGAGGGTGGTGCTGGCGGCCTGCTTCTCCAGATCCGACATTGCCCGGATGATCGCGCGGAATAGCTCGACGTTGGAGACGCCTGGTCCCTTGGTATCCTTGATCTTCTGCGTCAGGCCGGCGAGCGAGCCGCCGGTGCCGTCGATGTATTGCGACGCCTGCCGAAGCAGGGGTTGCATCGTGTCGAGCAGGCTGTTGAACTCTTCCGCCTGTACACGCGGGCTGCCTAACGCCTGGCCGAGCTGGAGCAGGGCACCCGAAGCTTCGTTCGTGCTGGTGCCGCTGATGCGCAGCGAGCGGAGACCGCCCGTGTCAGGTCGACGAGATCACTGGTACTGGCGCCGAGTTCCTTTTGGTTCTGCGCGGCGCGGCTGTAGAGCGTGCCGACAGCTTCCAGTTCGACGCCATTTTTCTGGGCGACTTGGAAGAGGCGCTCTTGCGTGCCGGCAAGGTTCCCGCCCTCCAGACCAGCGACTTTCAATTGGTTGGTAAAGCGGGTGTAGCTGTCGGCCATGGCCGCAACCTCGCGGGCGGAAAACCCTGCGGCGAGCGAGGTTGCGATTGCCCGTGCACTGGTGCTGATTTTGGCGGAGGAAGCCGAAAACTGGCGCTCAAGCCTAACTACCGCTTGTCCTTGGCTATCGAGCTGGGTGTTGACCCGGCGTGTCGTGTTCTCGACATCGACACGGTACTTCGCAACGTCCGCGCGAAGCTGAAGGATGACAGGGTCGATTTCGGCCATTGCGGCAGGCTAGGGCCGTAAGCTATGGACAATTACCGCTTTTGGGGAACGGCATGCTGCAAATTATTGGCTGGCTTGGGTGCCTATATCTCGTGGTGAAGGCCTTGGAAATCATTGCGAACCCGGCATATCGCGATGCCAATGGCATGATGAATACCGCAGCTATATGGGCGTCTCTGTTAGCGTGCTTCGGGGCTATAGGGTTCGCTCTATGGCTGGCGGCGCAAGGTGGCGCCTTCCCACAGAAGTCGAGCGCCGAACGAGCTTCCGATGAGCTTTCAGCGTCAATCATTCGTCAGTGCATTGAGTTGGCTAAGACGCCAGAAGATGCAGCGAAATGCGGCAAGTGGTAATTGGAGCGGCCCTAGTGCCGCTCCACAGCAATCATTTTGTCGGCGTTTGGGCCCCTGGGATCGATTCAGGCTTCACTTCTGCAGGCTGAGGCACCTGAATGATGATAGGAGGCTGCGGCTCAGGCTCGATCGTCGATGGCTTGAACGGCGGTGCCGGGGTGCCCGGCTTGGCAATCTGGAAGGTGAACGGGTACTTCTGGCCGTTCCAGTCCACGATCATGGTGACCCGCGCCGGCAGCTTAGGCAACTTCACCTTGTTGAAAACGATCTTCCCTGCGTAGCTCTCGTGAGGATCCACGGTGCTCATCTGGATGATCTGATCGCCCAAGTCGTTCAGCGTGCGATCAAGCTGGTTCTGGATCGATGCGATTCCGTAGGCAGTACCGCCAGCAATCGCAACAGCTTGTATCTGACCAGCGGTGCTAGGCGCGCTGTAGGTGTAGTGATAGGCCCCACGCGGCGTGTAAAGGGTGCTGCGATAGTGATCGCGCTGTGATGCTGCAGCAGCAGCGCCAAGGCCACCTGCAAGCGCAAGGCCAACGGTTGCCCAGGTCGCGCGGTTCTTCGCCTTGCGTTCCAGTTCGTCCACGGACAGCGCGGCGACGGTTACACCCTCGGAAGTGAGCGAGAAGCTGCCGACATCCACATTCGCGCTCTGGCTGGCGTCGTTATAGACCGCGACATTGAAAGCTAGGCTACCGTGGTCCATCGGCGCGGGCCTGACCTGCACCGAGCCGGATTCCGAGAAGATATCGACGGTCGCAGAGCCGTGATCGTATCGGATGTGTTCGTCAGCCTGCTGGATCGGCTGAACAATGATCTTCGGTGCAGCTAGTGCTTGCGTGCTGATCGCCACGGCAATCAGCGACGCAACGATGCGCGCAGCTTGATTCATAATTCCCCCGTTTCGGATGATTCGCCCAATTCGACCGATACGTGGAATCGCTTAATTCTCCGTGATCGAGATCACACTGTGGCGCCTACGAGAAATTGGCTGTCCGGTGCGCCTCCACAAACCGCCGCAATCTTTCGGGATCAGCTACCGAGCGCCCATCTTCGCCCGGCGCCGCATGCGCCTCGTTATGAGCCTCCAGCGCCTCGAAATATCCTGAGAGGGATAGTCGCTCCCAATCCAGATGCATGCCGCCGCAGTTGGCGATCAGCTGTCCTTTTCGGAGGGGCTGGGGGCCAGCGGCTCCTCCCCCGCGCCGTCCGCTTTTTTTAGGTCGATGCCGACGATCGCTGCATGAAGGATGGTCCAGGCGATATGGAGGCTTTCGACCAGCGGGCGCGCAGGGAAGGTGTAGGTATCGACGAGATTGCGAGCAGTGTTCGGCCCGACTTCGATTTCAGTCCCGTCGACCAAGCCAGAGTTACCGCCGATAAGCCCGAGGCGAATTGTTTCACGGATCTCCGTGACCATGGCCGTACCGCCACCCATGTAGACGGGATCGTCGCCGACCGTGCCGAGCCCGGCGCCCATCGCATCGTACATGGCAAAAACCGACTTGCCGCCGCATTTGCGCTCAAGCTCAACCACATGGGGCAGGGCGAGCCAGAACGAATAGCGACCGTCGGCGAAATCGAGTTCGACCCGAGTGTCCGGCATTACGGCGCGACGGTCCAGACCAGCAGGCCTTCGCCTTCAAGGGTGACCTCGGTCGTGCCGCTGTCGCCGTCCTGCGCATAGGCCTGGTTGCGGGTCGTCAGGATCGCGGTGCCGGAATAGGTGCCCATCAGCTCGCCGCCGTCGGTGCCGTCGTCCTTGTAGAGTTCGACGTCGTAGATCTTCCGCACGCCAAAAGCGTCGGTCCACTCGGTTTCGAGGTCGATGTTGTCGTTGCCTGAGCCGGTGACCTGCCACGAGGAGCCGGTGACGCGCAGCTTGCGGGTGCCGGGACGGTTCGGCTTGGCGCAGTCGCGGCGATAGCGCTCGCTGGTCTGGGCGGTGCGGTTGATGTTGACGCCTTCGATACCGCAGAGCAGCGTGAAGACAGCCGGCGGCCCGGCATCGGTCTGAATCTTGATGAGGGCGAAGTCGGCGCTATTCGGCTCGGACACGGCAAATCTCCAGCGTGGTTTGCTGGAGCATGGCGCGGATCAGTCTTCGGCCTTACCGCCCTCTATGGTGTGGAACCGGGCGCGGGCGCGGTCAGCTTGCCAGTCTGATTGTTCCGGCGCCGATGCATCGACGATCATGCACTTGAGGGCATGTGCAGCTTCCTCGTCGCCGTCTCGTGACAGACGATCGGCCGCCTCGATGATGTCGTCAGGGTCGACGGCCTCTGAGCGGATCATCTGTGTTAGGAAGGCGCGCAGCATGCGCTCGGCGAGGGGCTGGTCCATTCCGGCCAGCGTATCAGCCCTGGAAGGCGCGCGCCACCACAGATGCAATGCCGTGCCAAGCTTCCGCCTCTGCGCCATCGCGCATCAGGCGGGACGAGCGGACAATGAAGCGATAGCGCCGCCCTTCCACGTGAAGGCATGATTGTGGACCGCCTCCACCACCGCGCTGTTCAGGCGTCCCGCGTGGTCCTTGGCCGTCTCTATCATCACCCCGGCCGGATCGTCATCGACGTATCGTGGCTTGGCGAAGCTGTGCAGCATGAAGCTGATCTCGGCGCGGGCGGTGCAGCCGCGCCCGGCCGGGATCGACTGCGTTCCGTCTAGGCGGACAAACGGCCATTCCGGCGCTTCGGCGACGGGATCGATCGATGTCTTTGCCACTATGTCCAGCAGCGCGGCATTTGCCTTCAGGCTGATGACGGCGGCGCGCTCAGTCGGTCGCAGCAGGTCGCTTGGCACGCGGTTTTTCCTCCTTCTTCAATGCGCCGGCCTTCCTGGCGGCGGTGACAACGGCATCCGTCACCTCGATCTCGACGTTGGGCGGATAGCGCGCCTCGCGGTTGTTCCCCAGCGGGTACCGGAACTCACGAGCGAAGGTCACCGTCTGCATTACGAATCTCCTGACTTGCTCTGGCGCACGACGTTATCGACGGCGCGGCGAACGAGCTGTTCGACCTCTTTCCTTTTAGCGTCACGGGCAGGGGCCATGTACGGCCGGGCGGCCATTTTCGATGTGCCGAACTCCAGATCACCCGCGTAGGGCGCGTTGCTGCTGACCTCGACGACAAGCGGGGCCGTCTGGTTTGTCTCGATGTTCCCGGCCAGCGTCCCGGTGTCGTTGTTCGGTGCCTGACCGGGCGCCGAAGGTACGTGCTTCTTCCCGCTGACCGCTCCGGCGGTGATGCTGATTTGCGCCTCGACCTGGATCATTTCACCGGCGGCAAACAGGGCCTTTCCGACCTCGCGGACCATCTTCTCCCCTGATAGCTTCTTGAGGCGGTTTGCGTGGGCCTTGGCGCCTATGAGCCGAGACTTAGGCACGGCGACCGCGCCCGACCCACCCGGCGGCGGCAGTGTCCCGCTCGATCAGCTCGACCGACCAAATGCCAGCATGCGGCCCATCGGTGATCTGGATGCGCGCCTCGGTATTCAAGGTGCCTTCCAGCGTGTCAGCCAGGACGATGAAGGCGATATCGGTGTCCACGTAACCCTCGGCCTCGCGCATGCGCTGGGTGGCCGTGTCGATCTGCGCTTGGCAGGCTCGATAGGAGACACCGCCGGGCGTGATGATGGTGTTTCCGTCGTCATAGACAGGATCGACCTGCTCGATAACGCGGGCAGGCCAGTACGGCCCCCCGAACAGCGAGGAGAAGCCAAGGCCGATCTCGGCGAAGGCGGCCGGAAGGTCCATCAGCAAGGCGTCCCGGTGAAGCCCACGAGGCGCGGTCCGCCGAACAGACGGCGTTGGATCTCGGCGAACTGCTGACCCCATACGGTGGACTGGTACCCGCCCTTCGCGCGCTGGGCGACGACGCTATCCGATAGGGTTGCGCTGAAGGTTCCGCTCTTGAAACTGGTCGCGCCGGTCGCCGCGAGCGTGCCGACACCTGCAGCTAAGCCCACGCCATTCAGGGCAAGCAGATGAGCCGTTAGCAGCTCGGTCGCGCTCTGCTGCTGATCGCCATAGTTCCCACCGACGCGGCCCTCGGCTTCCAAAGCCCAAATGGCATACGACTCCTCGGTGAGGGTCGAGAATGCGGTGTACTTGGCCTTGAAGGTGGCGAGGGGAAGGCGTGCGTAGGGCATATGGTCCTCACGAAAAGGGCCGCCGCCCGGTTGAGCAGCGGCCCCACACTTCAGGTCGGCGCGACCGGATCAGCCTTCGCGGGCCATTTCGATCGCTGCGATGATGTCGTCCTTCTTGGTCGCGTCGCCCAGGTCGATCTGCTCGCTGGCAGCCAGCGCCTTGAGTTCATCGACCTTGAGCTTCGGCAGATCTTCGCCCGTATCGTCGCCATCATCGAGAAGCTTTGCCACGAGCCCTTCGCTCTCGCCGATCGGTTCAAGCACTTCGACCGTTTCCGATTTACCCGGTTCGACCAGTTTCACGCCGGCCGGAGTCCGAAATGCCTTCGCGCGGAAGTCGTTGTTGGTCACCTTGTACTTCATGGCTTACGTCCTCGTACCGGTGCGGATCAGGTCGGGGCGCTGGTTGAAATACAGCGGGTAGCTGTACTGCTCGCCGCGCGTGTAGGCCTGCCGTTCGAGATCGACGATGTTCAGCGCGTAGACGTTCTGGCCCGGCGTGTTGACGTAGGGGCCGAACTCAGCCGGTGCCATAGCCTGCTTGAACACGTCGTTCGCGCCGACCGGGAAGAAGATGGCGTTGTCCACGCCTACGGCCACCGTCGAGTTGTCGTCGGTGCCTTGGTAGTTGTGCCAGGTGATGCCGCCGTACTCGAAATCGCCGAAGCTGTTGTTGCCACGCAGATCCGCTGCAGCCGACCAGTTCAGGTAGGTTTCGCGCACCTGTGGATGGTTGATGAGCGCGTCGAAGAACGCGTCGCCGACCAGCGCATGAACCTTTGTTGCCGGAGTGAATGCACCCTTTGACGAGCGCTTCATCGAGCGGATCACCTGAGCGCATTTGCCGCGGACGTCGGTGGTGTCGACGTTCAGCGCGAAGCTGATGGCCGACGGCTGCGCGACGTTGAAGGCGGTGAAGTAATTGTAGATGACGGTCGTTCCGTCTGCATCCAGCAGCAGGCCCTGGAGAGCACCGAGGCGGTGAAACTCGTGGGTCAACTCCATGTCATTGCGGACACGAGACATGCGGCGCAGATATTCGGTCTGGACCGACTGAAGCTCGGTCTGCGAGCCGAAAGCGCGGATGCCCTGGACTTCCTCGGCGTAGAGCGTGAAGCCCTTGGCAAGGCGGGTCGTGCGGAGCGGCACAGCGTCGCGGTTGTCACGCGTCAGTTCGGTCGGCGGTGCGCCAACCGGAGACGACGGGATCAGGGTAAGCGTGGCGCCGCGACGATCGACCCAGATATCGCGGGTCTGCACCGGCATTGCGTCGAACAGGCCAAGCTGTCCGAGAAGCTGCGGGTTGAAGTCCATCTTGTCGACCGCGCCGGTGAGCGAAGTCATCGAGAAGGCCGACGAGTTGAAGACGTCCATTCCAGCCATTGTAGGGCCCCTTAGCGTACGATGATGCCGAGCGTTGCGAGCGCGGCATTGGCGGTTGCGATGGCTGCGGCGTCGGCGCCGGCAGAGTAAGTCAGATGGGCGCCGACCACCTGCGCGTCGCGCGAAACGACGGTGCGCTTGGCGGTGCCGACTACGCCTTCGAAAAGGATGCCGGCAACGGTTTGCGAGCCGTCCGAAGCGCCCGGCGTATAGCGGACGAAATTGCCGCCCGAGGTGAGCTTTCCGAGGATGGTGCCGGCGACGAGGCCCGGCGACGCACCGCCGGCTACAGTTACCTGGTCGCGCGAACGGTACATGCCCTTGGCTTCGGAAATGAGGAATCCAGCGGTGTGGATGCCTTCGGTCAGGATGGCCATGTCTTACGCTCCCTTCTTCATGGATACGCCGGCCGACTGGAACAGGTTGTCGTTCCAGGCCGCGGCCCCGTCTGCGAGATTGATGGGCGAGCCGAGCGGTTTCACGCCGTTGTCCTCGACCTTCGCGTCCTTGGTCAGCACGGCAAACGAGGCGGCGATCTGGTCGGCGGTCCAGTCCTTGGCCGCGTCGCCCATCTGCTTCGAGACGGTGGCCGACATGATGGCGGCTTCGTCCATCTCGTCGGTGACGGTGATTCCGAGGGTCTTGGCCTTGTCGGCGACGATGATCAGCGCCTTGCCTGCGTCGCGCAGCTGGGCCGGGGTCGGCTTGGCATCCTTCACCTGCTGTTCGAGCGTGGTGATCTTCGCGTCCTTGGTCTGACTTTCGGCCGTCAGGGTGGCGACCTGCGTTTCCAGGCCTGCGACCTTGCCATTGGCGGCGTCACGGGCGGCGAGGAGGGTGGCAATGTTCGCGGCGGCGGTGTCCGCATTGCTCACATCGACGGACAGCCCGTCGATAAGTACGATCTTCGGCACAGGGCTCTCCTGAGTGAGTGAATCGAGAATGTTGGAGGGAAGGGCGTCGCAGACGGCGAACCCGTCCTTGATGGCGCACTCGGAACCGGCGCGGCCGCGATCGACGAGCGCAACGTGGTTGCCGGTGATGGACTTCTGGCGGGCCTGGCACTTGGTGCCGTCTGGTGCCGTGAAGTCGCCGAATTCGAGGTCGCTGCTGTAGCCGTTGCTCAGCTCGCGCTTGCCGCCGTCGACCTTGGCAATGGCCTCGGCGTCGGTCAGCAGCAGGTCGAAGGCGAGGTAATCGCCGTCGCGCATCGCGCCCATGATCGTGCCGCGCGCGTGGTCACGCCAATTGTAGGTGGTCACGGGGGCGGCGGGGTGGTCGTCAGTGACCGGCTTGCCGATGAAGCTGCGGACGGACTTCTCGTCAAAGACGGTGTCGTCGTCGCGAAGCACGTTGACCAGCGCGGTATCGCGGTGGCCGTGCTTGTTGTCAGGGTCAACCTCGGAGCCACCGTACTGATAGACGCCGGTGCGAGCCGCGCGTGCGCGAACGGCCATGGCGCCGCCTTCGATGCGGCGGGGGGCGTCAAGGGTGAGGCTGTCCCGAAATTGCATATCCGAGAGGATATTAAGTCTGGACGATGTGGCTTACCGCTGTCAGCGGTGCTCCATGTCTATGCAAGAACCTTCGCCGAGATCATCTTTCGATGCCGCCGCAATCAGCGATGCAGAGGAGATACTCCAAGGGGAGATACTCCAAGAGGAGATACTCCAAGAGGTGAGAGACGAATTGATAGTTCAGCTTCGGCCGGGCTCTGACCACCACGCTTGGGTTAGCGATGCGGTCAACGTAGTCGAGGGCAAAGGTGGTAAATGCCCCCTACCCGCACGATGCGTGACAGGGAGTGACGATTGGAAAAAGGTTCACTTGAAAGTGATCATGCCGAGCAAGCAGTCGCTTATGCTGGTTAAGCTAGCAATTAAACGAGACGATTAATTGTCGAGGGTGTTGATTTCGAGTGGGAATCAGCATACACAAAATATGCCGGTTCGATGGAAGTCACGGCGAGGGAGTGACCGTCTTCACGCGCCAGGCTTCGTGCAGCGCGGCTGTCAGGCACCAACCTTCTTCTCCTCCAAATTTCATAGCTGGCGCCAGCTTTATATTTTCACCTTACTCGGTGCACCGGGTCATGGAGCTTTTTGCCATGCCCAGGAAGAAGAAGCGCGGCATTTCTGTATGGATGCCGCTGATTAAAGCCGTTGCCGTTGAACTGCTGAAGTTCGGACTGGCCTACCTCAAGTGAGGCGAGGCGGCGTCTACTGACGCCGCCGACCCACTCCATTTCTGGGCAATCAAACTACCAAGCGTTGGAATCGCCCGCATTGTCTTCGTTGTTGGAGGGCACAATGCTAACAGTCAGCGACTTGGCAGTGGCGCGTTCGTTCCACTTTTCATAAACCCAGATGCGGTTTTCCCCCGCCTTCAACGTGAGTACAGCGCTGAAATTGAATGAGGCAGGGCCGTCCTGCCAATTGAAAGTCTTGGTATCTACAGTGTTGCCGTTCTGGCGAATTTCTATGGTCGAAGTTGGATTTTGCTGATTTCCATTTCCAGAGATGCCGAAGGACCCTTTAAGGATATATGTCCCGGCTCTTTGCACTTTCACCAGTTGTTTAACCGAATTGAATTTCTCTTCGACCATGGTAATGGCTTGGGCTGACGCTATGACCGGAGTTAGTGCAGTTAGCAGTGCAATGGCAATTGACGTGCGCATCCCATCCTCCATTTTCAATTTCCACTATAGTTATAGGTGTATTGAAAATGTAGGTGATTGGGTAATATGAATTACAACTTTATTGCATGCGGTTGGAAGCGTTACCTTTTTTTGTCGCTGATTTTACCAGACGCGACAACGCTTGGATTTCTCCACCGTTTGAGCCGTCTGGGCGGCTATTCGAAATTGAGTACTGCTTGTGATCGACACCCGCAGTAAGGCAACCTTCCCGGCAGGTCCTGCGGCGCCGTCTCATCGGTGTACTCATTCCCATCCCGCGCCTGATGATTGAGGCGCGGGTGGGCTTTCCGGCTATGCCGCCAGATCCACGTATCGATTCCCGCCTCCCGGCGCCGCTCCTCCGCTAGCGCGCTGGTCAGCTTGTTGAGCTGGTCCGAGGCGATGCGCGTCGCCCGGCTGCGGCTCACGCCCACGCTGTCCCGGATGGTCTTCGCCACATCGCGCGCCGGTGTCCGGTTCTGCAGGCCATCGAACACGGCGTTGCTGATCTTCTGCCGCGTCACGTCGGACACGTCCTTGACCAGGGCGACGTTCCACTCGATCGAGGTCTCTAGGTTGGCACGCACGTCGCCGGCGCCGATCATGGTGCCCAGGTCTACGCCGGTGGCAGAAAGGACTGCGCCGCGCCACTTGCCGCGGAACCACTGCTCGGTCCGAAGTGCCCAGTCTCGCACCTCAGGCGTCAGCAGCAGCACAAGCCGGTTGATCTGCTCGGCAGCGCCGTCGATCTCGGCGCGGACGTCAGCCGGCGCGTCCGTCGTCATCTCGGAGACGGTGGCGGCATAGGCGGCGATGATGCGTTCTGCACCGGCTGCCCACGCTTGAACCACAGGGTTATACACAGCCCGAAACAGGTTCGTCGCAAGCGTCCCCGGTGGGTCGATGTCGCGTAGGACGATCGAGCGTTTGCGGCTTCCCGGTTTGGCTCGGCGCGCCATGGCTGAGAGATCATACGTCATTGCGCGCTGCCCGCGAAGTCGCTACAATGCAGCTTCCCACGGGTCGTTTCGGACGTGTGTTTGAGGCTCGCTTCATCAAACCCCGTGGTCATTTCACCCACCATGCATTCATCGGATAGACGGCTTTCGAACTCGTCTCGTAGATGACCGTCATCGTTCCGCGACGGTTGGTATAGGTCGCCTCGAAGCGAGGGCCGTTCATGCCGCGCGATTTGGCAGGACGAACGTCAGTTGCTTGGTTGAGGCCGGTGGCGGCGCGCACGAGATCACCCTTCGTCAGCGCTTTCGCGCCGTGCACCTTGCCTTCGGGGCCGTGGTTCTTCCAGGCATGTGCGATACCGGAATGATCGAGCCGCAGTTCTTTTCCTGCGATGTCGATCCCTGTGCGCTGCTTTACGAGACGCGCAGCAGAGGGCGACACGTCACCGACCGGTCGCTGCTTCTGCCCGCGCCCTCCGCCGATGGCCCTGCCGACATAATCGCCCGGTGATCCACCCCCTCCAGGTCCAGACTTGAACTGGCCGCCGCGAGCGCCGCGCCCCCAGTGGTGCTTATTTCCGTCCTCAAAAGGGGAACTGCCGGTCGGCACACCCCCGTCGTTGACAGCACGGCGGGCGGGCACATTCGTCCCGCCCCCGGCAGACGCAGGATCACCTTCCTTTCCGGCTTGGAGGGCAGACGGATCGTCGTCCGTCTCGTCATCCTCGGAGGTGAGGCCGAACCTCTGCGCCTCCGGGATCTTGGCGAGAGCGTCGGCCAGCCCAGGCATATAGCCACGCTCTTCAATCAGGTTCTGCACGCGCGGGACATGGCCTCTTCCGGCAACATGCCGGTGTCGATCAGCTTCGTGATCGCGTCCATGAGCAAGTCGAAGGTCTCGGCCTCTTCCTTCTCGGTCGGCTTGCGAAGCGGAGCCCAGAGCCACCAGACCTTGTCCGGGTTCTTGGCGCCCGCCGATCGGATCAGAATCGGGTCCAGCTGCTCCAAGCAGGGCCGGGTCTCGTTTTCCTGCCCGTCGCCGACCGTGTCCCACCAATTATCCGTGTCGTGGTCACCGGTGGCGTTCATGCCGCCGGGCGAGCGGCCCATGATCTTGGTGAAGGGGATGCCGGACACGGCGGCCATGCGCTGGTCGATCGCGTCCATGAACGCGGGGATGCCGGACCAGTTGATCTGGTAGTCGTCGATCTTCTCGCCGGGGTCGTCCGTGCCGGTGCCGGAGCGGTAGACCGTCGCGTTAAGAGTGCTTTCCGAGCTGGCGATCAAGGCGATGCGCTCGTTGAGCTGCTGCTTGCCCGCCTCGCTGCCCATCATGTCGAGAAGGTCGGGGATACCGATGCGCAGCAGTTTGGCCTTGCGGATCAGCTCGACGAACCAGGTCTGCGCATGGTCGGAGTTCTGCACGGCGCCGAAGACGCGCAGAAGCTGGCTATCGCCCCAGTACACTTCCTCGTCGCTGACGGACGTTCCCGCCGGGATGGGATCGCCTCGGAACGGTATGACACGGCTCGGGTGTATCGTCGCCTGGCGGCCGTCGCTGTCGATCCGGAATCGCCGCGGCATCCGGTACGTGGGCGAGGCAAGCTCCTTATCGAAGTCCTCGGCGTGATCTCCCAGCGCGAAACGACGTTGACGGCGATCAAGCCACCCTTCTGGATCGTTTCCGGGTTCAGTTCGCTCGCATGGTCGCCAGCGGTCACGAGAATCAAGGCGCCGCCGCCGATGCCGCGCAGGACCTCGGCCTGCTTCACTTTGGCGCGCAGGCCGAGGCGCTTCTCTTCCTTCTCGATCAGTTCGATCGTGGGCTTGTCGGCCTGCCAGTCTCGCCACTTCTGCGTGCGGTCGGCGGCGGGAAGGGTGATGACCTTCCGAAGCATGCCGGACGACATGTAGGCGGCGAGGGCCAGCTGATGGGAGAAGACGCCGGGAAGCGCGGTCGATGCCGCGAGGGAACCTCGGCTGAATGGGTTGAGGCGGCCGACTGCCTCAATCGCCCCGCGAAGACTGTCGGTAAGAAACGCCATAGCGGGGAGGGTACGGCGCGGGCTTTACCGCCTTTACCGCCCTTAGCCTAGCAGCCCCGCCGTCGAATGCCTGCGCTTCTGGAGAGCCACGACTTCGAACGCGCGTGACGTGCTGTCCACCCGGTCGTCGTGCTTGGCGCTCGGGAAGGCCTCAAGCTCGGTGAACCACGGCTCGTTCCATTCACCGCGATAGACGTCGACGTTGCCCGCCTCGCACTGCGCCGAGAACGGGCCGAAGCGGGTGATCTTGTCGCCGGTCTCAGTTGACGACCGCACGGTATAGCCGGACAGCATGAGCGTCAGCGCCTTGACCTGGCTCTTGCCTGCCTGCCCAGGGTCCTGCGGTAGCGAAATGATCGTCTCCTTCCCGTCCTGCGAGGCGTTGTTCATGATGAACGTCTCGACACCGGCGGGCGTGGTCTGAACGGTGTTGTTGTGGACCACGATGTACCGTCCCTCCGGCGTGCGGCCGATCTTCGTGCGGCTCGTTGCGTCGGGGTTCGGGTTCTCAGGTGAAGGCGGGGTGGCCGCAAGGTCATATCCGGCGCCGAACACGGTCCCCACGGGAATGGCGTCGACCACCCGGCACCATGAGCGTTGGAAGTAGAGACCCGCAGCGGGCCGAATCTTCCAGTTGCCTCCCAACAAACGCTCGCGCTCGACCTGCGGCAGGGCGAGCAGCGACGCCATGTACCCCGGATCGGCGGCCATCAGCGCTTTGTTGTCGGTCAGTTTGGCCGGAATGAACGTCAGCGACTTCGCTGGGATGGGTATCGTCTCGCCCTCATCGTTCAGCATGGTGTACTGGGCAAGGTCGGCGGGATCGTCTGCCCACCGCAGATCTTCGCCGACACGCACGAACCACCGCAGCTTGCCCGATCGCTCAGGGATGGGCAGACCCGTGTCCTGGTCGATCCACCATGCGATGAGGTCAGCGACCCAGCTGTCAGCGTCAGGGTTGCAGGTCGCGCGAACGTAGGGCCGGACGCCGCACATGGAGCGGTTCCGGCTGATCATGTACCAGAACTGGGTGGGCGTGAAGTGCGTGAGCTCGTCGAAGCAGATGAGCGGGATCTGCGAGCCCTGCCAATTCAGCCGGGTCTTATCGTGCTCCAGGTGAGCGAAGCTGACAGACGCGCCGGTCGGGAAAGACCATGTGAGGTTGTGCTCTTTCGGCTCCGCGTGGAGCAGGGGATAGAGCGTGGTGCTCTCGTCCCATAGGCCACCCTCGTTGCGGATCTGGACCGTGGAGCGTCGGAAGAACACTGCACCGAATCCCGGATTTCTGACGTGGCGCAGCGGCTCCATGAGCAGGCCCCAGGTCTTGCCGCCGCCCGCGCCGCCGCCGTAGATGACGATGTCGGCAGGCGATGACAGGAACGCTGTCTGGGGGCCGGGCTGGGGCTTGATCGTCTCGGCGGTGATCTCGGGGCCGCCGTTATGTCCGATGCCGGGGGTGATCGAGGTATGTGCGTTCACAGGTGCACGCGTTCCTCGCGCAGATTTTCAGCAGCACGTCGCAGGTAGGCGTAGTGCATCCCCGCCCGGCCGTCCTTCGGTATCAGGCTTTCAATCATACGGGCGGCGACGAGGTGCGGCGCGCTGTCGAAGCAACGGCCGCCCATGGTGCAGCGACCCTGATCGGAGCACGATGGTGCGTATCCCTCGCACGCGAGGATCGCGTTGCCGAAGCGCACCGAGTTCGCCCCGTGGCGCAGGTCGCGTTCAGTGACCTTAACCCTCATCGGAATATCCGTCGTCCGCGCTCATCACGCTGGCGAGGCCCGACCATTGGCCCCTCAGTTTCACCGCAATGCGTGCAGCGGAGCAAAAAATCACGATCGGGCTGGGCCTCGTCTACCAGAACATGGCCGATCGCGTGCTCATGGTTCCCCGCGCACTTCGTGCAGGCGTGATGGTCGAAGTCCCAGACGATCATCCTTCGTCCTCCGACTGCATATCGACTGCCTCGATGCACTCATGGCAGAACTCGGCCGTCGCCATATCTTCGGGTGCAAAGTCGTCGCCGCAGCATTCGCAGCAGACCATGCCGTCATCCATCAGTTGTCCCTCCCATTGTCAGGCAGCGCGAACACGGCGACTGCGGGCGGTGGCGCGGGCAGATCCTTCCCGTCCTTGCCGGTCAGTTCGCGGCGATTGGTGTAGGCGTTGCCCATTTCCTCGGCAGCCTGCTTGTGCAGCTGGGCGGCCAGGGGTAAGTTGCCCTTGTCCTCGGCTTTCGTGGCCATGCGCTGGAGCGCACGGAGGCGGGTGGACCGGTGCGCGATCGCGATCTGCGAGGAATCGTCCACGAACGACTTACGGGCCGCTTCGAACAGGGTGCGCCACTTGGCGGCCACCTGCGCGCCTGACACCTTCGTCGGGTCGTACTTCGCGACATGCTGGCGGGTGATGGCGAGGCCGAATTCCTTGTTTACCGCTTCCACCACCTGCGAAGGGGTGTCGAAGCACGCCAGCGCCTGCACGATGTGGGTTTTCATCTCGTCGTTGAGTTTGGCTTCCGCCATGGTTCCGTATCCTTCCGGTATCAGGCGACGGAGCGCAGGCACGTGCCGCAAACACCGGCGATCGACGCGCGACCAATGGTCGGACCAGCCTTCGCGGCATTGACCATGGCCGACACGCCAGCGGCCTCCGCGCCATACCTTGCGACGACGCCCACGAACTCTTCGACGTCATGCCCCCGCATCACAAACGCAGGAGTTCCGTCCTGTTTGAACTTGGGCATGCCGAACTCGTCGAGCTTCTGGGCGCAGTGATAAAGCTCGTGCTCTACCAGGGCGCAGAACGATGGATCGTCCATTCCGGCGGCAGCGGGCGCGCTGAATGTCAGCAGGAAGTCCGGCATCCCGTCGAACCATTCCTCCACCTGCTGGATCGCCCGAGCGCGCTGCCACTTGCCCATAGCCATGGGGGGCATCAGCTCAGCCTGCCCAATGACCGCGCGCAACTGCTTGCTGTTGTCGCAGTTGGTCCACAGCACGCCAAGAGCGGCATCCCGCAGGTGGACATGCTCGATGTTGAACAGCGGGCTCGCCTCATCGAGGAACGTGGCGCGAATCCACTCCAGCAGTTCCGGCGCGGGGACGAACCGGTCCAGCATTTCGAGATCAGACAGCGTAGCGAGGTCGTGGGGTGGGTACGGGCGATTCATCGCGCAGCCTCCTCCCGAAGGAACCGCTTCCGTTCCGCTGCCATGCGCTTCGCCCCGATCGCCTTGCGCCAGGCGAGCACCGTGGACTTGCCCCAGATCTGTTCGACCCGGCGCCATCCGTGCTTCTTGAACTTCTCCATGAACTCGGGGGGGATGGGCTTCGGTGCGGAGGTGGGCAGGAGCTTACTCTTCGACATCGGAGGCCTCGTCTTCATCAACAATTGCAAACCCGTGGGAGGCGGCGAGCTTGAAGTGCTCGAATGCGCTCTCACGGGCTTCAGGGGTGGCGCGGTTCCAGGCGCGGACGATCAGGGTGCAGAGCGTGCTGTCCTTGTCGTCGTCCGCGAAGTTGGCCCCGGTCTCGTAGCGGCGCTGGGTCACATGCTCGCGGAGGGCGTTCACCGGCAGGTGGTCGGTGCTGGCGCGCTTGAGCAGGGGTAGGGCTTCATCCTGGGGCAGCGAGGCGACCGCGGCGTAGTGGTCTACCGACAGCGTGCGGTCGCGCAGGGCCGGGGGGAACGTGGTCGCGGCCTTGAGTGCGTCCTTCAGGCGCTTCGGGGCGAGGCCGAGGTTCTCGCTCAGGAAGTCGAAGCCGGATTGGGTCAGGTATCCAGCCTCTTTGCCCTCAGCCATCCAGTCGGCTAAAAGCCAGTCGCATTCCCGGCGCTGGTCGGCGAGGCCACGGCCGCGCTCGATCCATTCCTCTTGGGTGGTCGCCGGGGCGCCAGCAGAGATGATGGTGGTGAGCGCGTTCATGCCGCCGTCTCCCGGCGAACGCGCGCCGTGTAAGTGCCGTCCTGATGGCGCCAGAGATAGCTGCGGGTCTCGGCGATCTCCTTCCAGCGGATGGGCAGGGCGTCGATCTCCGTTTGGTCGCACTGGCCGGCGGCGAGGCGGGCCATGGTCTCGTCCATCCGGGCCTCAAGCTCTCGGCGGACAGCGGTCTCGGCGCGGCGCCTGACATGAACGGGGTCGTCGTTCCGCTTCCAGCCTTGCATGAGGGAGATGCACTCGGCGATCGAGGGGAACCACTCGCACTTCGCCGTCGCCTGGTCAGCGAGATAGCTGATCTGGTCCGTCGGGTATCCGCCCAGCTTCTTCTGGTAGGCTGAGATCAGAAGCTTGCCGCTCACGTCGTCGGAGTTCCGCTTGGGCAGGACCGCCAGCATCACCCGGAGGCACTGGTTGAAGTGATCGCGGTCACATGGTTCGAGCGTGGGCAAGGGCGCTACCGCCAAAGCCTGCGCCGCCGCCAGCGTCTCGTCGTCGAGCCGGGCCATCAAAGTCGTCGAGTCCGAGTTGACGATCGAGTTCAGCGATTGCGCCGTCACGCGGCCTTGCGGCACTTCGCAAAGCAGGCGAGCCGCCGTTGTTCCGATTGCTTCCATTGCGATACCGTCCTTCGTCGTGTGCTTTGCGGAGCCAGTTGCGCCAGGTGGCGTCCCAGTCGGACTTGACGCCCTTCGCGCCGGGGGCGGCGCTGGCCCAGTCGCGGAATTTCGAGAGTTCCCGGTCCACCGCGCCGTCCGGCCAAGCCGAGACTTCGGTTGCGGTGCGGTCGTCGAGGTCGGCAGGCGACCAGTCAGCGGGAAGCCGGGTCCCCTTACGCGCACGCGGGGTTTGTGTTTTCGGGTGGGTATGGGTGGTGGGGTTAGAATTATTTTCATTGGGGAGGAGGGAAAGGGAGGGTTCCGGCGTGACAGTCTCAGGGACAGTCACGGCCTCGTCACGGGACTGTCCCGTGACATTCCCGTCCGTGTCACGGTCTCTGGCGCGCTGACGCCGCTTGCGCTCGCGCTCCACGGACCGCTTTTGCTCAAGAGCATCGTCGCGACCTTCCAGCGCGCGGACGGCAATAAGGATCGCCTCCATCGGTGCGCCTGCGGCAGACATTGCCTCCATGAGCTCAGACACCTTCACTGGTCGGCGCCTCCGAAATGTACCTCGATCCGGCCAGGCTTCTCGGGCTCGGCGAAATGGTAGTGGGGCCGGAACTTGCGATCATCGATGCCGAGGGCGTCAGCGATGCCGTCGCGGGCAGCCTTAAAGCTGGCGATCATGTTGTCGTCGTCGCGGAACCGGCGGTCAGGGGGATAGAAGGTGATCTTCACCGGGATTGACCCGGCCTCGGCCAGTTCTACGCCAATGGCTTTCACGCCAGGGCCGAGGGCGGCGCGCGCCAGAAGCGCAGCCTCTTGCCGAGCATTGCGCTTGACGCGTGAGGTCCGCAACCAGTGCGACCGCGCATTCGGCGACAGGCGCTTGTCCGGCCAGGGAAGGGAGATCACCCGGCTCACTGGCGCGTAGCCTTCGGCTGCTCGACAAGCTCGGTCATGCCATACCGGCGCGCCTCGGCTTCAAGCATGGCGAGCTTGCGGCGCGCGGCCTCGATCTGCCCAGGCAGGTAGCAGCGTCGCCGGTATTCGCTTTCGGACATTGCGGTCACAGCGCACTCCAGTCGATGGCCGGCTTGTCAATTCCGCGAGCGCGCATGTCGGCGCGCATCTGGTCGGCGGTGGCGCGGATCAGGGCACGGTCATCGGCAGCACGGGTCTTGGCCCGGCGGCGGCGCAGTGCCTCAGCGCCGGGGCGTTCGACTGGCTCCGTGATGACGACGGGCGCCGGAGCGCGGCGGAAAAGCCGGGCCAGCATCAGTCGATACCCAGCGCGTTCTTGTAGGTGTCGAGCAGCATGTCCATCTCGCGGCGGTCATCCGGCTTCATCTTCCGGATGCGGACGATCTGGCGCATGATCTTGATATCGTATCCGACCGCCTTTCCTTCGTTGTAAACGTCGCGGATATCGTCCGAGATGCCCTTCTTCTCGTCCTCAAGACGCTCCACGCGCTCAATCAACAGGCGAAGGCGATCGTCAGCGGCGCGGTTCTCTTTGCGCTCGGTTCCGGGGATGGAGATTTGTGCGGTGTCGGGCATGTTGGTTCTCCGTGGGGGGCGGGTTAGGCCGCGCCCTTGATCTGGTCTGCTTCGAGGCAAATGGCCGTCAGGGCGGTCATCAGCGGACGGATGGTGTCGGCGAGCTGGCAGGTCTCGCGGTGGTCGCGGTGACGTCGGAAAGGGCCTCGGCGAACTGGCCCGCGAGGTTCGACAGTCGCGAAATCGTCGCGAGGTCGTTGGCGGGCTCCGCCTTGAGCGGCTTCACGCGCAGGCCGTAGAGGGCGAAAACTTCGTCCAGGGCGGTGATGTCGACGGCGAGGCTGTTGAGCGCGGTGTGCAGCTCAGGGACGCTCTCGCCAGTCAGCGCGCGATCGATCGTCTCGTACCGATGTCGATGGAATCGGCGAACGTTCCTTTGCCAACGGTGCGAAGGATTCGCGCCCAACCTGCTGAAATCGCTTTGGACACATCCGACTTGTCGTTCGAACGGACGAGACGGACATGATTGCTGCGCTGCGACATAAGGTCACCCATGAACAGTGCGTTGAAAGGAAAGGCCCTCGTCGCGGAGGGGGGGTGGGGTTCGGAACGACCGGACGGGCAGGGTCACGCCTTCGAGGGCAGGGGCCTGCGGGGCGTGGGTTGGGAGAGTGAAGGTGCGCATTCAGGCGGCCATCCCAGCGAACATGTCCTTCTGAGCCATCGCCGCCATTGCTGCTTGGTTCATCCAGACGACCTCAGTCCGCTCTTTGGCGCCATCGGCGAGAGCTTTGCGGGTGACGCGATGCCAACCGGAAAGCGCGTTATCGTAAAGATCGCAGGGGTAACCCGAAAGCATCACCATGCCGCGCAGGCCATCGAGGAAATCGAGCAAAGTCTCGTGATCGGTGTCGCTCAGTTCGTGCGCGTAGTCCTTCCCGGTGTCGGACCGCGTCTCGAAAACGTACGGAGGATCAACATAGTGCAGCGTCTCGGGGCTATCGTGCCCCGCCATCACATCGCAGGCGTCACGATTAAGAACGACGACGCCTTGCAGGCGATCGACAACATTCCTCAGACTTTCAGGGTAATTTACCCAATCGTGCGCGGGCGTGGTGCCGGAGCGGTTGCTGTTCGAGCGGAATCCGGTGAGGCGATTATGCCCATTGCTGCCGAAGCCCATGAACGACCTGATGATGAGGCGGCGAGCGCGCTCTACAGCGTCGTTGGTTTCCTCGTACGCGCCTTTGAACTCATCGGATGCAAAGGGTGTGAGGCGAATAGCGCGCACCAATTCCTCGGCACGATCGCTACGGAGGACCTGAAACAGGTTGACCACGTTCCCGTCGAGGTCATTCCAAATTTCCGCATAGGAACGCTCCTTGCGGATCAACACCGAACCGGCGCCACCAAAGGGTTCCACGTAGACACGATGCTTCGGCATCATGCTGATGATCCACGGAGCCAGCAGCCATTTGC
Source organism: Novosphingobium sp. ST904 (assembly GCF_001298105.1). GTDB lineage: Bacteria > Pseudomonadota > Alphaproteobacteria > Sphingomonadales > Sphingomonadaceae > Novosphingobium. The sequence goes on along the minus strand of NZ_LGJH01000132.1, from coordinate 39,457 downwards.
CGCCGTGCCAGCGCAGAAGGGGGCGGTGGGGTTCAGCCATAGCTCAGGCTCCCATGATTTCTGGATTGGTCTGGACGGACCCGACACGGCGACGTTCGAGTTCTGCGATGAGATCAGCAGTGGACACGGTGTGGAGCGGTCCAACGTCTACGATCTCGATAGCGCGCGCTCGGTTCGGCGCCCGGCGGATGCGGCCCCGCTCTTCGAGGGCGCGCAGGCGATTGAACAGTGTGCCTCTGGAGTTGATGCGCAGGTGCGACATCATCTCGTCGAAGCTCGGCGCTACTCCGCCCGTGCTCTCGATATAGCCCGTAAGGTAGGAGAGCAGGCGGCTTTGCTTTGTGGTGAGGCCGATCATGCGGCGGCATCCCGAGGCTCGACGATCATTTCGCTAGGCTTCGTCTTCCCACCAGTCGCATCGCTGATCTTCACAGCCAGCGGAAGCGAGGGCTGCCTTTGACCGTAGACGATCTTACGAATGGTGGTTTCCGCTTCGCCAACGCGATTGGCGAACTCGGAGACGGCCACTTTCTCGGCCTTGAGATAGTCGAGCAGTTTCATGTGCTCTGATATGCCCAATATGGGCACATCCGGCAAGCCCAAAATGTGCCCAACTGGTCCACTATCGCATTATGCCCTTTCTGGGCACATAGGCCGCATGGCAGCGAACAATATAGCGGTGTTTCGGAAGCAGCGGGGCTTGTCTCAGACGGAGCTGGCCGAGCGCATCGGCACGACGCTCAACATGCTTGGCAAACTGGAGCGTGGCGACCGCTCCCTAGATCAAGCTTGGCTGGACAAGATTGGGGGCGCCCTTGGCGTTGCCCCTCATGAACTTATTGCCCCTGATGCGCCGGAAAAGCCGATCTCTTCTCTGTCCGTCGTGACCCCTTCCTCAGAAGAGGTCGTTCACATCCAGAAGCTGGACCTGTCCCTGTCGATGGGGCCCGGCACTCTCATCGAGGATTGGGTGGAAGCTGAGCCGGTCGCGTTCGATCTGGCGTTCATCCAGGCGATCACTCGCACACCATCGAGCCGTCTTAAGCTGGTCACCGGCATCGGCGATAGCATGTATCCGACGCTGAACTGGGGCGACGTGATCCTGATCGACACGACGGACCGCCAGTTGGCCCGTCAGGATGGGGTCTACTGGATCGATGTGTACGGTGCGGCAGGGCTCAAGCGTTTACGAAACGTTGGGAAGAACCGGGTACTCGTGATCTCTGACAACCCGACGGTGCCAGACATGGAGGTCGATGCGGCTGATCTGCGCATTCAAGGGCGGGCGATTTGGTTGGCGAGAGGAATTTGAGAGCTTTCAAATGTTGGCCCCGCAGTCGGCTCAGCTTGTCTCGGACCGCTGGCATAATCATGTGATGACCAGTAAAGCTTGCCCCAGGAGCTATACCATGCGAATCTTGGCACATGGGCAGGAAAGTGAGATCAGTGGCAACCCCGCCTGATAAAGGCCTTTCGACTTCGGACGCAGTAATCTTGGCAGGCGCAGTCGTGGGAATTCTCATCGGCATCAGCTTGTTGAGCTTTGAGGCTGCGGCCGCCGTCGGTGTCTTGGCACTGATCTTTGTGGTCTTTAAGATATTAACGACCAAGGTCTAGGCTTCGCTGGCGCCGTTCCACCGATGGATGGATCACACGAACTATTCGACGATTTGCCTCTTCCCAAGCTCCGTCGATCATCTTCCGGTCGATCGCCACGTCAACCACCATCAGCTGTCCGACTGCTAGCGGGAGCCCCGTCTGTTGAGCGTTCAAGGCTTCAACAAACTCACTGTCTTCAATGTCAGCGCTCCAGGTGCTTTCACCTTCCCCAAACTTCCACCGCGGCTTGAGGTCTCCTTCTTTGAGGCTTGCCCTTAGGATCTTCACCCGAACGCTCGTCTGCACCTCTGTTTTCTTTTCGGACGGGTGGACCTTCGTAGGTGCTGGGAGGGCATAAGAATCGAAATCTTGACGGCGAATAATGACCTGCGGTCCCCCTTGTCGGGGAGATCGGTCGATACCGATCGCTTTCACTCGCTCGTCTCTTTTAGCTTCCTGCACAAGGTTGTGCTGGCGAGCTAAAACGTCAGTTTCCTGCATGGCTTTGACAACGCGATCGGCAATGTCTTGTTTGTCCTTATCAGAAATCTCGGCAAAATCTTTGTGGCCCAAAAATTCGAGAATCTTGTTTCCACTGTCGGCTTGTAAATGAAGGGCGGGTCCCATGGCGAAAAAGGCCAAAACCGCCGACACAATGGCGCCCAAGGCCTTTCTGTCGCCGGTCTTCAATGCCTTCACGGCATTACTTAACCACAGCGAACCTTCTTCCGTCTGGATCAACTCGACGTCAAAATCCACGCCTGGAGCAACTGCTGCTCCAATGTCCTTAATGATCGCAACCCACTCTATAGCCGATCTGGCTACGACTTCCAGGTCGACATGTTCCCCTTTCGGGATGTCAAAATATAAGCTCAGCGGCGCGTCAGTCATTCTTCGTTTCTCAACAACCTGAGTCTTGAAGTCGAATCATTTCTTGATGTTAGCCTCAGTGGATAGCAACAAGTTGCGATGCCGATCCACCAATTGTCACTCCCCATCGTTGGCGCGGACTACCCCAACAAAGGGAAAAGCCCCGGTCGCCGTTTCGAGATTGCCCTCTGCGCACCAGGCGATCCGCTAGAACTCCGGCCGGAGCCCGACAACCCGGCCGACGAGCACGCAATTGCCGTCTACTCGGAGCGAGGCGTGCAGCTGGGCTACATATCGTCCCAGCGCGCCGTCCGCGTCGCCCAGTTGATCCGGCAGGGCCATACCGTCACCGCCATCTTTCAGGAGGCGACGCGTTTCGGCGCGGTCGCCCGCGTTTCGTTCGACGGGGCGGTGCCGGAGTTGCCGCTGCCAGCTCCCCCGCCGGAAGTGCCGACGACAGGATTCGATCCTGACCCGGATTGGTATCCTGATGAGGTCTGGCCAGACTAAATACAAATGTGCCCTCTTGGGGCATATTTTAATTATTGACATATGCCCAAATAGGGCACATCAAATCTCCATCAGCCCAGCAGTGAGCCGCAAGCGCAGACCTGCCGGGACCACCGATGGAGACCCCAATGGGCATTCATTCCCGTTTCACTGCTGAGGTTCGCCGCGCCGAGTGGCACGAAACCCCGGCTGTCCTGGCGGTAATCGCCAACATCGACATCTACGATCTGTTCCTGCGCCGCCCGTGCCTTGTCATGGGCGCCGACCAGCTCGTAATCACCGGTGAGCCCGTCGAAGTTCTCGACCGCCTGCGCGCCGAGCATGCTTCGAACACCATGGGCAGCTTCGAGAACGCCGCCGACAAGCGCGCGTACATCGCCGCCATGGGGCCGGACGCTCGGGCTGTGCTCGCTAACTGCTTCGGCGATCCCCACAAGTTCAACGGGTACTCGGAATACGAGGCTACCGCGATGTGGCGGTGGGACTTCGAAGCTCGGGGGATTGCGGCATGATCCAAGCCATCCCTCTCGCAATCGACATGTTCGTGTCGTTCGACCAGTCCGATGAAGGAACCAACCTGGGGCTGGACCTCAAGGTCCGCTTCGAGGACGGCGAGTTCTACATCGACGACGCCATTGTCACCGAACCTGCCACCGGCATCTACAGCGCTCGCAAGGAAGTCGCTCCGAACTGGCTCTATCGCCTGATCGAAGCTGATGCTGGTGTGTGCGCTGCCGCCGAGAAGGCTTGGTCGGAGCATCAGGAATATCTCGCTGGGCAGGCCGATGACGACCGCCACGAGGATCGGAGGCTTTCAGCGTGACCCGCCTCGCACAGATTGAAGCGTCGCAGGCTGACCAGATCGGCAAGCTCCGGGGCATCCTCGAATGCCTCGTTGGAGCCATCCGCGAGCCTGAGACCAATCCCGTCCGTGGCGCCTACCTCAACTACATGTTGGGCAGGGCTGACGATGTTCTCGCTGCTGGCCTGATAGCTGGCATGGAAGAGGGGTGCGCCTGATGGCCCGCATAGCTTTCGCCACTATCCTCTGCACCGCAATGCTCTTCGGTGTCGATGCATGGGCTTCATGGCTCATGGAAACCGATCACCAGACGCGGGAGGTTGTGCTCTCGCCCTGGTTTACGGTTCTGGCGATTGGCGGCGCGATTTTCGTCTGCTTTGCAGCCGCCGCCGCTTGCTACGCACTCATCGTTTCCGCCTCCCGCCCGTCGGGTCGCCGGCGAGCGGGGAGGGCGAATAATGCTCACCCGCTCGCCCCTTCGAGACATGGCGATGCTCGCCTTCATCCTAACCGTTTCTGCCAGCCTCGGCGCTCTCTGGGCGCACCTGATGGCCTGGCACTGAGAAGGACACGCACATGAACGCGATTTCCAACATTGAGCCGTCGCCGCTGGCCAAGCTGCGCGAGCCGTTCTCGGCTGATCACATTTCGAAGCTGCCCAAGGAAACGCGGGCGCAGATCGACGCGCGCAAGACCAACAAGAACCTGATGGTGTGGAACTGCAAGGAATGCGGCAACCACCACCACAAGGACGCGGTGCACCTCGATTACGTGGGCCATGCCGCGCTGACGCACCGCCTGCTCGACACTGACCCGGAATGGTTCTGGGAGCCGGTTGCGTTCGGGCAGGATGGCCTCCCGGCACTGGACCGCAACGGCGGCCTCTGGATCAGGCTGACCGTGCTGGGCGTAACCCGTCTCGGATACGGCGATGCCGACGGCAAGCAGGGCGGCAACGCCATCAAGGAAGCTATCGGCGATGCGCTCCGCAATGCCGCCATGCGCTTCGGCGCCGCGCTGGACCTTTGGCACAAGGGCGACCTCCACGGCGACGACGGCGAGCATGCTGACGAGGGCAGCAAGCAGCAGCCCGGCAGTCGCGATAGCGAAGCGCGCGAGCAAGGTATGCCTGACGCCGCTTGGGCGAAGCTGGCCAACCTGATGAAGGCCACCAGCACGAACCCCGGCGCGCTGGTTGACCACTACAAGGTCAAGGACCTGCGCCAGCTCAACAGCCGTCAATACAACGAGGTGATCGATCGCCTCGAACAGCGTCTTGCCGAAGCGGCGAAGGCCGAAACCAACCGCACCGCCACCGGCACCGACCTTGCCGACGACGAAATCCCTTACTGAGAGGCGACCGAACCATGATGTACAAGTCGAGCAAGGGCGACAAAGAGATCGCCTCCATGCCGCTCCCCTACGCGAAGAACGCGCTGAACAAGCTGGTTCGCGACGAGCCGGAGCGGAAGGCCGAAATCGACGCTCTTCAGGAGCACGTTGATCGCCTGACCGCTGAGGCCGATGCGAACGCGCCGGGTGATGGCAATGATGCCAACCCGCGCGCCGTGATCGGTGGGAACAATCCCCCCGAGGAAACTCCGGCACCGAAGGCTGATGGCCGCGCCGCGATCGACACCCATGTTGCCGACCTGCTGACCGAGGCCACGAATTGGGCGGACGGCGCGGCGATCGAGAACGATGGTCAGGCCGCTGCCGTTGGCAAGCTGCACCGCGACATGCAGACCGCCGTTGCACTGGTGAAGGACAACGCCACCACCGAGAAGAAGCCTCACAACGAGGCTATTGCCGAAATCCAGGCATGGCAGAACGGCTACGTCGCCAGCGGTCTCAAGGGCACACCGGACGGCAAGCTGACGAAGGCCATCGCCGCGACCGGTCGCCTGTCCGCCGCCTGGCTGCAGAAGGCCGAGGACGAGCGCAAGGCGCGCGAGAAAGCTACCGCCGATGCCGCTCTAGTTGCTGCGCAGGAGGCTATGACCCTCCGTGCCGAGGCAAAGGAGGCCACGGACCTCGCCGTCATGGACCGAGCCGAAGACGCCCTCGCCGGGGCCAAGGCCCTGCTGCGTGAAGCTGAGGGCGTCGCGAAGGAGAAGGTCCGCGTCGATGCTGGCGAGGGCCAGCGCGCCATGACTCTCCGTTCGGTCTGGCATGCCGATCTGATCGACGCCCCGAACAGCTGGGCGCTCGCCTACGGCCACTACAAGCAGAACCCCGAGTTCATGGCCGAATTCCACGGTCTGATCCAGCGCTGGGCAAGCCGTGACGCCCGCGTTGAGGCGACCCGCGTGCGCGGAATCCCCGGTTTCGTCATCCGTGAAGAGAAGGTGGTCTGACCATGCCTGGTTATCCCGGCCACATCGTGACCCGATTCCTCGCACTCGTCGATCAGACCACGATCACACGCGATGGGTGCTGGATCTGGTGCGGCAGCGGGAAGGGTAATGGATACGGCTCGTTCAACCTGAATGGGAAGACGGAATGCGCCCATCGCGCGGCGTACATCCTCTTCAATCATGAGCACCCCGGTCGGTTGGATGTCTGCCATCGGTGCGACAATCGCGCCTGCGTGAACCCGGACCACCTGTTTCTCGGAACCCGGCTTGAGAACATGCAGGACTGCATGCGCAAGGGTCGGACAGCGCGAGGCGAAAGGCTCAATCCCCGCAAGGGCGAGAATGGTCCGGCTGCGAAGCTGAATTGGGATCAGGTGCGCGCGATCCGCGCCTCGACCGAACCAGCCCGAGCGCTCGCCGCGAGGTACGGCGTCTCGTCCGACAACATCAATCGCATTCGTCGAAACGAAACATGGAAGGCAGCCTGATATGGCCAGCGTCAACAAGGTAATTTTGCTTGGCAATATGTGCGCCGACGCGGAGGTGAAATCCTTCCAGTCTGGTGGCCGTATCGCCAACCTCCGCATCGCCACGAACGAGAGCTGGCGCGACAAACAGTCCGGGGAGCGCAAGGAGCGCGTCGATTACCACTCGGTCGTGATCCAGTCGGAGGGCTTGGTCGGCGTCATTGAACAGTACACCCGCAAGGGATCGAAGCTGTACCTCGAAGGTCAGTTGAGAACCAGAAAATGGACCGACCAGGCGGGAAATGACCGTTACTCGACCGAAATCGCCGTGGGCGGGATCGGCGGCAAGGTCGTCCTGCTGGATAGCCCGCGCGGCGACGGCGAAGGGCAGGGCGGCCGCCAGCAGCGCGGCAACGGCCAGCGCGAGGGCAATGACCGTGGCGGGCAGCGCACCGGTGGCAACTGGGGCCGCCAGTCGGGCGACAAGGAGGTTTACAACTCCGGTCGTGGTGGCTGGCAGGATGGCGGCGATGGCAGCCGTGGATCGGCCGCAAGCAACTGGGGCAACGATGGCGGCTTCGGGGACGATCTCGACGACGACATCCCGTTCATTACCGATCGGAGCATCTGGTGATGCTGGGCGCTGTGCTGATTGCCGCGTCTGAGCGCAATGACGAACCAGAGAAGTTCGACTTCGGTTCCCCGGAAGACGTTCTCATCGAAGTTCTTGCCCACGACAATGCGGACCAGACTCTTCCGCATTGGCCTTTCCACACCATCGAAACCTGCATGGTGATCGGCGGTGTCGATGGTGTCACCGGAGCGGCAAGCTACGAGAGCAGCTATGGGGGGTTCCTCGACTACACGGTGCAGGACCTGATCGATTGCCCGGGTGAAGGATGGTGGGTCGTGGAGGGCGTCACCGGCGATTACCGTAAGGGCGATGGCTGGACCACTGACGATGACATGCGGTTTGATTGCAAAGGCTTCCGCCGCGCAACCGCCGCAGAAATCGCGGAGGCCTGAATATGGCGCTCCCACCCCGCAAGTTCAAAGAGCCCGCGCCCAAGAAGGAAAAGCGCGAAAGCCGCTGGAAGTCTCAGGCGCACCTTGCGTTCGTCCGGTCCTTCCACTGCGCTTGGCCCGGCTGCCAGCGCGCGCCGATCGAGGCGGCACACGTCCGCAACGGAAGCGGGGCGGGCATGTCCCAGAAGCCCGACGATTGGCGTGCAGTTCCGCTGTGCGGCCGTGACCTCGACTTCATCGGACACCACCAGCAGCAGCACCAGATCGGCGAGCAGTCATTCTGGCGCGCCTACCAGGTCGCATCCGGCCAGACGGTAGACCAGCTCATCGAAAGCCTGTGCGACGCCTCGCCGCGCCGCCAGCAGATCAGGGAGGTTCGCAATGGCTAAGCAAGGCGGCCAGACGGTCACGCTCGCCAACCCTTCAGTGCGCGCACTTGCTCACCGGCTGATCGACGCTGCGCCCGCCGGTGCCGTGGTCAACATCAAGGAAGCAGCGCGAACTAGCGACCAAAACGCAAAGCTCTGGGCAATGTTGTCCGACATCGCCCGAGCCAAGCCGCAGGGCCGCGTCCTGACCACGGAAGTCTGGAAGGCGCTCTTCATGAACGCCGCCGGGTTCACCTGCACCTTCGAGCCGACGCTCGACGGGCAGGGCGTGATCCCTCTCGGGTTCAAGTCGAGCCGCCTCAGCAAGGCCGAGTTCTCGGATCTGATCGAGGCGATCCACTGCTTCGCTGCAGAACACGGCATCCAGTTTACCGATCCTATCGAGAGGAAAGTCGCATGAGCTGGTCCCCGCAACAGGATGCCGCCATTCGCTCCGTGCGTGGCTGGCTAGCCGATCCCAAAGGCGCGCAGGTCTATCGCCTGTTCGGCTACGCGGGCACGGGCAAGACGACGCTCGCCAAGGAACTCGCTGGGAGCGTCAAGGGCAAGGTGCTCTATGCCACATTCACTGGCAAGGCCGCCCTGGTCCTGCGCAAGAAAGGCTGCGAGGGCGCCTCGACGATCCATTCCCTGATCTATCAGGTCGAAGTGGACGATCGCACCGGGATCGCCGAGTTCAAGCTGAACGATCAAAGCGCGCTGGCCGATGCCGCCCTGCTGATCGTGGACGAGGTGTCCATGGTAGGCGAGGACTTGGCGCGCGACCTGCTCAGCTTCGGCACCCGCATTCTTGTGCTGGGCGATCCCGCCCAGCTGCCGCCGGTGAAGGGCGAGGGCTTCTTCATCAACGCCGAGCCGGACGCGATGCTGACTGAGGTGCACCGCCAGGCTCAGGACAACCCTATCATTCGCATGTCGATGGAGATCCGCGAGGGCAAGCGCCTGGCGCCGGGCCGCTACGGCGATAGCCTCATCACGACGAGCCGCGCGCTGGGCCGTGACGGACTTGGCGAACTCGTACTCGGTGCCGACCAGCTGCTCTGCGGCCTGAACCGCACCCGCACGTCGTACAACCACCGCATGCGGGAAATGAAGGGCCTGCGTGGCGCGGACAAGCCGTGGCACCCGGCCGTCGGCGATCGCCTGATCTGCCTGCGCAACGACAAGACGCACAACATCTTTAACGGCGGCCTCTGGTCGGCGGACACCATCGAGACGCTGGGCGGCAAGCTGGCGGTCACCGTTGAATCGCTCGACGAGAAGCGCGACCCAATCAAAGTCGAGGTCTTCGAAGAGTTCTTCAACGGCACCGAGCAGAACATCCCTTGGCAGGAGAAGCGCGGCACCCAGGAGTTCACCTTCGGGTGGGCCATCACCTGCCACAAATCGCAGGGCTCCCAGTGGGACAACGTGCTGATCTTCGACGAGAGCGGTTCGTTCCGTGAGGCCCGCAAGAACTGGCTCTACACGGCGGTCACGCGCGCCGCCGAGCAGGTCACGGTGATCGTATGAGGCTTTCAGTCACCAAGTGCGGCTTCGATCGCAGCAATCTTGCTGGTCATCGCGGCGTTCAACTCATTAGCGCTGATCCCATGGTGGGCTTGCCGATGACAGTTTGGGCAAATGCCAGCCATATGTCGAGGGTCGTCGGGACCACCGTCGCTACCCTGCGGATGTGATGGGGCTCCAGGTACGGCTTTCCCGCGGCATTTATAAAGGGCGCCTCGGACCCACAGCACTCACATGTACCATTGGCTCGCGCCAGAACGTAATTTTTTACCTCAGCGCTGCGACGATACACGCTTCGAGTTGCCTGGCCGGTTTTGGTGCTCGGAGCAGCTGCAGCGAATGCTCTCCTCCGCAGATCCAACAGAGTGTTGTCGTTAGCGGCTATCAGACCTTCGGATTCCGCATCATCGTCCTGCGCTTCGCTTTCGCTGATGCAATGTGCAGGGACAAGCAGGAAGACAATGGCGTTTCGCCATTCGCCATTTTTATCTTTCTGGCGCTCAGTCTCCCAACCGGCACAGAAAAACTGCCCAATGTAACGCACAGCAGCGCCTTTTTTGGTCTGTTCGAAGATCAAGATATCGCGGCCGTTTTGCACATGATCTCGAATGGCGCGATTGCCACTGTCCATTTTCATTTCGCCAGTCTGGCCTTTGCCCGTGTAGCGGAGGGAGCCGTCAGGCATCCACTTGTCTCCGTACCCGACGATCTTCGCTCTGTGGCCGGTGAAGATGAAAATCGCCGGCGTGTCACGCGGAGTGGAAATACCTCCCTGCTGCTGTCCGCCAAACTTCGCGTGGATGAAAGCACGTCGGCTGTAGAGCTGATTCTGAATAAAGGGCCATGTCATGTGCCCGACATGGAGCGAAATTCCTTAACGGCGCAAGTCGTAAGGACGGAGGCCGAGGCAGCATGACCCACATCGAAAAGATCGGGCCAGCCACGCTGCACTTGGGCGACTGTCGGGACACGCTGGCCAGCTTGCCCGAGAGCTCGGTCGACAGCATCGTCGCTGATGCGCCGTACGAGCTGGATTTCATGGGCCGGGCTTGGGACCGTACCGGCATCGCGTTCGACGTCGTGATGTGGAAGGCGGCGCTGCGAGTGCTCAAGCCGGGCGGGCACCTGCTCGCGTTCTCCCACGCCCGCACCTATCACCGCATGACCTGCGCGATCGAGAACGCTGGCTTCGAAATCCGCGACCAGATTATGTGGATCTATGGCTCGGGCTTCCCGAAGTCCCGGAACCTGCAGGGCGAGCGTGAAGGCTGGGGTACCGCGTTGAAGCCCGCGCATGAACCCATCGTCATGGCACGCAAGCCACTGATCGGCACCGTCGCGGCCAATGTGGAATCGCACGGAACCGGCGCGATCAATATCGACGGCTGCCGGGTGCCGACTGACGAGGCGCTGCGCGCTGGTGCGGGCGCATTCCGATGCGTCATGATCCCGAAGTACCGCGCGGGCGGGCAGGCGAGGCGAGCGCAACCGAGCGCTATGTCGATCGAGGCACGGCTGACTTTGCGGCGACGCCGGGACCGCGCGGTGGCGATGCGCGGGGACGCTGGCCTGCCAATGTCATGCATGACGGCAGCGACGAAGTTGTGGCCGCTTTTCCAGCGGCACCCGGCCAACAGGGCGACCTTAAATCGCACGCGAATTGCCGCCAATCGCCCAACGGCATCTTCGGTGGAATGCGTCCAGCGCTTGATCATCCGGCGCGCAAGGACTCGGGTACGGCCGCCCGGTTCTTCTACTGCGCAAAGGCCAGCAAGGCTGATCGAGACTCGGGCATGGAGGCATTTGAGCCGAAAGCTTTCGTGGCATTCCAGACCGCCAACGGCAGAGCGGCAAGGCCAGCAGCATCAGCGAGGGCCGCGACACACAGCACCGCAACACGCACCCGACGGTGAAGCCCACCGATCTGATGCGCTGGCTCGTCCGCCTGGTCACGCCGCCGGGCGGGTTGGTGCTCGATCCGTTCATGGGCAGCGGATCGACGGGCCGCGCCGCCATGTTGGAAGGCTTCGAATTCATCGGCTGCGAGCTGACGGCGGAGTACCTGCCGATCGCCGCCGCACGCATCAAGGCGGCACAGGACGAGGCCAACGAGGCAAGCCGCCAAGGCAACCTTTTCATCGGGAGTGCAGCATGACCCCCCATAGCATCGCCCGCTGGCCTGCAATGATGAAGCGCAAGACCGCGGCTGAATATTGCGACATGAGCGAAGCCGCTTTCGAACGCGAGATCATCGCTGGTCGCCTGCCTGCCGGCATCATGTTCGGAGGCCGGGAGCACTGGAGCAAGGAATCGCTCGACGCGGCGTTCGCCCGCCTGTCAGGCGATGCGGTTCCTGAGTATCGCCGCAAGGCGCTGGGGGATCATGCCAAGGCCGCCTAAATATCCCAAGCTCCTGCACGTCAAATACGTGCATTCGAAGGGCAACGTCTACGCCTACTTCAACACGGGCAAGACGAAGGCCAACGGCAACGCGATTTACGTGCGCCTTCCGCACCCGAGCACGACCGGCTTCTTCGACAGCTATGCGGCCATGAAGGGCGCGCGTACCAAGCGGGAGGCGGTCGGCTATCTCGTCGTTGATCTGGTCCGGGATTACGAAGCCTCAATGGAAAAGCGCGCCGATCTGGCTGAGGGGACCAAGGCCCTGTATCGCACCACCAACAAGCGCGTCGTCGAGCTGCTAGGAGAATACCCTGTCAACGACGTGCAGCCTTCTGACGTTCGTTTCATGCTTGAGAACCGGATGACGGGCGCTGGCGCGCACAACATATTCCTTTCGCTGATCCGCAACCTCTATTCCTGGGGCAGACAGAATGAGAAGACGACACTCGATCCTGCAAAAGACCTGAAGCCGCTCAAAATCGGTGAGCACGACCCATGGCCGGAGCCCATCCTGTTTGCAGGCTTGCGAGCTGAAGACGACCTCCTGCGCCTCGCTATCCATCTGCTCTACTACACCGGGCAGCGCATCAGCGACGTGATGAGGATGCGATGGTCCGACATTCTGGACGGCGAAATGCATGTGATCCAGCAGAAGACCAAAAAGGAAGTTACCCCACCTCTGCACCGCGATCTTGCTGCCGAGTTGGCGCGCACGCCGAAGCGCGGCTTCACAATCATTGCCACCGACAAGGGCGAGCCTGTGAAGGCGGCGTTTCTTCGCGAACGGATCAAGGATTTCACAAGGGCACAGGGCAAGGAATGTGTGCCTCATGGCCTGCGCAAGAACGCCGTCATCGCCCTCTTGGAGGCTGGCTGCACCGTGGCTGAGGTGTCTGCCATCACCGGCCAGACCTTCCAGATTGTGGAGAAGTACGCGTCGAAGGTGAACCGCCGTCGCCTTGGAAAGGCAGCCATTCTAAAGTTTGAGAACGCAAGCGGTACAGGAAAACCACTTGGAAAACTTTCGGAGGAACCGCGATGAATCAAGGATCTTGCGAACCCCTGCATAAAGAAAGCATAAAGGTGATGGCGCCCTCGCGCGCGTGGGACTAGGCGCCGGCATCATGAGCGAGACTTCCGGGCACCATGCCCCCAATGAAAGCCTCACGGCGCTGTCGATCGGCGCGATCGGGGTCGTTTTCGGCGATATCGGCACCTCGCCGCTCTATGCCCTGAAGGAAAGCTTCATCGGCCATCACCCGCTGGTGGTGGACCGCCTGCACATGTTCGGCGTGATCTCTCTGATGTTCTGGACGATGATGCTGATCGTCACGATCAAGTACGTCTTCATCATCCTGCGCGCGGACAACAACGGCGAGGGCGGCAGCCTTGCGCTTCTGGCGCTGATCGGGCGCAAGATCGGCAAGAACCGCTGGAGCCCGCTGATCGCGATGCTCGGCGTTATCGCGACGGCCCTGTTCTACGGCGATGCGATCATCACGCCCGCCGTTTCGGTGCTGTCGGCGGTGGAGGGGCTGACGGTGGTGAACCGGGAATTTTCCGCGTTCGTCGTGCCGATCGCGGTGGTGATCCTGATCGGGCTGTTCTCGGTCCAGTCCCACGGCACCGCCGCCATGGGCAAGCTGTTCGGGCCGATCATGATCGTCTATTTCCTCGTGCTGGCGGCGCTGGGCATCGCCTCGATCGCGCGGGCGCCCGAGGTCGTGTCGGCCCTGAGCCCGCACCATGCGGTAGAGTTCTTCATGGTGAACCCCAAGCTCGCCTTCCTCGCGCTTGGATCGGTGGTGCTGGCGGTGACGGGTGCCGAGGCGCTCTATGCGGACATGGGGCATTTCGGGCGCAAGGCGATCTCGATCTCCTGGCTCTACGTCGCTTTTCCCTGCCTCCTGCTCAATTACCTGGGACAGGCCTCGCTGGTCCTGCGCAATCCCGAGGCAATCAGCAATCCGTTCTTCTTCATGGCGCCGGACTGGGCGCGGCTGCCGCTCGTCGCGCTGGCGACGATGGCAACGATCATCGCCAGCCAGGCCGTGATCTCGGGCGCCTTCTCGGTTTCGCAGCAGGCGGTGCAGCTCGGTTTCCTGCCGCGGCTGAAGATCCTGCACACCAGCGCCAAGGCAGTGGGGCAGATCTACGTGCCGCTGGTGAACTGGGCGCTGCTGGTGATGGTGATCCTGCTGGTCCTGGGCTTCCGCAGTTCCGGCAACCTGGCGGCGGCTTACGGGATCGCGGTGACCGGGACGATGCTCATCACCGCCTGCCTGCTGGGGGTGCTGACCTTCACCGTGTGGAAATGGCACCCGCTGGTGGCCGGCGGGGTGACGCTGGGCTTCCTCTTCATCGACGGGCTCTACTTCGCTTCCAACGTCACCAAGATACCCGATGGCGGCTGGTTCCCGCTGCTGGTCGCGGCGGTGGTCTTCACCCTGCTGACCACCTGGGCGACCGGCCGCCGCCTCGTGCGCGAGAGGCTGCACGAGGATTCGATTCCGATCGAGGTCTTCCTGAAGTCGGTGGGCGAGCGGGTCCGGCGCGTGGCAGGCACTTCGGTGTTTCTTGCTTCCTCTGTCGAGGGGGTGCCGCCGGGCCTGCTGCACAATCTCAAGCACAACCATATCCTGCATGACCGCGTGGTGATCCTCACCGTCGCCAATCGCGGGGTGCCGCACGTCGGCGCCGAGGATCGCTGCGATGTCGAGGATCTCGGGCAGGGATTCTACCGGATGGTCCTGCGCTACGGGTTCATGGACGAGGCCGACATTCCCGCCGCGCTTGCCGCCGAGCACCGCGCGGGCGGCCCGTTCAAGCCGATGGAGACCAGTTATTTCCTCTCGCGCCAGACGCTTATCCCGTCGAGCCGACCCGGCATGGCGCTGTGGCGGGAAAAGCTCTTCGCCTCGATGGTCCGCAATGCGCAGAGCGCGATGGAGTTCTTCAAGCTGCCGACCAACCGCGTGATCGAACTGGGCAGCCAGCTTGAAATCTGACGGCACAAGCCATTGTGCTGTTGAGAATTAGTCGCAACTGCGATAGCACGGGCCCATGGTGATCCGTGCCGAATAGCTCTTCCACCCTGTCGCCCGCGCCTGAAACGGCCGATCCGGCTGCCGCGGCGCCCGCTGCTTCCGGCCAGTCCGCTTCCGGCCAGTCCGCTTCGGTCCAGTCCGCTTCGGTCCAGTCTCCGCAGCCGGTGTGGGCGCCCTCCGACGAGATCCTGCGGCGGGGACGTCCGGCGCGGCTGGCGTGGATGGCGCTGGGGCTGCTGCTGGTGGGGATCGGGGTGATCGGCATCTTCGTGCCGCTGCTGCCGACCACCGACTTCATGATCCTGGCGCTGCCCTGCTTCGCGCGGTCCTCGCCCCGGCTGGAGGCGTGGCTGCTCAATCATCCCCGGTTCGGACCGGGGCTGCGGGCATGGCGGGCGGAGCGGGCGATCCCGCGCCCGGCCAAGATCGCCTCCCTTGCCGGGATGACCATCGGTTTCGTCTCGTTCTGCCTGATCGCGCGCCCCGGGCCGCTTCCGGCGCTGGGCGTGGCGGCGGTGCTGCTGGGCTGCGCGACCTGGGTGATCCGGCGCCGCGAACCGCGCGGCGAGAGCTGAGGCCGGACCTTAACCGTCAGATCGGCCAGCCCTCGCGGCGATAGGCCGAATCCCAGAACATCCATTCGAAGCGGGTGGCATTGCGGAATGCGGTGGCCATGGCGGCGCGGGTGGCGGGGGCGGCGTTGGCGGCGGCTTCGTCCACCAGGGCGCGCACGCGCGCGGTCGCTCGCCGAACGAAGGGGCTGCGTAAGTGTCGATCCATGCCGCATAGGGATTGGGCGAGGCAGCGCGCGGCTTGATGTCGCAGCCGACTTCCCAGTAGACCCAGAAGCAGGGCAGGATGCCCGCGATCAGTTCCTCGTAACTGCGCGTGGCGGCAAGGGTGGCGAGATAGCCGGTGTAGCCGAGGCAGGCCGGAGTCGCTTCGCTGTCCTGTGCCATCCGTGCCGTTACGCCGAACCGGGCGAAGAACGCCTGGTGCAGCGCTTCCTCGACCTGCACCGCCACTTTGGCACCGTCCGAGAATTCCAGCCGGCCCGCCGCCGTGGGTGCGCGGGCGGCCGCGATGGCCAGCACGCGTGCATATTCGGCAAGGTAGAGGCTGTCCTGCACGATGTAGTGGCGGAAGCTCTCCGCCTCCAGCGTGCCGCCCGCCAGTTCGGCAAGGAACGGATGCGCGAGGATCGACCGGCGCAGCGGGGCGACCTCGTCCCAGATGGCGTCGCAGAAGCTCATGGCGTTTCGTCCTTGAAGATGGCGCCCGGCGTGAAGGCGAAAGTCATCGAGCCGCAGCAGTGCATGTCCCTATTCCTCCGCCGGTATGAGCCGGATCAGGTTCGCGGGTTTGCGGACTGGGAACGGCCCCGATCCGCCTCTCAGCCCGGACAGCGCCAGGACACCCCGTGGGTTGAAGATGGCACGGCGACCTAGGAAAAGGCGCGAGCCGCGTCAACGGCCGGTGGACGGCGATTGACGCGGCACCGGCTCTCGGCGATGTGCGGGGAAACACGGGCACGGGTTCGATCAAATTGGGGAATCGATGAGAATCGTCATCATCGACGACAGCGGGCTGCGCGCGACGGTTCTCGAGGAGGGCCTGCGCGATGCGGGCTATGACGACATTCACATCGTTCCGCCGCGCGGCGCCTTCGTGGCCCGGCTTGAGCGGATGGCGCCCGATGTCGTCCTGATGGACCTCGCAGCCCCAGCCGCGACACGCTGGAGGAGATGCTCACCGTCAGCCGCGCGCTCGCCCGGCCGATTGCCATGTTCGTGGATCAGTCGGACGAGGCGATGATCGGTGCGGCCATCGATGCCGGGGTTTCGGCCTATGTCGTCGACGGGCTCCGCAAGGAACGGGTCAAGCCCGTGCTCGAACTGGCGGTGCGGCGCTTCAATGCCTTCGCACGGATACAGGCGGAACTGGACGAGGCGCGCACAGCCTTGTCCGACCGCAAGGTGATCGACCGGGCGAAGTCGATCCTGATGGCGCAGCGCAGCCTCTCCGAACAGGAAGCCTATGCGCTGCTGCGCTCTGGTGCGATGAACCAGGGCAAGAAGATCGTGGACGTGGCGCAGGCGCTCATCACCGCCAGCGACCTGCTGGGAGGCGGAATATGACGACGGACCTGCGCATCGCCTTCCTGCCGCTGAACGACGTGGCGGTGCTTGCCGCCGCGCGGGAACGGGGGTTTGCCGAGGAGGAAGGGCTCGCACTGGACCTGCTGCGCACGACGAGCTGGGCAACCTTGCGGGACCGGCTGGTCTATGGGCAGGTGCAGGCCGCGCACATGCTGGCGCCGCTCGCCGTCGCGGTGACGCTGGGGCTCAGCCAGCAGCCCGCCGCGCTTGCCGCGCCCTACAAGCTGGGCGTCAACGGCAACATGCTGGTCATGGCGAAGGATTTCGCCGCCGCGCTCTATCCCGATCCGGCCAGCCGCCTCGCCGATCCGCTGGGCACGGCGCACGATTTCGCCGGGGCCATCGGCCTCTGGCGCCGCAAGCCGGTGATCGGCGTGGTCCATCGCTTCTCCAGCCATGCGCTCATGCTGCGCTACTGGCTGGCGAGCGCGGGCGTCGATCCCGACCGGGACGTGGTGCTGCGGGTGCTGCCGCCCTCGCTGATGGTGGAGGCGCTGCTGGCGGCAGAGATCGACGGTTTCATCGCGGGCGAGCCCTGGGGCAGCGCCGCGATCGAGGCGGGCCTTGCCGAAACCGTGGCGGTGGGGGAGCGGATCTGGCGCCGCGGCGTGGAAAAGGTGCTCGCCTTCCGCCAGAACTGGCTGGAAGAGAACCCCGAAACCGTCGACCGGCTGCTGCGCGCGCTGGCGCGGGCCGCCGCGTGGTGCGATGCGCCGGAGAACCACGATGCGCTGGCGCACCTGTTGTCCGATCCCCGCTATCTCGACCAGCCGGCCGATCTCATCCAGCGCGCGCTGACCGGGCAGATCGTGGCGCGGGCGGGAGATGCGCCGATCTCCAATCCCGATTTCATGCTGTTCTCGCGCGAGGCGACGCCGTTTCCCTGGCGCAGCCAGGCGCTGTGGATCTATTCGCAACTCGCGCGCTGGGGCATGGTCGAACATACGCCCGAGAATGCGGCGAGGGCGGGGGCGGTATTCCGTCCGGACGTGTTCCGCCGCGCTCTGGCGGGCAGCGACATGCCGATGCCGGGCGCCAGCATGAAGCTGGAAGGCGCGGTGGCGGCGCCGCTCGCCGTGGGTTCGCGTCAGGGCGACCTGACGCTGGGGCCGGACAGCTTCTTCGACGGGCGCGTGTTCGATCCCGAACGGATCGAGGACTATCTTGCGGGCTTCGCCAAGCCGGATTGACCGGTTCGTTCCAGCGGCGGCGATTGCGCCCTTGCGGAAAATCCATCTGAATTGATGGACTTGCGCTTCTCCGGCGCCACCCTTGCGCGCATTCATGCGGCGATGATCACGGGCGGCGAATATTGTGCCTTGCAACATGAAGCGAATCGCCTGATGATACAGGCCTCACGCGATGTAGCGTGACCATGTTCGGATGCGCTGCTCCAAGGGCGGGGCGCCATCCTCACCGATATTCGCAGCAAAGCCGCTGACCGGGCTCACCAGAGGGTGACGTCCGGCCTGCGGCTTTTTTGGTGTCCGTTTATGGGGGACCTACGATGGCAACCGCTTACTGGAAACGTGATGGAGAGGCCGCCGGGAATGCGCCGGTCGACGCGCCGACGACCAGCTTCTGGAAGGCCGGTCATGCACCCACGCTGATCGCCGCCTTTCTCTATTTCGACCTCGCCTTCATGGTGTGGGTCCTGCTCGGGCCGCTGGCCCCGGAAATTTCGAAGACGCTGGCGCTGACCCCGGCGGAAAAGGGCCTGATGGTGGCCACCCCCACGCTCGCCGGGGCGCTGCTGCGGGTGGTCAACGGCCTGCTCGTCGATCGGATCGGACCCAAGCGTTCCGGCGCGATCAGCCAGATCATCGTCATCGCCGGGCTGTTTTCCGCATGGCTTGCAGGCGTGAACAGCTTTGCGGGAACGCTGGCGCTCGGCGTGATCCTCGGCTTTGCGGGCGCGAGTTTCGCGATCGCATTGCCGCTCGCCAGCCGCTGGTACCCGCCCGAGCACCAGGGCAAGGCCATGGGGCTGGCCGGCATGGGCAATTCCGGCACCGTGCTCGCTTCGCTTTTCGCGCCCATGCTGGCCAAGATGTTCGGCTGGAATGCGGTGCTCGGCCTTGCCTGCATCCCGCTGTCGCTGGTCTTCGTCGCCTACATGGTCATGGCGAAGGACGCCCCCGACGCACCGGCTCCGCGCAAGCTGATCGACTATTTCGAACCGCTGCGGCAGGCCGATGCATGGTGGCTGATGGGCTTCTATGCCGTGACGTTCGGCGGTTTCGTGGGCCTTGCCGCCTCGCTGCCGATCTACTTTACCGACCAGTTCGGCCTGACCCCGATCGTCGCGGGATACTGCACGGCGGGCTGCGTCTTTGCCGGGTCGCTGGTGCGGCCCATGGGCGGTGCGCTGGCTGACCGGATTGGCGGCGTGAAGGCGCTGATGGTGGTCTACCTCGTCGCCGCGCTGGCGCTTTCCGGGGTTGCCAATGCCACCAGCCTGCCGGGCGCGCTCGGCATGTTCGTGATGGCCATGCTGGCGCTGGGCACCGGCAACGGCGCGGTCTTCCAACTGGTGCCGCAGCGCTTCCAGGCCGAGATCGGCGTGATGACGGGCCTTGTCGGCATGGCAGGCGGGATCGGCGGGTTCTATCTCGCCAGTTCGCTGGGCCTGGCCAAGCAGATGACCGGCAGTTTCGCGCCGGGCTTCCTGATCTTCGCGGGCCTTGCGCTGGCCGCGCTCGCCTCGGTGGCACTGGTCAAGTCTCGCTGGCGCGCGACCTGGAAGACCGCCGCCCGCATATAATGGGAGTGCATCGCGGCGTTCGGACAGGCTGGTCTGGACGCCGCTGACCCTTGCCCCCCAGGAGATCAGTTCAATGCGATACTTGTTTGGAACGGTGGCCGCGCTGGCCGCTACCGGGTCCGCCCATGCCGAGGAAGTGGACCTGAAGCCCATCGTCGAGGCGCGGGCCCGTTATGAACATGTCGATCAGGACGACATCGATCCGGCCGCCGATGCCGTGATCCTGCGCGTTCGCGGCGGCGCCACGGCCACGACAGGGGCCTTCAGCGCCACGGTCGTCGGACAAGGCACGCTGGCGGTGGTGGACCACTACTACGATGGTCTGAACGGCGCCGCGATCCGTCCGCAGGTATCGGATCCGCAGAACATCGCGCTCTATGTCGCCCAGCTTCAGTACAAGGCGAAGGGCGTGACGCTGACCGCGGGCCGCCAGAAGATCGCGCTCGATGACGAGCGGTTCATCGGCAACGCCGGCTTTCGCGACAACGCGCAGACTTTCGATGCCGTGCGCGCCGAACTCACCCCGCTCAAGGGCCTGAAGCTCGATGTGTCCTACGCCTGGAGCGTGCGCACGATCTGGGGCATCGACGGACATGGCGCCCGCCAGCAGGCGGTGAGCGGGGACAATGTCTTCGCCAACCTGTCCTATGCGACGCCGGTCGGCACGTTCACCGGCTTTGCCTATCTGGTGGATCAGGACGAAGCGGCGGTGCAGGGGTTCCGCCTGTCCAGCCAGACCTATGGCGGGCGTTTCGTGGGCAGCCACGGCTTCGGCAAGGCGGCGAAACTGTCCTGGCAGGCAAGTTATGCCCGCCAGTACGACTGGCACAACAATCCCAACAGCTACCATGCCGACTACTGGCTGGCCGATGCGGTGCTGGACGTGAAGGGATGGAAGCTCAACGCCGGTTATGAAGTGCTGGGCGCTGCCGATGGTACCGCGCTGACCAGCTTCCAGGTCCCGCTCGGCACCAATTTCAAATTCCAGGGCTGGACGGACAAGTTCCTGACGACGCCTGCGAACGGCCTGCGCGATCTCTATTTCGGCGGCGGTTACGGCGTGAAGCAACTGGGGCCGCTCTCCGCCGTCGCCCTGCAGGGAACCTGGCACTGCTTCGACAGCGACCGCCTGGACCAGCACTACGGCAACGAAGTGGATATTATCGCGAGTGCGAAGGTCGCCAGGACGACGATCGCGCTGCGCTATGCGCATTATGACGCCCGCCAGATGGCGGTCGATACCGACAAGTACTGGATTCAGCTGGACTGGGCGATCTGATCGCCACCGTTTACGGAATCGCTTGAGCGTTCGGGCGATTCCGTTTATTGTGCAGTGCAAGGGACGACGTTGTCCCAACCAAACATAGCCGATGCGATCCACTGAAGGGCCGCAGAAGCGCAAACGATGGCAAGGCCGCCATCCAGACTTTCGGTTTTCGAACCGAGGGTCCGGATGGCGGCCTTTTTCTTTTTCTCCTTCGAATTTCTGGAGACGCGGGCATGGAATTTCAGGACGGGATCGAAGCTTCTGCGGACTATGAGAGCACGTTGATCGTGCCCTCCGACGATGTGCGCGAACATCTGGTGGTGGTGGGCAACGGCATGGCCGGATGCCGCGCGGTGGAGGAACTGCTGGCGCGCGATGCCGGGCGCTACCGCGTCACCATCTTCGGCGCGAACCGCATGTGAACTACAACCGCATCATGCTGTCCCCGGTGCTGGCGGGAGAGAAGACCTTCGACCAGATCGTCATCAATACCCGCGAATGGTATGACGGGAACGGCATCGAACTCGTCACGTCGGACCCGGTCACCGCTATCGACCGTGCGGGCAGGACCGTCACCTCGCGGTCGGGCCGCAAGGTCCATTACGACCGGCTGCTGATCGCCACCGGTTCCGATCCCTTCATCATCCCGGTTCCCGGCAAGGACCTGCCCGGCGTCATCTCCTTCCGCGACATGAACGACGTGGACCTGATGCTGGAAGCCGCGGGCAGGGGCGGCGATGCGGTGGTGATCGGCGGGGGGCTGCTCGGCCTCGAGGCCGCGCACGGCCTGACCCTGCGCGGGATGAAGGTCACCGTGATCCACCTGATGCCCACCCTGATGGAGCGCCAGCTGGACGAGGCGGCGGGCTGGCTGCTCAAGAGCGCGCTCGAAGGACGGGGCCAGACCATCCTGACCGGCGCCGATACCGCCGAAATCCTGGGCGACGGCAAAGTCGAGAACGTGCGCCTGAAGGACGGCCGCGAAATCCCGGCCAGCCTCGTGGTCATGGCGGTGGGCATCCGTCCCTCCACGGCACTGGCGCGCGCCGCCGGGCTGGATGTGGGGCGCGGCATCAGGGTCGACGATCACATGGTGACGAGCGACCCCGCCGTGCTCGCGGTGGGCGAATGCGTCGAGCATGACGGGAACGTCTACGGCCTTGTCGCGCCGCTCTGGGACATGTGCCGCAGTCTCGCCGATGGCCTGACCGACCGCCACAGCGGCTATCGCGGTTCGGTCACGTCCACCAAGCTCAAGGTCGCCGGGCTCGACGTGTTCTCGGCCGGTGACTTCTCGGGCGGAGAGGGCTGCGAGGATATCGTCCTGCGCGACGCCTCGCGCGGGATCTACAAGCGCGTCGTCGTGAAGGACGGCAAGGTCGTGGGCGCGGTGCTCTACGGCGATACGGCCGACGGCAACTGGTACTTCGACCTGTTGAAGAAGGGGGAGGACGTTTCGGAAATCCGCGACTTCCTGATCCTGGGGCAGGCCTTCGCCTCGGGCGGCACGGCGGACCCGCTGGCGGCGGTGGCGGCGGTGGCGGCGCTTTCCGACGATGCCGAGGTCTGCGGCTGCAACGGCGTTTCCAAGCGGCAGGTCGTCGGCTCGATCGCCGGCGGCGCCTGCAGCCTCGACGCCGTGCGCGCCACCTGCAAGGCATCGGCAAGCTGCGGTTCCTGCACCGGTCTGGTCGAGAGCCTGCTGGCGCTGACCCTGGGCGAGGAGGTCAAGTCCGGCCCGAAGACGATGTGCAAGTGCACCAGCTTCACGCATGACGACGTGCGGCGCGAGATCGTGGCGCAGCACATGAAATCGATCCCCGAAGTGATGCAGAAGCTTCACTGGTCCACGCCCGACGGCTGCTCGTCCTGCCGCCCGGCGCTCAACTACTACCTGCTCTGCGCGCTCCCCGGCGAATACGAGGATGACCAGCAGAGCCGCTTCGTCAACGAACGCATGCACGCCAATATCCAGAAGGACGGCACTTATTCGGTGGTTCCCCGCATGTGGGGCGGCCTGACCAACCCCCGCGAACTGCGCGCGATCGCCGATGTGGTGGAGAAGTACGACGCGCCGATGGTGAAGGTCACCGGCGGGCAGCGGCTCGACATCTTCGGGATCAAGAAGGAAGACCTCCCCGCCGTCTGGGCCGATCTCAATGCCGCCGGGATGGTTTCCGGCCATGCCTACGGCAAGTCGCTGCGCACGGTGAAGACGTGCGTGGGCAGCGAATGGTGCCGCTTCGGCACGCAGGATTCCACCGGCCTTGGCGTGAAGACCGAGCGGATGACCTGGGGCTCGTGGATGCCGCACAAGTTCAAGATCGCGGTCTCCGGCTGCCCGCGCAATTGCGCCGAGGCGACGATCAAGGACTTCGGGATCGTCTGCGTGGATTCGGGCTATGAACTCCACGTCGGCGGCAACGGCGGCATTCACGTTCGCGCCACCGACTTCCTCTGCAAGGTCGCCACCGAGCAGGAGGCGCTCGATTACTGCGCCGCCTTCACCCAGCTCTACCGCGAGGAGGCGCGCTATCTCGAACGCACCGCGCCATGGATCGAACGCGTCGGCGTCGAATATGTGAAGCAGCGCATCGTCGAGGACGACACCGGACGCGAGGCCTTGCGCAGCCGCTTCCTCTATTCGCAGAGCTTCAGCCAGGAAGACCCCTGGGCCGAACGCGCGGCCGGTCACAAGGCCGAACTGCACCAGCACCTTGAACCCCTGGCCATTGCAGCGGAGTAATGCACATGAACGACTGGATCGACATCGGCACCCTCTCCGACATTCCCCTGCGCGCGCCCGGACCGTGCAGATCGAGGGCGAAAAGGAAATCGCGGTGTTCCGCGCCGGAGACGACCGGGTCTTCGCACTCGTCAACGAATGCCCGCACAAGAAGGGCCCGCTCAGCCAGGGCATCGTCCACGGCCATGCGGTGCCTGCCCGCTGCACAACTGGAACATCGCGCTTGCCAGCGGCGAGGCGCAGGGCGAGGACAAGGGCTGCACCCCGACGATCCCGGTGCGGATGGAAGGGGAGCGTATCCTGATCGCGCACCCGCAGAGCCTGAAGGTCGCGGCGTGATGGCGGCGGGGGACCTCATCGCGCCGGGGCAGGTCTGGCTGGTGGGTGCGGGGCCGGGCGATCCCGACCTGCTCACCCGCAAGGCCGAAAGGCTGATCGCGGCGGCGGATGTGGTGTTCTACGACGCGCTGGTCGGGCCGGGCGTGCTGGACCTGATCCCCGCGCGACGGAACGGGTCAGCGTCGGCAAGCGTTCCGGCCGCCACAGCAAGGAGCAGGGTTCGATCAACGACCTGCTGCTGGAAGCGGCGCGCGCGGGCAAGCGGGTGGTGCGGCTGAAGGGCGGTGATCCCTCGGTATTCGGGCGTTCGGCGGAGGAGATGGATCACCTTGCAGCGGCGGGCGTTCCGGTGCGGATCTGCCCCGGCATCACCACCGCCAGCGCGGCGGCGGCGAGCGGGCTGGCCTCGCTCACCCTGCGCGGCGTGGCGCGCGGCCTGACGCTGGTGACCGCGCATCTCAAGGCGGGCGAGCCTTTGCGGCTGGACTGGGAAACGCTGGCCCGGCCGGGCGGCACACTCGGCGTCTACATGGGGCGCGCGGCGGCGGGCGAGATCGGCCGTTCGCTGATCGCCGCCGGACGCGATCCCGATACGCCGGTGATGATCGCGGTCAACGTGTCCCTCCCGAGCGAGCGCCTGATCCGGGGCAAGCTTTCGGCGCTGGCCTTCCTCGTCGCCACGATCAGCGATGACGACCCGACGCTGCTGCTGATCGGCGAAGCCGTGGAGACCCGGCGCGCGGCAGTGGACGTGCTGCGGGAACTGGCCTGCCCGGCCTGATGACGGCGCCCGCATCCTTTGCGATAGACGATGCCCATGCCGTAGTGACCGGAATGCTGGGCGGGCCGGGCAGGACCGAAACCGTGGCGCTGGGCGCGGGTCTTGGCCGGATCGCCGCGCGCGGTGTCGCCGCGACCGGGGATCAGCCCCGCTTCGCGGCGGCGGCGATGGACGGCTGGGCGATATGCCGAGGGGATGATGGCGGGCAGGAAGGTGGCGGGACGTCGTTCCGGGTCATCGGCGAAAGCCGCGCCGGCCACGCGTTCCAGGGCGAATTGCAGGCGGGCGAGGCGGTTCATGTCTCCACCGGCGCGATGATGCCCGGCGGCGCCGATGCCCTCGTGCGGCGCGAGCAGGGACGTCAGCTCGGCACCGTGCTTTCCATCGGCGAATGCGTGAGCGGGCGCGATATCCGGCCGCGCGGCTGTGATTTCCGGCAGGGCGACCGTCTGCTGGCGGCGGGCAAGCGGATCGATCATTTCGATATCGCGCGGCTGGCCGCCTCGGGCACCGCGCAAGTGGAGGTTCGCGCCCGCCCGCGCGTGGCGCTGCTCGCCACCGGGGACGAACTCGTGGTTCCCGGTGCAACGGCACATGCCGCCGCGAACTATGACGCGCTGTCGCCCGCGCTTTGCGCAAGGCTGGGACAGGTCGGCGCGGCGGTGCTGGACCTTGGCATTGCGGGGGATGACGACGCCGCGATCGCCGCGCGCCTTCGCCGCGCCGATGCGGAGATCCTCGTCGTCATCGGCGGTGCGTCCGGTGGGCGGCATGACCGGGTGCGCGCGGCGCTTGGCGGGCTGGGACTGTCGGTCCTGGTGCCGAGCGTGCGGATGCGGCCGGGAAAGCCGTTCTGGTTCGGCCGCCTTGGGGATGACCGTTTCGTCATGGGCCTGCCCGGCAACCCCGTGGCGGCGCTGGCGGCGGCGGAGCTGTTCCTGGTTCCGGCCCTGCTCGCGCTTCAGGGGCTGGGCGCGGCCATAAGCTGGACCGATTGCCCGGAGCTGGGCGATCCGGCAGGGGGAGCGGGCTGCGAACGCCTGCGTTTCGCGCGCCTTGCCGATAACGCGGGCGCCGGGCGGTGCATTGAACTGCTGGGCGGCAGCGACAGCGCCGCATTGGCCCCGCTGCTGGGTGCGAATGCGCTGGTGCGGCTGGGAAGCGCGCCAATGGCGGCCTTGCGCAATTCCTGCGGCTTGCGGGCTTCGCCTGAGCGGCAAATCTTCCGGCATGGATTGACGGGAGCGCGTTCCTTTCGATAAATCGCTTCTGCGAATCATTATCAAATAACTATCAAATATCGATGCAGGGCGTTGAGCCGGTTCGCCCGCTCCGGCGATCGTGCCGGAATTGTCGCGTTCCCAAGCGTCGATGCAGTGAGGGGCCGGATCTTCGCCTGGCGGCGGGGTCTGCTGCTCGCTCGCTTGCGAAGAGGGTACGAAGAAGATGAAGAGAATGATGCTCAAGTCGGCGCTGCTCGCGGCGACCCTGGCCGGCGGTCTGGCCCTTGCCGGACCTGCCATGGCGGACGGGCCGGTCGCCGGGCGTTCGGCGGAGGCGGAGACCGCGGCGTTCGATGCGGACCGTGCTGCGATCCTTGCCATGGCGGGCAATTACAAGGTCACCTTCGACATGCGCGAGACCACGCCATGGCGCGCCGATTACACGCCGATTCCGGGCAAGGTCTCGGGCGGGCACGAAGCGGTTCGCGTGATCGAGGACAGCGGGCGGCGCATCGTGCTGCAGCACCTGCTCGTGGTGGACGAGGGCGACGGCAAGCAGATGGTCATCAAGCACTGGCGGCAGGACTGGACGTACGAGCCGGAAAGCGTGCTGGTCTACGCGGGGAAGGGGCGCTGGAACGTCGAGGCCGTGCCCGCCGCCTTCCGCAAGGGGCGCTGGTCGCAGACGGTGTGGCAGACGGACGATTCCCCGCGCTATGGCGGCTGGGGGCAGTGGACCGAGGAAGGCGGGGTGCGCCGCTGGCGCAGCAACTGGACCTGGCGTCCGCTTGCCCGCCGCGATGCCGTGCGCAAGCCGCCCTATGACCGCTATCTCGCGATCAACCGCCATTCGCCGAGCCCCGCCGGGTGGATTCACTGGCAGGACAATATCAAGGAGGGGCCTGAACCGGGTTCCGCCGATGGCAGGATCGTGCCCTTCGTGCAGGAATCGGTGCTGAACAGCTATGTGCGCGACGACAGCGTCAGCCTGGCCGCGGCCGACAGCTACTGGGCGGCGACGAAGGATTACTGGGCCGCGATCCGCACCGACTGGGACGAGGCGATCGCCCGCGACAAGGGCGTTTCCGTGGCCGAAGTGGCCGAAACCGGCTCTGCCAGCGGCGAGCGGCTGATGGGGCTCGCCGACGATATCCAGTCCGGCAAGGTCAGGCTGCCGCAGGCGGTGCAGCGCGGCAAGGCGGTGATCGCCGAAGTAACGCGCCGCTAGGCCGGAGCGGAGCAACAGAAGGTTGTCTAATTGATCTTCGCATTGCCGTTCCCTTTTTCTCGTGCCCGATTGCCAATGGTTGTCTTCGGGGTCATCGGACGGTTCTATGAACTGGTTGTCCGTGCCTCATGATCGCGGCCTAGCGGGTGTGGGTGGACGTCTCTGGGTCCCAAACGAGGTTGAAGCCTCCACTTTCTTGACGAGATCGTCCGGGCATGGCTGAGCGGGAACGGGGCGCTGAATCAGGCCCAGCGGAACTCGGTCTCGTTCAACCAAATGGAATGGAGTAATGTAGCCAGTTTGCGGGCGACCGCGATTTTGGCGCGCTTGGGGCCCTTAGCTTCGGCCATTTTCCTGCCCCAGGTTTGAAGGGCGCAAGGCCTTTTGAGGCGAGTGAGAAGGATATTGGCGGCTTCATATAGCGAGTGTCGCAACATCGGATCGCCAGCCTTTGAAATATGCCCTTGCGTATCCCGCTCACCTGACTGGCTTCGTCGCGGAACCAGGCCGGCATAGGCGCCTACATCGTCGCCTCTGGCGAAGCGACGAGGGTCTTCGATGCTCATGGTGTAGGTGAGCGCCGTAATCGGACCGACGCCCGGAACTGTCATCAGTCGTGCGCAAACCGGGTCAGACGCAGCGCGCTTCTCCAAATTGCTGTTCAAGTTCCGCAACTGCTTTTCGACCGCTTCGATGGATGCCAGAAGTGGCGCGAACAGCGCTTCGAGATCAGGACGCTGAGAATACAGCACGGACAGGCGCCCGGCGCGTTTGCCGGGTGCTCTGGCCGAACCAAGCTGAAGGCCGAACAGCTTCAACAAGCCGCGAAGCTGGTTGATCATGGCAGTCCGTGCCGTGATCAGCTGAGCCCGAATGCGAATGGCGGCACGGTCGAAATGCGTGGCCGACGCCTTCATGTGGATGCGCTTGAACCAGCCTGTCCGCGCCATTTGGGCGAGCCCCTCGGCGTCATGAACATCGCTTTTGTTAACCCGCGCCGAAAGCACGCCCTTGGCGTGACGAGCGCAGATGCATTCTATCGGAACATCGCGGGCCACCATGCCATGATAGAGGAACGTCGAAAGCGGTCCAGTCTCCATCACGACCCGGACCAGATCCGGGCAATATCTGCCAAGCCATTTGGCGAGAATGGCTGGATCGCTGGCCATCACCTCGCGCCTGAGCACAGCGCCTTCGACGTCCACCACACAAACATGCGTGGCCTTGTCACTCACATCCAGTACTGCATAGATCGGCATCGGTCACCCTCCTGCATTGAAGCGGTCATCCGACTTCGTACCATCCAAGAGGGTGGCTACATCAATTACGCGGTGTCCCAACCAGAACCCCTGTCCCCGTCTCCAGTGGGGGCAGGGGTTCCTGGCATCCGGTTTGATCGCAAGCTTCGGAGTGACAGGCGGCGGATCGGCGCGCTAGGTCCGCTGCGATGAGGCAGACCGATAGTATCGACTGGCAGGCCATTGCCGCCGATCTGGATAATGAGGGCTGGGCCGTGCTGCCCGGCCTGCTGGACGAGGCGGAATGCGATGCCGTGGCCGGGCTCTATGGCCCTTCCGACCGGTTCCGCAGCCATGTCCACATGGCGCGTCACGGCTTCGGCTTGGGGGAATACCGCTACTTCGCCTATCCGCTCCCGCCGCTGGTGCAGGATTTGCGGGCCGCGCTCTACCCCGCCCTCGCGCCGGTGGCCAACCGCTGGCACGAGCGCATGGGGATCGACACCCGTTTTCCCGAAGATCATGCCGCATTCCTGGCGCGCTGCCATGCGGCGGGCCAGCGCCGACCCACGCCGCTGCTGCTGCAATACGGCCCGGGCGATTACAACTGCCTTCACCAGGACCTTTACGGCGAACATGTCTTCCCCTTGCAGGTGGCGGTGCTGCTGTCCTCTCCGGGGCGGGATTTCACCGGCGGGGAGCTGGTCCTGACCGAGCAGCGTCCGCGCATGCAGTCGCGTCCGGTCGTGGTGCCGCTGGGCAAGGGGGACGGGGTGGTCTTCGCGGTGAACCAGCGCCCGCAGAAGGGATCGCGCGGGGATTACCGCGTGGTGATGCGGCATGGCGTCTCGAAACTGCGCACAGGGCGGCGCCATACGCTGGGGATCATTTTCCACGATGCAGCCTGACCTCTTCGCCGACACGCGCAGCCGCATCGATCTCGGCCCGGGCGCGGTGCTGCTCGGCGGTTTCGCGCTGGCCGAAGCGGAAGCGCTGATCGGCGAAATTCCGGCCCTCGCCGCCGTTTCGGGATTTCGCCACATGGAGACCCGCAGCGGCGGAAGGCTCTCGGTCGCCATGTTCAACTGCGGGGAGACCGGCTGGGTGAGCGACCGGCGCGGCTATCGCTATCAGGCCATCGATCCGCGGACCGACCGGCCCTGGCCGGCGATCCCGCCCCGGTTCCTGGCGCTGGCCGCGGGCGCGGCGGCGCAGGCGGGTTATCCCGGCTTCGTGCCCGACGCCTGCCTCGTCAATCGCTACGACGCCGAGACGAAGCTCTCGCTCCACCAGGACATGGACGAGCGCGACCATTCGGCGCCGATCGTCTCGGTCTCGCTGGGACAGGCCGCCACGTTTCTGTGGGGCGGCCTGTCCCGCAGCGATCGCCCGCGCCGCCACCGGGTGCTGCATGCCGACGTGGTAGTCTGGGGCGAGCCTTCGCGCATGGTGTTCCACGGGGTGGACAGCGTGGAGCGGGGCACGCATCCTCTCACCGGCCCGTGCCGCTACAACCTCACATTCCGGAAAGCCCGATGACCGATACGATCCACCGCTGCCGCTGGGCCGAGGGCGATGCCCGCATGCAGGCCTATCACGACGAGGAATGGGGCGTGCCGATCCGCGATTCCCGCGCGCTCTGGGAGAAGATGGTGCTCGACACCTTCCAGGCGGGCCTGTCCTGGCGCACGATCCTCAACAAGCGCGAGGCCTTCCGCGCCGCTTTCGAGGATTTCGAGCCGGAACGCATCGCCGCCTATGGCCCTGCCGAGATCGCGCGCCTGATGGGCGATGCCGGTATCGTGCGCGCCCGCGCCAAGATCGAGGCGACCATCCGCAACGCACGTGCCTTCCTGGCCATGCAGGAGCAGGGCGAGGACTTCTCGCGGTTCGTCTGGTCGTTCGTGGGCGATGCGCCGCAGAAGGGCGACGGCACCGGCAGCGCCGCCCGGTCCGCCGCCGGAGACGCGCTTTCGGCCGCGCTGAAGAAGCGCGGTTTCTCGTTCGTGGGGCCGGTGGTGGTCCATGCCTGGCTTCAGGCAACGGGGGTGATAAACGATCACGAGGCGACCTGCTTCCGCCGTTGATATCGCGCCTTTCCAAGATCGCATCGGCCCGATAGCATCCGGCTTCCAGTTGCAGGGGGTATGGGCGATGCGGTCGAAGTTCCTTTCGGGCCTGACGGTCATGAGCGCGGCTCTGGCGGCCATGCCCGCCTTTGCGCAAAGCGTGCCGACAGCGCCGCCGGTTGCGGAGAAGAAGCCCTATCAGGTGCCTTCTCCCGGCGGCCCGCGCGAGGATGACTATTACTGGCTGCGCGACGATACCCGCAAGAACGCCGAGATGCTCTCCTACCTCGCCGCCGAAAACGCCTGGACCGATGCGCAGATGGCGCGGCTCAAGCCGTTGGCGCAGAAGCTTTACGAAGAGACCGTCTCGCACATCAAGCAGGACGACAACTCCGTTCCCTATGACGACAACGGCTGGTCCTACGCCCGCCGTTTCGCCGCGGGCGCGGACTATCCGGTGAACGAACGCCGCAAGGCGGGGACCACCGGCGCATGGCAGGTGCTGTTCGATCAGCCCGCCATGGCGAAGGGGCACAGCTTCTTCTCGCTCGGCGACTTCGCGGTGAGCGACGACAATACCAAAGTCGCCTGGGCGGAGGATACCGTCGGTCGGCGGCAGTATGTCCTGCGGGTCAAGGACATCGCGACCGGCAAGGTCATGAGCGACACCGTCGGCAATGTGGAACCCAATCTGGTATGGAGCGGGGACGGGCGCACCGTGCTCTATATCGCCAAGGATCCGGTGACCCTGCGCGGCTATCAGGTGAAGGCCCATGTGCTCGGCACCGCCCCGGCGAGCGACCGGCTGCTCTACGAGGAGAAGGACGACACCTTCCAGATGGGCATCCTGCGCACGCGGGACAGCAAATACGTCTGCGTGGTGGTGCAGAGCACCGTCAGCGACGAGCAGCGCTGCGCGCCTGCGGCCTCGCCCGCCCCGGCCGCCTTCACCACCATCGCCCCGCGCGAGAAGGAGTTCCGCTACTCCGCCGAACACCTCGGCGATCGCTGGGTGATCCGCACCAATCGCGGCGCGAAGAACTACAAGCTGGTGACCCTTGCAGATGCCGGGGCGGCGAAGGGCGAGGCTGTTTGGAAGGATCTCGCTCCCGCCAGCGACACCGTCTTCATCGAGGATTTCGCGCCGTTCGAGGGCTTCGTCGCCATCGACCAGCGCGAAGGCGGCAACCGCATGATCCGCCTGCTGACCGATGCCGGAAAATCGATCCCGGTCGAGGCCGGCGAGCCTGCCTACCGGATGGCGCTAGACGTCAACAGGGTGCCGTCCTCGCGCTGGGTCCGCTATACTTACGGTTCTCTCGTCACGCCGACGACGACGATCGAGATCGATGCCGGAACCGGCGAGAAACGCGTGCTCAAGGTCACGCCGGTGCCGGGCTACGATCCCTCGAAATACGTGACCGAGCGGGTCTGGGCTACCGCGCGGGACGGAACCCGGGTGCCGGTGTCGCTGGTCCATGCCAGGGGCGTGAAGCGAGACGGCACTGCCCCGCTGTTCCAGTATGCCTACGGCAGCTACGGCTATTCGACGATCCGGCGGTCATCCTTCGCGGATCGGGATGCTGGACCGGGGCGTGGTCTATGCCATCGCCCATATTCGCGGCGGGCAGGAAATGGGGCGCGGCTGGTACGACGACGGGCACCTGCTGAACAAGAAGAACACCTTCACCGACTTCATCGACGTGACCCGCTATCTCGTGGCGCAGGCCTACGGGGCGAAGGGCCGGGTGGCCGCGATGGGCGGCAGCGCGGGCGGGCTGCTGATGGGCGCCGTCGCCAACATGGCGCCGCAGGACTACAAGGCGATCGTCGCGCAAGTGCCGTTCGTGGACGTGGTGACGACGATGCTCGACGCTTCGATCCCGCTCACCACTTTCGAATACGACGAATGGGGCAATCCCGCGGTCCAGCCCTATTACGACTACATGCTGAGCTATTCGCCCTACGACAACGTGACCGCGAAAGCCTATCCCTCGCTGTTCGTATCGACCGGGCTGTGGGACAGCCAGGTCCAGTACTACGAACCGGCCAAGTGGGTCGCGAAGCTGCGCGCCACCAAGACCGATGCCAACCCGCTGCTGTTCCGCATCAACATGGAGGCCGGGCACGGCGGCAAGTCGGGCCGGTTCGAACGCTACCGCGATTCGGCGGAATGGACGGCTTTCGTGCTGGACCAGCTCGGCGTTCCCCAATGAGCAGCGCGCGCTTTCCTTGACTCCTTGCGGGCGTTCGCTTAGGGGCCATCGTTTACCGATCCACCAGATTTCATACGGAGTGCCCATGGCGCGCGTTACCGTCGAAGATTGCGTCGACAAGATCCCCAACCGCTTCGATCTGGTCCTGCTGGCCGCACAGCGTGCGCGCGAGATTTCGGGCGGTGCCGAACTCACCATCGAACGCGACCGTGACAAGAACCCGGTCGTCGCCCTGCGCGAAATCGCGGAGCAGACCGTGACCCCGGCGGTCCTCAAGGAAACGCTGGTCACCTCGATGCAGCGCGTTCTGCCCGACGACGACGACGAGATGGACGAAATCGGTTCGCTCAGCCAGTCGGCCGAAGCCCTGCGCATCACCGCGTCGGCTCCGACCCGCAATACCTCGCTGGGCGGCGATTACGACGGTTGATCTTGCGCGTTCCCGGTTGACGGATCGCCGCTGACCGGCAACCATCGTTCAGGTGGTTGGCAAGAAACACAAGTTGCCCCGGATTGCCGGGGCTGCCGGCGGGCCGCCCCGAAGGGCGCGGCCCGTTGTTGCGAGTTCGCGGCACGAACGCGCGCCCGGCGCCACGATCGCCATCTACAGCGTCAAGGGCGGGGTCGGGAAGACGACTTTCGCGGCCAATCTCTCCTGGTGTGCGGCGCAGACCGGGCGGCGCACGCTGCTGTGGGATCTCGATGCGGCGGGAGGCTCCGGCTTCCTCTACGGGCTGGAGCCGGGACGCTCGGGTCTCGCCGAAGAGGTATTTTCGCGCGATCGCCCGGCATCGCGGCTGATCCAGCATACCGCGTGGGAGAACATAGACGTCCTCCCCGCCGATGAAAGCATTCGCGCGCTCGATGCCCAGCTCATGCGGATCGGCAAGCGCAAGCGGCTGGCGAAACTCGCCGGGGAGCTTTCGGAAAACTATGAGCGCATCGTGCTCGATTGTCCTCCGGTCATGAACGAACTTTCGGCCCAGGTCGTGCGCGCGGCCGACCTGGTGATCGTGCCGCTGCCGCCATCGCCGCTTTCGGCGCGGGCCTTCGAACTGGTAGTGCGCGAGATCGCGGGCAATACCCGCCGCCATCCGCCGATCCTGCCAGTGCTCTCGATGCTCGACTTGCGCCGCGCGCTGCACAAGCAGGCGCGCGAGGCGAACCCGAACTGGCCCTCCATCCCCTATGCCAGCGCGGTCGAACAATGCGCCGTGCAGCGCCAGCCGGTGGGCGTCCATGCACCGCAGAGCCCCGCCGCGCAGCAGTTCTCCCGGCTGTGGGGCGCGATCGAGGCGAAGCTGGCCGAACGCGCGGGCTGAGGGTTCTTGCGGAACCGCTGTTCAGCGGCGGCGCAAAAGGGTAGATTTCCCGCGCTTCAGGGGGAATGCATGAACGAGATCAGCGAAAGTCTGGCCGAAATCGGGCAGGGCGGCCTCATCGCGAACGCGGCCGAGCCGCACCGGGACGCGGGCGACACCGGCCATACGCATGAAACCGCGTGCCTCAATTGCGGCACGGCGCTGATCGGTTCGCACTGCCATGCCTGCGGACAGGCCGCCCACGTCCACCGCAGCCTCGGCGCGTTCTTCCACGACCTGCTGCACGGCGTGTTCCATTTCGAGGGGCGGATCTGGCGGACCCTGCCGATGCTGCTGCGCCGTCCGGGCCGGCTGACGCGCGAATATATCGACGGCCGCCGAGCAAGCTATGTCTCGCCGATCGCGCTGTTCCTGTTCAGCGTGTTCCTGATGTTCGCGGTGTTCCACGCGGTGGAGGATCACGAGACCATCGCCGCCGCACCTGTCGAGAGCGGAGACTTCGAGACGGCGGCGACGGCCGGCCAGCAGAAGCTGGACGGGCTGAAGGCACAGCGCCGGACGCTGCGCGCGCAAGGCAGCGATACCGCCGAGGTCGAGCGGCGGATCGACGAGCAGCGCCAGGCGCTCGAAGTGCTGAAGGAGACGCGGGCGGCGGTAGCGGGGAATGGCGGCGAACAGCATTTCAGCGATATTCGCCCGCTCGACAAGGCTATCGGCAAGTTCCGCAAGAACCCCGAACTCGCGGCCTACAAGCTCCAGACTTACGCCTACAAGTACAGCTGGGCGCTGATCCCGATCTCGGTTCCGTTCCTGTGGCTGCTGTTCCCCTTCAGCCGCCGGTTCCATCTCTACGATCACACGGTCTTCGTGACTTATTCGCTCTGCTTCATGACCCTGCTGGTGATCCTGGGCATGGCGCTTCAGGCAGCCGGGGCGGGCTTCGTGGCAGGCTTGCTGTTCTTCGTGCCGCCGTTCCATATGTATGCACAACTGCGCGGCGCCTATGGGGTGGGCCGCTTCGGCGCGATATGGCGCACGGTGCTGCTGGGCTGGTTCGCCTCCACCGCGCTACTGCTGTTCTTCATCATGATCATGGCGCAGATCAGCCTCTGATACCCGCCTCGCCCTGCGGGCAGCGGCCTGCTAAGGCGCGGGGGTGATGACCAGCCAGCCGAATCCCGCCGCCAGCCCCGAGACCGAGACCGAACCCGATTTCGTCGTCGTCGACGTGGAGACCGCCTGTTCGCGGGTCAGCAGTATCTGCCAGATCGGCATCGTGGGCTTTCGAAACGGGCGGGAGACTTTCGCCTACGAAACGCTGGTCGACCCGCGCGACGAATTCTCGCCGTTCAACGTGGGCATCCATGGCATCAGGCCCGAGCAGGTCGTGGGCCATCCCTGCTTCGGCGATATTCACGCCGCCGTCACCGGGCATCTGGCCGGGCGGATCACCGTTGCCCATTCCCACTTCGACAAGGGCGCGCTTGCCGCAGCCTGCCGGATCGGCGAACTGCCGGAGATCGAGACGCGCTGGCTCGACAGCGTGCGCGTGGCCAAGCGGGCCTGGCCCGAGCTTCCCAGCCACCGGCTCAATATCCTGACCTCGTTCCTCGGTATCGAGCACCGCCATCACGACGCGCTGAGCGATGCGCGCGCGGCCGGCATGGTGATCGTCCGTGCCATCGAACATACCGGTCTCGGGCTCGACGGGTGGATGACCGCCCCGGCCAGGAAGAAGATCGAGGTGCCTCAGCCCGCCACAGACGGTCCGCTCTCGGGCGAACGTGTCGCCATTCTGGGAGAGCCGCGCGATGGCCCGCTGGCACAGTTCGTGGCGCGGGCGGGCGGGCGCGTGGTGGCTTCGGTGGGGATGACCACGACGATGCTGGTCGTCAGCACGAAGAACCCCTACGGCCGCTGGGTCAGCGCCGCGCCCCAGCACCGCAAGGCGCAGGAACTGCGCGATGCAGGCCGGCCGATCGCCATCCTGACCGAGGGCGATTTGCGCAGCAGGTTCTGATCGGGCGGCCCCGGCAAGGAGCGGGGCGGACGCCCTTTCCCGGTCAGGCGGCTTCGCGTTGCAGCCAGCCGCGCAGCAGGAAATTGGTCTGCTCGGGATGCTCCAGCGCGGCCATGTGCCCGCAAGAGCCGATCTCGTGATAGCTGGACGTGGCGATCCGCTCGTGGATTTCGCGGGCGTGATCGGGCGGGGTGATGCGGTCGCCGTCACCGACGACGATCATCGTCGGCACCTTGATCCGGCTCAGGCCCTCGAGCGAATCGGGACGGGTCATGATCGCGTGCTGCTGGCGGATGAACGCCTCGCCGCCGACGCGTGACGCCATGGCGCGCATCTCGTCTGCGACATGGCCTTCGGTGTGATCGGGATGGACCAGATCGCCGAGCAGCTTGCGGGTGACGCCAAGGAACTTGCCGCGCTGGAGCGAGGCGATGCCCGCCTTGCGTTGCAGGGTGCGTTCCGGCGTGTCGCTGCGGGCGCTGGAGTTGATGAGCGCGAGGCGGCTCACGCGTTCCGGCGCGCGGCGCATGATTTCCAGCGCGACATAGCCGCCCATCGACAGGCTCACCAGCGAGAAGCGGCGCGGCGCGGCGGCCAGCGTGCGTTCGGCCATGGCGCCGATCGTGTCGTCCAGCGTGAGGTCGGCGACCATCGGCGCGGCGACATCGGCAAGGCTGCGGATCTGGCGGCTCCAGAGGGACTGGTCGCACAGCAGGCCGGGCAGGAACACCACGGGTTCCAGCGCAGGCGCGGCGCGGGTTTCCACCTGCCGCTCGTCAGTCATGAACCAGTCGGCACGGGCCTGCGTGCCGGTTTCCTCAATTGCCAGAGTCGCCATATCAAATCTCCTGGGCCCGAATTGGGCTTGTGATCGTCATCTGTCCAATTCATGATGATGGCGATCTTGATATGTTTTAGGTATGATGTGGAACTCCGGCATATTCGCTACTTCCTCGCCGTGGCCGAGGAGCGCCATTTTACCCGCGCCGCGCAGCGCCTGGGCATCGGGCAGCCGCCGCTCAGCCACCAGATCAAGGATCTGGAGCGTGAAGTGGGCACTCCGCTGTTCCACCGCATTCCGCAAGGCGCCGAACTGACCGAGGCCGGGCGGGCCTTCGAGGAGCGGGTTCGCGCGATTCCCGGCATCGTTGCCGAAGCGGTGAGCGCCGCGCAGCGGGCCGCGGCAGGGGAAACGGGGCGGATTCGCGTGGGCTTCACCGGATCGGCGGCGTTCAACCCGCTCGTGCCGCAGGCGATCCGCATCTATCGGCGGCGCTTTCCCGAGGTGGAGCTGAGCCTGACCGAGCACAATTCCAACGGTCTGGTGGAAGGGCTCGGGGACGGTTCGCTGGACGTGGCGTTCCTGCGCCCCGATGCCGTGGACAAGACCGGCCTGCGCCTGTTCCATCTGGCCGACGAACCCCTGATCGCGGCGCTGGCCTCTTCGCGAATGCCGCATGGCGATCCGATCCGGCTGGAGCAGCTTGCGCTCGATCCGTTCATCCTCACGCCGCGCGCGCTTGGTCCCACGCTGTTCGATGCCACGCTGGAGGCCTGCCGAAGGGCCGGGTTCGATCCGGTGATCGGCCAGTCGGCGCCGCAGGTGGCGTCCGTGCTGGCACTGGTGGCGGCGGAACTCGGAGTGGCGCTGGTGCCGCATTCCATGCGTGACGCCTCGTTCAGGGGCGTGACCTATCACGACCTCGAAGGCGACATGCCGACCGCGACGCTGGCGCTGGCGATCCGCAGCGACGAGCGCGCCGCGACGGTCAGCGCCTTCGTGGCGGAAGCCCGCTTTCCCAGCGAGCCGGACGGAGGCTGAGGATCAGCGCACGCGCACCTTGCGCGCCTGCATGAGCGTGAGCGCGATCATCAGCCGCGTGGAATGGATCGCGCCATCCAGCAGGGTGCCGCGCGGCTCCGCGCAGGCGAGCGTGACGGGGCGAAGTTCAGGCCCTTCGAGCAGGCTGACCATCAGCCGTTCGTCGGATGAGAGGCGGTGCGCAAGGCCCAGCCGCATCGGGCGGCCCAGCGCGGCTT
Organism: Novosphingobium sp. ST904; assembly: GCF_001298105.1. Classification (GTDB taxonomy): domain Bacteria; phylum Pseudomonadota; class Alphaproteobacteria; order Sphingomonadales; family Sphingomonadaceae; genus Novosphingobium. The sequence continues at coordinate 1,066 of NZ_LGJH01000132.1, read as the reverse complement.
CGAAGAGCAGGCAGAAACTGTCGATCACCGGCGCGAGCATGGCGCAGTCGAACAGGTCGAGCCGGGCGGCGAGGCTGGGCTGGGCATGTTCGCCATCCTCGCGCGCACTGCGCCAGCACCGGGCGATGTCGACCAGCACGCTGGCGGGAAGGGTGCGGCGGGCAAAGGCGGGCTTGAAATCCTGCAGGGGCTCGGGATCGCCCGGAACGGAACTGCCGGAGCAGGACGCGCAAGGCACGGGAACGGGAAAATGAAAGGACATAACGAGGCACTCCAGGTCGCACCATTATGCTAATGCAAATCATTCGCAAATAAAAGCCCCGAAGCCGTCGTCCCGGCGCTGGGCGCGCACGGGCCGGCTTGCCGGGCTGAGCCCGCGCCTGATCGGCCCGCACCGACCGGCGCGGGTAACGGCAGGCACATCCCCGCCGTCACCCGCGGCCCCGGTCCTGCTATCGGCCCAACCCCGCGATCCCGCCGGGCCGGGCGCGCTCAGGGGCGGAAGCCGCCCGAAGGCCGTTGGCCGCCCGGAGGCGCGGTGAAGAACAGCTTGCGGAACGTGAGCTGGAACGCCCGGCCCACCGGGTCGAGGTAATAGGGCGAATAGGCGTAGGGCGTGTCGCCGTTGCCGTCGCGCACCTTCTGGCGGGAGTCGAGCAGGTTGGAGACCGAGAACGTCACGCGCGCGCCGCGCAGGAACGGGATCTTGTCCACCAGCTTGGGTTGCTGGCCGAGATCGGCGAAGAGCCGCAAGTCGAACTTGGCGAAATCGTCGAAGCGCAGCTTGGTCGCCGCATAGCCGTCCACGCCGTCCACCGTGGTGCCGCTTTGCCAGCTTCCGGTCAGGCGCATTCCGAGGCCGCTCTGCGAATAGCCGGTCTGGAGTTCCAGCTTGTGGCGGGGCGTGCCGCCGCTGCTGGCGCCGATGGTGCCGCCGTTGAGGAGATCGATCTCCGGCTGCCCATCGCGCAGCACGACGCGGTCGGAGAAGACCCAGGTGTGGTAGAGCGAGAACGTCATGCGTCCGCCGCGCCCGCCGCCGGGCCCGCCGAAGCCGCGCGGACCG
>NZ_LGJH01000133.1 GCF_001298105.1 Novosphingobium sp. ST904 | reverse complement strand
CTGCGCTCGTGAGATGCCCGGCTCCCCCAAATGGCCGGCAAGACCGCGCGCCGGGGGCTGCACAACAGAAGGACCTTCACGACGCGGACGAAACTTTGCTTTCGTCCAAGCGTATTGACCGCATGAAGCGAATTAACATGAGGGACGCAGGCACGATCGCGACCGAGGTCGCCAACAGATCGATCGCCCGGCGCGAATTTTCCGGACTTGTGGCCGCGCTCGCCGGTTTCGTGGCCCTGCCGCCGATGGCGCGGGCCGCGGCGCAGCCCCGCTTCGCCGCCGCGCGTCCGTTTTCGTGGGACGTTCTGGTCGAGCAGGCGCGCGCTCTGGCCGCACGGCCATGGGCGGAGCCGCAAGTCTCGCCCCATGCGGTTGCCGATTTCGATGCGGTGGGCAAGCTCACATATGGCCCGGCACAGGCGCTCGGCGGCGATGTCAGGCTGTTTCCCACGGCGCGGGGAACATCGCCCCATGCGGTGACGCTGCATCTGGTGGAGAACGGCTCCGCGCGGCAGCTCGTCGATGCGCGCGGGTTGTTCGTGGGCGGCAAGCAGGCCGATCCCGCAGGTTTCCGCGTCATGACGCAGGACCAGCATTCGGACTGGCTGGCCTTCCTCGGCGCTTCCTATTTCCGCTCCTCCGGTTCGCGCGACCAGTACGGGCTTTCCGCGCGCGGCATCGCGGTGGACACCGCCTTGCCCAAGGCCGAGGAATTCCCCGCCTTCACCGAATTCTGGATCGAGAATCTCGGGCCTGACCGGGTGCGCATCCATGCCCTGCTCGACGGGCCGAGCGTGACGGGCGCCTATGCCTTCGATTGCCGCAAGGGCACCGCGGGGGTGACGCAGGACGTTCGCGCGGCGCTGTTCTTCCGCCGCGATGTCGAGCGGCTGGGCGCCGCGCCGATCACCAGCATGTTCTGGTACGATCAGTCCGATTCCGCCAGGCGCGCGGACTGGCGCCCGGAAATCCACGATTCCGACGGGCTCGCCATATGGTCCGGCAGCGGGGAGCGCATCTGGGTGCCGCTGTCCAACCCCGCGGCGAACCGCACGAATGCCTTGCGCGCCGACCATGTGAAGGGCTTCGGCCTGCTCCAGCGCGACCAGGCGTTCGACCACTATCAGGACGACGGCGCCTTCTACGACCGTCGCCCCTCGCTCTGGGTGGAGCCGCAGGGGGACTGGGGCGCGGGCACGGTCATGCTCTACCGCATGCCCACGGGCAGCGAGACGCAGGACAACGTGGCCGCCTTCTGGGTTTCCGACCAGCCGGCGAAGGCGGGGCAGGGCCGCGAATTCACCTATCGCCTCACCTGGACCTCCCAGGATCCGACGGCGGGCACGGCGGCGCGCTGCGTCGATAGCTGGCAGGGCGCGGCGGGGCGCCCCGGCGACGAGCCTGTCTCGCAGGAGGCGCGCAAGTTCGTGTTCGATTTCGATGGTCCCGCGCTCAGGGGCCTTGGCCGCGACAGCGGCGTGACCGCGGCGACCAACCTGCCGCCCAAGGCCCTGCTTCACGCCCGCCGCCTATCCGGTGGCGGGGCAGGACGGGCGCTGGCGGGTCACGCTCGACGTGCGGCCTGCGGCTGTGCCCTCGCCTGAATTCAGGCTCTATCTGAAGCGCGGGGATCAGGCGCTCAGCGAAACGGTAATACAGGGAGTCCAGCCATGAACCGCGCCTTGAGCCCGCTTCCGCCCGAAGCGCCGCTGGCCATGCCGGTGCAGGACCTGGATGGCATCGCGCCGGGCACCATCGCCGTTGCCACCAGTCCGCACGGGATGCTGGTGAAGCGCCTGCTGCTGATCGCGCTGACCGCGATGATCGGCCTTGCCGCCTCCAGCGAAGTGCGTTTCGCCTTCTCGCGCGATGGGCTCGACGCGATCGAGGTGATCCTGCTGCTGTTCTTCGTGCCGCTGTTCTGCTGGATCTCGTTCGGCTTCGTCACCGCGACGATCGGCTTCCTCCAGCTCATCAGCGGCAAGCATCCCGGCTTTACCGCGATCCCCAGCCCGGCATCCTCGCTGCGGCACCGCACCGCCGTGCTCATGCCGGTCTATAACGAGAGCGTCGAGGCCACGTTCGGCCGCGTGCGGGCGATGACCAATTCGATTGCGGCTTCGGGCGCGGCGGAGTGGATCGACTTCTTCGTGCTCAGCGATTCCAACGCCTTCCACGGCAAGCGCGAGGAAGCCGCCTGGCGCGAACTCGCCGCCGAGGCGCCGATCGCGCTCTATTACCGCCGCCGCGAGAAGAACATCGCGCGCAAGCCCGGCAATATCGCCGAATGGGTCCAGCGCTTCGGCGGCGCTTACGAGAACATGCTGATCCTCGATGCGGACTCGCTGATGAGCGGCGATGCCATCGTCGGCATGGCCGCGATCATGGAGGAGCGCCCCTCGATCGGCCTGCTCCAGACCGTGCCGATGATCATCAACGCCAAGACGGTGTTCCAGCGCTGGATGCGCTTCGCCAGCGAGGCCTACGGGCCGATCGCCTCGGCGGGGCTGCTCTGGTGGTCGGGCGCGGAATCGAACTTCTGGGGCCACAACGCCATCGTCCGCACGCGCGCCTTCGCCGAAGCCTGCGGCTTGCCCGAATTGCCGGGCAAGGCGCCGTTCGGCGGGCACATCCTCAGCCATGACATGCTGGAATCCGCGCTCCTGCGCCGCCGGGGCTGGGCCGTCCACATGGTCATGATCGACGGCAGCTACGAGGAATTCCCGCCCACCATCGTCGATCACGCGATCCGTGACCGGCGCTGGATGCAGGGCAACCTCCAGCACTTGCGCCTGCTCGATGCATCGGGCCTGCACTGGGTGAGCCGCCTGCACCTGCTGATCGGCGCATCGGCCTATCTCACCTCGCCGGGCTGGCTGCTGCTGCTGCTGACGTCCATCGCGCAGGCCGCGGCCAGCAAGGGCGGCCAGCTTCTGGGCGTGGGCACCCCGCCGAGCGTGCTGTGGCTTACCGTGCTGCTGCTGTTCGGTCCCAAGCTGATGGGGACGATCTGGGTTCTGGCCGACGGGACGCGCCGCCGCAGCTTCGGCGGCTTCGGCGGCGTCCTGCGCTCGGTTGCGCTGGAAGTGCCGCTGGCGATCCTGCTGGCGCCGGTGACGATGGTGATGCAGGTCAAGGCGCTGTTCGGCCTTGCGCTGGGCATTCCGGCGCACTGGAACACGCAGGAGCGCGATGCCCGCCGCATTTCGGTGCGCGAAGTGCTGCCCGACCTCAAGGAGCACATCGCGCTCGGCCTCGTCTTTGCGGCCACGGCATTCATCGATCCGGTGACGGCGCTGTGGCTTTCGCCGCTGACGCTGGGCCTGCTCGCCTCGCCTTGGCTCATCAGCCTGACGTCGAGCCAGCAGCTTGGCGAACGGGCGGAGCGTCACGGCTGCTTCGCCGTTCCCGCTTCGACGATCGACGATCCGGTCGAACACGCCAACGACGATATTCAGGAGGGCGGCACGCCCCCGCTGGTCATCGGGTAGTCTGCACCTGGGTCAGGCGCTGGCTTCGGTCAGCCTTGCGGGCAACTGCGCGCGCAAGTGCGCCACCAGCGCGCTGACTTTGGGGGAGAGGTGCCGGCGCTGCGGATAGACCGCCCAGATCGGCTCTTCTTCCGGCGCCAGCGCCGCCAGCACCGGCTCCAGTCTTCCGGCGGCCACACGGTCGCGAGGTAGAATGCCGGTAGCTGGCAAATGCCCATCCCCGCCAGCGCCGCTTCCAGCAGGGCATTGCCGCTGTTGCAGCGCCAGCGTCCTTGCGGGCGAAAGGTCCGGCCGCCCCGGAAATGCCATTGCGCCGCCGAGCCGACGAGGCATTCGTGGCGGGAAAGGTCGGCGATATCGGAAGGACGCCCCCGCGCGTCGAGGTAGGCGGGCGAGGCCAGCGTCACCAATGTCCGCGAGGCGACGCGGGTGGCCACCAGCCGCGAGTCCTCCAGATGGCCGGTGCGGATCGCCAGATCGTAGCCATCGGCGATCAGGTCCACCAGCGAGTTGTCGAGGTCCAGCGTCACCGAGATCGCCGGATAGGCCTGCGACAGTTCGCGCACCAGCGGCGCCACGAACTTCTCGCCCAGCGCATAGGAACAGGTGACGCGCAAATGCCCGCGCGGCTCGCCTTGCGAGGTGATGGCGGCGATGGCCTCGTCCCGTTCCTCGATCAGGCGGCGGCAGGTTTCGAGGAATATCTGCCCCGTCTCGGTCAGCCGTAGCGAGCGCGTGGTGCGGTGGAGCAGCTGCACCTGCAGGCGCGCCTCCAGCCGCGCCAGCGCCCGGCTCATGTGCGTAACCGAAGCGCCGTAGGCCTCGGCCGCCTGCGTGAAGCTGCCGAGCGCGCCACGATCACGAACTCCTCGATACCATCCCACTGGCCGAGCATCATTGTCCCCGTATGGTGATAATCCTTTTCAGAACGGCCGCTTTATCACAGCAAGGCGCGGTCCTACAAAGGCCTTCAGAATTTCAGGAGCATACCCCATGAAGACCCGCGCCGCCGTCGCCTTCGAGGCCAAGAAGCCGCTCGAAATCGTCGAACTCGACCTTGAAGGCCCCAAGGCGGGCGAGGTTCTGGTCGAGATCATGGCGACCGGCATCTGCCATACCGATGCCTACACGCTGGACGGTTTCGACAGCGAGGGCATCTTCCCCAGCGTGCTCGGCCATGAAGGCGCGGGCGTGGTGCGCGAAGTGGGCGCGGGCGTGACCTCGGTGGTGCCGGGCGATCACGTGATCCCGCTCTACACTCCGGAATGCCGCCAGTGTAAGTCGTGCCTCTCAGGGAAAACCAACCTCTGCACCGCGATCCGCGCCACGCAGGGGAAGGGCCTGATGCCGGACGGCACCACGCGCTTTTCCTACAAGGGCCAGCCGATCTACCACTACATGGGCTGCTCGACCTTCTCGAACTTCACCGTGCTGCCCGAGATCGCCGTCGCCAAGATCCGTGAGGACGCGCCGTTCCAGTCCTCTTGCTACATCGGTTGCGGCGTCACCACGGGCGTTGGTGCGGTCATCAACACCGCCAAAGTGCAGGTGGGCGACAACGTGGTGGTCTTCGGCCTTGGCGGCATCGGCCTCAACGTGATCCAGGGCGCGCGCCTTGCCGGGGCGAACAAGATCATCGGCGTGGACATCAACCCCGACCGCGAGGAATGGGGCCGCCGCTTCGGCATGACCGACTTCCTGAACTCGAAAGGCATGAGCCGCGAGGACGTGGTCGCCAAGATCGTGCTGATGACCGATGGCGGCGCGGACTATACCTTCGACGCCACCGGCAACACCGAAGTGATGCGCACCGCGCTGGAAGCCTGCCACCGCGGCTGGGGCACCTCCATCGTGATCGGCGTGGCCGAAGCGGGCAAGACCATCGAGACGCGCCCGTTCCAGCTCGTCACCGGCCGCAACTGGCGCGGCACCGCGTTCGGCGGAGCCAAGGGCCGTACCGACGTGCCCAAGATCGTCGACATGTACATGACCGGCAAGATCGAGATCGACCCGATGATCACCCACGTCATGGGCCTGGAAGAGATCAATACCGCGTTCGACCTGATGCACGAGGGCAAGTCGATCCGTTCGGTCGTCGTCTTCTGATGGAGACGGTTTCGACCAACCGGGCGTTCGGCGGGGTGCAGGGTGTCTACACCCACGCCTCCGCCGAAACCGGCACACCGATGACCTTTTCGGTCTTCGTGCCGGATCATGCGCCGGGCACGAAGCTGCCGGTGTTGTGGTTCCTCTCGGGGCTGACCTGCACCCACGCCAACGTCACCGAAAAGGGCGAGTTCCGCCGCGCCTGCGCCGAGCATGGCGTGATCCTCGTCGCGCCGGACACCTCTCCGCGCGGCGACGATGTGCCGGACGACGAAGGCTACGACTTCGGCAAGGGCGCGGGCTTCTACGTCGATGCGACGGAGGAACCGTGGAGCGCGAACTTCCGCATGCGCTCCTACATCGAGACCGAGCTTCCCGCCGTGATCGCCGAGCACTTCCCCGCCGACATGGCGCGGCAGGGCATTACCGGCCACTCGATGGGCGGCCACGGCGCGCTGACGATCGCGCTGCGCGATCCGTCGCGCTTCCGCTCGGTCAGCGCCTTTGCACCGATTGTCTCGCCGCTCAATTGCCCATGGGGCGAGAAGGCGCTGACCGGCTATATCGGCGGGGACCGCTCGGCATGGCGCGAATACGACGCCTGCGCACTGATCGAGGACGGCGCGCGCCTGCCGGACCTGCTGGTGGATCAGGGCACGGCCGACGGCTTCCTTGAAGGCCAGCTCAAGACGCATCTGCTGGAAGAGGCTTGCGCCAGGGCGGGCCAGCCTGCGACGATCCGGATGCAGGAGGGCTACGACCACTCCTACTACTTCATCTCGACGTTCATGGCCGAGCATGTCGGCTGGCACGCGGAAAGGTTGAAGTAGAAGAGGAAGACCCGGGGGATGATCCCCCGGACCCTCGGAATGTCGACCTTGCGCGCGCAGATGCCTCGTGCACTCCCTGCGTCGCAGGCTTTTTATGTCTCCCGACGCAATCGGCGCGCCAACCGCGAGTGCGGGGCGCGCCGAGAAAGTCGGGGGTGCAGGGGCGATGGCCCCTGCTTTTCCCTTTATCTTAAAGCTCTTCCGGCCAGTAAAGCCGCATCGGATTGGTCACGAGGAGCTTCTGCTGAAGCTCCGCCGTGGGCGCGATGCAGGGGATCATGTCAACGAGGTGGCCGTCGTCCGGGATGTTGTCCTGCATGTTCGGGTGCGGCCAGTCGGTGCCCCAGATCACGCGGTCCGGATAGTCCGCCACCAGCGGCGCGACTGCTTCGGCGAACTTGTCCCACGGGTCATTCGTGGGGTCGAGACGGTCGGGGCAGGTGGCCTTGAACCAGATGTCGTCCCGGCTTTCGAGCAGCGTGCGGAACGCCTTCATGTCCGCGCCGTCCGGCCCCTGCGTCACGTCCGGGCGGCCCATGTGGTCGATCACGACCGGCACCGGGATCGCGGCGATGAAGGCACGCATTTCCTCGAGGATATCGGCCTCGAAGTAGATCACCACGTGCCAGCCTTCGGGCAGGCGACCGGCGACTTCGAGGAACTTGTCCTTCGGCGCATCGTCCACAAGGCGCTTCAGGAAGTTGAAGCGGATGCCGCGAATGCCGCCTTCATGCAGCTTCGCGAGGTCCGCGTCCGAGATCGCCGGATCGACCACGGCCACGCCGCGCGCCTTTCCGTCCGACCTGGCGATGGCATCCAGCGTCGCGGCATTGTCGGTTCCGTGGCAGCTTGCCTGCACGATCACGTTGCGGGCGAAGCCGAGGTGATCGCGCAGGGCGAAGAGCTTGTCCGGCCCGGCGTCCTCGGGAAGGTACTTGGCCTTGGCGCTGAACGGGAACTGCGCCATCGGGCCGAAGACGTGGCAATGCGCGTCAATGGCGCCGGCGGGCGGCGTGTAGAGCGGTTTGCTCGGGGCCGCGTGCCACGAGGTGATCCGCTCAGACATACTTGAGGCCTTCCTTTTCGAGGCGCTCGCGCATCTTGTACATGTCGAGGCCGAGCACGCCTGCGGCCAGCTTCTCGCGCTTTTCGCCTTCGTTGGCTTCGCGGGCCTGTGCGGCGGCGAGCACTTCGGCGGCCTTTTCACGCGGCACCACCACCACGCCGTCATCGTCGGCCACGATCACGTCGCCGGGATTCACGGCGGCATTGGCGCAGACCACCGGCACGTTGACCGAACCGAGCGTGTTCTTGACGGTGCCCTGTGCGTGGATCGCCTTGGACCAGACCGGGAATTCCATCTCGGTAAGATCGCGCACATCGCGCACGCCGGCGTCGATGATCAGGCCGCGGCAGCCGCGCGCGATGGCACTGGTGGCCAGCAGGTCGCCGAAATAGCCGTCCTCGCAGGGGCTGGTGGGGGCAAGGAGCAGCACGTCGCCTTCCTTGAGCTGCTCGATGGCGACATGGACCATCCAGTTGTCACCCGGAGGCGCGCTGATGGTCACGGCCGAACCGGCAATGCGGGCGCCGCGATAGATCGGCGTCATGTAGCCTGCGAGAAGGCCGGTGCGACCCTGGGCTTCGTGGACGGTTGCGACGCCGCACTTGGCGAGGCCGTCGATCACGGCGGGGTCGGCCCGCTCGATGTTCTGGACGACGATACCACTCATCACGTGCTCTCCTGCATTATCGTAATTTCAGGCCGTCATTCTAGGCCCGGCGCCGCAGGAAAGGCGAAGGGGATTGCCCTGAGAGGCGATTAGTTCTGGCTAATCGTGGTTTCGGCGGCGGGTTCGTCGGGGACGTTGCGCATCCAGTCGGCAAGGCGGGCCATGGCATCGTCGATGGCGCTTCTTGCTGCTTCGTCGGCCACCGTCTGCGCCAGCGCCCCGCGCATACACAGCAGCCATGCATCGCGCGCGGCGGAATCGATCGGCACGCGCATATGGCGCTGGCGCATGCGGGGATGGCCGCGCACCGGAGAGAACAGCGCCGGGCCGCCGAGCCATTCGGAAAGGTAGTCCTTCAGCACCTGGCCCAGCGGGCCAAGGTCTTGCGGATGCATGGCGCGGATGGTGCGCGCTGCATCGAGTTCGTCCATGCGGGCATAGAAGCTGTCGACAAGGGCATCGATGGTCGGCGCGCCGCCGATCCGGTCGTAAAGGGTGGTCTCGGTCATGGCGCTTGTCCTTTGGACAGGCGGACGCGGCAGGCAAGCGGGAAATGCGGCGCTTCTGGCGCCCTCTGCGGCGCTCTACCCCTTCTCTGTCGCTTTCTGTCAGGTGCATTTTGCAGGAAATTCAGGACTTAAGCGATGGATTGAATGATTTTTCCAGATCCTCATGCATTTTGGGTAACGGCTCCGTAATGTCGCAGTGGTCCGTAAAAATGCCTGTATTGGAAAATTCCCATGGTCCATCGCGGGATGGGATGTTAGCGAAGGAACCTCCTTACGAGGAAGGCGAAAACGAACATGCTGCGTCCCTGGCAGGTCACTCTCGGCGAACGTATCGATCCCGAGCGCGGAACGCCGATCTATATGCAGATCATCCACGCGCTCATCCGGGATATCGAAACCGGGCGGCTCGCTTCGGGCACATACCTGCCGAGCAGCCGCGAACTGGCGGGGGCGCTCGGCGTCAATCGCAAGACCGTGGTGCTCGCCTATGAGGACTTGATCGCGCAGGGCTGGCTTTCCACCGAGGGGACGCGCGGCACCGTGGTTTCGCGCTCGCTGCCCAGCAGCCAGTCGCCGGAAGCGACTGCTGCCGAGGGCGGGCAGGAGGCGGATCGGCGGTTCGAGCAGACGCATTACCGTTTTTCCGAACCGCCCGAGCGGCCGCTGGCGCTGCCCGGCGGCAAGGGCATCAAGCTGGACGAAGGCGCGCCGGACGGGCGGATTTTCCCGGCAGACCAGCTTGCCCGCGCCTATCGCTCGGCGATCAGCCGGGCCTCGCGCGCCAATCGCCTGCAATACCGCGATCCGCGCGGTTCCGAACTGCTGCGGGAACAGATCGCCGAGATGCTGCGCAGCCAGCGCGGACTGCCCGTGACCCCGGCCAATATCTGCATCACCAGGGGCAGCCAGAACGGTCTGTTCCTGGCGCTTCAGGTGCTGATCGAACCGGGCGATGCGGTGATCGTGGAGGAACTGACCTATGAGCCCGCCGTCGCCGCGATCCGCGCATTGGGCGGCAAGGTGATCCCGGTGGGGCTGGACGACGAGGGGATCGACGTGGGCGAGGTCGAGGCGATGTGCCGCCGCCACTCGGTGCGTGCGGTGTTCCTGACGCCGCACCATCAGTTCCCCACCACGATCGCGCTTCGCCCGGAACGGCGGCTGCAATTGCTTGAAATCGCAAGACAGTTTGGTGTTGCGATCATCGAGGACGATTACGATCACGAATTTCATTTCCAGTCTCAGCCGCTGTTGCCGATGGCGGGCTATGCGCCGGGGCAGGTGCTTTATCTGGGGTCGATGTCGAAACTGCTGCTGCCGGCGCTGCGCATCGGCTTCCTTGCTGCGCCCGAAGCGGTGATCGACGCCGTGGCGCACCGGGTCTCGCTGACCGACGGCATGGGCAATACCGTTACCGAGGAAACCGCCGCCGAACTCATCCGCAACGGTGAACTGCGCCGCCATGCCCGCAAGGCGTGGCGTGTCTATTCCGAACGCCGCCAGTCCTTCGCGGCCTTGCTTGACGCGCATCTCGGCGAACATGTCGATTTCGCGGTCCCGGACGGAGGGCTCGCTTTCTGGGTGAAGTTCCGCGGCGATCTCGACCGGATGGAGGAGCGTGCACGGGCGCAGGGCCTGCGTTTCGCCAGCTACCGCTCGTTCATGGCGCGCGATACCGCGCCGCGGGGGCTGCGGCTCGGCTTCGCCAGTCTCAACGATACGGAAGCGACAAGGGCGATCACCGCGCTGGCGGAGGCTGCGCGGTAGGAGGCGGACTGGACCCGTCGGGTTTTTTCGTAATTGGCCGTTTCGGGCTCCAGCGCGCCCGCTCATGTTCGGAAGAAGACTTCCACCACCCGACGGGACGCAAGATGACAGCACTAAACCGCCGAAACTTCATCACCCGCACCGCCGGCGCCGCAGCGGCCGGGCTTTTCTATAGGCAGGCGGCGTGGGCGCGGGGCGTTCCGGTGGATACGATCTACACCAACGGCCGCATCTGGACGGGCGAGGGGCGCGAGATATTCACGGACGCCATCGGCCTCGTCGCTCGCGCGTGGTGGCGTTGGGGGCAGAGGCCACGCGGAGCCTCGCGGACAAGCGGACGCGGGTCGTCGATCTTGGCGGAGCGTTCGTCACGCCCGGCTTTACCGATTGCCACGTCCACTTCACCATGGGCTCGGCCACGATCGGCCAGCCTTCTCTTCGAGAGGCGCACAATCGCGAGGCTTTCGTGAAAGTGATTGCCGACGCGGCCAAGGCGATGCCGGCGGGGGAATGGCTGCTCGGCGGCAACTGGGACAACGATTCCTGGGGCGGCGAACTGCCGAGCCGCGACTGGTTCGATACGGTGAGCCAGCAGACGCCCGTCGCCGTGGTCCGCTACGACCTGCATATGATCGTGCTGAATTCGTTGGCGCTCAGGATGCTGAACCTCGGCGAGGATACGCCCGATGTGGCCGGCGGCGTGATCGTTCGAGACGGCAAGGGCCGCCTTACCGGCGTGTTCAAGGACGCCGCCAAGGACATGGTGATCGAGCGCATTCCGCGCCCCACCGACGCGCAGATCGATGCAACGAACCGCCGGGGCATCCAGCTTGCCCTGTCGAAGGGGGTGACGCAGGTTCACGAGACCGGGATCGACTGGAACACCTTCGAATCCGCGCGCCGGATCCGGGTTTCGGGCAATCTGCCGTTCCGCTTCTATGCGATGACCCCGCTGAAGGACTGGCAGAAGCTCGACGCGATCATCAAGGCCGAGGGGCGCGGCGATGAATTCGTGCGCTGGGGCGGTTGCAAGGTCGTGTTCGACGGGTCGCTCGGCTCGCGCACGGCGCTGTTCTACGAGCCTTATCTCGACGATCCCAAGACGCGGGGCATCACGGTGACCGATCCTGACGAGATGCGATCGCTCATGCTGGCGGCGGATGCTGCGGGCCTCCAGATCGCCACGCATGCCATCGGGGACCGCGCCAATGACATGGTGCTCGATTTCTGGGCAGAGGTGGCCAGGGTAAATGGCCCGCGCGATCGGCGGGGGCGCATCGAACATGCACAGCATCTCAACCCCGCATCCATCGGCCGTTTCGCCGAACAGGGAGTGATCGCCTCGGTCCAGCCGTTCCATGCCGTGGACGACGCCGCTGGGCGGTGCGCCGCATCGGCCCGGAACGGCTCAAGACCACATATGCTTTCGAATCGCTCATCAGGAGCGGCGCGCATGTCTCGTTCGGTTCGACTGGCCGGTGGCGCCGATCGATCCGCTGACCGGGCTCAAAGCGGCGGTGCTGCGCCAGACGCTCGACGGGGCCAATCCGAACGGCTGGTATCCCGAACAGAAGGTCGAGATCCATGACGCGCTGCTCGCCTATACGCGTGGCGCTGCTTTCGCCGGACGATCGGAGGCAGACACCGGCACGCTTTCGCCGGGGAGACTGGCGGACTTCGTGATCTGGGACCGCGACCTGGCCGCAATCGATCCGGCCGATCTGGACAAGGCCAAGGTTGTTTCGACCCACCTTGGCGGAACGAAAGTCTACGGCTGAAACGCTTCGATCTTCCCGGATTTCCGTCTCGGTTGCGCAGGATTCGATGGCACGGTTTCCCAATGATGATGTCGATCCCGAAATCCGGTCATGGCTGACCGCGATGTTCGCCGCCTCGGCGGCGCTCGGCTCGCGGCCGGGGATTTCGGTCTCCGAGCGACGTGCGATTGCCGAACGGCAGCGGCAGCCATGGCGAGCGGGCGGTCCGGCGATGGCCGCCGCGGATGAGTTCCATGTCGGAGCCTCCGGCGTGCGAATCCGCATTCACCGGCCCTCCGTCGAAGCGAACCTGCCCGTGCTCGTCTACCTTCACGGCGGCGGATGGACCCTGTTCAGCATCGACACCCATGACCGGCTGATGCGGGAATATGCAGGCCGAGCCGGCTGCGCGGTGCTGGGCATCGATTATCCGCTGGCGCCGGAGCAGCGCTTCCCTTGCGCCATCGAGGCGATCACGGAGGTACTTGACTGGCTTGCCGGTGCTGGGGCGTCGCACGGCCTGGACCCGGCGCGTTATGCACTGGGCGGAGACAGTGCGGGCGCCAATCTCGCGGTTGCCGCAGCCCTGCGCCGCAGGACCGTCGGGGCCGTGATGCCGCTTGGCCTTCTGCTCAATTATGGCGCTTGGGACGGCACCTGGACAGGAAGCTATCGCCGTTATGGGGATGGCGATCGCTACATGCTCACTGGGCCGGAGATGGACGAATTCTGGGCGAGCTATCTCGGCCAGGAGCCGGTTGACGATCCGCTCGCCCGGCCGCTTCATGCAGAGCTTGGGGGGCTTGCGCCTTCATGGCTCTGCGTAGCCGAATGCGATGTGCTGCTTGACGAGAACCTTGAGATGGCGGCGCGACTCGCGAAAGCAGGCGTGGCGACCGAACTGCGCGTCTATCCGGGCGCCACGCATAGCTTCCTCGAAGCCGTTTCCGTTTCGGGTCTTGCCGATCGGGCGATTGGCGAGGCTTCGCAATGGCTTGCGGGAATTCTCGCCGAAAGGTGATCGACAAGGCGCGCGCTTTTGGGGTGAACCGCCCGGGAAGGTGAACTCTCCCTCACTGCTGCGCTCCGGTTTACGGGCACATCGCCGGGGCGAGGGCGCGTTGTGAGCCGTTGGGGATTTTCTTTCCGCTTCAAGCGGGTTTGCCATAACGGCACCCCGGCGGTCCCGCAAAGCCGTGGCGTCCTGGACCGAACGGGTATAAGGGCCCGCGAATGTTACGCTTGTCCGACCTTACCCTGCCGCTCGACCATGCCCCTGAGGAACTCGACGCCGCCGTCTGCGCGCGGCTGGGGATCGAACTCGGCGCTCTCGAGCGCGTCACGGTGGTGCGCCGCGGTAATGACGCGCGGCGCAAGAACGCGATCAAGCTGGTCTACACGCTGGACGTGCTGGTGAAGGACGAGGCCAAAGTGCTGGCGGCGCATCATGGCGACCAGCACGTGCGCCCGACGCCGGATACGTCATACAAGTTCGTCACCCATGCGCCGGAAGGCTTCGATGGCCCGCGACCGGTGGTGATCGGCGCCGGTCCCTGCGGACTGCTGGCCGCGCTTGTTCTCGCGCAGATGGGCTTCAGGCCGATCATCGTCGAGCGCGGCAAGGCCGTGCGCGAGCGGACGAAGGATACCTGGGGGCTCTGGCGCCGCTCGGTGCTCGATACCGAGAGCAACGTGCAGTTCGGCGAGGGCGGAGCGGGCACGTTTTCCGACGGCAAGCTCTACAGCCGCATCAAGGACAGTCGCCACCTCGGCCGCAAGGTGCTGACCGAATTCGTCAAGGCCGGTGCGCCGGACGACATCCTTACCGAGGCCCACCCGCATATCGGCACGTTCCGTCTCGTCACCATGGTGATGTCGATGCGCGAGACGATCGAGCAGCTGGGCGGCGAATACCGTTTCGGCACCCGCGTCGACGATTTCGAAGTCGAGCAGGGTGAGGACGGCGAGCGCCGCATCACCGGCCTGCATCTCTCCAACGGAGAATTCCTGCCCGCCACCCACGTCATCATGGCGGTGGGCCATTCCGCGCGTGATACTTTCGAGGTGCTGCACGGCCGCGGCGTCCATATCGAGGCCAAGCCTTTCGCGATCGGCGTGCGCATCGAGCATCCGCAGAGCTGGATCGACACGGCGCGTTATGGCGACAACGCGGGCAACAAGATCCTTGGTCCTGCCGCCTATTCGATTGCGCACAAGGCTTCGAACGGGCGCACAGTCTACAGTTTCTGCATGTGTCCGGGCGGGCGGGTCGTGGCGGCGGCAAGCGAGCCGGGCCGCGTCGTCACCAACGGCATGAGCCAGTATTCGCGCGCCGAGTTCAATGCCAATTCCGGCCTCGTGGTCGATATCGATCCGGACAAGGACTACCCCGGCGATCCGTTGGCGGGCATCGCCTTCCAGCGCAAGTTCGAGGAACTGGCCTACAAGGCCGGCGGTGAAAACTACAAGGCGCCCGGCCAGAAGCTGGGCGATTTCCTGGCCGACCGGCCTTCGAGCGAGTTCGGCGAAGTGATTCCGAGCTATCAGCCCGGTGTCCACCTGACCGAACTCAAGCAGTGCCTGCCAGATTTCGTGGTGGATGCGATCCGCGAGGCGCTGCCGGTGTTCGGCCGACAGGTGCCGGGTTACGATCACCCCGACGTGGTGATGACGGGCGTGGAGACGCGCACGTCATCACGGTTCGGATCACGCGCGGCAAGGACCTGCAGAGCCTCAATACGCGGGGGCTTTACCCTGCGGGCGAAGGGGCGGGCTACGCCGGGGGCATCCTTTCGGCTGCGGTTGACGGCATCCGCGTGGCCGAAGCGCTCGCGCTGGAACTGGCGCCGGCATGACGGCTTCCACGGCGGGCATCGTGCCATACGATGTCATCGTTCTCGGCGCCGGCGCGGCCGGGCTGTTCTGCGCGGCGACGGCCGGACAGCGCGGCAAGCGCGTGCTGTTGCTCGACCATGCCGATCAGCCGGGCAAGAAGATCCTGATTTCGGGCGGCGGGCGCTGCAACTTCACCAACGTTCACACCGCGCCCGACCGCTACCTTTCGGGCAATCCTCACTTCGCGAAATCCGCGCTCAGCCGTTATACTGCGGCCGATTTCATCGCGCTGGTCGATGCCTATGGCATCGCCTGGCACGAAAAGACGCTGGGTCAACTGTTCTGCGACGGTTCGGCCAGGCAGATCGTGGCGATGTTGCTGGAGGAATGCGCCAAGGGCGGCGTTGCGGTGAACTGCGGCGATGCGCTTGGTGAAATCGATCATGCCGACGGGGTCTACCGCGTCGCTTTCGGCGAGCGCATGGCGACGGCCCCGGCGCTCGTGATCGCGACCGGGGGGCCTTCGATCCCGAAAATGGGCGCGACCGGGATCGCCTATGACCTGGCCCGCAAGTTCGGGCTCAAGGTTGTCCAGCCGCGCCCCGCCCTGGTGCCGTTGACGCTTTCGGGCGACGAGGCCTTGTTCCGCGAGTTGTCCGGCGTGTCGACCGAGGTCGTCGCGCGCATAGACGGCAAGGCGGGCGGCAAGGCCGCGTTCCGCGAGGCGGCGCTGTTTACGCACCGCGGGCTCTCCGGCCCGGCCATCCTCCAGATATCGAGCTACTGGCAGCGCGGACAGACCGTGACGACGCAGTTCCTGCCGGACCGGGGCGAAGGCTGGCTGAGGGACGCCAAGCGCGATCGCCCGCGCACGGCGCTCCGCAAGGTTCTGGGCGAAGGACTGCCGGAACGGCTGGTGGATGTGCTGTGCGAAAGGCTCGGCCTGAACGGCGAACTCGGCGCCATGTCCGACAAGGCGCTCGCGGCGGCCGAAGCGAAGCTGGCGCGCTGGCCGTTCGTGCCGGAAGGTTCGGAAGGCTTCGCCAAGGCGGAAGTTACCGCCGGGGGAATCGATACCGGCGGCATCTCCTCCAAGACGATGGAGGCTCGCAAGGTTCCGGGGCTGTATGTGATAGGCGAGGCTGCTGACGTGACGGGCTGGCTTGGCGGCTACAATTTCCAATGGGCCTGGGCCAGCGCGCGGGCAGCGGGGTTGGCGGTCTGACGCTTCAGAGCGTCATCAGGATATCCCTGCGGTTCTTCCCCTGCCAGCCCAGCGTCTTGTCGAGCAGGGCGATGGTGACGGCGCAGCGGTTGGCATCGCTGCTCTTGCCTTGCATCGCTTCGGCGACCTCGCTCTGGCTGAGTTTGGTGGCTTTCATCACGTCTTCGATGAGCGTGCCGGGGACCATCGCGCTGTGCTGGTCGCTGGCCTTGGGCGCGCCGAGGGCATGGCTTTCTACCAGTTGCACGGCATAGTCGCGCTCCTTGCCACGCAGTTCGGGCGAAACCTCCAATGAGTCCAGCCAGCCGGAGTTGCCCAGTTGGCGACAGGCGGATGCTCCCTGTTCGCGCGCCGCGCGAAGTTGGCCGAGGCGCAGCCGCATCGCCTTTTCGAACAAGTCGCCCGAAAGGTCCCGTCCGTTCCGGTAGCTGCGTTCGCGAACGATCGCGATGGCCTTGTCGATCAGGACCGGCTCTTCCTCGCCGGTCTTCACGCCGTTGCGGGCATTGGCGGTGAAGACTTGCGCCAGTTCCGGTTGGAACGTCTGGAGCCAGTTCATGTCGCGATCCTCGCCAAAGGCTTCCCTGATCGAAGCCTGGACGATCCGGGTAACGGCGCCGTCTCCGGGGACTGTTTCCGCTTCCTCGCCCTGAGCTTCCAGCGGGCTTGCGGTGGCGACCCGGTCCGGCCGCGAGGATGGGGAGTTCGAAGTCTGCGCGACGGCGAGCACGATGGCGAAGGCGATGAGGCCGAGGGCGACCAGAAGCCCGGTCATGAACGGATTGCCGCCCTCCCACGAGGCGACGCGTTCGGGAGCGAAATGCGATTCGAGCTCGGGGAAATTCTTGCGCACCCCGCGCAGCAGCGCGTCCACATCCCCCTGGCTCGGGCCGCTGAGCATGCGGAAAGGGCTTGCCTTGCCGGGACGGACAAGTTCGTTCCACGCCTTGTTGTAGCGATGGCCGGGTTGGAGGACGTTCTGCTGGAAGCGGTAGCCACGCAGCCTTGCGCCAAGGAAAGCCACGCCGGCGCGCGCGTCATGGGCCGCCCATTCGCGCTCCCAGCCGAAAGCGGCATTGGCATCTTCCAGAAGCGGCGCGGAACGCGGCCAGCCGCGTGCCAGGACTTCGGCCAGCCAGTCTTCTATCTGCTGCTGGCGCGTGACGTGGGACTGCGCCGCATCGTCGAGTATCTTGCGCAGGGCCCGCGTCGCCTGCCGGGCTTCGGTCTCGGTCAGGGGCTCTGCCGCGGTCTCGCTCTCGGGATCGAGAAGGATCGCGAGCCGTTCCGCCGGGCTTTCGCCGGGGCGCAGGCCAAGGGCATCGTCGGCTGCGTGATTGCCGGGGAGGAACGGGGCGGTGAAGGGATCGATCGTGGTGAGCGGAATGCCCGCGCCGCTCACGCCTTCCCGTGCGGCGGCCGCCGCCCAGGCCATGCGGCCAAGCATCGTCGAATCGTCTGGCTCGCCGGGCCGGGCGGCCAGATCGGTGCCCGTCTGCCATTCACCCGGAAGTTCCGGCGCGGCGTAAGTCCAGCGCGGCGGCGCCTCGGGCGAGGGGCCGAATTCCGGCTCCGCAGCGGTTTCGGCTTCCTCTTCCACCGGCGGGAGGTCGATGTTGCGGGCGAGGCGCAGGGCCAGGTCCCGGGCTTGCCGCAACTGAGCGAAGCCGGTGACATCCCTGTCCACATCCATCGCCTTCAGCCGCGCGGCATAGGCTTTGCGGATGGCTGCGCTATCGGAGGTCTTCTCGATGCCCAGGATCGACCAGGGCGCGCCGTCGCTCATAATGGCCCCGCGCTCTCGATTTCATCGAGCCGGGCGGCCAGCATCGTGCGGGCATCGGCAATGCGGCGCGGATCCTGCGTGTCGAGCGCACCGGCGAACTGGGTTATCCAATGGCCGATTGCCTGCCGCACCTCGCCGATGTGGTCTTCGTAGCAGCGTTCCGCGCGCGCCATCAGCGCCACGTTGCCTGCATCCTCGCGCGGATGGAACTTGAGCTTCGCGAGCGCGGCGCGGCGGCTTTCCAGTTCCCTGCGGTCCGGCCGGTCCTCTTCATCGACGATGACGAGATTGCGTTCGATGCCGCTCGCCGGCACGTGGACGTCGATCTCGAGCAGGCCGGAACTGTCGTAGGAAAAACGCACTTCCGCAGAGACTTCTCCGGCCGGGCGCGCCGGGACCGGGATCGTGATCTCGCCCAGCTTGACGTTGCCCTTCACCTCGCGCGCTTCGCCTTGATAGATGCCGAATTCCAGCTTCTTCTGGTTGTCTCCCAGGGTGGAGTAGACGTTCATGCGGCTGACCGGTACCGGCGTGTTGCGCTCGATCACCGGAGAGAAGAGCCCGCGCTGAAGGCCGCCGTAACCGTCCTGCTCGGCCACTTCCACGCCGAGGGTGAAGGGGCAGACGTCGGTAATGCGGATTTCGTCAAGCGCGGCATCGCGGCCTACCAGCGCGGCCTGCATCGCAGCGCCCAGCGCCACGGCATGGTCGGGGTGGACCGAGCTGTTGGGAAACCGGCCGAACAGGCGGGTGATCGCGCGGCGCACCACCGGCATGCGCGTGGCACCTCCCACCAGCACCACTTCGGACAGTTCGGCCGCATCGATCGCGCAGTCACGCAATGCGCGCACCACGGGTTCACGCAGGCGGCGCAGCAACGGCTCACAGGCCGCCTCGAACTCGGCTTCGGTCACGGTGGCGGCAAGGCGCTCCTCGCCGACGACCACGGCGAATTCGGCTTCGTTCGCGGAACTCAGCGTGCGGCGGCAGGCTTCGGCGGCGCGCTTGAGCAGTGCTTCGCGTGTTCGGCCGAAAGCGATTCAAGCCGGTGCTCCGGATCGATGCGCGGCTTCATCAGGGCGGCCAACACCAGGTCGAAATCGTCGCCGCCAAGACGGTTGTCGCCCGCGGAAGCGCGGACCTCGACGATGCCGTCGAACATCTCGACGATGGAGACGTCGAACGTGCCGCCGCCGAGATCGAAGACCAGGAACGGTTCGCGGTCGCCCTTGTCCTGAAGGCCGAAGGCCAGCGCGGCGGCGGTCGGTTCGTTGATCAGGCGGCGCACGGTGAGGCCGGCCAGTTCGCCAGCGCGCCGCGTGGCCTTGCGCTGGCGGTCGTTGAAGTAGGCCGGTACGGTGATCACCGCCTCTGTCGGGCGTTGACCCATGAGGGCCTCGACATCGCTCACCAGCGCGCCGAGTACCAGCGCGGACAGGTCCTCCGCCCCGTAGTCCTTCCCGCCCAGCCGCGCGGTGCTGGCGTGCCCATCAGGCGCTTGAAACTGCTGGCGGTATCCTGAGGCTGGTTCGCAAGCCTATCCAGCGCGGAGCGTCCGATCCATGCCTGCCCGCTTTTCTCGATGGAGACAGCCGAGGATGTGAGAAGTTCGCCGAGGGCGTTCGGGACGAGCGTGGCTTCGCCGTCGCGCCAGATCGCAACGGCACTGTTCGTCGTCCCCAGATCGATACCGATCAGCATGGCGCCATGCCGCTCACTTTCAGAGCCACCTGAAAATTTCCCCTCATTGTCGCACCTTGCCGCCGGAAACGTGATTCCGGTTCGGGCCCAACGCTGACTAGCGACATAGATCCGTTACCGGAAGCATGAAGTGGCGGGGAAAAAGAGTGAGGCGTGAGCGGGTATCAGGCCCGCGTTGTCTGGCGTATCACCAGCTTGGGCGGCATGACGAGGCTGAGGGTGGTTTCACCCTCGATCCGCGCCTTGAGTTTCTCCACTAGCGCGCGGGCGCCCTCCGCTATCTCCTGACGGATGGTGGTGAGGGGCGGCGTTGTTTGCGCGGCGAGAGGAAGGTCGTCGAAACCGACGATGCGGACTTGCCCGGGAACGGACCGGCCCATGTCGTGCAGCGCGCGCAGCGCGGACATGGCGACAAGGTCTGAGGCTGCGACGATCCCGTCTATCTCGAGATCGGCGCGGGACAGGGCTTCCTCGATCTGCGGCCCCATCGATGCATCGGCCAATTCGACGGGGAGATAGGCGAAGGGCGCGCCCGCCGCTTCGGCAGCCGCTGCCGCGCCGCGAAAGCGGGTGGCGATCTCGATCCCGCCGGTCTGACCGAGGAAGGCGAGATTGCGGGCCCCGCTTGCGAGCAGGTGTTCCACCGCGATGCGGCCGCCTGCTTCATTGTCTGTGCCGACGGCGCAGTGCGTTTGTCCGCTGCGGTAATGGCCCCATACCACCATCGGCCGGTAGCTCTGGGCGGCGCGTTCGATGAGGTGGTACTGGTCGGACTGGCCGATGACGATAAGGCCGTCCACCATGCCGGAGCCGGTGAGACGGTCCAGCCAGTTCGACGTGCCGTCGGGCATGGCGCGGCTGAGCATGACGTCGAAGCCGCTTTCGGTCAGTTCGTCCGCAAGATGGCCGAGCAGGGTCAGGAAGAACGGATCGGAGATGTGCTGGCGTTTCTCGTGGCTCAGCGGAATGACGACGCCGATCACCCCGGTTCGCCCGGTACGCAGCTTGCTGGCCATCTGGTTCGGCTGGAACCCGTGCTGGCGGGCGAGCGCCTGGATGCGATCGCGGGTTTCGGGATTGACGAGCGCTTTCCCCGCCAACGCCCGCGATACCGTGCCCGCTGAAACGCCGGCGATGCGCGCCAGATCGGCGAGCGTGCGCACTTGCAACCTGATGCCACTTTCGCTCGTGCGATCGGTGTCATCCTCTACCGTGATTGTCGGTTCTACCTTGCCGGCCATCCAACTTCCCTTTTTCCGGCCATTAACAGTTCGAATCCCGCGGCGGAAGCGGGGCATCGGAGTATCGTTCGCGTGTCCCTTCATGTGGCAGGCGGGAAGGGCCGACGAACCACGTCGCACCTGCACCGGCCAGCATGAAGATCCCGGCCAGGATCAGCGCGGCGCGCGGATCGGAGGCCAGCAGGGGGTTATAGAGCAATGGCACCGTCAGCGTCTCGATCAACATTGGAATCACGATTAAAATATTGAAAATCCCCATGTACACTCCGACCCGGTCATGCGGGATTGCTTCGGCAAGCATGACGTAGGGATTGGCCATCATGCCGGCCCAGCCGAGGCCTACGCCCAGCATCAGGAAAGCGAGCACGGCAATGGAGGGGGCGGCGGGGATCAACAGCATGGCAAGCCCGGACGCGGCGAGGCAGGCGACATGCACTTTCCGGGCTCCCAGACGCCGAACGAGCGGTATCAGTGCCAGCGCGCCCAGGAATGCGACGGTATTGTAGAGCGCGCCCAACTCCTGCGCGGCAAGCGTCGCCGCGCGATAGGCGGGAGTGGCCGGACTGGCAGTGTCGAACAGCGATCGTGCGATCGCCTCGGTAATGTACTGCCAATAGACGAACATTGCGTACCATTGGCAGAGCATCGCCGGGATCA
This sequence comes from Novosphingobium sp. ST904, assembly GCF_001298105.1. Lineage (GTDB taxonomy): Bacteria > Pseudomonadota > Alphaproteobacteria > Sphingomonadales > Sphingomonadaceae > Novosphingobium. The sequence goes on along the minus strand of NZ_LGJH01000133.1, from coordinate 40,203 downwards.
TCCTGCGCATCGGCCGGGGCATCTCGTTCAGGGCTTGCACCACTTCGCGCAGCAGGGCGCGGGGCCTGAAGCTCTTTCCGGCGATGGCGGCATGTTCTTGCGGTGCGAGGGGCAGTTCGGGAACGCGCAGGATCGACCAGACGATCGTCGAGACGGAGAGCACGGCCCCGATCGTGAAGGCGGCCCGCACGATGACCGGTATTCCGTTAGGGCCGAGCAGTTCGCGGTCGATCATGAAGGCCAGAAGCGAGGGAGCGAGGTAGGCAAGGGTCTGGGCAAGCCCGGTGAAGGCGCTTTGGGTGAGGAATCCGGTGGCCTGTTGTTCCGGCGAGAGACGGTCGGCAATGTAGGCGCGGTAGGGCTCCATCGTTACATTGTTGCCGGCATCCAGCAGCCAGAGCAGGGCCGCCGCCGCCCAGAGCGCGGGAGAATGCGGCATCGCCAGAAGGCAGAGCGAGCAGAGCACTGCACCGATCAGGAAGTAGGACGTTCGCCGCCCCATTCTCGATCGGGTGCGGTCGCTCATCGCGCCGATCAGCGGCTGTACCAGCAGCCCGGTTGCAGGGCCGGCGAGCCAGAGCAGTGGCAGGCTGGCCTCGGATGCGCCGAGCGTGCGGTAGATCGGGCTCATGTTGCCTGCTGCAGGCCGAAGCTGAACTGGAGCCCGAAGAAACCGGCGTTCATCTCGCAAATGCGCAGCAGCGAGAGTTTCGGCCTTCGGGCAGGATGCATAGACTGGTCTCCGAAATGACGCGGCCCATCTGCGGCGTAACCGGACGCACGGCCTGTTCGATTTCGGAATGGCCGCGGTCGGAATTACAAAGGAATGCAGGATTTTCGGTCCCAAGGCGACCCCGGTTGAATCCACTACGGTTCTATGCGTACTTGACGTGAAGGGAGGGATGTCTTGCAATCCATTGCGCATCCGGGGCCTATTCGTGCGGGGGGACTGCCGTTTCATGTCGGACACCGAGATCGCGATTTCGCCGCTGCGCTGGTCGGCCGCCGATCTTTCCCGTTTGTCGGGCAACACGATCAACCGCGCACCTGTCATCGGCAAGGTCGCGCGGGACACGCCGGGGCTCGACGTGTGGGATTCCTGGCCGCTCGCCGATGTTGACGGACGTCCGGTTCCATGGCGTGGCGGCGAACTGTGGTTCGCGCTTGCCGCTGACGTATTCGACGATCCCGAACAGCGTCACGCCCATGCCCGCATCCATCATTTCCATCGTACTGCCGCAGGCTTCCGCCATCTCGGGCAGACCTTCCGGGAAGGTTTCACGCCCGGTAGCCGCGAATGGTCGGGCTCGGCGACGTTGGATGCCGGCCAGGTCGTGCTGCGCTTCACGGCGGCAGGTGAGAGGGGGGAGCACGTGCCCTCGTTTCGGCAGCGCCTGTTCGCGAGCCGGGCACGACTGGCCGATGAGGGGCAGGTTTTCAGTGATTGGACCGAACCGGAGGAGATCGTTGCACCGGCGGACCTCCTCTACATGAGCCGTCACGAGGGCGCCGGGCGGAGCGGGCAGATCAAGGCTTTCCGCGATCCGGCACCCTATCGCGCGCCCGACGGGCGGCGATACCTGCTGTTCACGGCCTCCTCCGCCGCCAGCGAGGAGGCTTACAACGGCGTCATCGGCCTCGCTCGTCAGGACGACGACGGGACCTATCGCAAGTTGCCGCCTGCGATCGATGCTGCAGGCGTGAACAACGAACTCGAACGCCCGCATGTCGTTGTGCATGATGGCCGGTGCTACCTGTTCTGGTCCACGCAAGCACACGTATTCGCGCCGGGAGTGGAGGCGCCGACCGGGCTCTACGGTGCTGTAGCGTCGGATATCCGCGGTCCGTGGCACCTGCTCAACGGGCACGGGCTCGTCTTTGCCAATCCCGAGCGAGAGCCGTTTCAAGCCTATAGCTGGTGGGTGCTCCCTGACCTGACCGTAGCCAGCTTCGTCGATTACTGGGGGCTCGACGATCCTAACGCCCTTGCCAAGCCCCATGGGCGCGCACGGTTCGGCGGGACATTCGCACCTTTCCTCAAGCTGCGGCTGAGTGGCCGGAACGCCTCTGTCGAGTGATACCGGCGGAGCGTTCGTCTTCCAGATGCAAATTATTCAATTTCGCGCGGTTAAACGAATATTGCGCGATAGGGAAATGGCGTTACAACTCCGCCTAACGCCGAACAGACCGGCCGGTCGCTTCGGGCTGCTGTGGTGCAAGGTCGCATCACCGGAAAGGCTACACCGCTACCCTTGCCAAAAAAGGGCTGGCGGTGGATGCCGGATCGCACGACCGGCCCTATATTTGTCGTGGGGCAGCTGACGCGCCGCGAAACGCGCAGTTGCCGCATGCCGTTGATTTGCGGGAGAATGCAATGAGCGCAGACGATCTGACCGCCGCCCCCAAGACCCGATCCAAAGCCGGACGGAAGGCTTCCGCGCTGCAACCGGCGCTGGCTGCGCGCATCCGCGATTCGCTGCTGCCCGGCGATGTGGCGAGCGACACGCCCGATGGCAGTGCCTGGGTTGAAGAAGCGGCGCATGTGCTGCTCGCGCTTGCTGCGCACCGTGAGCCCGGCAAGGCGGTGATCGATATCGCTTCGGAGAACGAGGAGCGGCGTTATCTGCGCATCGCGCTCGTCAACGACGACATGCCGTTCCTGGTGGATTCAGTGGCGGCAGCGGTTGCCGAGGCAGGGCTCGTCATCGATCGCCTAGCCCATCCCGTCGTGTTTGTCGAACGCGATGCCCAGGGTGAACTGGCTGCGCTGCCCGATGCCGCAACGGCTGGTACGCGCCGCGAATCGATGATCTACATCGAGACCGACCGCATCGATGCGCGGCAGCGCCGGGATCTCCAGGCGGCGCTGGAAACCACGCTGGCCGATGTGCGTGTTGCCGTTGCGGACTGGCCCCGCATGGTCGAGGCGATGGACGCCGATGCCGACCGCGTGGACGACAGCGAAGGCGCGGAACTGCTGCGCTGGTTCGCGGGCGGTATGCTGACCCAGCTCGGCCATGTAACCCGCTACCGCGACGGGACGCATACCGACCTGCTCGGCGTGTGCAAGCGCGCCGCGCGCGATCTCCTGTCGGATGCCAGCTACGATCGCGCTTTTGCGGTGTTCGATGCCCAGCTCGCAGCGGGCGAGGTGCGTTCGCCGATGGTCATCAAGGCCAATGTCATCGCCACCGTGCACCGCCGCGTGCCGTTCGACCTGTTCCTGGTTCCGGTGATCGAGGACGGGAAGCTGATCGCGCTTTCGGTTCACGCGGGCATGTGGACGAGCGCCGCGCTCGCGGCAGCGCCTGACCGGGTTCCGCGCTTGCGCCGCCTGCTGGCAGGTCTGGGCGCCAAGCTCGGCTTCGATCCGGGCGGACATACCGGCAAGGCGCTGGCCCATGCCATGACCAGCCTGCCGCACGATCTGGTTCTCGGCTTCGGCGAGGCTGACGTCGAGCGCTTGGCGACGACGATGACCGCGCTGGTGGACCGGCCGCGTCCGCGTCTGGTCGTTACCACTTCGCCGCTCTCGCGCCACCTGTTCGCCTTCGTCTGGATCGCGCGCGACACGCTCTCCACGCAGATGCGCAAGCGCATTCAGGCAATGATCGAGGACGCCGCGCAAGCGCCGACGCTGGACTGGTCGCTCAGCGTCGAAGCGGGCAACCTTGCCATGCTGCGCTATACGGTCGATATTCGCGACGGCGCCCAGGTGCTTGATGAAGAGGCACTCGATCGCCGCTTGCAAGTCATGCTGCGCGGCTGGGGCGAGGCGGTCGAGGCCGCACTTGCCCAGACGCTCGAGCCGGGCCGTGCCGCCGCAATCGCCACGCGCTATGCCGATGCCTTCCCGATGGCCTATCGCAGCGATTATGGCCCGGCCGAAGCCGCGCTCGACATTGCGCATATGCGCGGTCTCGTGGTGGGCGATGCCGGCACCGACTTGCGCGGCAGCCGCGGGGTGCGCCTTTATCAGCACGATGGCGGCGAGGCGCCGCAGCTTCGCCTCAAGATCTACCAGGCCGAAGGCAGTTTGCCGCTGTCCGATGCCGTGCCCGCGCTGGAGAATTTCGGCTTCCGCGTGCTCGCCGAGATGCCTACTCCGCTCGACAAGGGCCGGATCGGCACGATCCATGATTTCACGCTCGCGCTGCCGTCCGGTAGCGAAGTGCGCGAAGTGCTCAAGCTGGCGCCGATGATCGAGGACGCCCTGGCCGGCGTGCTCAATAACCTTGCCGAGAACGATCCTTTCAACCGTCTCGTCCCCGGGCTCGGCCTGTCCAAGCGTGAGGCGGACTGGCTGCGCGCCTGGTATCGCTACTTGCGGCAGGCAGGCATGCATTTCGGGATCGGCACTGTGGTCGATGCGCTTCTTGGCGCACCGGCGGTCACGCTGGGTATCGTCGATCTGTTCCGCGGCATTCACGATCCTGCCTTCAAGGGAGATCGCGCGCAGGCCAAGGCACAGGCGCAGGAGGCGATCCGTGCGGGCCTTGCCAATGTCAGCGCCATCAACGACGACCGCGTGCTGCGCGCTTTCCGCGATGTCGTCATCGCCATGCTGCGCACCAATGCATTCGCGCCCGCGGCGCAAGTCGCGCTGGCCTTCAAGCTGGATTCCGCGCTGGTTCCGGGGCTGCCCAAGCCGCTGCCGTGGCGCGAGATCTTCGTTTATTCGCGCCGGGTCGAGGGCATTCACCTGCGCGCCGGGCCGGTCGCGCGCGGCGGGCTTCGCTGGTCCGATCGCCGGGACGACTACCGCACCGAAATCCTCGGACTGATGAAGGCGCAGCGCGTGAAGAACGCGGTCATCGTGCCGACCGGCGCCAAGGGCGGCTTCTATCCCAAGCAGCTGCCTGACCCTACGCTCGACCGCGCCGGCTGGGCGGCCGAAGGGCAGGCGAGCTACGAGGTGTTCATCGGCACCCTGCTGTCGATCACCGACAATATCGTGGCGGACAAGGTGGTCCATCCCGAGGCGGTGGTGATCCTCGACGGCGAGGACCCCTACTTCGTGGTCGCGGCCGACAAGGGAACGGCCAAGTTCTCCGACGTGGCCAACGGCATCGCCGAATCGCGCGACTTCTGGCTCGACGACGCTTTCGCCAGCGGCGGCTCCAACGGTTATGACCACAAGGCCATGGGCATTACCGCGCGCGGCGCGTGGCTTTCGGTGCAGCGCCACTTCCTTGAAATGGGCGTCGACGTGCAGAGCGACCCGGTCCGCGTTATCGGCTGCGGCGACATGTCCGGCGACGTGTTCGGCAACGGCATGCTGCTCTCGAAGTCGCTCAAGGTGGTGGCCGCCTTCGATCACCGCCATATCTTCCTCGATCCCGACCCGGATGCGGCAAAGAGCTGGGCCGAGCGCAAGCGCATGTTCGACCTGCCACATTCAAGCTGGGACGATTACGACAAGGCCCTGATTTCGCAGGGCGGCGGCGTGTTCTCGCGCAAGTCTAAATCGATTACCTTGACGAACGAGGTGCGCGAGGCGCTTGGTATCGAGGCGACGGAACTGGACCCGGAATCGCTGATCTCGGCGATCCTCTGGGCGCCGGTCGACCTGTTGTGGTTCGGCGGCATCGGCACTTACGTGAAGTCCTCGGGCGAGAACAACGCCACCGTGGGCGATCCGGCCAACGACGCGCTGCGCGTCAGCGCCAACGAACTGCGCGTGCGCGTGATCGGGGAGGGCGCCAACCTCGGTGTCACCCAGGCCGCGCGCATCGAATTCGCCTCGCGCGGCGGGCGGATCAACACCGACTTCATCGATAACTCGGCGGGCGTCGATTGTTCGGACAACGAGGTCAACATCAAGATCGCGCTGGCCGCCGCCAAGCGGGCCGACAGGCTCACCGAGGAAGAGCGCGTCGAACTGCTGCGCGAGATGACTGACGAGGTTGCCGAACTGGTGCTGGAGGACAACCGTCTCCAGGCGCTGGCGCTCTCGATCGCCGAGCGCGGCGGGGCTACCGCGATGCCTTCGCACATCCGCCTGATCGAGACGCTGGAGGAAGGCGGCAACCTTGATCGCAAGACCGAAGGGCTGGCCGACAACGAAGCGCTGGGCCGCCGCGCACAGGATGGGCGCGGGTTGACCCGTCCCGAACTCGCGGTGCTGCTCTCGAGCGGCAAGCTGGTGCTGCAAGCCGCGATCGAGGCCTCCGACCTCGCTACCGACGCCACGCTCCAGCCGATGCTGCTCGCGGCGTTCCCGCAGCCGATGCAGGCGAAGTACGCCCGGTTCATCGAAGGCCACCGCCTCGCCGGTGAGATCATCGCTACCAAGCTGGCCAATCGCATCGTCAACCGGCTCGGCATCGTCCATCCCTTCGAACTGGCCGAGGAAGAGGGCGCTGACCTGTCGCAGGTTGCCGCAGCGTTCGCACTGGCGGTGAAGTTGTTCGATCTCGACGTGCTGTGGGAGCGTCTCGAAGTCGCGCCGATGTCGGAAGACGCGCGTATCGCGCTGTTCGACCGCACGGCGGGCGTCGTGCGCGGCCACATGGCCGACCTGCTGCGCGCCGGAGCCGGACAGGTTCCGCCGGCCGAACTGCTCGAACGCATCGGTGCGCCGGTCGCCGCGCTGTCGGTGGATACGCATGAACTGCTCGGCGAACGCATCGTCGTGCATTCCAGGAAGCTGCGTGCGGGCCTGCTCGAACTCGGGGCTCCGGAAGAAGAGGCGGCGCTGGTCTCCAATCTCTACGACCTCGACGGAGCGGTGGGCATCGCCGATCTCGCCGCCGAGACCGGGATCGACGCCCGCCGGCTGGTGGGGGCCTTCACCCGCATCGGCGCCGGACTGGGGCTTGACTGGGCGCAGGCCAGCGCCACGATCATGAACCCGTCGGACCCATGGGAACGCCTGCTCGTCGCCGGCCTCGCCCGGGACTTCCAGCAGATGCGGCTCGACTTCCTCAAGCGTCTGGCGCGCACGAAGTCGGGCAAGTCCGACCCGGCGGCGGCGGCCGAGGAATGGGGCCGCGCGCATATCGCCGCGATCCAGACTTTCCGCTCGATGGTCCAGCGTGCGGAGAACACCGTGCCGCTGAGCCCGGCCATGCTGGCCCAGATCGCCAGCCAGGCGCGAAACCTCCTCGGACGCTAGGAACCGGAAAAACAGGGGCAGGAGGCGTCAGCCTCCTGCCCTTTTCCGTTACGGTGCGTCCCAGACGATCGGCAGGTTGCGGATCGAGAGCAGCCCCGGAAACACCGCCGTATCCGCGCCGGGCTTGACCCGGAATTCGGGAATGCGCGTGAACCATTCCTCCAGCAGCAGCCGAAGCTCGCGCCGGGCGAGATGGGCGCCAAGACAGATATGGACCCCGCCGACAAAGGTGAAATGGCGGTTCGCCTTGCGTTCGGGATCGAAGGTTCGCGGATCGTCGAATCGCGCGGGATCGAAGTTGCCGGAAGGATTGAGGCAGGCGAACGTGTCGCCCTTGCGGATTTGCACGCCGTGCCACTCGAAATCCTTCGTGGCGGAACGGGACGAGGAGAGGATCGGCTGGGTGCGCAGGAATTCCTCGACCGCCGAGTTGATGATCGCCGGATTCTCGCGGATGCGCTTTTGCAGTTCGGGCTGGAGCGCGAGGCGGCGGAACATCTGCGCGATCGTGGCCGCCACGGTATCGAGCCCGCCCAGCCACAGGAACCAGACCATGCCGATCTTCTCGTCCTCGGTCGGCGCGCGGCCCTCGATCTTTCCGTGCACGATCGAGGAGACGAGATGCTCGTCGGGATGGATTTCCTTCTCGGCGATGAAGGCGCGCAGGAATTCGAGCACGCCGCGCAGCGCCGCTTGCATCTTTTCGAGGTTGCCCGAGTGAAGGATGTCCCACTCCCAGTCCAGGAACTGCTCGAACTTCTCGTCCGGAAAACCCATCAGGCCCATGAAGATGCGCACGGGATAGACCCGTGCGAAATCCCAGGCCATGTCCACTTCGCCCTTGTCCGCCACGGCGTCGATCATCTCGGTGACGACCTTGCGGATGCGGGGTTCCAGTTCGCGGGTGATCCGCGCCGGTGAGAAATAGGGCATCAGGTAGAGCCGGTACTTGGAATGGTCCGGCGGATCGATGGCCAGCGGGATCGACTTGAACGTCTCTCCGATCAACCGCTGGAATTCCGCCGTGCCCGCGTTTGAGAAGTGCGCGTTGTCGGTATAGACGCGCTCGATATCCTCATAGTGGCTGACGACCCAGCTGCCCGCGCGATTGCCGCTGATCGCGCCGAGGCCGTGGCGGGCGGGCGGATTGTAGAGCAGGCGCGGGATTTCAGGGCCGGATAGCCATTCGCAGGGCTCGTAAGGGTCCAGGAGGTCGTTGGGCTGGCCGCCCATGGCAAAGCCGAGGTCCACGATGCGATCCTTCGGAACGTTGTCCGGTGCATCGAAATCGACTCGGATGTCGTCGAGCGTGTGCATCTGTGGCATAGTGTCGTCTCCCGAGGCCATGGATGCCCGGGCATCCTCCCCGCGGCAAGGCGCAGAGACCGATGCGCGCGGCCCGGCAGCGGCTCCTAGGACATTCATCGTCTCGGCGTTGGGCTCTTCGATTGCTTGCAGCCGCTCAGGTTGCGACATGGGTTCCAACACATCTTTTGGGAGATAAGGCCATGGCCGATGGCGACACGAAGGAAATGCAGGAATCTGCACGCAAGTACTGGTCCGCTGAGGGCTACACCAAGGGCGGAGTGATCCGCGAGGTTGACTATTCCACCCAGTCTGGCGGGCTTGATCCCTCGCTGGAAGGCATCAAGATCGTCGATACCGATACCCACCTCAGCGAACCGCCGACGCTGTTCACCGACCGCGCGCCGATCGGCCTGAAGAGCAAGATGCCGTTCGTGAAGCGTGATGCCGATGGGGTGGATCGCTGGTACATTGGCGATCGCAACTGCGGTTCGCTGGGCGGCAACGTGATCCGCAAGGACAACAACAAGCTGCTCGGCCGCCTTGCCTTCCCCACGCTGGAAGAAGCACATCCGGGCGGTCACGAAATCGCCCCGCGCCTTCAGGCGATGGATGACATGGGCGTCTATGCGCAGATTTGCTTCCAGAACTCGGGCGTCACCCAGGCGGGCATGCTGATGACGCTGGGCGATGACGATCTGGCCGTGACCATCATGAAGACGTTCAACGATTTCAACGCCGACTATCAGCGTGAATCGGGCGAACGCCTGTTCCCGATGGCGCACCTGCCGTTCTGGAACAAGGCGGAGATGGAGAAGGAAGCCCGTCGCTGCATCGACATGGGCCTGCGCGGCTTCGTGCTGCCCGATACCCCCGAACGCGTCGGCGTGCCCAGCTTCAACCACGAATACTGGACGCCGTTCCTGGAGATGATCGACGCCGAAGGCATCTCGCTCAACTTCCACCTCAACGCCGCGATCGACCCGAACACGCTGACCTGGGAAGGTTTCCAGTTCGAACAGACGCTGTCGGTGGTGGCGACGATGTTCTCGATCGGCAATGCGGCAACGCTGGGCAACTGGATGGTTTCTGGCCGTCTCGATCGCCACCCGAACCTCAAGATCGGCCTGATCGAAAGCGGCATGGGCTGGGTGCCCTTCGCGGTGGAAGCGCTGGAGCACCAGTTCCAGGAAATGCTGCCCAGCAAGCGCAACGTACTGAAGAAGCAGCCCTGGGACTACTTCCGCGATCACTTCATGTGCACTTTCTGGTTCGAAAAGGTGGCGCCCAAGCTGCTGCTGGAAACCATCGGCGTGGGCAACGTGATGTTCGAAACCGACTTCCCGCACCCCACCTCGCTCTATCCGGGCGTGCAGGCGCACATCAAGGACGTGCTGGGCGGCTACGACTTCGCCACCAAGAAGAAGGTCCTGCAGGACAACGCGGTGCGCTTCTACAAGCTGCCGTTCTAAGGTTCCGGCAAGACCGGGTTCAGGGAAAAAGGCCGGGGCGAGCAATCGCTCCGGCCTTTTCATTTCCAGTCGTTTCGCGGGGCGGATTGCCGCGTTCAGCGGCAGAAGCTCGCGCCGTCGGCTTCCAGGTGGAAGTGATTGCGGTGAGCCTCGTTGTAGTCCGGCCCCAGCGTCGTGCCGAAGCGCTTGCAGGCGCTTTCGTGCACCGTGCGCAGGAAACGGCGCTCGGCCGGGGTTCCGCCGTTCCAGTCTTCCAGCACGCTGATGCGGCGGCCGTCACCCAGCACGAAGGCGGAAACGTCGATGGCATTGGCTATGGCATGGCCGGAGCGGCGGTTGGTGCCCGCGACATTGCGGCAACTGTAGCTGCCGAAGGTCTCGATCCGCACGATGCGGCTTCCCAGGATCTGCTGCGCGGCCCTGTCCACGCCGTAGCGCGTCCAGGCGGCGAAGGGCGTGGCCGTGGCGCATGTCACCGGGCCGAGGTTGGTGACGGTGATCGTGGCATTGTCGGTGTTGAGCGCGGCCAGCTTGACGGTGCCGAGTGTGGCGCAGCCATTGCCGTAGTATTTGTCCGTCACCTGAGTGAACACCGCGTTCTGGTTGCCGAGTGTCGCCATGCACTGGCGCAGTTCGCGCGTGGGCGGCGTTTCCGGGCGTGACGTGGCGGCTGGACGCGAGCCGCGTCCGCGTGGCGGTTCCGGCCGGTCGATACAGCCGCTGAGGACGGCGATCACGGGCAGGGCGAACAGCAATCGGTGCAGCGATTTCATCATCCGGCTCAAGCATCCGGGCCTTGGGTGAACCGGAGCTTACCCGTGCGGGAAGGGCGCGGGAATCGGGCGGTTCGAAGTTTTCCCCCGAATAACCTCTATGCATGAAACCGGCTTTTTCCGCGCAGCGAACCGCCTCGAAAGCCCGCAATCGGGAAACGATCTGGCGCAAGAGGCCGGAGAATCGTTTGACAAATTTCCCGGCCTCTTTAGACGCGGCGCCGGGCCACGCGGTCCCAACGCCGCGCGAGCTCTCTGTAAGGAGAGTCAGAAATGACTGATATTATTAGCGTTCCCGCGCGCAAACCTGCGCGTCCGCACTTCTCTTCCGGTCCTTGCGCCAAGCCGCCCGGATATGCCCCCGAAAAACTGAACACCGAAGCTCTCGGCCGCTCGCACCGCGCCAAGATCGGCAAGACGCGCCTTGCGTATTGCATCGATCTGATGCGCGAAGTTCTGCAGCTGCCCGACACGCATCGCATCGGTATTGTCCCCGGTTCCGATACCGGCGCCTTCGAGATGGCCATGTGGACCATGCTCGGCGCCCGCGGCGTGACCGCGCTGGCCTGGGAAAGCTTCGGTGAGGGCTGGGTTACCGACGCCGTCAAGCAGCTCAAGCTGGAACCCACCGTGTTCCGCGCCGACTATGGCCAGCTGCCCGACCTCGACAAGATCGACTGGTCCGACGACGTGCTCTTCACCTGGAACGGCACCACCTCGGGCGTGCGCGTTCCGGATGCCAACTGGATCCCGGCAGACCGTGAAGGCCTGTCCTTCGCGGACGCCACTTCGGCGGTCTTCGCCTACGACATCGACTGGTCCAAGATCGACGTTGCCACCTTCTCCTGGCAGAAGGTTCTGGGCGGTGAGGGCGGCCACGGCGTCCTGATCCTCGGCCCCCGCGCGGTCGAGCGTCTGGAGAACTATACCCCGGCCTGGCCGCTTCCCAAGGTGTTCCGCCTTGTGTCGAAGGGCAAGCTGGCAGAGGGCGTGTTCAAGGGCGAAACCATCAACACCCCCTCGATGCTCGCCGTCGAGGATGCCATCTTCGCTCTGGAATGGGCCAAGGGTCTCGGCGGTCTCGAAGGGCTGAAGGCCCGTTCGAACGCCAATGCCCACGCGCTGGACAAGATCGTTGCCGAGCGTGACTGGCTGGGCCACCTTGCGGTTGATTCCGGCACGCGTTCGAAGACTTCGGTTTGCCTTACGGTCGAAGGTGCGGATGCAGACTTTATCAAGAAGTTCGCCGCCGTCCTCGAAAAGGAAGGCGCGGCTTACGACGTCGCCGGATACCGCGATGCCCCTGCGGGGCTGCGCATCTGGTGCGGCGCGACCGTGGACACCGCCGACATCGAGGCGCTGGGACCGTGGCTTGACTGGGCCTACGCCACCGTCAAGGCTGCCGCCTGATTTTCAACGTCGTCCCAGCGAAAGCTGGACCGCTTCCAACCGAGTGCCGCGCTTGCGGCCTGCGATCCCAGCCTGCGCTGGGATGACGAGTGAAGGAAAAATTCCATGACCAAGCCCCGCGTCCTCATTTCGGACAAGATGGACCCCAATGCCGCCCGTATCTTCGAGATTCGTGGCTGCGACGTAGACGTCATCACCGGCGAAACGCCCGAGCAGCTGATCGCCCGCATCGGCGACTATGATGGCCTTGCCATCCGTTCGTCGACCAAGGTCACCAAGGAAATCCTCGCCGCCGCGAAGAACCTGAAGGTGATCGGCCGCGCCGGTATCGGCGTCGACAACGTCGATATCCCGGCCGCTTCGGCCCAGGGCGTCGTCGTGATGAACACGCCGTTCGGCAACTCGATCACCACCGCCGAACACGCCATCGCCATGATCTTCGCGCTGGCCCGCCAGATCCCCGAAGCCAACGCCCAGACGCAAGCGGGCCTGTGGCCGAAGAACGGCTTCATGGGCGTTGAAGTCACCGGCAAGACGCTGGGCCTGATCGGCGCCGGCAACATCGGCTCGATCGTCGCCAGCCGCGCGCTGGGCCTGAAGATGAAGGTCGTCGCCTTCGACCCGTTCCTCACCCCGGAACGCGCCGTGGAAATGGGCGTGGAGAAGGCCGATCTCGACACCCTGCTCGAAAAGGCGGACTTCATCACGCTGCACACGCCGCTGACCGATCAGACCCGCAACATCCTCTCGGCCGAGAACCTGGCCAAGACCAAGAAGGGCGTGCGCATCGTCAATTGCGCGCGTGGCGGGTTGATCGACGAAGCCGCGCTCAAGACCATGCTCGACAACGGCCACGTCGCCGGTGCCGCGCTCGACGTGTTCCAGACCGAGCCCGCCAAGGACTCGCCGCTGTTCGGCACGCCGAACTTCATCTGCACTCCGCACCTTGGCGCATCGACCACCGAAGCGCAGGTCAACGTGGCGCTTCAGGTGGCCGAGCAGTTGGCCGACTTCCTGGTCAACGGCGGCGTCACCAACGCGCTCAACATGCCTTCGCTTTCGGCCGAGGAAGCGCCGAAGCTGAAGCCTTACATGAAGCTGGCGGAAATGCTCGGCTCGATGGTCGGCCAACTGACCCGCGATTCGGTTCCCCGCATCTCGATCCACGTCGAAGGCGCGGCTGCCGAACTGAACCAGAAGCCGATCACCGCCGCCGTGCTGGCCGGTTTCATGCGCGTCCAGTCGGACACGGTGAACATGGTCAACGCGCCGTTCCTCGCCAAGGAGCGCGGCCTTGAAGTGCGCGAAGTGAAGACCGAGCGCGAGGGCGACTACCACACGCTGATCCGCGTCTCGGTGAAGACCGAAGCGGGCGAGCGTTCGGTGGCCGGAACCCTGTTCAACAACCGCGAGCCGCGTCTGGTCGAGATGTTCGGCATCAAGGTCGAAGCCGAACTCGCCGGTGACATGATGTACATCGTCAACGAGGACGCGCCGGGCTTCATCGGCCGTATCGGCACCCTGCTGGGCGAAAACGCGATCAACATCGGCACCTTCAACCTCGGTCGCCGCGATACCGGTGGCGAGGCGGTTCTGCTGCTCTCGGTTGACAGCGCCGTGTCGGAAGACGTGCTCAAGGCAGCCACTTCGCTGCCGGGCGTGAAGACCGTTAAGGCGCTCAAGTTCGTCTGATCGGGCGGATTTACAAGCTCCCAACGGAAGGGGCCGGTGCGCAAGTGCCGGCCCCTTTTCCTTTGCGAAAATGTGCCTAAACGGGCTGCTTTCAGCAACCAATCGACAATTCTTCCTCATCCCGCTAAGGCCCCGACCATCATGCAGGACAACGACCGCGATCTCTTGCCCGAAGGACTGGGCGACCGTCTTCCGCAGCAGGCCTGGGCCTCCCAGCAAGTGCGCCGCATCGCGCATGACGTGCTGACCAGCCATGGCTACGAACGCGTCGAGACGCCGCTGATCGAATTCGAAAAGGCGCTCGCCAGCCGCATGGCCGGCGTGCAGGTGCGGCGCATGTTCCGTTTCGTCGATCCGGTGTCGATGCGGATGCTCGCGCTGCGCTCGGACATGACCGCGCAAGTCGCCCGCATCGCCGCCACCGGCCTTGCCGAGGCGCCGCGCCCGCTGCGCCTGTCCTATTCGGGTCAGGTCTGCACCATCAAGGGCGACGGGCTCGACCCGCGCCGCGAACGTCTTCAGCTCGGCGCGGAGCTGATCGGCACCGATTCTGTTGCCGCCGCCGGTGAGATCGTGGAACTGGCGATCGAATCCCTTCGCGCAGCGGGCGCGACCGGGATTTCGGTGGACTTCACGATGCCGGACCTCGTTGACGCGCTGTCGGCGGAAGCGCTGCCGCTGCCCGAGGGCCGGATAGAGGCCGTGCGCCAGATGCTGGACGCCAAGGACGCAGGCGGGCTGGTGGATGTTGGCGGCGAAGCCTATCTGCCACTGCTCTACGCCGTCGGCCCCTTCGCCACCGCGATCGAGCGACTGGCCGCCTTCGATGCCCCGGAGGGTGTCAGCGGCGGCGCGCTGGCCAGCCGGATCGCCGGGCTTCGCGAAATCGCGGCGCGCCTGGGCGACAAGGCGCGCATCACACTCGACCCTTCGGAGCGTCATGGCTTCGAGTACCAGTCGTGGTTCGGCTTCACGATCTATGCCGAGGGTATCTCCGGCAGCCTGGGGCGCGGCGGCACCTATCGCATCCTCGGCCAGACCGGGCACCACCCCGAAGCCGCGACCGGCTTCTCGCTCTATCCGGACCCGCTGGTGGACCTGCTGGCCACCGAGCCGCCGGTGCAGCGCAAGCTGTTCCTGCCGCTGGGGCACGATCTGCGCATCGCCGGGCAGCAGCGCGCGGTGGGCTGGGCCACCGTGGCGGCGCTTTCCGAAAGCGACGATCCGGTCGCGCTGGGCTGTTCGCACTTGTTGGAAGGCGCGGAAGCGATACCGCTGGCCTGAGCGCGCTCTTGACTAGCCGGGGGGCTTGCCCCTAGGGCGCCAACGAAAAGCCGGGGCGCTTCCGCCCTAATGACAATCCATATCGCCGAGTCCTGTCGAAGGGCGTTATTGGATCCACCGAGGCAGGGTGGAGGAGTATATCCATGGCTAACGTAACCGTGATCGGTGCCCAGTGGGGCGATGAGGGCAAGGGCAAGATCGTCGACTGGCTGGCAAGCCGCGCCGATGCCGTGGTCCGCTTCCAGGGTGGCCACAACGCCGGCCACACGCTGGTTGTGGGCGAGCAGGTCTACAAGCTTTCGCTGCTGCCCTCGGGCATCGTCACCGGCACCCTGTCGATCATCGGCAACGGCGTCGTCCTCGACCCCTGGCACCTCAAGTCGGAAGTCGAGAAGCTGCGCGGCCAGGGCGTGGAGATCAATCCCGATAACTTTGCGATCGCGGACAATTGCCCGCTGATCCTGCCGCTTCACCGCGATCTCGACGGTCTGCGCGAATCGGCTGCCGGTTCGGGCAAGATCGGCACCACCGGACGCGGCATCGGCCCGGCTTACGAGGATAAGGTCGGCCGCCGCGCCATCCGCGTCTGCGATCTTGCGCACCTCGATGCGCTTGAGCCGCAGCTCGACCGTCTCTGCGCCCACCACGACGCGCTGCGCGCCGGTTTCGGCCAGCCGCCGGTGGACCGTGAAGCGCTGCTCGCCGAACTGCGCGAGATCGCGCCCTTCGTGCTGCAGTTCTCGCAGCCGGTGTGGAAGCGCCTCAACAAGGTGCGCAAGGCCGGTGCCCGCATCCTGTTCGAAGGCGCGCAGGGCGTGCTGCTCGATGTCGATCACGGCACTTATCCCTTCGTCACCAGCTCGAACACGGTTTCGGGCACGGCGGCTTCGGGTTCGGGCCTCGGTCCTGCGGCGACGGGCTTCGTTCTCGGTATCGTGAAGGCCTACACCACCCGCGTCGGCTCGGGTCCGTTCCCGACCGAGCTGGAAGACGAGACCGGCCAGCGCCTGGGCGAACGCGGCCATGAATTCGGCACCGTCACCGGCCGCAAGCGCCGTTGCGGCTGGTTCGACGCGGTGCTGACCCGCCAGTCCTGCGCGATCTCGGGCGTGACCGGCATCGCTCTCACCAAGCTCGACGTTCTCGACGGCTTCGAGAAGGTGAAGATCTGCACCGGCTACCGCCTCCACGGCAAGGTTCTGGACTATTTCCCGAGCCACGCCGCCGATCAGGCCAATGTCGAGCCGATCTACGAGGAAATGGACGGCTGGCAGGGCACCACCGCCGGCGCCCGTTCCTGGGCCGATCTGCCCGCACAGGCGATCAAGTACATCCAGCGCGTGCAGGAACTGATCGAAACCCCGGTGGCACTGGTTTCGACCAGCCCCGAGCGCGAGGATACCATCCTCGTGCGCGATCCCTTCCAGGACTGATCCGGTGCGGCGCGGGTCCAGACTCGCGCCGCTCCTGCTACTGCTCGGTATCGGCGCCGCCGACGCCGAGCCTGCGCCGCCGCTTCCCGAAATTGACCTGATCCGCGTGCGCAAGGCGGCGCGGTTCATGGAACTCTGGTCCGGCGACCGGCTCGTTCACAGGATCGAGCATATCCAGCTGGGCGACGAGCCGACCGGCCCCAAGCGCTTCGAGGGCGACGAGCGAACCCCCGAGGGGCGCTACGAGATCGACTGGGGCAACCCTGCCAGCGCCTATCACCTCTCGCTCCACATCTCCTATCCCGGCCCGCAGGACCGCGCCTATGCACAGGCGCGCGGGCGTTCGCCGGGCGGGATGATCATGATTCACGGGCAGCCCAACTCCCTGCCGCAAGGCCGGGTGCCGGGCGACTGGACCGATGGGTGCATCGCCGTTTCCAATGACGAGATCGAATTCCTCTGGGAATCGGTCGGCGATGGAACCGCGATAGAGATCCTGCCCTGATCGCGCCGATGCAGCCATTGTGGCTGCGATGTCCGCGCGATTTCGCCCGGGATACGCCGTGTCGAGGCTGTCTTGCGTTTTAAGAAATTTAATCCTGCACTATGGATGTGTACGGGGAATCGGGGAGCCGTTGCCGGGATTCGGCCAGGTGAGGCTCGCGCGCCCTTTCGCGACCGGTTCGCACGGCAGGACTATCTGCCGGGAGCCGGTCTCTGGTTCAACATTGCCGCCCTTGCGACGGGGCGGCGCGGTCGGAACGCCTCCTCGATGCTCCCGCAAACCATCCTGAACGACGAGCAGGGCCGCCTTGCCGCCCTGCAGAACCTCGACGTGCTCGACAGCGAGCCGGAGGAGGCTTTCGAGCATGTCGTCTCTCTGGTGCGGGCCGTGCTTCGCGTGCCGATGGCCGCCGTCACGCTGGTCGATGCCGACCGCCAGTGGTTCAAGGCGCGCAGCGGGCTGGACGTTTCGGAAACGCCGCGCAGCGTCTCGTTCTGCACGCATGCGATCCAGCAGACCGCACCGTTCCTGATCTCCGATGCCCGGCTCGACGCGCGCTTTGCCGACAATCCTTTCGTGGCGACCGAGCCCGGCGTGCGCAGCTATGCCGGTATTCCGCTGCTGACGCCGGAGGGCTACAACGTTGGCGTGCTCTGCGCGATCGACGACAAGGTGCGCGATTTCAACGAAGCCGAAGTGGCGATCCTCTCCAATTTCGCCCGTATCGTCATGAACGAGCTGGAACTGCGCCGCATCGCCGAGCGGGACCAGCTTACCGGGGCGCTGACCCGGCGCGGTTTCGTGGACAAGGCGAAGCAGGAGATGACCCGCTTCCAGCGCTACGGCCGTCCGTGCTGCCTCGTGCTGATCGATCTCGACCACTTCAAGCGGGTGAACGACACGCATGGCCATCCGGCCGGAGACGCGGTCCTGCGCGAAATGGCGGCGACGGTGGTTGGCTCGACGCGGCCGGTCGATTTCCTCGGCAGGCTCGGCGGCGAGGAGTTTGCCGTTCTCCTGCCGGAAACCGAACCGTCCGATGCTCTTGCGGCGGTGGAGCGGTTTCGAGAGACGCTTGCCGCCCGTGACATTACGCTGCCGGGCGGCGGCACGATCCGTGTCACGGCCAGCTTCGGCATCGCCCCGCTGAATGCGGCGATCGCCAGTGTCGAGGACTGGCTCGCGGCGGCAGATGGACCGCTTTACGCCGCGAAGCGGGGCGGACGGAACCGCTGCGAGCTCTTGCATTGAGGACAGGCAGGGGTCTGGCCCCTGCCTGTCCCGATGTTTCTCAATCGAACCGGAACGCCGAGATCGCCGTCTTGAGCACGATATCGGAGTAGACTTTTTCCCCGGCGCCCTGTGCGGCACCTGCAGCCACCATCAGCGGCAGCAGGTGTTCCTCGCGCGGGTGCGAGAACCGCCCTCCGGGAGCATCCGCCCAGCGCGACAGGGCCTTGGCCCGGTCATCCGGTCCGGCTTCGGCAGCCTCGGTCAGCCACTCGTCGAATGCCAGCGAAGGTGCGGTCGAGGCCGGATTGCCGTAGCCGCGCATGTTGTGGAAGCTCATGCCCGATCCCAGGATCAGCACGCCTTCGTCGCGCAGCGGGGCGAGGGCCTGCCCGGCGGCGAGGTGCATTGCCGGATCGAGCGAACGGTCCAGCGACATCTCCACGACAGGGACATCCGCAGCGGGCCACGCCACCTTTAGTGGAACGAACACCCCGTGGTCGTACCCGCGCTGCGGATCGGCGGCTGCCGCGAAGCCGGCCTCGCGCAGGAGCAGGCTCGCGCGGGCTGCCAGCCAGGGTGAGCCGGGGGCATCGAAGCGCAGCTCGTAAGTGTGCTGCGGAAAGCCGTAGTAGTCGTAAAGCAGCGCGGGTCGCTCGGCGCCGGTGAAGGCGAAGCCGTCCGTTTCCCAGTGCCCGGACACCACGAGGATCGCCTTGGGCGCTTCGGGCAGGCGGGCGGGCAGGCCGCGCAGGAACTCGGCCATCGTTTCCCAGTTGCCTTGCGGGTCCGGCATGAAGAAGCAGGGGCCGCCGCCGTGGGGAATGAAGAAGCTGGGTTGGCGGGTCATGGTGCGTGTTCCTTTCAGCGCCGCGTGGGGATCAGTGCATGAGCACCGTCTCCGATCAGGGCGAGGACGAAGAGGGTGATCGACCAGAAGGCGGGATATTCCCAGCCGCCACCCTTGGAATCGAAGAAGAAGCCGTTGGCTCCATGCACCATCACGATGGTGCCGAGCAGCAGCGGGATCAAGGCCAGCGCAACGACGCGGGCATAGATGCCCAGGATCAGCGCAAGGCCGCCGAGAAGTTCGGCCGCCATCGTCACATAGGCAAGGCCGCCGGGAAGGCCGAGACTGCCAAAGAACGCGGCGGTTCCGGCGGGCGTAAAGACGAACAGCTTAAGCGCGAAATGGGCGAGGAACACTGTGCCGAGCGTGACGCGCAGGACGAAGGCGCCGTAAGGTGCGGTCTGGGGGGAGGGGATCGTCGAAGGCTGGTTCATGGGGGGCTTCCTTTCGAGAGCCGATCTAGACCTTCTCCTGATTGGTGATAATCATGCAGTTTGTTGAATGACTTTGTATCAAGGGTGTTGAATGGACCGGCTGAAGGGCATCGAGGTTTTCGTCAAGGCGATCCGTCTGGGCGGCCTTTCGGCAGCGGCGCGCGATCTCTCGATGTCTCCGGCGATGGCGGCCAAGCACCTCAATGCGCTGGAACAGCGCCTCGGCGCGACCCTGGCGAACCGCACGACGCGCCGCCTTGCGCTTACCGAAGTGGGGGCTGCCTATCTCGACAAGGCCGAGCGCGTGCTGGCGGAACTGGAGGATGCCGATGCGGAGGCCATGGCCCAGTCCGCGGCGGTGGAGGGGCTGCTGCGCGTCTCGGGGCCGGCCGCTTTCGGCAGCGCCTACCTCGTCGATCTCGTTACCGCGTTCCACGAACGCCATCCTGCCGTCACCGTGGAACTGGGGCTGAACGACCGTGTGGTCGACCTGCTGGAGGAGCGTTGGGATGTCGCCGTGCGCATCGGCCGACTGGCGGACAGCAATCTCGTCGCCCGCAAGCTCGCGCCCGTGCGGATGGCGATCTGTGCTTCGCCCGCCTATCTCGGAAGGCGCGGGACGCCGCATTCGCTGGACGATCTGGCAGGGCATGACTGCCTCGGCTACACGCTGGGCAACGAGACCGGCACCACGCGCTGGGGCTTCGGCCGCGACGGCAGCCGCGCGGTGGCGGTGCGCGGCTCGCTCCATGCGAACAACGGGCAGGTTCTTGCCCAGGCGGCGGTGGCGGGCATGGGCCTCGTCTACGGCCCGCGCTTCTTCGTGGATCGCGCCATCGGCGATGGGCGACTGGTGGAACTGGACCTGGGAGCGGAGCTGCTGGATCTCGGCGCCGTTCACGCCGTCACGCACCGGACGCGGCGCCCTGCGGCCAAGACCCGCGCGTGGATCGATTTCCTTGTGCAGAGACTGCGGCCATGGCGCAGGACTGGTAGTTCGGCAGCCGTTGCGATCGTTCCACCGTCAATCGATCAGGACGTTGCCCTCGGGATCATGGACCGTCGCCGCCAGCCCCAGCCATTCGGACAGCGACTTGTGGTCTTTGGCGACGCCCGGGCTGTAGAGCGGGCGCATGGAATCGCCGAGCGTAAGGATCAGCTTTCCGTCCTCGCTGCGGATTGAACTGCGCGCGAGGCCCTGCGCGGTGCAGCCGGTCAGGCGGCGACAGAGGCGCACGGCAAGGCCCCAGCCGATTGCGCGGTCAAGGTCTTCCTGAACGGCGAGCCGGGTGAACTGCTCGGGCACTTCGGTCTGGCCGGAATTGGCGAAGACGGTCATCGCCATCATCCCGCGCCCGTGCATGTCGAGGCCGATCCAGCGTTTGCGCAGAGCCCAGGTCATGGCTTCCTCGGTGCGCAGGTTCGGTTCGGTGCGCATGGCGGCGAGGGCGAGTAGGCCGGAAGCCTGTCGCAACTGGCGATCCTGCGGTTCTTCGCGGCAGACCGGCGCGGTCCAGCGGGCGAGGGCCATGGCATCCTCGGCGGTGACGCGGGCCGAGGCGGAGAAGCCGGCAACGCTGGCTAGCATCGGGTCCTGCGCCTGGATTTCGGCCGGAAGCTGGGCGTGAAGAAGCCCCTCGCGCAGGCCCCAGGATGAAAACACCAGCTTGGAGGGTTCCAGCCGGGTAATAACCTCGACCATCAGCGCGGCGGCGTCCGGCAGGCTGGCGAGGCGTGAACCGGAGATGCGCGGATCGACGTCGTTCAGCTTGCCCTTCGCGAAGATGCGGGCGAGGCGCAGGGCTTCGGCCGCGTCCAGCTCGAAGCCGTGCGGATCGTCCACCGGGAAGTCGAGCGCGCGCATGGCCTGAAGCGCCAGCGCACGCCAGGAACCGCCGACGATATAGAGCGGCTGTCCGCGGCCCTTGTTCCATCCCGCCTTCTGGAGGCGGCTTTGCACGGTTTCGGAAAACGCTGCCTCGCCGGCTGCGCGAAGGTCCGGCAGGCGCAGGGTGCCGAGCGGGAGAGTGATGCCGCCGTTGCTCACGCCATCGGCGATCTCCACCAGTTCGAGGCTGCCGCCACCGAGATCGGCCGCGATGCCGCGAGCGCCGGGGAAGGCCGCGATCACGCCGGTGGCGCTGGCGCGGGCTTCCTCCTCGCCCGAAAGCAGGCGGGGTTCGAGCCCGAGCTGGCGCACGGCGTCAAGGAATTCCTTGCCGTTCGAAGCGTCCCGCGCCGCGGCGGTCGCCACGCATTCGACATCCTTCACATCCAGCAGGCGGAGTAGCCCGGCAAACCGGCCAAGCGCGACGAGCGCGGTCTTCATCGCCTTTTCGGAGATCGCCCTGGTCTTCCCGAGATCGCGCCCGAGCCGGGCGTTCACTTTCTCGTTCAGGACGACGACCGGCGCACGGGGCGGCCCGTTGTATACGACGAGGCGCACCGTGTTCGAGCCGATGTCGATGATGGCGCGCTTTTCGCTGCTGTGGCTGATGCCGATCATTCCGTTCAGACGTATCGCATAGGCCCGGGTTCCGGGCGACCTGCGTTCCCTATGTCAGATATTACCGCGTCTTAGC
Organism: Novosphingobium sp. ST904; assembly: GCF_001298105.1. Taxonomy (GTDB): domain Bacteria; phylum Pseudomonadota; class Alphaproteobacteria; order Sphingomonadales; family Sphingomonadaceae; genus Novosphingobium. Next base: position 18,116 of record NZ_LGJH01000133.1, on the reverse strand, counting down.
GAGAGCTTTGGTACCTTTCGTCCACTGGCGAGTGAAGCGCCGCGGCCCGAGAGGGACGGGTTCGTCATGAAATAACGGTGGAGATTGAACGGGTTGTCGCTCTCGCCCACCCGTTCCGAGGTGCCGTCCGGATGCAGGATCCAAGACTGTTCGGTATCGAGCAGATTGGCCAGCATGACCTGATCGAGCACCTGATCGTGCACCGTCTTGTTGGTGATCGGCACCATGACCTCGACGCGGCGGTCGAGATTGCGACTCATGGCGTCGGCCGAAGTGATGAAGACCCTGGCGCGGCGATTGGGAAGTTCGGCGCCATTGGCGAAGGCCCAGATGCGGCAATGTTCGAGGAACCGGCCGATCACGGATTTCACCGTGATATTCTCGGAAAGGCCGGTGATGCCGGGGCGCAGGCAGCAGATGCCGCGCACCACGAGGTCGATCTCCACGCCGGCCTCGCTGGCGGCGTAGAGCCGGTCGATCAGGTCCGGGTCGGTAAGCGAGTTGAGCTTGGCCCAGATCGTGGCGGGCTTGCCGGCACGGGCATTCTCGATCTCGCCGTCGATGCATTCGTACAAGGTCGAGCGCAGGGAGATCGGCGAGATGACAGGCACTCCGTCACCTTGGGCTCGACATAGCCGGTGATGAAGTTGAAGAGCTTGCCCACATCACGGCCGATCGCGGGATCGGCGTGAAATAGGACAGGTCGGTATAGATGCGCGCGGTGATCGGGTGATAGTTGCCCGTGCCGAAGTGGCAGTAGGTGCGATAGCCATCGCCTTCGCGGCGCACGATCATCGAGACCTTGGCGTGCGTCTTCCAGTCCACGAATCCGTAGATCACCTGGACGCCCGCACGTTCGAGCTGGCTGGCCCAGAGCAGGTTCTGCTCCTCGTCGAAACGGGCCTTCAACTCGACGACGGCCGTGACCGACTTGCCCTGTTCGGCCGCATAGATGAGCGCGGAAATGATCGCGGACTGCTTGCCCGCGCGGTAGAGCGTCTGCTTGATCGCCACGACGTCGGGGTCGCGGGCGGCCTGGCGCAGATAGTCGATCACCACCTCGAAGCTTTCGTAGGGGTGCTGTACGACGATGTCCTTCTCGCGGATGGCGGCGAAGATGTCGCCGTCATGCTCGAGGATGCGCTCGGGATAGCGGGGGGTATAGGGTTCGAACTTGAGCTCGGGGCGGTCCTCGTCGCAGATCACGGAAAGGCCGGAGAAGCCGATCAGCCCCTCGGTCTTCATGATGAGCGCCTTGTCGAGGCCGAGCTGGTTGCGCAGCAGTTCCTCGGCCGAGGGATCGAAGGCGCCCTGCAACTGGAGCACGATCACGAGCCCGCGTCGGCGGCGCTGGATCGCGGTGCGATAATAGCGCACGAGATCCTCGGCATCTTCCTCGATCTCGATGTCGCTGTCGCGCAGGATGCGGAACACGCCGTGGCCGTTCACCCCGAAGCCGGGGAACAGCTGGTCGGCATTGCGGCAGATCAGGTCCTCGATCGAGATCCAGGCCGCTTCCTCGCCCGGAATGCGCACGAAGCGCGGCAGCGGCGCGGGGATCAGCACCATTTCCATGACGGGCGCATCGTCGGCAAGGCGGGTCAGCGCGAAGAGCACGCCGATGCCCTGGTTGGCCACGAAGGGGAAAGGGTGCGCCGGGTCGATCGCCTGCGGGGTGATGACCGGCATGACATGTTCGAGGAAATATTCGCGCTGCCATGCCTCGCGCTCGGCATCGAGACGCTCGTCACCGATGACGCGGATGCCTTCCTCGGCAAGCTGGACCTTCAGGCCCGCCCAGGTTTCCTGCTGGATCTGTTCGAGCTGCAGCACTTTCTCGTGCGTTGCGGCGATGGCCTGCGACGGGGTGAGGCCGTCGATCGAGATTTCCTCGATCTGGCGGCGCACCTGGCCGGCGAGCCCGGCGACGCGCACCATCAGGAATTCATCGATGTTGCTGCCCGAGATGGACAGGAAGCGGAGTCGTTCGAGCAGCGGATAGTTCGGATTGGTCGCTTCGGCGAGAACGCGTTCGTTGAACGCGAGCCAGCTCTGCTCGCGATTGAAGAAGCGGGCGGGCAGGGTGGAAAGCTGCGCGATCTCGCAGGTTTCCTGTTCTTCGGGTGTTTCGCGAATTTCGAGCATATCCTTGGTTTTCACGTCTGCTCCGTCCTAGGCGATTGCCCTTGCATGCCACGATGACAGTTTGGCGGCAATCACGACGATCCTCGGGCAATATTGTCTTATACGCAATTTCATCGTCATGCGGGCGTCAATCGTTGGAACATCGTTGCAGTGCAGCATTGTTTCAAGCACAGTCGCTTTCGATGATAAAGGCGGCCCTCCACCATCTCACGCGCTACCGCTATTCGCGGCGAGTGCGCCTCGGTCCCCAGCTGATCCGGCTTCGCCCGGCGCCGCACAGCCGCACGGCGGTGCCCAACTATTCGCTGAAGATCAGTCCGCCGGAACATTTCCTCAACTGGCAGCAGGACCCCCATGGCAACTGGCAGGCGCGGGTGGTGTTCCCCGATCCGGTCGATCATTTTTCGATCGAAGTGGATCTGCTGGCCGAACTGGCGGTCATCAATCCGTTCGATTTCTTCGTGGAGCCGGAGGCGGAGAATTATCCCTTCGTTTATCCCGAAACCCTGAAATCGGACCTCGCCGCCTATTTCGAGGTGGAGGAGCAGGGCGAGCTGTTCGAATCGCTGGTGGCCTCCCACGCCGGGTACTCGGGGCGCACGGTCGATTTCCTCGTCGATATCAATCACAGGCTGCAGCAGCGCATCGGCTACGTGATCCGCATGGAAACGGGGGTCATGACCCCCGAGGAAACGCTGGGCGCCGGTATCGGTTCATGCCGGGATTCGGCCTGGCTCCTGGTGCAGTTGCTGCGCCGCCTCGGCTTTGCGGCGCGCTTCGTCTCGGGCTATTCGATCCAGCTCGTCGCCGACGTGATCCCGAAGGACGGCCCCAAGGGCGTGATGGAGGACGTGACCGACCTTCACGCCTGGGCCGAAGCCTATGTGCCCGGCGCGGGCTGGATCGCGCTTGACGCCACCTCCGGCATGTTCGCGGGAGAGGGGCATATTCCGCTCTGCGCGGCGCCGCACTACAGGTCCGCCACGCCGATCGAGGGCATGGCGGAGCCGGCCGAAGTCGAATTCCACTTCGAGATGGGCGTCAGCCGCATTGCCGAGGCGGTACGCATCACCAAGCCCTTCACCGAGGAGCGCTGGCAGGCCCTGCTCGACCTGGGCGACCGGGTGGATGCGGACCTTGACGCTGCCGGCGCCAATCTGACGATGGGCGGGGAGCCGACCTTCATCGCCGATACCGATTTCGAGGCGGGCGAATGGAACGGCGATGCCGTGGGCCCGACCAAGGCGGCCTATGCGGACAAGCTGATCCGCCTTCTGCGCGAGAAGTTCGCGCCGGGATCGCTGCTGCATTACGGGCAGGGCAAGTGGTATCCGGGCGAGAGCCTGCCGCGTTGGGGATTCTCGATCTACTGGCGCAAAGACGGCACGCCGATCTGGCGCGACCCTTCGCTGATCGCGGACGAGAAGCCACGCGCCCGGGATGCAGAGGCGGAACCCGTGCCGACCGTCGATGTCGCCGTGGCCGAGACGCTGCTGCGCGAGACGGCGCGGGGGCTGGGCGTGGAGCAGAGCTTCGTCCAGCCGGTCTACGAGGATACCGGGGAATGGGCGGAGAAGGAGGCGGAGCTTCCGTTCAACGTCACCCCGCTCGATCCCAAGGTCGATGACGAGGAACTGGCCCGTCGTTTCGTGCGGACCTACCGGCGCGGGCTCGACAAGGCGGTGGGCTATGTCCTGCCGGTGCAGCGCTGGAATGCGGCCGATCTTTCGGTGCCGCGCTGGAAGAGCGAACGCTGGCGGGTACGCAAGGAGGTGCTGACGGCCGTGCCGGGCGATTCGGCCCTGGGCTACCGGCTTCCGCTGGGATCGCTGCCCTATGTGCCGCCTTCCGACTATCCCTATATCCACCCCCGCGATACGGCCGAGCCGCTTTCACCGCTCGCCGATTTCCGGGAGCAGGTGGTCGAACGCGGCCATGACACGCGCGAAGCTGCCGCCGATCGCCATGGTCTGCGCGTGCAGCAGGTGGAGCAGGCCGAAGGAGGCCACGCCGCACAGGACGTGGTCGAGCAGCAGATCATCGAGGGTGCGGTGCGCACCGCGATCACCGTGGAGCCGCGCGGAGATTATCTCGCGGTGTTCATTCCGCCGACCGAGCGGCTGGAGGACTATCTCGAACTCGTGGCCGCAGTCGAGGTGGTGGCAGAGACCCACGGCATGCCGATCCGGATCGAAGGCTATCCGCCGCCGCCGGATCCGCGCCTGCAGGTCCTGAAGATCACCCCCGATCCCGGCGTGATCGAAGTGAACATCCACCCGTCGGCATCGTGGCGAGAGACGGTGGAAATCACCGAAACCCTTTACGACTGCGCGCGCGAAGTGGGGCTGACTGCCGACAAGTTCATGGTGGACGGTCGCTCGATCGGCACGGGCGGCGGCAATCACATCGTGCTGGGCGGGCCGAGCCTGCTCGAAAGCCCGTTCATTCGCCGGCCGGACCTGCTCAAGAGCTTCGTGACCTACTGGCAGCGCCACCCATCGCTCAGCTATCTGTTCTCGGGCCTGTTCATCGGCCCGACCAGCCAGGCGCCCCGTATCGACGAGGCGCGGCATGACGCGCTCTACGAACTCGAAATCGCGCTTGCGCAAGTGCAGGGCCCGGTTCCCGGAGCCGGGGAAGCCGACCTTCCGCCGCCCTGGGTGGTGGACCGCCTGTTCCGCAACCTGCTGGTCGATGTCACCGGCAACACGCACCGCACCGAAATCTGCATCGACAAGATGTTCAGCCCCGACGGGCCGACCGGGCGTCTCGGCCTTGTCGAGTTCCGCGGCTTCGAGATGCCGCCGGATGCGAAGATGAGCCTGGCGCAGCAGCTCCTGCTGCGTGCGCTTGCGGCATGGTTCTGGAAGGAACCGCAGGGCGGATCGCTGGTGCGCTGGGGTACGCAGCTCCACGACAGGTTCATGCTGGGCCACTTCGTCTGGGCCGATTTCCTCGACGTGCTTGGCGACCTTTCGCGGGCGGGATACCGGTTCGATCCGGCCTGGTTCGAGGCGCAGCGCATGTTCCGTTTCCCGGTCCACGGCGAAGTGGAAGGCGGGGGCGTGAGCCTTGAAATCAGCCATGCGCTCGAACCCTGGAACGTCCTTGGCGAAACCGGGGCCATCGGCGGCACGGTGCGCTATGTCGACAGTTCGACCGAACGGTTGCAGGTGAGGGCGACGGGCCTGGTACCCGGCCGCCATGTCATTTCCTGCAACGGCCGGCGCGTGCCGCTGACCGTGACCGGGCCGGGCGAAGGGGTGGGCGGTGTGCGCTACAAGGCGTGGGCGCCGGCCGAGTGCCTGCACCCCATGCTGGCGTCCAATGCCCCGCTAACGTTCGACATCTTCGACTTGTGGAACAATCGGTCGCTGGGAGGCTGCGTCTATCACGTCGCGCATCCCGGAGGCCGCAATTACGACGATGTGCCGATCAACGGCTACGAGGCCGAAGCCCGGCGCAAGGCGCGGTTCCAGCCGCACGGACATTCTCCGGGGCCCCTGGCGGTGCCGCCGGAAGAAGCACCGGGCGAATTCCCGTATTCGCTGGACCTTCGCCGCCCGCCGCGCGTAGTCTGATGCCATGTCCTCAAGTCCGCCCTCCAGCCCGCCGGCCGGCTTGACCGAAATCGCGACGGGCTGGCTGGATGCCTATCCGGTGGCGGTGACCGGCGGCGACCTGTTCGGCGACGCGGCCGAGCCGGTCGCGGCACACTGGCGCGCGGTGGCTTCCGGCCTCACGGCGCTGGCGGAGGGCGATCCCGCGGTCCTGCAGGACACCGTCACGCGCCATGCCGCCGATCTCGGCCTGACCTTCCGCGTCACTGGCGACGAGGAGGAGCGGGACTGGCCGCTCAACGCCATGCCGCTGGTGATCGGCGCGTCCGAATGGGCGGGGATCGAGCGCGGCCTCGTCCAGCGGGCGAACCTGCTCGAGCGTCTCGCCTCGGACATCTACGGACCCCAGCAGCTGGTGAAGGACGGCCACCTGCCGGCCGCCGTTATCGCGGGGAGCCCGTTCTTCGCGCGCAAGATGCTTGGCCGTGCCCCGCGCGACGGGCGCTATATCCAGGTCTATTCCGCCGATCTCGCGCGCGGCCCGCGCGGCCAGTGGCGGGTCCTGCAGGACCGCGTGCGCATGTCCAGCGGGATCGGCTACGCGCTGGAGAACCGTCTCGCGATGACCCGGACCGGCGGGCACCTTCTGGCCGAGAGCCACGTGCGCCGCATCGTCGAGTTCTTCGACCAGATGCGGGAGGGCATGGTCGCCGCCTGCGGCCGGGATTCGCCGCGCATCGCCCTGCTTACCGCCGGGCGGTTCAACCAGACATATGCCGAACAGGCCCATCTGGCGCGCTATCTCGGTTTTCCGCTGGTGGAAGGCCGGGACCTTTCGGTGATGGACGACCGGCTCTGGGTCGGCACCATCGCGGGGCCCAAGCGGGTCGATGCGATCTGGCGCTGGATCAATACCACCGCGCTCGATCCGCTTTCCTTCGATGCCAAGTCCGAGCTCGGCGTGGCCAACCTGTTCGAGGCCTGGGCAGGGGGCGGTGTCGGCATGGTCAACTGGCCGGGAACCGAAGTGCTGGAAAGCCCCGCTTTCGCCGCATTCCTGCCGCGTCTCTGCCGGGTGCTGCTGGGCGAGGAACCCTTGCTGCCGAACGTGGCGACATGGTGGTGCGGACAGGCGACCGAGAGCGCGATCGTGGCGTCCCGGCTTGACCAGCTTGCGCTCGTTCCCGCCTTCGGCCAGCCGGTCGAAGGGCTGGCGCGGCGCGAACCCGTGGCCGGGGCCGAACTGGAAGGCGCCGAACGGGCCGCGCTGCTGGAGGCGCTTTCCCGGCGGCCGATGGACTATTGCGGGCAGGAGATCGTGCATCTCTCCACCACCCCGGCGATCATAAATGGCGAACTGGCACCGCGCCCCTTCACCGTCCGCGCTTTCGTGGCCCGCGACGCGAAAGGGGACTGGACGGTGATGCACGGCGGGTTCGCGCGCCTCTCCTCGGGCAAGGCGCTGCCGACATCGCTGATGGGCGAGGGCGATCTTTCGGCAGATGTCTGGGTGATCGAGGACCGGCCGCCGGATGCGGCCCAGGTTCCCCGTGTCATCGACGAACCGCCGATCTCGCGCGGGGGCGGCATCCTTGCCAGCCAGGCGGCGGACAACCTCTACTGGTTCGGCCGCTACAACGAACGGGCGCAGTACGTTACGCGGGTGCTGCGCGCCCTGCTCGACGGTTCGGTGGAGGTCGAAGGGGGCGTGAGCGACCGGATCGGCGTGTCCAACGCGCTGGTCGAACTGCTGGTGGAGGGCGCCGTGATCCCGCGCTCGGCGGCCACCCGGCCGGCCGCCGCGATCTGTGCAGCCGCCCTTGTCGAAGCGCAGCTCCCCGGCGGCGTGACGGCGCTGATGCGCCGCCGCCAGGCCGTGGGCCTGTCCCTGCGGGAGCGTTTCGCGCGTGATTTCTGGCGGCTCGTCAGTCGTCCGATGCCGCCTGTCGATATCCATCGTCCGGCCACGCTGCTCGCGGCGGTGCGCATGCTGACGGAGCATTACAGCGCGCTTTCGGGTCTCGTTTCTGAAAACATGGTGCGCTCCGCGGCCTGGAGGTTCCTGGAAATCGGCCAGCGCATCGAGCGGGCGCAGGGCATCTGCCGCATGGTGCGCCGACTTGGCGAGCTGGAAGAGGGCGGGGAGAAAGACGGCGCTCTCGGTGTCCTGCTGGACCTGTGCGACAGCCAGATCATTTACCGGACACGCTACCTGACCGGGCCGATGGCCGGGCCGGTGCGCGATCTCGTCCTGCTTGATCCCGACAATCCCCGTGCGCTGGTGTTCCAGATCGCCGGTATCGTCGAGCATCTGGCCGCCTTGCCGAGCGTCCGCGACGATAATCTGCCCGAACCGCCGATGCGCCTTGCCCGCGCGCTGCTGGGGCAGGTCCAGGCGGCGAATGCGCAGGATACCGGTTCGCAGTGGCTGGCCGGGATCGAGGGGCAGTTGCTCGGCCTCTCGGATGCGATCTCGTCGCGCTATTTCCTCCAGTTCGAAGCGGACGAGGCGGAGAAACGGACGGCCCTGCTGTGATGCGCTATTCGGTCAGCCACCTTACCACGCTGAAATATGCAGCGCCGGTGCAGCTTGCGCAGTTCAACATCCGCCTGCGCCCCGCCGCCTGGCCCGGGCAGGTGGTGAGTGACTACCGGCTCACCGTCGATCCGCAGCCGGCGCAAGTGGTGGACGGCGAAGGTGGCTACTACATCAACGAGGCGCGCTTCGCGCTGCGCAAGCCCATCGCCCAGCTTCGGATCGAAAGCCGCTTCATCGTCGAGCGCGAGCCGCTGCCGTTCTTCGTCACCGGATCGAGCGGGCCGGGGCTTGCCGACTTGCGGGAGCGGGCGATGAAGAAGCCCGATCTCTCGGCGCGCGGCCCCGCGTCCTACATCTTCGCCTCGCCGATCGCCGCGCCGGAGCGTGACATCGCGCTCTGGGCCAGCGGCTTTCTCAACGATGCGATGCCGGTCATGGAAGCCGGCAGGGCGCTGATGTCGGCGATCCATGGACAGTTCGCCTACGATTCCGGGGCGACCGCCGCCGATACGCCCCCCATCGAGGCTTTTCACGCCCGCCACGGCGTCTGCCAGGACTTCAGCCACATCATGATCATCGCCGCGCGCGCGCACGGGATTCCGGCGGCTTACGTCAGCGGCTACCTGCGCACCTTGCCGCCGCCGGGCCGGGACCGGCTGGTCGGGCGGACGCCATGCATGCCTGGGTCAACTTGTGGTGCGGCGAGGAACTGGGCTGGGTCGGCTTCGATCCCACGAACGACATGCTGGTCGATGCCGACCATATCTTCATCGGCATGGGGCGCGATTACTCGGACGTGGCACCGCTGGACGGTACTTTCAGGGGCTCGTCACAGCAGAACATGTTCTTCTCGGTGGACGTGGCACCGCTGAATTGAGAAGGGCGGGGGGATGGACAAGGCTGATCTGGCGGGGCTCTACTTCGGAGCCGTGAACTTCATTGCTTTCGTGGCTTTCGCATTCGACAAGGAGCGGGCGATCCGTGGCGGTCGCCGGGTGCCGGAATCCAAGCTGCTCACATATGCCGCGATCGGTGGCTCCCCCGGGGCCCTGATCGCGCGGCGGATGCTGCGGCACAAGACACGCAAGCAGCCATTCGTGAACCGCCTGCGCCTGATCGTGGGCGTGCAGGTAGCGGCGCTGGTCGCCGGACTGCTTGCCGTGAACGGTCTGCTGCCGGGGCTCTGAGCGGTCAGGCGGTGTTCCGGGCCGTGGCCTTCCAGCGCGACAGGTCGAGCCCGCAGATCGCCTCCAGTGTCTCGATGTCGCGGGCGTAGTAATCGGTGAGCCGTTCGCGCAGGGCCGGGCTGAGCGGCGGATAGGTTATCTCGCGTGCCAGCAGGGAGCGCACGTTCTCGAACACCTGCTTGCCGCGCAGTGGGCGCACGCTGTCCTTGAGCGGCGCCAGCGCCTTGCGGAGCGGCAGCGGCAGGATGGCGGCCTGGCTGTTGTTCTCGCGTTCCGCCGCGGCTTCCTTCCGGAACACCGGGGCGACGCCGATATGCGCCGAGACCGCCTCGACGATCCGCTGCGGGTGAACGGCCACGTCTTCGTAAAGGTAGATCAGGATCTGCTCGCGGGGGAACAGGTCGAACCAGCGGGACAAGTGGCGGGCGTAGAGGCCGTCTTCCAGAAACCGCGGATAAGGCGATTCGGCGCCCTGGAGGTAATCTTCGGGCGGGCCTTTCGCCTGCCCCCGGCGGAAGAACATCTTGTAGTCCGAATAGGCACGGGCCACCGGGTTGCGAAGCTGCAGCACCAGCCGCGCCTCGGGGAGCGTCTGGGCAATGCGGTGTGCGGCGAGCGGATGGGCGAGATAGTCCGCGGATTTCTCGCCGATCACTTCCGCGGTCTCGGGCCGGTCTCTGAAGAAACTGCGATACCATTGCTCGCCGTGATCGAATCCGGAACTGAAGTAATGGGGTTCCGGGTCGGGCATGAATATCTGCGGATTTTCCTGAAGGCGTGCCTGTATCCAGGTCGTGGCAGCCTTGACCGCGCCGATGACGATGAAATCGGGATGCCAGCTGGGAGCCTTCATTGCGCTTTCGTCTCCATCATCGTTTCGCGCAGCCCTTCGGCGATGCGCTCCATGTCTGCCGTGTCCAGCGTGTGATCGACGGGGAACATCAGCGTCCGCCTCCCCAGGCCGATCGCGTTCCCCAGCCCGCCGTCGCGGCGGATCGGGATGCCGGAAAGGGCGTGCTCGCGGCTCATGTCGGGGCACGATCCGCTTCCCGCCGGGATTCCCCGCGCCAGCAGCCCTGCCAGCACGAGACGGCGGCGTCCCTCCACGATATCGTCGGGGTCCGTCAGTTGGACATAGAACTTGTACCAGGCATGGCCGGCTTCGGATGGCACGGCAGGCAGGAGGATGCCGGGCACTTGCGCCAGGAGATCGAGCAGGACCTGCGCATTGCGCCGCCGCGCTTCGAGCCAGCGCGGCAGCTTGGCTAGCTGGCAGCGGCCCAGCGCGGCCTGCATCTCCGTCATCCGGTAGTTCGAGCCCGGCGTGTCGTGAACGTAGCGGAAGGCGCCCGGCGTGCCGCCGCCGTCCACGGTCTTGAGGTAGTTCTTGCCATGGTCCTTGATGGCCCAGGCGCGCAGCCATGTCGGGTGATCGCGAAACAGCAGGAGGCCGCCTTCGCCGCCGGTGGACATGATCTTGTCCGTGCAGAACGAGAAGGACGCCGCCGCCCCGAAGGAGCCGACCGGACGCCCGCGCCAGGTTGCGCCGTGGGCCTGCGCGCAGTCCTCGATCAGGTGCAGGCCATGCGTGTCGCAAAGCTCCGCAAGCGCGTCCATGTCGCAGGGCCAGCCCGCAAGGTGGACACAGATCATCGCTTTCGTGGCGGAATTCACCAGCCGCGCGGCCGAACGGGGATCGATGTTCTGGCTTACCGGATCGACATCGGCGAAGACGGGGATCGCGCCCACGGCCAGAACGCAGCTTGCCGTGGCGAAGAAACTGCGCGCGGGAACGATCACCTCGTCGCGCGGCCCGATCCCCAGCGCGCGCAGGGCCACTTCGAGAGTGAGCGTGCCGTTGGCGATGCACATGCCTTCCGGCATTCCGACGAAGCGGCCGAATTCCGCTGCGAACGCGCGATTTTCGGTGCCATGGACAAGGGCGTTGACCCTTCCGGACCGCAGCACTTGCGCCACGGCCTCGATCTCGTCGGGTTCGTGACGGGGCCAGCGGCTGTGCACCGGCCGTGGCCGGATAGCGGCCCCGGCGCTTCCGGCACGGCCGCCTGACGGTTCCTCGATCGGAGCCAATGCGGGCGTGGACGCAAGGTTCACCGGTTTCATCTCCTCAGGCCTTCAGCGGTTCGCCGGTGCCGCGCGGGGCGGACAGGCTTTCATTCTCGATCACCTCGAACCCCGCGCTTCCGCTCGGCACCTTGACCAGGGTATGCGTGATGCGGCGCGCCTCGGTATGGTCGCCCAGCTCCACCGCGCGGGCGAGGCGGTCGATGCTGCGGGAGATGAAGGGCAGGGGAATCGGCTTGGACTGCGCCTCGAAGATGCCCTTGATGCCGGAGGGAAGCTGCTCCTCGCAGATGTCGAACAGCTCCTCGTAGAGCTTTTCGCCGGGGCGCAGGCCCACGAATTCAACCGGCACGTCGATCTCGGGCTGGAGCCCGTAGAGCCGGATCATCCGGTAGGCGAGGTCCACGATCCGCACCGCCTTGCCCATGTCGAGCACGAAGATCGTGCCGCGCTGGGAGTTCTGGCTGAGCGCGGCGGAACTGCTCTGCAGGATAAGCTGGACCGCCTCGCGCACGGTCATGAAGAAGCGTTCGATATCGGGGTGCGTCACGGTGAGCGGCCGCCCCTCGCGCAGCTGGCGGTGGAACAGCGGCACGATCGAGCCGCTCGATCCCAGCACGTTGCCGAACCGCACGGTCATGAAGCGCGGCGCATCGGCATCGTCCACCCCGCACATGTCCAGCGCCTGGCTGTAAAGCTCGCCCACGCGCTTGGTCGCTCCCATCATGCCGACCGGGTTCACCGCCTTGTCCGTGGAAACCTGCACCATCGCCTTGGCCGAGAATTCGCAGACCGCATCGGCCACGATCCGGGTGCCGAGGATATTGGTGTGCACCCCGGCGCAGGGACTGGCCTCGACGATGGGCACATGCTTGAGCGCGGCGGCGTGATAGACGATCACCGGCCTGTGCTTCTCGAACACCCGGCGCACTTCGTCCCGCTCGCGGATGTTGCAGAGCTCTGGCTGGACATCGAGATCGGGGAACTGCTCGCGCAGCTTCATCTCGATGGCGTAGAGGTGGTATTCGCTATGCTCGACCAGCACGAGGCGCGAGGGGCGGAAGCTGGCGAGCTGCCAGCACAGTTCGCCGCCGATCGTGCCGCCCGCGCCGGTGACGAGCACGCACTTGCCGGTGATCTGGCTGGTGATCTGCTCTCCCTCCAGCGTGAATTCGCTGCGGCCAAGCAGGTCCTTCACCGAAAGCTCGTCCGGCGATGTGCCGTGGTTCCGCTGGAGGATATGGCTCCAGCCATCGCGAATGCGCGAGAGTTCGAGGCCGAGATTGCGCGCGCGCGAGGTGAGGCGCGCCATTTCGCGGTTGGAAAGGTCGGTGCCGTCGTCGCAGGCGATCACCAGCGATGGGCGCCGTCCCTGAAGGTCCAGCGTCTCCACGGCATGGGCAAGATCGTCGTGGCTGCCGAGTACGGGAACGCTGGCGATCTGCAGCAGCGTGTCGTTCACCGAAGGCAGCAGGATGCCGCAGATCGACAGGCTGGGCGTCGATTCGCGCTTCAGCATCTCGATGATCGAGAGCACCCAGTCGGGAGAGCCGACCAGCAGCGCGCCGCGCAGGTTCTTGCCGTCGGAAAAGGCGGGCAGCGCCTTGGCGCCCTGCGTCAGCTTCTCGCGCAGGGCGCGCCGGGCGCCGCGCACGAAGAACAGCGCGGACATCGCGAACAGCCACTGTGCCAGTGCGATCTGCAGAAGCTGGCCATGCTCGGCGCGGACGCCGGGAACCAGCAGGATCGCCACCCAGGCCAGCGCGAAGGACGGTGCGGTCAGCATCGCCAGCTGGATGGCGTGGGCAAAGCTGAAATAGCGCCAGCTCCGCCGGTAGAGACCCGCCGTGTAGAACACCCCCACCACCACGAGCCCGAACGACAGGATCGCGCCGAGATGGCCGTCGGACTTGGGAAAGCCGGTCTTGCCGATGAGTTCGAACGCGAGGGCCAGGGTCAGGGCCACCACCACGAAATCGATCGTCATCAGCACCGTGTTGCGAAAGGCGCGCCGCAGGCTGAACTGGGTGATCGACGATCGCGACCGCGCTTCGGACGAGCCGAACTTGCGCACGCGGAGGAACTTGTTCGCGGAACCGGAGGACATCGACGAGGCGTTGGCCCCCGCGGCGGTTTGGTTCATTGTTTCGACCTTCGCGTTTGTTCGGCCGCGTTTGTTTTGGCCGTATTGGCGTGACGCGCGGTTTTTCCCGGCGAGAAAACGTACCACTGCCCAGTCGGGCCTCATGTCGTTCATGATCTATTGACCATTCCCGGGCCGCGCACTTGTGCATGAAGTCATCAGCCGTAATTGCCGGGGCTCTTGCGAATAGGGGGCGATTTCGACTGTCGGGCAGAACTATGCCTCCAATGGAGCGCCAGTCCCGGTTCCCGCCCCTCCCTTAATCGCCGCCAGTCATCTCTATGGGCTATCAGCCGATAGGTTGCTTGCGGTCAGCGGCCCGGGGGCCATCATTCGGTCGACAAGGACGGGTGGTCACGCGGGGAGGGGCTTGCGCAGACCCGCCGCAGCGGCACCGTCCGTCAGCCTGGGGCTCGATTACGCAATGAAGGTACTTGTCCTGTCCAGTCTCGCCTATTCGCTCACGAATTTCAGGGGAGCGCTGCTGCGCGAACTGAAAGCGAACGGGCATGACGTGATTGCGGTGGCGCCTGACCGGAACCCGGCGGTCGAGGCGGACCTTTCGGCCTGGGGGGTCGGCCTGCGAATCGTGCCGATGGCCCGGACGGGGACCAATCCGGTGAAGGACGCGAGCCTCCTTTCGGCTTACCTGCGGCTGATGACCGCGGAGAAGCCCGATCTCGTCCTGGCCTATACGCAGAAGCCGATCATCTACGGCGGCATCGCCGCGCGGATGCTCTGCGTCCCGCGCTTCTTCGCGCTGATGTCGGGACTCGGCTATGTGTTCAGCGAAGGGAGCGGCGCCGGCAAGGCGCTGCGCTGGGCGGTGGCGCGGCTCTACCGCGAGGCCGTGCGCCGTTCACGCGGCGTCTTCGTGTTCAACGCCGACGACCGCAAGGACATGATCCACCTGGGTATCGTCACGCCGCGCCAGAACGTGGTCCAGGTTCCCGGCTCCGGTATCGACCTCGAAAGGTTCCACCTCGAACCGCTGCCGCGCAACCGGCTGCGCTTCCTGCTGGTGGGGCGGCTCATGCGCGACAAGGGCATCTACGAGTTCGCGGAGGCGGCAAGGCAGATCAAGCTGGACCATCCGGACGTCGAATTCTGCGTGCTCGGCCATTACGAGCGGGACAATCCGACCGGGATCGACGAAGTGGAATGCGCCCGCCTCGCGCGGCAGTTCCCGGTGCAGTTCATTCCCGGAACCAGCGACGTGCGGCCCTATCTCGCCGGGTGCTCCGTCTTCGTGCTGCCGTCCTACTATCGCGAGGGGCTGCCGCGCACGATCCTCGAAGCGATGGCCACGGGGCGCCCCATCATCACCACCGACATGCCCGGTTGCCGGGAGCCGGTGATCGAGGGGGAGAACGGCTTCCTGGTGAAGCCGCGCGACGCCGGCGCTCTGCGGGCGGCGATGCAGCGCTTCGTCGATGCTCCGCAACTGGTGGCGGGAATGGCGGCGCGTTCGCGCGATCTCGTCGAGAAAATCTATGATGTGCGCAAGGTCAATCATCAGTTGCTCGAGAGATGGACCTCCTGCGCGAACCCTGGAACGAACCCGCGACGCTGCACGAGGCGCCCGATCCGCTGGACGATCTGCCGCGCAGCCCGGCCGGAATGCACGATGCGGCGACTTCACGGGCGATCGCCAGCTAATTTTCGACCGGGATCGAGCGGGGGCGCAAGGTCATGACGATGAAGGCAGTCGTAATCGGCGCAGTAGGCAGCACCGAAGTGCTGGTGGAGGAACTGGTCGCCGCACCGGGATGGGAGCTGACGATGATCGGCACGCTGCCGCCCGAGCTTCACGGGCGGCATTCCGACATCGTCGATCTTTCGGTGCTGGCCGGGCGGCACGGGGTACGGCTGGCTCCCATCGCGCGAACCAACGATCCGCAAGTGCTGGACATGGTGCGCGCGGAGGCGCCGGACTATGTCTTCGTGGTCGGCTGGTCGCAGATCTGCGGGCCGGAATTCCTCTCGATCGCGGCGAAGGGGGCCATCGGCTATCATCCCGCACCGCTTCCCCGTCTGCGCGGTCGGGCGGCGATCCCCTGGACGATCCTGCTCGACGAGCCGATTTCCGCCTCCAGCCTGTTCTGGATCGCCGAAGGCACGGACGACGGCGACATCCTTGCCCAGCAATACTTCCATCTCGCGCGGGACGAGACCGCGCAGGGGCTTTACGACAAGCACATGGCAGCACTGCGTTCGATGCTGCGCGCGGTGCTGCCGGTGCTGGCGGCGGGCGAGCAACCGAGGCAGGTTCAGGACGAGCGCTATGCGACATGGGCGACGAAGCGCACCCAGGCGGACGGGTTGATCGACTGGCGCCAGCCGGCCTCGGCGATAGACCGCCTAATCCGCGCGGTGGGGCGGCCCTATCCGGGGGCCTTCACCCATGTTGGCGGGCGCAGGATCACCGTCTGGTCATCGCGCCCGGTTTCGGGCGGGGAGCGGCATCATGCCCTTCCCGGGCAGGTCATGGCGAACGGCGGCGGGGTACTGACCGTACAGACCGGCGAGGGCCTGATCGAACTGGTCGACTGGGAAGTGGCGGAGGGCAGGCCGCCTGCGCTTCACGCCGTGTTGAAAGGATAGCGCTTGGCTTTGCAGCACTATGGAAAAGTCCTTGTCATCGCGCCGCATCCCGATGACGAAATCCTCGGCTGCGGCGGCACCATGGCGCGGATGGTCGAGGAAGGACTGGACGTGCAGGTGGCGGTCATCACCAGCGGCCGCCCGCCCGCCTTCGCTGCCGACGGCGTGGCGAGAGTGCAGGCGGAAATGCGCAGCGCCCATGCTCATATCGGCGTGAGCCGCACGCATATGCTGGATTTCCCGGCCGCCTCGCTCGACATCGTTCCGGCCGCGGAACTGAACGCCGCATTCTGCCGGATCGTGCGGGACGTGCAGCCCGACACGCTCTTCGTGCCGTTTCTGGGAGACATCCACCAGGATCACCAGCTCGCCTTCCTCGCCTCGATGGTGGCGGCGCGGCCGCGGGATCGGCAAGTGCCGACACGGGTGCTCTGCTACGAGACGCTGTCCGAAACCAACTGGTACGCGGCGCCGATGACGCCGCCTTTCGTGCCCAACGTGCACATCGACATATCCGGCACGCTGCAACGCAAGCTCGATGCCTTTGCGATGTTCGAAAGCCAGGTCCGCCCCTTTCCCGACGAGCGTTCGCTCATCACGATCGAGGCGCTGGCCCGTCTGCGCGGTTCGACCGTCTACTGCGAAGCGGCGGAAGGCTTCATCCTCGTGCGCGCGATCGAGCGCTAGGCAGGACCTGTTAATTACGCCTGCGAGTGTCCCGGATGGATTTGATCAAAATGGCTCAGCGCAGCGTCGGGAAGGCTTGAAATATGGACATATTCCGGCGCCTTCCCTTCTTGCGCTGAGCCATTTTGCCTCAAACCTCGATGGTGCCATTTATGAGTTTACGACCTAGGCCGAATTCGTCCACGCCGCCTGGGTCGTAACGGCCCGGTCACGGCTGCGTTTTCTTGTCACACGCCGCCTGGCCTTCCGGGGGCGGATGCAGACGGCAATCCCGGTTTTCGCAAGAACCGGACTTTTCAGGCAGCGCTTCAGGTATCCCGGTGTATTCGGAAGTACCCGTTTTGGACAGTCGTCATGTAATGAGTATCTATTACGGTCATTACTTGGAAAAATCAGCGTAGCCGGGGCGGCTGCTTTGTCGTCCGCTTGCGGGATGGGGGCCTCCAGAAGCCTTCGGGACGGAGATTTACCGTGGCCCGCCAACGATTTTCGCTACCTCCGACGCGCTTCGTTAGCTGACGATCGGTCAGCCCGTAAGGTGACGGCCTGTTCGATCCGCAGGGCATCGACGGGATTCGGGCGATGAGCGCTGCCGCGGGCAGGTTCATGGCCCTGGCGGGCCTTGCGTGCGTGCAAACGCATCGATCGGTGGCTCTGCGGCGGATGGCCCGAATGTGCGCAAGCACCGAAATTCGTGAGGGAAGAAGGCCGGACATTCCCGAGTCGCCGTGCTGAAACTGCCGATTTCCGGCTGCCATCCCGGATGATGGCGCCCATCGAACTTGAAGGTGATTCACCTTTGTGGCGATTGACGGTTGCGCAATTTACAGCGCGCAAAGTTAACATATTGAAATGGGTGAGTTTATATCTTTTATACCTCTTTCGGGGTAGGCTGTACCAGAATTATACGGTTCGCGTGTTACCTAGCCAAATGAACTTTCCGAAAGGGGCGTTATCATACTGAACATACGCCTCTTTTAAGAATATACGATTTATCCTTACGGAGCGGTAAGGTCGCCTGTCGGCCTCTCGACTTAAAGACGAGGATATGTTCTAAGGTGGTGTACCTAGGCTCAGGACCCATTGATAGGCCTGCGATGATGTGATTCAGGCTCCCCAAGGAGACTGAGCATGAGCGACCTGTATTGGCTTACGGACGAGCAGAT
>NZ_LGJH01000134.1 GCF_001298105.1 Novosphingobium sp. ST904 | reverse complement strand
ACAAGGCGGAGGGGCCATTCGAGCCAGTGGCGGGCGCGCGCGAGGACTTGAACGCCGGACCGAGAGCTTGCCGTCCCTGTCCGTGCCGACCCTGATCTGGGTTGCGAAGCCGATCATCGCGGCCCAGTTGTCCACCGGGGTGCGGGTCGTCGCATAAGTGCCTGCAACAAGTGCCGCGTGCTGTCGGGAGGTCGGGAGGTCCCTGGGCGCCGGCGCGGGCGGTGCCGGGAAGTAGCGATCGGCGAATTGCCTGACCACGGCATTGCGGACAACGCCGGCCGCCGCGTCCTTGCCCATGGCGTTCAGGGAAACGAAGATGCCGACACGCTCTGTGGGAAACAGCACAAGGTTCGAATGGAACCATTGCAGGTCGCCGGCATGGGCGATGGCGTTGCGGCCGTTGATCTTCTGTTCGTAGAAGCCGAGCATCATGCGGTTGATGCCGGGCAGGGGTTCGTTGGCGGGCGAATGCATCAGTTTCGCCGTTGCGGGCCGGAGCAGGGGGCCGCCCTGATCGAGGTGTGCGATCATGAACTTCGCCATCTCGCCGCCGCTGATGGAGGCGGCGCCGGGCGGTGTCATCGATACGGTCTCGAACCGCTTGGGATCGCCCGATGCCAGGTCGTAGCCTGTCGCGATGAAGGGCTTGAGCGCGGCAGGCAGCGGTTCGCGGAACGTGGCGTACTTCATGCCGAGGCGCCGGAAGATGTTCTGCTCGATATAGTCTTCGAACGGCATTCCCGACACGCGCTGCACGATGTACCCGGCCAGCGCCGCGCCGTAGTTCGAGTAGGCAGGCGTCGATCCGGGAGCATAGACCCGGTGCGGCGTCCAGCGCTTGATGACGGTTTCGAGCGGCAGGATCGCATCGTCCGCGAGGATCTGGCCGCGCCCTGCCTCTTCGAAGCCCGAAGTGTGGGTCATCAGGTTGCGCAGGGTGATCGGCTTCCCTTCAAAGGGCGGAATCCTGAAGTCGAGATAGCGGTTGATGTCCGCGTCGAGATCCAGCCGTCCGGCTTCGACCTGCTGCATCACGGCGGTCCAGGTGTAGAGCTTTGACACCGAGCCGGGCCTGAACAGGGTTCTTGCCGGATCCACCGGCCTGCGCGAGGCGATGTCGGCAAAACCGAAGCCACGCTGGGTCAGCACGGCGCCGTCTTTCACGACGACGACGACCGCGCCTGCCAGATCTCCCCGTGCGAGTGCGTAGGGCATGAAACCGTCGAGCCAGGCGTCAGCGTCCGCTCGCGTGAGGACGTGCCCGCCATCGATGCGCGAGCCGCCGACGGGCGCCGCTTCGACCGGCGGCGCGACCCGCGCGGTTTCGGCCATGGTCACGCCGCCTGCAAGCGCGAGTGCGCCGGCGGCCAGATACTTCATCATTCGCACGATCTTGCGCCCCTTGGTTGTCGCTTCGTTGGCTCGCGCCCCGTTTCAGAAGTTCAGTCGCACTCCGCCGGAGAAATAGCGGCCGATCACGTCATAGTTGGGATTGCTGTATTGCGTTCTCGGCGGAGCGCGGTCGAACAGGTTGTTTATGTTGCCGAAAAGCGTGAAGGTTCCGACCTTGAAGCACAATCCGAGATCGACGTAGGCGCGGCTGGCGATCCGGTTGCCCAGAGGCAGTTCGCCGTTCGGGCCGGTGACATTGGTATATCGACCGCCGCTGACATAGCGCAGGCGAAGGTCGGCGCCGAAACGGTCGTCGTCATAGCCTGCCGATGTGGTCACGCGCCACTTCGGTGTCGAGAACGCGGTATCGCCTCCGACGATGCCGGCGCGATCGGTCACGGAGACGCCGTCGTCGATCAGCAGTTCCATGACATGGGTCGCGAGCGCGCGCAGGGTCACGCGGCCATCGCCCAGCGGCACCTGATAGGCGGCCTCCATGTCGAGGCCCTTGGTCCTGTATTGCGCGAGATTGCGGAAGCTGCGCTGCACCGATGCCAGGCTGCCGTTGGCGTTGCGGGTGATCAGCCCGCCGCACAGGGCATCGTCAGGATGTTGCGCGGCGCAGAGATTGAGCACGTCCTGCGTCTGGAGGGTCACGATCACATCGTCGATCTTGATGTGATAATAGTCCAGCGAAAGCCGCAGTCCCGGTGCGAAGCGGGGGGAATAGGAACCGCCCAGGGTCAGCGTGTGCGCGACTTCGGGCTGAAGGCTGGGATCGCCGCCCGTATAGCTGACGACGTTCTGCGCCACCGCGTTGCCGTTGTAGGGATCGAGCGCGGAACTGATGTTGGTTGCCCGGTTCAGGTAGTACTCGCTGATGCTGGGCGAGCGGATATCGCGCGAATAGACCGCGCGCAGCAGCAGGTCGTTCATCAGCCGCAGCGTGCCGCCGGTCTTCCAGCTCCAGATTCCGCCGCTGGTGCTGTAGTCGGAATAGCGTGCCGCGCCGTTGACTTCGAGCCGGGCGGTTTCGGCCAGGTCGAGCAGCGGCACGTTGATCTCGCCGAAGAACTCCCGCACATCGAACCTGCCGTTCGTCGCGGCATAGTTCAGTGTCGAGAATGCGCCAGCCAGAGACAGGGCATCGGTTGAATTCGTGACGAATTTCTCCCAGCGGAAATCCGCCCCCAGCGCGATGTCCACCGGGCCTGCCCAGGTCGAGAACGGCTGTCCGCCCAGGCTGACGCCCGCCGTATCCAGTTTCGTCGTGGTGATCTGCGAAGCGGCACCGAAGGCATAGGCGACGCCGGCCTCGGTGATCTTGCCGTTGCCGAGGATATCGATCGGCACGCAGGCTGCATCGTCGTTGGCGGTCGCAGCATCGGCATTGACCCGGCAGGTCGCGGTGCCGTTCACCAGAACCGCATCGATGGCCTTGGCGAAGTTCGCGGTAATGCGCTGGTTGGAAAGCGTCTGCGTGCTGCGCAGTTCGCCGTGGTCGTAATAGGCCCGGTAGCTCCAGCCGTTGCCGAACTTTCCATCGAGACCTATCGCGCCTTCCAGGTTGCGGCGGGTATAGCCGAAAGTCAGCATGCGGTCCTTGCCGACGTCATCAAGGATGCGGCCGAGCACGAAGGGCGTGGATACGCCCGCGGCGGAGAGTTGCGCCCTGGCGGTGTCGGTGAGGAAGGCGTTGTCCGGCATCACCACCGAAACCGAGGTTTCCGGGAAGAAGGCGTAGTTCGCCGCCATCCGGTTGTAGCTGCCGTTGATCCAGACCGTCAGGTCGTCTGTCAGATCGTAGCTGGCGCGGGCGAAAAGGTTCGTTCGCTTGTAGGGCGCGCTGACGGCCATGTAGTCGTAGAGGCTCTGCCCGCCGCCGCCTGTCGTCTGCTGGCCGTAAGTCTCGCTGCCGAGCGGAAGTGGTCCGATCGAACCGTCAGGATTGAACACCAGGTTGTAGGGCGCCGCGGTGAGGCCCAGGATCGAACCGCCGCGGTTGAGCACAGTCAGGTTGATGTCGTTTGCAAGCACGAGCTGACCATCGGCGCGCTGGAACAGCCCGGCGTTGAGGTTGGGCCGCGAGGCGCGGTCGAACGCGCCCTTGCTCTCGAGATATTCACCGCCGACCATGACGTGCCCGCGCCCGCCCGCGAATTTCGTCCCCCAGGCAATGTCGCCGCCATAGCGGTAACCGTCCCCGCGCGAGGATATGCCCTGGTTCATGCCCATCTTCACGCCGGTCAGGTCGTCGTCGAGGATGAGGTTGACGACCCCGGCGACAGCTCCCGAACCCCATGCGGCCGAAGCGCCTCCGGTAACGACATCGACGCGCTTGACGAGGTTCTGCGGCACGCTGTTGAGGTCCGCGCTGCCGGTGAAGCGGTGGCCGTCCAGCAGTGTGAGCGTGCGGACCGGCCCCAGCCCGCGCAAGTCGGCGGGAGAGGCGGCGGACGTGGCGTTGGCGGTGGTCGTTTCCGGGGTCTGGGTCGGGCGGAATTGCGGAATGTCGTTGAGTGCCTGCGCCAGGCTGGGCCGGTCGCCCTGCCGCAGTTCCTCGGCGCCGAGCACGGTCGTGGGTGTGGGAGCATCGAAGCCCTGGCGCTGGATGCGCGAACCCGTGACGATGATATCCGACTGGCCGTCCTGTCGCGCTTCTTCCGCCCACGACGGCGATGCACCTGCCAGTCCCGCCAACGCGGTGCCGGCAAGCCAGATCAATTTTCCGGACCTCATGCTCAAACCCCCTTTTTGGACGTGTCGAAGGGTGCATCCGGCGAGCCGGTATGCGCGTGTCCGCCATTGTTTGATGTGCGCGACCGAACCCTTCGATTCACTGCATGGATATGAACACCTCATAAAGGACATTGCAATCCTAAATGAGACATAAATGTCATTTCAGAGAAATTGATGGCTCCAGAAGGGCGGCGTCATCGCACGCCGCCCCAGACGGCCTCGTCGCATCGGATCGTGCCGTCTTCGTAAATGGCGCCGGGCTGGCGGTCCTGCTTCAGGAACAGGGGGCCATCGAGATCGACCAGGTCGCAGAGTTGCCCCAGCAGGAAACCCGGTGCGGTTCCGAGGCTGGTACAGACCATGCAGCCGACCATGACGCCAAGCCCCGCCTCGCGCGCGGCGGCGGCCATCAGCAGGCCCTCTGTCAGGCCTCCGCACTTGTCCAGCTTGATGTTGATCACGTCGAACCTGCCTTTCAGCCCCGGCACATCCGCCAGGGTCAGCGCGCTTTCGTCCGCCGCGATCGGGATCGGCGAACGATACCCGTCGAGGTCACCTCTCGCCGCGGCGAGAGGCTGTTCGATCAGGGAGACCCGCGCCTCCACCATTGCCGCAACCAGCGCGTCCATGTCCCCGATGGAAAATCCCTGGTTTGCATCGACACCGAGCCAGACGTCAGGCCGTACCTCCCGGATCGCCCTGATCCGGGCGATATCGAGCGGCAGCTCCCCGGTGAGCTTGACCTTGATGGCGCGCGCATGGGTATAGGCCTTTGCGCGCACGGCCATTTCCGCCGGTTCGTCGGCGCCTATGGTGAAGGTCGTCTGCAACGGAGCGGGCCTGGCAAGCCCCGCCAACTGCCATGCAGGCATGCCCGATCGCTGTGCTTCCAGATCCCACAACGCAGCATCCACGGCATTGCGTGCGCCGCCTGCCGGCAGGATCGAGCGCAGCGCTTCGCGTCCGGGATGCGCCTCGATGGCGGCGCGCGCCTGTTCGAGTGCGGCCAGCATTTGCGGAATCTCGTCCCCCATATAGTAGACGCCGGTGGCCTCGCCCCGGCCTTGATGTCGGCCGTCGTCGAGAGTGATGACGATTACGTCGGCGCTGTCGATCTCGCGGCCGGAGATGCGGAAGGGTTCGGCGAGGCGGAGCGTTTCAACCGAAACGCCGAGCTTGAGGGGATGCATCAGGTAGTCTCCATGATTTCGAAAACCACGCGGTTCCGCCGGGCCATGCAGGCGCGGCAAGCCGTTCGCGCCCGGATAGTCCGGGCACGGCGCAGGGAGTGGCGGGGCTGGATCGGGGCGAACTTGCCCGCGCGGAACGCGGGCGGCGTCAGGTCATCGCGCGGACACGGCCAATCCGGAGGCGGGCAACGCCGCCACGATCGGAGCCAGGTACTTGTCGTAATCGAAGGACTGCCCTTCCGGCGTCCAGCCCAGCCGGACGATCACGGTATCGCGTGAGGGGATCACCATGATCATCTGGCTGTTGTGGCCCATCGCCATGAAGGCATCGCCGGGAAGGTTCCTGAAATAGGTGCTTTTCGGGCCGTTTTTGTCGCTGCGGTTGAGCCAGAACTGCCCGGCGTAGAATTGGCGCGCGCCATCCGAAGGCGTTCTGGCGAACCGGACCCAGTCGCGGGATAGCAGCCGCTTGCCGTTCGCCTTTCCGTCGTTCAGGTAAAGCAGGCCGAACCGGGCCCAATCGCGCGCGGTAGCATAGCCATAGGAACTGCCGACCATCACGCCGCTTTCGTCCGGTTCGATCAGGAAGCTGGTCATTCCGGCCCGATCGAACAGACGCTCGCGGGCGAAGCGCGTCATGCCTTCCAGCGTGCCGCCGGTGGCGCGGAAGACGATTTCGGAGAGGATGTTGCTGGTGCCGGAGGAATAGCTCCAGTTCGATCCCGGAGCATGTTCGGCGGGGCGGGCGAGGGCGACGGATGCCATGTTTCCGGCCTGGAACAACATGCGAATGGAATCGCTGCCGGGCCGATAGGGCTCCTCGAAGGCCAGGCCGCTGGTCATGTTGAGCAACTGGCGCAAGGTGATGGCGGCGCGGGGATCGCCGGGCTTCTGCCATTCCGCGATGGGGGCCGGCGTGTCGAGGCGGAGCTTGCCTTCGTCGACCAGTATGCCGACCAGCGTGCCCATGACGCTTTTCGTGGCCGACCATCCGAGGAAGCGGGTGTTGCGGTCGAACCCCGGTGCATAGCGCTCGGCGAGGATGCGGCCGTGCTGGATCACGACGACGGCCCGGGTGTCGGGATAGCCGCCGGTGTTCACGCCGTCGAACGCGGCGGCAACGGCGCTTTCCAGCGCACCGCCGGCCATCTTTGCGGGCGCGGCCTTGGGCTGCGGCCATGGTCCTTCAGTGCCGGTCCATGCCGGACCCAGCCTGGCCGTCTGGGCATCGAGCGCGGCGGGCGAAAGGTCCCCGGTCAGCAAGGTGCAGCCTGCCGCCGGGCGATAGAAGGCCGTGCGCGGCGCGCCGCCGCTGGTGCTTGCCGTTACCGTTCTTGCCTCGCGGTCGACCGCCAGCGAGATGCCCTGCGTGAAGGGTGCGAGCGCGCGAACATCGTCGCGCAGGACATCGGCTTCGGCGCGGCCGGACACAAAAATCCCTGCGCAGCGACTTGTGCCGAGACTGCAGTGCCGAGGTCTGCCGGTCCCGTAATCGGCGGCGCAGCCGCGAAAGCCGGCGTGGCCAGCAGCAGGGCAAGGCCGGTAAGCGCGGAATGGTGTGGGAAGCGGATCATCAAGTAACACCCCCTTGAAGCGGGCGCGCGGCTTGGCTTGCGTCATCCCCTTCCAGTTGTACCGAGCCTCGCTTCGCGCTTCCTGCGCACGGAACGAGACTCGACATGGTGGGGCGGATAGTATTCTCTAATTAGAGAAATTCAACTCATTTGGAAATTATGTGCTCGGGATTCTCAGGATCGGCAAGCTCCAGCTTCCAGGCCTCCCCCTGCACGGGTTCGCCGAATTCATGATGCACATCGGTGGAGATGCAGGTGAATCCAAGCCGGGCGTATATGCGCCGAGCGGATTCCAGGCTGGTCTGGGTCCAGAGGTTGATCCGCGAATAGCCCTTCTCCCGCGCGAACCCGATGCATCCGCGCACCAGCGCATCGCCGATGCCGCGTCGCCGCGCGAACGGTTCGACATGGAGCAGGCGCAACCGCGCAATGCCGCTGCCTTCATCGGTCAGGAAGACGGCTCCGGCCATGACTCCGTCAATATCAGCGACCCAGCATTGCTCGCGCCCCGGCTTGAAATTGCGCAGGAAAGCCGCGGCGGTGTCAACGACCAGGCTTTCGAACTGATGCTTCCAGCCGTGGCTCTGCGCATAGAGAACCGACTGCCGCGCCGCGATCTGGCTCACTTCCCCGGTGCGGAACGGCCGTATCGTGAACGTGTCCGCTGCCTTGTCGTCCAGCAGCAGCCGGGCATGGGAGAGCGCCACGGCGAGATCGCCCTGTTCCATCGTGCTCAGCCGCTCCAGATCCTCCCCGATCGCCGAGCGCTGCTTTTCGTCGATCAGGTCGAACGCGGCGCGGCCGGAAGCGGTCAGGCTTATCGGGCGAGCGCGCGCATCGGCTTCCGTGCGGTGTCGCGCGATCCAGCGCCGTTCCTCGAACCGGCCGAGCATCCTGCTCAGATACCCGCGATCGAGGCGGAGCGCGTCCTGAAGCTGGTTTGCCAGAACGGGTTCGCGGCGGGCAATCTCGAACAGCAGGCGGGCTTCGGGAAGGTTCGTCTCCGTGCCCAGGAAGCGCTCGTCGATGGCGCCGACGTGGCGGGTGAAAAAGCGATTGAAGGTGCGAACGGTTTCGATTGTCTTGTCCATGAACGCAGGTATCGCCATAATGTTGACTGAGTCAACTATATCCGGTCGCGATGTTCATCGGGCCAGGAAGAACTCCACCGGGACAACGAGTTCGATGGTTGCACCTTTCCTTTCCTCGGGAGGTTTGGGCAGTGGCTGGGCGCGTTTCGGGAGCGACACGGCTTCCTCGTCGAGCGATCTCATGCCCGATGATCGTTCGAGCGCGGATGACAGCACCTTGCCGTTCCGGTCGATCGCGAAGCGAATATAGGGAACGCCCTGCTGGCGGCGGAACTGTGCTTCTCGCGGATAGCGTTTGACCTTGTTCAACGCTGCCAGAATCAGGCCTTCCCAGGTGGCTTTATCGTTGCTCGCCTGCTGGGCCGGCGGCGCGGGGCGCACTTCTGGGGCGGTGGTCCTTTCGACAGGGGGCGCGGGATCCGAAACATCGGCAGGCTTCTCGGCAGGCAGCGGGCGAGGCGCCGGGATCTGGATTTCGGGCGGCGGCAGATCGGGAACCGCGTCGATCGCGGGCTTTTCCTTCGCCTCGACCTGTTCGGGGCCGGGCGGCACTTCGCGCGGCTGTTCCGGCGGCGAGGCCGGGGGAGCCACGTTGAATGCGCTCAGGCTGACCGGCGGTACGGGCCGGGTGCGTGCGTGCCACTGGGCGAAGAACAGGCCGAGCAGGACGACGTAGACCATGATGGTCATCAGCAGGCCCTTGGTCCGGCTGCCACCCTGCCAGCTTTCATGTGGATTTCGGATCGTTGGCATCACAGTCCCCGGGAAAGGCAGAAAGCGGCAAGGGCCAGCGGGACCGACGAAACATCGACGGGCACGAGGAGGCGCGGGCGATAGGAGAGTATGATGGCAATCAGCAGGGCCGCGAGCGTGGTCGTGCCGAACCAGAAGGCGATGCCGATCGATATCCCCGTGCCTATCGTCAAGGGCACGGGTGACAAGGAGAGCAGCGCCCAACCAAGCCCTTTCAGGCTGCGTTCGCGCCGTGGGGCAGGCGTCGTGCCGAGCACGTCCCGGTGGTGGCGCGGCAGGGACATTGCCAGTACCGCGAAGGCCGCAAGGCAGAGAAGCAGGCTTGCAACGGGCATCATCGCAGCACCGGCCCGGTCATGATCCACAACAGTGCGCCGATGGGGGCTGCAGCGCCTGCCAGCCATGCCCAGGCCCGCGCGGCACTTCTGGCGTGGAAAACCGCACAGACCATCGCCGCATAGACGAGAAAGGCGGGAATGGTAGCGGCCAGCACAGCTTCCGCTGGGCCGATCCCGGCCCGTAGCAGCATCTGGGCGGCCAGCATCACCATGATCGCCGTCAGGGTGTATGCGCCGGGGACGGCTGCCGCTACGCGGCTTGCGACGGACAGGCGGTGCCGGGTCGAGGCTCTCGATGCGACTTCTTTTACTCGCTCGCTCATTTTCGTGCAGCCCATTCACGCTGCCTCCGGTCGGGCGGCCTTGCCTTCGACGGCGGGTCGAGCGACGCGGGCTACCGGCAGGCGGTGGCTTACGCCGCGCGCCGCCGCTGCCAGCACGATGCCGATGGCCAGCATGGTCAGGTCGACGCCGGCCAGCGCCCAGTCACCGGAGGGCAGTGTGACGCCGAGATGACGCTCGGTGGTGAGGGCGTTCAGCACCGGAAGCAGGAGGTATGCGGCCGCGCAGGTCCACAGGCCTTCGGCCCACGCCTTGCCGGATTTGCGGACAGAGGCCCAGAACAGCATCGCGCCGATCGCGAGGAACAGGCTGTGGAACTCCCATGCCACGCGTTCGGGCATGGCCGCAGGCAGCAGGCGATTGGCCCAGAAATAGGCGGCGATGCCAAGCGGCAGGCCAAGGATCGCCGCGATGTTGAGGCATTCGACGAGGCGAAATCCGAAATCCGTCCGTCCGGCCCTGATCTGTTTCTGCCGCCGCTTGACCGTCCAGAGCACCAGTCCGGTGCCGACCATGCCGCAGCCGAGCAGCCCGGACAGGAAGTAGAGCCAGCGCATGACAGGTCCGGCAAACAGGCCTTCGTGCAGGGCGATCATGCTGTCCTGAACCTGCCATGTCCTCCGTGCGCGCTCCGGTGGCCCGCGAAGCAGCGCGCCGGTGATGCCGTCGAACGTCAGACGGTCGTCGCGGCCGGTGGTGAGGCCGCTTGCGGCACGCGTGATCTCCACGCGCGCATTGCGGTCTCCCGGGTGGGTGACGGTCATGTTTTCGATCCGGTCCCGGCCCCATCGCGCCTCCGCCTTCATGACCAGATCGGACAGATCGGCGAGCGGCGCGGGAATCCCGCTGGCGGGGATGGACGGTCCGCGCCGTTCGCCGCCAGCGCCCGGCTGAAACTGCCCATTGGCGCGCGGGTTGAGCGGATTGGTGTAGCCGTCGTTCTCCCACTGCCGGTCGGAACCATAGGCAAGGTTCATGGCCGCCGGCATGTAGGCGTACATGAAGAACATGAGGCCCGTATACGTGATCATCAGGAAGAACGGCAGCGCGGTAACGCTGATGACATTGTGGATGTCCAGCCAGCTGCGCTGACCCTTCCCTGGGCGGAAGGTAAAGAAATCCTTGAAGATCTTCTTGTGGGTAATGACCCCGCTCAGCACTGCGAGCAACATCATCATCGTGCAGGCCCCCACGATCAGGATGGCGCTGGCGTGGGACACGTAATGAAGCTGGTAGTGGAGGCGATAGAGCCCGACGCCGCCGCCGGTCTCGCGGCCCATGGCGCCGGACAACACCGGCACCGCGCTTCCCGCCTGGGGGTCGAACACCAGGCGCTGGTTCCTGCCGCCTCTTTCGCCGTGTTCCCCGCGCGTGCTTCGCTGCGGGCGCGTCTTGTGCCGTTCGCCGCCGGCCTTGGGCCAGGACAGGGTCCACGCCGTTTCCCCGCGTCCGCCCGGCAGGCCGATCGACCAGCGCTGCGCGCCGGGTGCCTTGCTTTCGAGAAATGCCTGGGCTCTCGCTACGCCCTGGGCATGTGGCACGTAGGCGGAAACCGTGGCCAGCGGTCGCTCCGGCTGCATCCACCGGGTGATCTCATCGTCGAAGTAGCCGGTCGTGCCGGTCATGAACACGAAGAACAGCACCCAGCCGACCAGCAGGCCGGTCCAGGTATGCAGCCAGGCCATCGACTGGCGAAAGCCTTCCTTCATCGTCCCGCCTCCGGGGTGCATGACCGGCGTTCCGGCATCAGTAGGTGAACCGGGCGTTGAACAGGACCGAGCGGGGTTCGCCATAGCGGTTGTCGGAGGCCAGCGTGCCGATGCGCTGGTAATAGCGCTTGTCGAACACGTTGTTGGCATTGACGGCGAGCTTCACGTGCTCGTTGACGTCGAACGCGACCCGCGCACTGACGAGGGCATAGGCCTTCTGCTCGATCGTGTAGATGCCGGACAGGCGGTAGATGCGGCTCTGCGCGTTGACGCCGCCGCCCACGGTCAGCCGGTCCAGCTTGCCCGGCAGGGTATAGGTCGACCAGACCCGAAGCAGGTGTTTCGGGGTGGTGGTGTTGAACGCGAGCCCCTCGTTCGCGCTTGGCGCGCCGGTTCCAGTGCGATCGCGCAGGTATTTCGTGTCGGTATAGGTGTAGCCTGCGATGACCTGGAGGCCGGGAACGACTTCGCCTGAAATCTCGGTTTCGAAGCCCTGTCCGCGCACTTTGCCATCGGCGACATAACAGGCATCCCCCGTCGGCGAACCGGCGCAGGGTGCCGGGTTGTCCGGGTCCTGCTGCGAGCGGTTGCTCTCGACGATGCGGAATAGCGCGAAAGAGGTGTTCAGCGTGCCGCCGTAGAACTCGCCCTTGACGCCGAACTCGTAATTCGCGCCCACAGCGGGCTCCAGCGTCGTGCCATCCGCGGTGTAGAGGGTGTTCTGGACCCGGAAGATATCGGCGTAACTGGCATAGACCGACCAGTTGCGGCTTACGTCGAGAATGATCCCGCCATAAGGGGTGAAGACGTTGCTCTCCTTGGTCAGCGCATGGGCCGAGGTCAGGTTGGCGCG
This sequence comes from Novosphingobium sp. ST904, assembly GCF_001298105.1. GTDB lineage: Bacteria > Pseudomonadota > Alphaproteobacteria > Sphingomonadales > Sphingomonadaceae > Novosphingobium. The sequence continues at coordinate 58,130 of NZ_LGJH01000134.1, read as the reverse complement.
CGTATCGGTCTTGTAGGTGCTCAGTCGCCCGCCGAGGATGATCTTCAGCGGATCGGCGATGTTCAGCCGGGCCACGCCGTAGATGCCAGTCTCTTCGGTCTTGCTGTACCGACCGGTGGGCGTGGGTTCGGGGAAGTCCGGTTCCGGCGTCGCCCAGGGATCGGCATCGAAGATGGATTGCACCACCGGGACTACGGTTCCCACCGCCGTCTTCGGCTTCTTGACAGTCTCGCTGGCATAGGACGCGCCCAGCATGACCTCGTGCGATCGGCCGAACAGCCGGACATCGCCGCTGACCTGACCGTCGAAGCCCAGGCGGTCGCGCGGGTTGTAGATCTTGGAGATGCTGCTGGTCAGGCGCGGACCGATTCCGGTGACCGGATCGATTGCGGCATTGATGTTCGGCGAGACGTAGACCTGCATCCAGTGCTGCTTGTTCGCCGAAACCCTGGCTTTCCACGCGCCGCCGAGTTGCTGTTCGACGCTGCCGAAGATGTTGCTCGCCTCGACATCGAAGAAGTTCCATCCGGGAGCGAGCCCGCGTGAGGAGCGCGGCAGATGGGGGTCGGTACCGTCGGAATAGAGCGGCAGGCCGCTGTTGAAGAAGCTGTCGGTCCGGTTCTCCTCATAGCTTGCGCCCAGGGTCACAAGCGTGGTCGAGGTCGCATCGACCTCGGCGATGCCGTAGAACAGCGGCCGCTTGGCGTGTTGCAGGTCCACGAAGAACTTGCGGTCCTCGTAAGCCGCGACCCCGCGCACGCGAAGCCAGTCGGTTACCGGGACACTGATGTCCGCTTCGGCGCGAAACTGGTTCCAGCTGCCGGCGTGAAGGACGAGCCCGTATCGCTGTTCTTCCAGCGGACGCTTGCGCACGAGGTTGACGACGCCGCCGGGGTTGCCCGTGCCCGTGACCAGTCCCGCCGCGCCTCGCACGATTTCGATCCGGTCGAACATCGCGGAATTGGGCGTGTATCCGCCCGTCGTTCCGCCCGCGCCGGGGATACCGTCGATCTGGGTTGCGCCGACCGAGAAACCGCGCGCGTTGAAGGTGTTCGAACCGAGGTTGGCCGTCGTGGCGGACATCCCGGTTGCCGCCTCGACCGCGTCGTCGATCGTCATGAAGTTGCGGTCTTCGATCTGCTGGCGGGTGATGACCGTGACCGATTGCGGCGTTTCCCGAAGCGTCAGCGGCAGTTTGGAGGACGTGACGGCTCCGCGGGCCGTATAGGAGCGCGACCCTTCCGACGAGAGCATGTCCGATGCGGAACTGGCGGCAAGTCCGGTTGCGGCGTCTCCGGCGCCCTCGACACGGACCGGACCGAGTTGCACCGCGCCGTCGCCCGATTTCGGCGCGGGTTCGATCTGGACCCGGTTGCCGTTGAGGAAGCGGAACGTCAGGCCGGTTCCCGACAGCAGCCGGGAGAGCGCCTCTGCCGGCGCGAAATTGCCGCGAACGGCCGTGCTCTGCTTTCCGGAGACCTTTTCCAGGTCGTAGAAAATCTGGAGCCCGGCCTTGTCGGTAAGCGTGAGCAGCGCTCTGTTCAGGTCCTGCGCCGGAATGTCGAACGCGACCTGTCCCTGCCGCGCAGCGACCGGGGCCTGCGCACCCGCTGCCACGGGAAGCGCGAAGCCCCCGGCAAGCAGCGCCAGAACGCTTGCCGTTGCAAGACTCGCGGCCCGGTACCCGTCGTTTGCGGTCCCCATGTAACCAACCCCCATTCGATCATTCCCTTGCCAGATTGAATTGCGCGAATGACATGCATTAGCGTCTCTCAAGGGTAAGGACGGGGGAGTGGGGCAGGTCCGGTAAAAATATTCGAGAAATTCGTCAGGAGCGGAAAAAAGAGAACCTTAGTAGAGAAGCGTCAGGAGCGGACCAACCCGCATGGTCCGGAGTTTGAGCTCGCCTGCGATCGTCGCCACTGCGCCCTCGATGTCGTTGGTATCGAAGACGCCGCTGACCTTGCGCGTTGCCAGCGCGGACCGCGCCACCACTATGCGGCCGTGACGGTAACGGTTGAACCGGGCGACCGCATCTCCCAGTGGCGCCGCATTGACGATCAGGCGTCCGCGCTGCCAACTCAGGGCCTGATCCACGTCGATCCGCCTCGTTACTCTGAGACCGCCTGCGCCATATTCGACCTGCTGTCCGGGCGACAGGACGGCCGCGCGGGCCGTCGATCCGCCGCTCGCCGAAACGCGGACCTGGTGCTCCGCCACGGTCACGCTCACCGATCCGGGAACGCGGTCCACGATGAAGCGGGTGCCCAGGGCGCGTGCCTCGCCGTTGGCGGCCGACACGATGAAGGGACGATTCCCCGCCCGTGCTTTCGGAACGGCTGCAAAGGCTGCGACCCCCGCCAGAAGATCGACGCGGCGTTCCGTTCCGCTGAACCGCGCGGCTATGGCGCTGTCCGGGCCGAGTTGCACGCGCGATCCGTCCGCCAGCGTCACCATCCGGGTTTCTCCGGTTCCGGTGCGATAGTCCGCCCGCAACATGGTCAGCGGATCGCCGTACCACAGCGAGCCCGTGCCGATGAGGAGGGCCGCGCAGGCGGCGATGGCACCCGCGCTCACGATCCGGTGCAAGGCGCGGTTCCGCAAGCTGGGAGCCACCGCGTGAGCTGCGGGGGGCAAGTCTTCCAGCAGGCGGCCGGGATGTTCGGCAAGGGCGCCGAGACTGGCCCAGGTCGATCTGGCGTGGGCAAAGGCCGCCGCATGGCGACGATCTGCCTGGAGCCAGGCATCGAGCGCCTGCTTTTCATGCTCGCCGAGAGGTTCGCCGCCGAGCCGGATGATCCATTCCACCGCGATATCGTCGATCCGCTGCCCGTCGGCAGGTGTTTCGCTGTTCATGATCGCCCGCCCCTGACGGAAGATCGCCTCGTGCGATCACCATGGAGGACGGTCGGCGCGTCCATCGGGAGTAAAATTCGCTGCATCGCCATGTCTATTGGAGCTTCAGGCGCTTGATCGCATGGGCCAGCGCCATACGCAGGTGCTTTTGCACGGAACTCTCCGAAATGCCGAGGCGGTCTGCCGTCTCGGCATAGCTGAGGCCCTCGATCTTGTTCAGCACGAACACATGCCGGGTTCGTTCCGGTAACTCGCCTACTACGTCATGCAGGCGTTCGAGCGTCTGCCGAGCCGCGACGGTGTCATCCACCGCGGGGATATCTTCGGGGACATTGGCAATACGCTCGTCATCCGCGTGTTCGGTGTAGCGCCGTTCCGGCTTGCGGACGTGGTCTATCGCGAGGTTGTGCGCGGTGCGATAGAGATAGGACCGGGCATTGCCGATCGTATCCAGCCGTCCGCTCTCCGCGATCCGCACGAAAGCATCCTGAGTGAGGTCTGCGGCCAGAACCGGGTCTCGCAGCTTCCGTGTAAGATAATCCTGCACCGAGCGCTTATGCGTCAGATACAGGCGTTTCAGCGCCCGATCCGCCAAGACTCGCCACCCGTTCAAGCATTACAGAGAGATAGCCGCTAGGGCATTTGCGACCGGTTCGCAACAGTGTTGCCGGCCTTAGGCTGCGTGGAAACTTCGCCGCCTAGCGCAGTGCCATCCGGTCCATCTTCTTGAGCAGGCCTACCCGGGAGAGGCCCAGTTCACGCGCGGTATGCGTGTGATTGTGGCCCGTGCGTTCCAGCGCTTCGGTGATGCGCCGCCGTTCCAGTTCCATCACTTCCTCCTGCAACGACTGGCGGGAGGAAGGCGGCGGGCTTTCGGCGACGGCCGTTGCGGCATCCTCTCCCATGGCGAAGGCGAGGTCGGCGATGCCGATGACCCTGCCACCGGGGCTCTGGGGGGCCAGCGCGGCGGCGCATTCGACTACCGAACGCAGTTCGCGCACGTTTCCGGGCCAGCCATGGCCTTCCAGCCATTCCAGTGCGCCGGGCGCAAAATGGGCGGGAGCACCATCGATGCGCCGCAGGAACACCCTGGCCAGCAGCGCCACGTCTCCGGCTCGGTCCTCAAGGGCCGGCACCTTGAGGACGACGCCTTTCAACCGGTAGTAGAGATCCTCGCGGAAGCTGCCCTCGGCCACGGCGGCGGCAAGGTCGCGGTGCGTGGCGGCAATTATCCGGACATTCGCATGACGAACGTCCCGTGCGCCGACCGGCTGGTAGCTGCCATCGGCGAGAAAGCGCAGCAGCTTGACCTGCATCGCCGCCGGCATCTCACCGATTTCGTCAAGGAACAGGGTTCCGTGCGACGCGGTTTCGACAAGCCCGGGTCGGTCGGCGTGGGCCCCGGTGAAGCTGCCCTTGAGGTGGCCGAACAATTCGCTTTCGAGCAGGTCCGCCGGAACCGCGCCGCAATGGACCGGGACCAGCGTGCGCGCCGCGCGCGGCGAGGCAGCGTGTATCGCCCGCGCCACGAGTTCCTTGCCGGTGCCGCTCGGCCCCAGCACCATGACCGGCAAGGTGGTGGGGGCCACGCGGCGGATCAGGTCGCGCAAGGACACCATGGCCTGCGATTGGCCGATAAGGCCCATGTCTTCGGCGGCATGTTCGCGGGCCTGGGCCGCGGCGAGTTCCCGGGCCAGACGCGCGCGTTCCAGCGCGCGTTCGACGACGACCTTGAGCATGTCCGGGTCGACCGGCTTGGCGAGGAAATCCCATGCACCCGCCTCGATCGCCTTGAGCGCGAGGGGCTGGTCCGCGTGGCCTGTCATCACCACGACCGGAGAGGGCGCGAATTGGCGGATCAGGGCGAGACCGGCTTCGGGATCGTGGTGGGGCGGCATTGCGAGGTCCAGCAGGACCACGTCGGCTCCATGGGCCTCGAAGGCGGACCGCGCCGTGTCGCCGTCACCTGCGGTGATCACCTCGTGTCCCAGCGAGCGCAGCCATCCGGCGGTCAGGCGCTGGAATGCGGGTTCGTCATCGGCCAGCAGGATCATAGGGCTCTCTCGAAAGTCAGGCGAAAGCAGGTTGACCAGCCGGGGCGGTCGGCGAGTGTCACGGTGCCGCCGTGTGCCTCCATGATCCGCCGGACGATGGCGAGGCCAAGGCCCGTCCCTCCCGGACGGCGAGACACGAAGGGGCGGAACAGGTTTGCCGCGATTTCGGGCGCGATGCCCGGGCCATCATCGCAGACGTCGATGGTGACGGCGCGACCATCCTCGGCGATCACCGACACCTGTGTTCCCATGGCGCGGGCATTGTCGATCAGGTTCGTCAGTGCCCTGACCAGGGCCATCCGGTCCGCCATCACTTCCAGGTCCGGCGGCACCTGGGTGTCCACCCCGAACGAGGTGAGCAGTTCACTCAGACGCAGCGGCCGGGGGGCGACCGTCCAGGCGCGGGCATAGTCGAGAATATCGGTGACGAGCGCGTTCATCCGCGCCACCTGCTCGCCGATTTCGGCGCGGACGCCGGGCGGTGCGGCTGTGGCGGCCATCTGGACGATGCCCAGCGGGTTTCGCAGATCGTGCGCCACCGTTGCCGCAAGAGCGCCCAGTTCGGCAAGGCGCGCTTCGCGTTCCGCATCGACGAGGCGGCGTGCGGAGGACAGGCGCCTTGCGCTTTCGGCGGCAATCTCGGCGAAGCGCTCGGCAGCGTGGCGGGTGGCTGCGGGGGCATCTTCCCAACCGCGCAGGGAGACGGAATCCCCGTCTATCCGAAGGTCGGGCCCCCCTGCAGGAAGCGCAAGGTGTCGTTGCAGCAGCTCATTGGCCATGGCCGTCAGTTCTGTCTCGTCGGAAGCCTGTGCCAGAAGGTCGCGCCATCCCGCGATGTCCGCTTCTTCGATCCGCGCGCCGGGAAAGACGAAGCGATCGGCCATGCGCTTGAGCGGGGTGAGGATCGCCAGTCCCAGCATGAGCGTGGCGGCCAGTGCGGTCCAGGTCGCGAGGAAACCCATCGGACGATCCGCAAGGGCCAGCGGCAATGCGGCGATGAATACGCTTGCCCCTCCGGCCCCCGCGATGAGCAGCAGCCAGACCAGGGCGCGGCGTGCCCAGACATCGGCCAGCATGAAGTTGTGGCGCACGATGCCGTAGACGAGCGCAACCGAATAGAGGGGCAGGAGCAGTACCGGCCATGGGTAGGCATCGATCCCGAACGCGGGAAAGGCAAAGCCGGAGAGAGCCGCGAGGCCAAGCAGGCTGGAGACGAATACGGCGCCGGCCTGTTGTCCCTGCAGCCCGGCCTGCCGCCGCCGGACCCGGAGGAGCCGCAGATGTCCCGCGACCGACAGGACGCCGCCACGCCCAGCACACCCCATCCCACCGGCGAAGGGACGAAGAAGCCCGCAAACCCGTGCCAGGGTATGACCTCGCCGACCCCGAAGAGGAGCCCGACCATGGCGGCGAAGCTTGCCAGGGCATAGCTTGCCAGCGCGACAGGGCGCAACGATCCGCATAGCGCGAATGCAAAGACAAGGTGGACGAAGGCAGCAGCGGGCAGGGGCGAGAGAGCGATGAGGGGGACGGTGAACGGCCCGGCCCGCAGGCCGATGACGGCCGGCGCCACTTGCGCGATGCTCCAGATGCCCACTCCGGCAAGGAAGGCGGCGAGCAGTGACGATCCCGGCAGCTTTCGGGCGCGCATCAGCACGAAGCCTCCCAGCAGCAAGCTGGCAATCGCTGTCAGCGTGAGCGCGCCGACGTAGGCAGTGATGCCGATCGCTGTATCCATCGTTGACGGCTCTATCATCGTTTTCCGTTCACGTCGTTAACATCTGCGCGGGCCGGGACCTCGAAAAAGCTCGGATTCCGGGCATTCACGGAATGATCGAGCAATTGGCATGCCACTTGCGAATGGGTTGCCGACGCCGCGCCAAGCCGGAGCGGCGATTCCGAAGGAAACTGCCATGTTGATACCGATTGCCGCCCTTCTGCTGACTTATGCGCTGACTGCGCTGATCGCGACGCTTGCTGCGGTAGTGCTGTGGCGACCGCTCTCGATCCTGCTGGCCGAACTGTGCGGGACGGAGCAGCGCTCGCGGTTCTGGGCAGTCTGGTCGGTGGTGATGATGGTGGCCACGCCGATGCTGTCCGTTTCGCTGAGAGGCGTTGCCACGATCCGACCGAGCTTGTGCAGGGGACCATGACGAGCGCTCTCATGGGTGTGCTTCTGGCGCTCGTCGGCATGGGCTTCGCGGTATGGAGCCGCACCCCCCGCCACGCTTTCCATGACGCCTGAGGAGGAAGGGATGCGGGTACTCGTCGTCGGAGCCGGAGGCTTCATCGGGCGGCATCTGGTAGGACGGCTGGTAGCCGAAGGACTGCAGGTCGTCGCTGCCGGGCGCGAACCGACGAGCCTGTCGCGCAGGCTTGCCGGTGTGGAAACCATCGCCTGCGATCTCGCCCGCGACGATCGCGCGCAATGGGCCGAAAGGCTGCGCGGGGTCGACGCGATCGTGAACTGCGCCGGGATCATCGGACGGGGAGCCGACTATGCCGGCGTGCACGAACACGGTGCCACAGCGCTGTTCGACGCGGCTCTCGCGGCAGGGGTGGGCAGGGTGATCCAGGTTTCGGCGCTGGGGGCTGACCACACCGGCGTCACGCCTTACCATGCAGCAAGCGCGCGGCGGACGATTATCTCGCGCGGCTCGGAGCGGATGGGACAGTGATGGGCTGGGCGGTCGTGCGGCCGTCGCTGGTGCTCGGCAGGGGGGGCGCGAGCATGGCGTTGTTCGCGGCGCTCGCCGCCTTGCCCATCGTTCCGCGTCTCGGAACCGGGCAATGGCAGGTGCAGCCGATCCATGTCGACGATCTCGTCGATATCCTGCTGCGTCTGCTTCGAGCGCCTGCCCCGCTGCATCATCGCCTCGATGCCGTTGGGCCTGAGCCGATGACCACCGATGAACTGACTGCCGTCATCCGGCGCTGGCTGGGCCGGGGCAGGGCGCCGCAGCTTGCTGTCCCCCGCAATCTGCTGGCGCTGGCCGCTCGCCTCGGGATCGGTCCGGCGACACCGGAGAGCCTGGCAATGCTGGAGGCAGGGAACACCGCGCCGATGGCGCACCTTCTTGAAGCGACGGAGGGCAGGCCCAGCCCCGTCGAGCAGATGCTTGCATTGCATCCGGCGACGGCGGCCGACGTGGCGGCAGCCCGGCTGGCGCCGGTGATCCCGGTGGCGCGGTGGTTGCTGGCGCTGGTCTGGCTCGCCGGGGGACTGGTCTCGATCGGAGCGGCGCCGGGCTTCGCGATCGATGCCTGGCTCGCAAAGCTGGGATTGGGCGGCGCGGCTGCTTTCGCCGTGCTCTGGGCCGGATCGCTGGCCGACATTGCGGTGGGACTGGCCATTGCGGCCCGGCGGCACGGCGCCGCGCTTGTGGGCGTGGCGCTGATGGGCGTCTATACCGCGATCCTCACCACGATCGCCCCCGAACTCTGGGCGGACCCGTTCGGGCCGCTCGTCAAGAACCTTGCCGTGCTCGGCCTTTCGCTGGTCGTGCATGTTCTGGAGACGCGCCGTGGATGATTACCTGCTTCTCAAGCTGATCCATATTCTCAGTTCCACGCTGCTGTTCGGAACCGGCCTCGGCACCGCGTTCCACGGCTGGATGGTGAACCGGAGCGGACCGCTGGCCGCGCGTCGGGCGGTGAACCGCAATGTGGTTCTGGCAGACTGGCTGTTCACGACACCCGCCGTTATCGTCCAACCGGTGACGGGCGTGTGGCTGGCGCGGATCGCGGGCTTTCCGCTGACGAGCGGCTGGCTGGTGCTGGCCATGGCGCTCTATGTCGTCGTGGGGGCCTGCTGGGTACCGGTGGTCTTCATCCAGATCGCGATGCGCCGGATCGCCGACGAGACCCCTGATGGCGAAGCGCTGCCGGCGTGCTACTTGCGTCTCTCGCGCTGGTGGTTCGCGCTCGGCTGGCCGGCATTCGCCGGGGTGATCGTCATCTTCTGGCTGATGGTAGCCAAACCGGAGATCGTGTTGTGAGCCCGCCGTTGTTTCGCCAGTTGCTCGGAAAAGAGATGGATGCACTGCCGCCGCTGCTGCAGGAGGCGCATGACGCTTCCGACAGACAGCGTTGGGAGGGGCTTGCCGACATCACGGTCAGCCGTAATCCCGCCGCTTGGCTGCTGTGCCGAGTGATGAATCTGCCTGCGCGGGGCCGGGGCGTGCCGGTTACGGTGATCTTCGAGAGAAGTGAGGGCCATGAGAACTGGCTGCGGACATTCGCTGGCCGCAGCTATCGAAGTGAGCTCTCCGTCAAAGGCGGGCGCGTGGTGGAGCGGATGGGCCCGGCCACAAATGTTTTCCGGCTGTCGGTGAAGGACGGACGGTTGCTGCTGGACCTTGAGGAATTCCGGTTTCTCGGCCTGGGCCTGCCTTCCTGGCTGCGGCCTCGCTGCCACGCCAGCGAGCGGGAGGAGCGGGGGCGCAACATATTCGACGTGCCGGTCAGTGTTCCTTGGCTGGGCCGTGTCATTCGCTACACAGGCAGCATGGAACGGCGCGATGCCTGAAGGTCACCCGATCATCCTGTTCGACGGGAACTGCGTACTTTGCTCCGCCAATGCGCAGTTCGTCCTGAAGCACGACCGGGCGCGGCGGTACCTTCTGGCGCCGATGCAGGGCGAGATCGGGGCTGCGCTGTTCCGGCAGCACGGCGTCGATCTTCTCGACCCTGACACGATTCTGGTGATCGACGGTAAGAAGGTGCTTCGGGACAGCGATGCCGTCATTTCCATTTACGCGGGATTGGGATGGCCGTGGCGCATCGCCGGCGCGGCCCGCTTCGTCCCTCGTTTCGTGCGGGACCGCGCCTATCGCCTGATCGCGCGCAACCGCTATCGGATCTTCGGCCGCCGGGAGACGTGCTGGTTGCCCCTGCCGGAGGATGCGGATCGCATGCTCTGACAGCCGCCCGGATACGGTACGGCGCTCTGCCTACAATTCGCGTCCGATGGGATAGAGCCCTGCGCGGTCGTCGCCGAACGGCGTATGGGCAACAAGCCAGGCAAGGCGCGCATCGGCATCGTTCGCGAATTGCGCGTCCTGCGCCAGCCTGCTCTCGAATTGGGCGCGAACCTGGGGGTCGGCTCGGAGCAGTTCTTCCGCCACGGACAGGCTGGCAAGGCGGTCAGGTGTATCCGGCATCTGGATCATGCCGGGAAAGAAGCCCCAGGCGAGGAACGAATCCACTGCTTCGGGTTCCAGCAATTCGGCGGCAAGCAGCCCGCGCGGCTGATCCCGCGGAATGCGCAGGGAGCCTGAAGGCATCGTTTCCCGGCGGGTCTCGTGAATCATCTCGCCGGCTACCGTCATGCGTCCTTCGCTCACCGGGCCGGGCCGGGCGTGGATCAGCCGCACCATGTCGAGATCCAGGGTGCGCGGAGCCTCGATGCGTTCATAGGCGATGCCGTGCAGGTCTAGCCGCCGGATCACTTCGGTGGCGCCCGCAGGAACCCACCAGGCTTCGGGCAGGGTGACGGTCAGCACGGGCTTCTGCCCGAACACCGGTATTCGCAGTTGGCGGGGCCTGGCGAGGTAGCGCAGTTCCATCTCGCCCGTGGCCGGGGAGCGATAGGTCTCGTGCGCCACGCCGGAAAACGTGATCCATTCCAGCGGACTGTCATCCCGCTGCCAGCGCAGGGCGAGCGTTTCGGGACGCTCGGCACGGTCGCGGGAAATGGCTCCCTGCAAGTGCGGCAGGTCCCGGGCGGTCTGGCGCAGTGCGGCTTCCATCATCGCATAGGCGCCCAGCACCCGCTGGCGGTAGGGCTTGAGGTTGTGCATTTCGACAAGGACCGTCGGTATGCGCGCGAAGTCGCCATAGCCGGTCGAATAGCGCGGTCCTTCGGCGGCGATGCGCAGGCCCTTGTCGAGATCGCGGTCGTCATTGGCGCTCGGATAGAAATGGGGGTTGTGTCCCATCCCGCGCAGGAAGGCATCCACGCCGCTGCGAAACGGGCCGTTCAGCCATTCGGTTATCGCCTGCGACTGGAAATGCCGCCCCCAGCCTGCCGAAGTGTACGTCACGTCATAGGCGTGGTCGAAGCCTTCCGAGACGTGCATGTCAATGTAGAGAACTGGGTCCAGCCGGCGCAAGAGAGACAGCATCGCCTGCGTTTCCGGTGCATCGGCTTGGCATAGTCGCGATTGAGATTGAGACCTTGCGCCGTGGCGACCGTGCCCGGATTGTCGGGGCCGCGCAGGTGCGGGAAGTTTCGCGGGCTGGCGCGCTCGTGGCCGTCGGCATTGTATATCGGAACGAAAACAAGATCGACCTTGTCGAGCAGGTCTGCCTTGCCGCGCAGCGCAATGTCGCGCAGCAGCATGAGACCGGCGTCCTTGCCGTCGATCTCGCCAGCGTGGATGCCTGCCTGTATCAGCACGACCGGCCTGTTGCTGCCGCTGCTGGCGCGGACGTGATAGAGATCCCGGCCTTCGGCGCTCTTGCCGAAGTTCTCCAGCGCCAGCAGCGGCGAGGCGGCGACCAGCTTCTCCAGCCAGGCCCGCGTTTCCTCGTGACTGGGCGTTTTCCGGAAGCCGGCCCATTCGGCGGGGGTGATCCAGGGATCGTCCATCCGGGCGATCGACCTTTCGCTTTTCCCCGACCAGGGCAACACCGGCGGGAGCGCAGGGCGCTCCTGCGCGGCTGCAGGGCCGATGGCAAGGAGCAGGCCGATCACGCCCGTTGCCGCCCCTCTCAGGGAGCGAGACGGGCATCGCAGGCGTCGCGATGGGGTAGACGATTTGTGCACGGCGATTTCGGCCTTTTTTGATCTTGCGTAGCTCGGCACCGGCTTTATGTGACAATATATCATTACGCAATTGCTCCCGCCGAAAATCGGCCGCGGGCAACACTTTGTCAGAAAGCGCTTAGACCATGCGGACCCCGCAAATGCCCGATCGTCCGGTTTCCAACGTGCTTGGTGCCGCTCTCATGCTTGGTGCTGCCACGGCGCCTCTCCCGGTCCTTGCCGCCGAAACCGATCACGAAGAGACGCGTGCCCGGGAAGAGGATCGCGATCACGACCACGCCTCGGTGGACGAGATCGTGGTGCTTGGTCGTAGCCGGATCGACCGGGTAAACGGTTCAGACCTCGTGACCGAGCGCATGTCGCAGGCGAGCATTGCCCTCGACCGGACGATCCTTGACGATTACGGCGTCCGCCGCCTCGCCGATGCGCTGGAACTGGTGAGCGGCATTTCCCAGCAGAACAATCTCGGCGGGCTGCGGGACAATTACGCGATCCGCGGATTTCTAGGCACGCCCGATACGGGCGCGGAGTATTTCGTGGACGGCTTTCTTGCCAATCGCGGCTTTGGCCCGCCGCGCGATCCCGCGAATGTCGAGCGGATCGAGGTGCTGAAAGGCCCGGTGGGGGCGGTGTTCGGTTCGGTGGACCCGGCCGGCGCGGTCAACGTGGTGACCAAGAAGCCGCAATTCGAGCAGGGCGGCACGATGACCGCGAGCGCGGGCTCCTTCGCCACCTGGCGGCTGGAGGGCGACGTGGAATCGCTGCTTGCCGCAAACCTTGCCATCCGGCTGGTCGCGCGATCGAGAACAGCGACGGTTTCCGAGACCATGTGGATTTGCGCCGCCGTCTCTTCGCGCCCTCGATCGGTTGGCGCCTCGCGCCGGGCACGACCCTGATCTACCAGGGCGAGTACATCGCCTTCCGCTCCCCCTTTGACCGGGGCATCCCGGCTATCGGCACGGATACCGAAGCGGTGCCGCGTGACCGTTTTCTCGGCGAGCCTGGCGACGGACGTGTCTCATCGACCAACTGGCGGCATCAACTCACCGTCGAGCAGGATCTGGGGCAGGGCTGGTCGCTGGTCGGCGGGGGTGCCTACCGCGATGCGCGCATCCACGGCTTCTCCTCGGAAGCCTCGACGCTGCTTGCCGATCGTACGGTGCGCCGCCAGCGCCGTTTGCGTGACTGGAATCTTGAAGACCGGTCCGCGCGGGCGGAGCTTCGCGGTGTGTTCGAGGCATTCGGCACGCATCGGCCCAGCCTGGGGGTGACGTGGTACGATCTCGACTTCGACACCTGGCAGGCCCGCTTCCGCCCCACTGCCGACAATTCCTATCCGATCGATGTCTGGAACCCCGTCTATGGCGGCGCGGCAGGATTGCTGACGCCTTTCACGTCGACACTGGAGCACCGGCAGGCCAGCGCCATCTACGCACAGGATATGTGGGAGGCGACCGACAGTCTCAGTTTCGTGGCGGGCATGCGTTACGAGCGTCTTTCGCAGAGCATCGACAACCGGCTGACCGGGCAGTCCAGCAGGATGAAGCGCAAGCCGCTGGAGTTTCGCGGAGGTGTGCGTTTCCGGCCCGATCGTCGCATTGCGTTTCACGCCAACTGGGGTGAGGGCTTCCGGCCCAACTCCAGCGTGGGCAGGGACGGCAACGCCTTCGCGCCGGAAACGGGGAAGGGCTATGAGATCGGCGCAAAGCTGGTGTTTACCGCCTTCCGCGCCGGTGTAAGCTGGTTCAGTGTGTCGAAGCGCAATATCCTGGCGGCCGATCCCGCCGATGCAAACTATCTCGCCACGGTGGGCCGCATCCGTTCGCGAGGGGTGGAGTTCGATGGTGAGATCGATCTTACGTCCCGCATCCGGCTGATCGGCAACTACGCCTACACCGATGCTGAGGCGCGCGATCCGGCGTTTCCCGGCAGCGACGTGCTCAACGTTCCGCGTCATTCCGGAACCGTGCAGCTTTTCGCGAAGCTGCCTCTGGCCGGACGCGACCTCGATCTGAGCGCGGGCGGCACTTATGTCGGGCCGCGCGCGGCGGCGCTCGACGGCGGCGACTTGAGGCTGGACGGCTACCTCAAGGCCAAGGCAAGCCTTGCTTACCCGATTACGCGGCAGCTTATGGCACGGATCGAGGTGGACAACATTCTCGACCAGACTTACGCGCAGAGCAGCTACAGCGCCTTGTGGATCTACCCGGGGGCACCGCGTTCCGTCACCGGATCGTTGGCGATGCGCTTTTGAGGAAACGCGGTTAGTGCTTCTTGCGGGCGCGTCCCTGTTCCTTTCGGGACAGTCGCGCGCCCCGCTTGCAGGTTACGGGTTACAGCTTGCCGCGCAGGGTCACCGTGACGTTGCGCGGCATGCCGTAGCGGGCGCTGCCGAGGAAGAGGCCCGAATAATACGTCTTGTCGAAGACGTTATCGAGGTGGACCGCAAGCGACAGGCGCTGCGAGAAGCGATAGCTAGCCAGCAGGTCGACGACCGCAAGGCTGCCTTGCGTGTAGACTTCGCCGTTGGGCCCTTCACCTTCCGCCGTGGTTTTGCCCTGCCAGCGCAAGTTGCCGCCCAGGGTCAGTCCTTCCAGGTTTCCTGGCAGGCGGTAGGAGGTGAACATCTTAAAGCTGTCCCTGGCGATTTGCGGCAACTGGCGCACGCCGTCGCGGTCCTTCGCCTTTGCATTGGCGAAGCCGCCCGCGACCAGCCAGCCGGGCAGTATCTCGCCGTTCACTTCCAGTTCGAAGCCGGTCGACTTCATGCCCGACACCGCGTGATAGGCGGCGCTGCCGTCGGGTGCGAAGATGCCGGGGCCATCGGCCATGGCATAGTTGTCCTGCTTCATGCGGAAGACCGCCGCGCTGGCGCTCAGCTTGCCGTCGAGGAAATCCGCCTTGAGACCCGCTTCGTAAGTATTGCCTTCGAGCGGGGCGATCACGTTGCCGTCGACGGTGCGCTGGGTCTGCGGCTCAAAGACGCTCGCATAGCTTACATATGCCGAAATGGTCTTGCTGAAGTCCAGCACGAGCCCCGCATAAGGCGTGAAGACGGCCTTTTCATCCGTTTCCCGCGTCCAGGTGCGGATGCCTGACGTGTCCTCGGCATAGCTGTCGCCCTTCCACCAGGTAAGTCGGCCGCCCGCGATCACGGAGAGCGGGGCGATCGGCTTGAGGCGGGCGACACCGGCAGCGGCGCTGGTCCGGATGCGATTGCCGGCAAGGTCGCCGGTGGGCGTCAGGTCGGGCTTGGTGGTCTCGCCGTTCTCGAAGAATTCGAAGGCGTTGACCGATTTCATGTAGTCGCCGCCATACCACCAGCCGGGGTAGGGGGTCTGGTCGTCGTCGAACTGGGCGTGGCTGAGCGAAGCGCGACATGCTGTTCCTGGCCGAATGCCTCGAAGGTGCCGCGAAGGTTGGCATATATCGCATCGAGCGTGAGGTCGGATGCCCAACGGGTGGAATAGAGCGTGCCGCCAAGGCCGGTGTCCTTGTCGATCGCGGTGCCGAAGAAGTATCCGATCGTCTCGTCGTAGGAACCGGACTTGTGCTCGGCATCAACCTGCAAGTGCCAGTTCGGGCTGAAATCGTGCGCCACCGAGGCGAACAGGTTCACGCTCTTGCGGCTGAAATCGGACCAGTTGGCGCCGCCGTTGGTGGAGCGCGAGAAGTGCGTCCGGGTGCCGTCCGTGAAGTAGAGCGGAACGCCTCCGCGTGAAGCGCCCTCGTTGCGGAAGTTCTGGTATTCCACCCCCGCGGTCAGCAGCGTGTTCGGGCCGAGGTCCGCTTCGACCACGCCATAGAGCGCCTGCCGCTTGGCGTGTTCGCGATCGATGAAGGTCTGGTTGTCCTGCCATGCCCCGGCAACGCGGGCGCGGACGTGTCCATCGGATGTCACCGCGCCGCCGAGATCCCCTTCGAGCCGGTACATGTCCCATGAGCCGAGCGTTGCCGAGACGCTGGCGCGGGTGGTTTCACCTGGGCGCTTGCGGATCATGTTGATCGCGGCGGAAGGCTGGCCGGTGCCGGTCATCATGCCGGCGGAACCGCGGATGACCTCGATCCGCTCGTAGGCGATCATGTCGGCGGTGTCTTCGGTGAAGCCGTAGAGGTTGCTCGGGCGCGCAACGCCGTCCACCAGGTAGTTCTTCACCTCGAAACCGCGCGCGGTGTAGTTCGTGCCGTCCGTACCCAGCGCGCTGGATCGGTTCGTCTGGATGCCGACGATCTGCTCCAGCACTTCGGAGATATCGTAGAGCCCCTGTTCCTGCATCCGCTCGCTGTCGATGACCGTGACCGACTGCGGCGTCTCGCGCGAGGAAAGGCTGAGGCCCGTCGTTTCGGTGGCGCCGGTAACGACGATCGCGTCAGGGTCAGGCCCTTCGGTAACGGCTGCGTCAGGGGCGGTTTCTTCGGTGGCGGCTGCGGCATGGGCATTGGCAGCCGTCAACAGGCTGATCGCGAGCACGGATGAAAGGGAACAACACGCGCGGATCTTGGCTCTGACGGACATTCTGGGTTCCCCTCATGGCGATGTCCGGAGAACCCGGCATCAGTTGGGGGCGGCCACTAATGAGAATGCTTCTCACATGCAATATACTGGCAATGTTCGATTGGACGAACAGCAATTTATCGGCCGGATTATGCTATGTTGTTGCAAATAGGTCGCAGTATCGCTTCAAGGGCGACCGTCAGCCCGCGCTGAAGCGTAGCGCGGCGCCGTTCATGCAATAGCGCAGGCCCGTGGGCGGCGGTCCGTCGTCGAAGACATGGCCGAGGTGCCCCGCGCAACGCGCGCAGCGAACTTCCTTGCGGATCATTCCCAGGCTGCGGTCCTGCCGCAAGGTGATCGCGCCGGGAAGATGATCCTGGAAGCTGGGCCAGCCCGTGCCGGTGTCGAACTTGGTTTGCGATGAAAACAGCGGCAGGGCGCAGCCGGCGCAGAGGAACCGGCCCTTGCGGTGTTCGCCGAGGAGCGGGCTCGAATAGGCACGTTCCGTGGCGCCCCGGCGCAGGACGGCGAAGGCCGGCGGCGGCAGGCGGGCCCGCCATTGGGCGTCCGACAGCGAGAGCCACGGCTCTGACGCCGCGCCGAGGCATGGGGCCGAGCAGAGGGCCGCGGCGATGAAGCCGCAACCGGCAAGGAATGCGCGGCGGCTGGGCCCTTGATCCTTGGGGTCTTGATCCTGGGTGTTCATCGGCCGTCATCCTGAAGGATTGCGGAGGCCGTCCACGGGAAGTCGGCTTCCGCCGGAATCCCGTGGATGAGCCGGTTCATCATCTCACGGCATCAGCACCGTGTCGACGACATGGATCACGCCGTTGGACTGCATGACGTCCGCGATGGTGATCCTGGCCTTGCCGCCCTTGGCATCGGTCAGCCACCATGCGCCTGCCTTGTCCTTCCACGCGGTCAGCATTTCGCCTTGCACGGTGGTAAGCATGGCCTTTCCGCCGTGAGCCTTGGCATTCGCGGCGATATCGGCGGCGCTCATCCGTCCCGGCACCACGTGATAGGTCAGTATGCCGGTAAGCATGGCCTTGTTCTCGGGCTTCAGGAGCATATCTACCGTGCCCGCCGGAAGTTTGGAAAACGCGGCATTGGTCGGGGCGAACACCGTGAACGGCCCCGCGCTCTTGAGCGTGTCGACAAGCCCGGCCGCCTTTACCGCGGCGACAAGGGTGGTGTGGTCCCTGGAATTGACGGCATTGTCGATGATGTCCTTGTTCGCATACATCGCGGCCCCGCCGACCATGGGGTCCTTAGCTTCGACGGCCGCCGCGCCGGTCATGAGAACGGCGGTGGCGATGAGGGCTGCTAGTGTTCTGGATCGCACTTTCATCTGAGGCATCCTTCTTCCCGCACTCCATTCTTCTGGAATGCGCGGAAGATACGGAGCCGAAGCGGCGATGGACGCAGCGGCCTTCAGATAGTGGTGATTTTTCCGGTGAGGATCGGCGCGGTGCTGGGTGCCTTGTGCGGCGCGCCGGCGCTGTCTTCCAGCGTGATCGCCAGCGTCGCCCCGTCCGTCAGCATCGGGCGCATGTCGGGCGATATCGCCAGGACCGCCGATTGCATGACCCCCAGCGAACGCGGCACGCCGTCCTCCGGGATGACCCATAGTTCCGGGCTCTTGCCGTTGCCGCCCAGCGAATGGGGGCTGAGGTGGAGCATTCCGGCTTTGGGATCGTAAGCGACCGCCATGGTGGCGGAGCCTTCGGCCCCGGCCAGTTGCGAAACCGACATGGGCATCTTCGTGCGATCTTCGGCCGGACGGACGAGGATGAACAGGGCCAGGCAGGCGGCGATGGAAGCGGCGAAAATCGCGCCCGCGCGCCAGGCACGCAGACGGCGGATGAGCGCCGGTTCCGGGTTCGGGGGCGCGCCGGAATCGATGCGGGCGGCAACCTTGTCCCAGAGGTGTGCTGGAGGTTCTGCCGCAGGGATCGCCGCCAGCAGGGGTGACAGGCGCGCGGCCCATGCATCCACTTCGCCCGCGAAGACCGGATCGGACAGGCGCAGGCGCTGTGCGGCGGCGCGGTCCTCGCCTTCGAGCAGGCCGAGAGCCAGTTCCGCCGCCACATCACTGCGGCCGAAGGGATCGGCGGGGTCAGCCATCGCTTAGGCAGTCCTTCAGTCTCTGCATTCCGCGCCTGATCCAGCTCTTGATCGTCCCGAGCGGCGTCTGCAACTGGTCGGCGAGCTGCTGGTAGGTCAGGCCATCGAGAAAGGCGCGCCGGATCGCGTTGGACTGGTGGCTGTCGAGCCCTTCCAGGCAGCCGAGCAACCGCCGATTTTCCTGCTCATCGGCAAACACGGCAT
Organism: Novosphingobium sp. ST904; assembly: GCF_001298105.1. Lineage (GTDB taxonomy): Bacteria > Pseudomonadota > Alphaproteobacteria > Sphingomonadales > Sphingomonadaceae > Novosphingobium. The sequence goes on along the minus strand of NZ_LGJH01000134.1, from coordinate 39,625 downwards.
CCGCCAGGGGCGCTTCGTCAGGGATGGCCGCCAGAATTTCTTCCGACACCGCGACATGCCGATGCTGGGACCGGCGCCAGTCGATCGCGCTGTTGTGTGCGATCGCCGCGAGCCAGCTTATCGGGCTGGCGCGCTCCGCATCGAATGCGCCTGCACGGCGCCAGACCTTTACATAGACATCCTGCAAGACATCCTCCGCGGCCCCCCGGTCGCCGCAGATACGCAGGCAGATGCCGAATAGTTTCGGCGCGGTCATTTCGTAGACGGCGCGCAGGCCGGAGGGTTCGCTGGCCGCGGCAAGATGGAGCGCGGCGACGAGCCTTGCCCGCTCCTCCGTTGGTTTAGCGCTGCTCCCGTTTCGCACTGCCAGCTTCTCCGATGCGGCGATCCTGCCCGTTCGCCGCGAGGAGATCAACGATTGTCGCTCGTCGCCTGCCGGCTCACGGCCGGACAAGGACGGGCGTGCTGCGATAGAGCGCGGGGAAGGCCCTTTTGAGCGCGGCGATCTTGGGCTGGTCGTTCGCGCGGATATAGGCGGAATCGGGGTGGAGCGTCAGGAAGTCCTGATGGTAGGCTTCGGCGGGGTAGAAGCCCTTGAACGGTTCGATGCGCGTGACGATCGGCCGCTTCCAGACGCCTGCGGCCGCAAGCTGGTCGATATAGCGCCGGGCGATCTCCTGCTGCCGGGGGGACTGCGGGAAAATGGCGGTTCGATACTGCGTGCCGTGGTCCGGCCCCTGGAAATCGCGCGTGGTCGGGTCGGCGGCCACGGTGAAGAAGATCTGCAGCAGCTTGCCGTAGCTGACCTGTGCCGGATCGAAAGTGATCCGCACCGCTTCGGCATGTCCGGTCCGCCCGCTTGCGACGGCGGCGTAGCTTGCGTTCGTGCGGTCGCCGCCTGAGTAGCCCGAAACGGCGCTGCGCACGCCCTTGACGTGCTGGTAGACGCCCTGGATTCCCCAGAAGCATCCACCGGCAATAACGGCGGTTTCGCTTCTGGCGGGGTTGGGACTGTCGTGGAGAGGGGCGGGAACCTGCACGGCTGCGCGCTGCGGGGCCGCAGTGGAGCGGCTCTCCAGAACGGGCGCCGCGACGGCGAGGCCGCAGGCAAGGAATACGAGGCTGCAAGGAAAAGCCTTCATTTCGTCCTCCCGGCAAAGTTCGAGTACCGGAAGATACGTTCCGGAAAGCCGGAAAGATGCAGGCGCGAAAATATAGTTTCCGATGCGATCGCGGACAGCGCAGGTTCATGCGCCGATGCGCCTGATCGGCAGGCTTCATGTTGGAGGAAACAGCCGATGATCCTCTTTGTCCTTTCCTATCTGGGCGGTGTGCTGACCATCATCAGCCCCTGCATCCTGCCAGTTCTGCCCTTCGTCTTCGCGCGGGCCGATCAGCCGTTCCTGCGCAGCGGATTGCCCATGCTGATCGGCATGGCGGTGACATTCGCGGGCGTTGCCACACTGGCGGCCGTGGGCGGGGGCTGGGCGGTTCAGGCCAACGGCCTGGGGCGGATCGTGGCTCTGGCGGTGCTTGCGCTGTTCGGCTTGCTGCTGCTTTTCCCGTCGTTGGCCGATCGCGCGACCCGGCCGCTGGTGGCGATGGGGGCGCGGCTGTCCCGGTCGGCGGAAGGAGACGTGGGCGGCTCCTCCGCCACGTTCTCCGCGTCGCTCCTGCTCGGGGTTGCCACCGGGCTGTTCTGGGCGCCTTGCGCGGGACCGGTGCTCGGACTTGTCCTGACAGGAGCGGCGCTGAACGGCGCCAGTGCGCATACCTCCCTGTTGCTGCTCGCCTATGCGCTGGGCGCGGCAACTTCGCTGGCGCTGGCGCTGCTGGTGGGCGGGAAGGTGTTTGCGGCGATGAAGCGATCCATCGGCCTTGGCAACGGTGTTCGCCGCGTGCTGGGCGTGGCGGTGCTCGCCGGGGTGGCCGCGATCGCGCTGGGGCTGGATACCGGCCTTCTCACCCGCCTTTCGCTTTCGGGCACGGCGCAAGTCGAAGAGAGGCTGCTCGCCAAGTTCCGCCCCGGTACGCCTGCCGCTTCGGCCATGCGCGCCGGCCGGGCCGAATTGGGAGACGAAGGCGCGTTTCCGTCTTTGGCAGGGGCGAGCGAATGGATGAATTCGCCGCCGCTCACCGCCGAGGCGCTGCGCGGGAAAGTGGTCCTCGTCGATTTCTGGACCTACAGCTGCATCAACTGCCTGCGTTCGCTTCCCTATGTTCGTGCATGGGCGGAAAAGTACAAGGATCAGGGGCTCGTCGTCATCGGCGTTCACGCGCCCGAATTCGCCTTCGAGAAGAACCCGGCGAACGTGAGCCGCGCGATACGCGATCTCGGCATTTCCTATCCAGTGGCGCTCGATAACGATCGCGCGATCTGGCGCGCCTTCCAGAACCTCTATTGGCCCGCGCATTACTTCATCGATGGCAAGGGACGGATCCGCTATCATCATTTCGGCGAGGGGGATTACGCGGAATCCGAAAGGGTCATCCAGCGCCTGCTGGCCGAGAGCGGCAATGCCCCGCCCAGCCTGGAGGTCGTGGCGGTCAAGGGCTCCGGCGTGGGCGAGGCGCCGCAGAAGGCCACCAATCGCTCGCCCGAAACCTATCTGGGCTATTCACGAGGCGAACGTTTCGCTTCGGCGGGCGGTTATGTGCCGGACCGGCCCCACAGCTATGTGCTGGGGCAGTTGCCCGGCCGCAATGACTGGGGAATTGCGGGATCGTGGACCGCCGGGCCGGAGTTCGTCTCGCTGGATGCGGCGGGCGGGCGTATCGCTTTCCGCTTCCATGCCCGCGATCTTCATCTCGTGCTGGGGCCGGGGCCGCAAGGACGCCCGGTCCGCTTCCGCGTCACCGTGGACGGCAAGGCTCCGGGCGGCGATCACGGCATGGACGCGGACGCGGCCGGGCAAGGCACCGTGACCACGCAGCGGCTCTATCAACTGGTTCGCCAGCAGGGCACCGTGACCGACCGGACCTTCACCATCGAGTTCCTCGATCCGGGCGTGCAGGCCTTCGCCTTCACGTTCGGCTGAGGAGGCGGCGCGCGTCTCGGCCCGTCATGCGGGGCTCAGCCGTAGGAAGGGTCTTCCAGCGCGTTCATCCAGGCGGGACATTCGTTCTCCACGCCGCCACGGAACGAAGCGCTGTTGAAGGACAGGAAATCGTGCGCGGCGTCGCGCGCGGTCATCGATGCGGGGATACGATAGCTGGCGGCAACCGCATCGCCGCAGGTTGCCGTCCATCCGGCGATATCCCGTTCGCGCTGCATCCACAGCTGGACGAGCCAGAGGAAGTCGTGTCGCTTGTCCTGTATCGTGGGCATCCCTCGGTCCTTCAAGGTTTCGGATGCCCTAGGTTGCACAACGGCTTTATTCCCGCAATATCCGCCACTTGCGGCACAGGCCGGAAAGGGCGCCGCCCCGCCTCGTTATCCGGGAACTGCCGAAGGGCTTGCATGGCCGCTGTCTTGCCGCCAATCGGTCCGGATGCGTATTGCTCTATTCGAACCCGAAATTGCCGGAAACGTCGGCGCCGTGCTGAGGCTTGGCGCGTGCCTGGGCGCGAGCGTGGATATTATCGAGCCGATGGGCTTCGTATGGGACGATCGGCGCGTAAGGCGGGCTGCCATGGACTATATCGACCATGTCACGATTACACGGCACGCCAGCTTCGATGCCTTCAGGGCCGATATCGGGCTGAGCAGGCTGGTGCTGTTCACGACCAGGAGCAGCCATTCGGCCTATGAATTCGGATTCAGGGCAGACGATGTCCTGCTCTTCGGAAAGGAGAGCGCAGGGGTGCCCCCCTCAGTGGCGGATGTCTGTGATGCGCGCGTGCGCATACCGCTGCGGCCGGAGGTGCGCTCGCTGAATCTCGCCACGTCGGCCGCGCTCGCGCTTGGCGAAGCCCTTCGCCAGACCGCGACTTTGCCGGGGTGACGGCTACCCGGCCCGCTTTCCCGGCGCGGCGGGCGAAAGCATCGCCGTAACAATACCTCACCTGCCAATACACTCTTGAACACATTTCTTGCGTGGGTTAGCGGACTGCAACCGTTTCCTTCTTTCGAAGGCGGCGGGCAAGATCGCGCCGGTGCCTCGAAAGAGGCTTAATAGGGAACGCGGTGAGAGGGCTTCGGCCTTCGAATCCGAGGCTGTCCCTGCAACTGTAAGCGGTGAGCGCGATGCATATCGCGGCAGGCCAAGGAGCCTGGCCGCAGCCACTGGGCCGGACGCTAAATCCTGCGAGGCCTGGGAAGGCCGTGCATCAAGCGATGACCCGCAAGCCAGGAGACCTGCCGGCGTCTGGTCGCTCTCGCTTTGGTCCAGGGGATGGCCGAGGCCCGGTAATTTTTCCGTCTGAGCGACGAACGAGCGGTGGAAGCCGCATCGGTTCGTGTCGCGGTCGCCTCGGGCGTCCGGCCGATGGCGCGTGCCGACCGTCTTGGACGGCACGCTTCCACCTCCAGTCGCAGGCGCCGTGGGAATTGTTATGCAAATCAACACAAAGGCGGCATTCGCCCGCCTCGCCATGGGCGGGATCGTCGCGCTTGCCTCCGTTCCGGCTCTTGCCGGCGAAGTGGCTTCGGACGGGTCGGCTTCGGATGGCGGCAACAGCGAAATCCTGGTTTTCGGACGGGGAGAGACCAACATCGGCGAAGCCCATGCCGCCAGCGAAGGCAGCGTGGCAGGCTCCGACCTGCTGGTCCGTCCGCTGCTGCGCGTGGCCGAACTTCTCGAGGCTATTCCCGGCATGGTCGCCGCCCAGCATTCGGGCAGCGGCAAGGCGAACCAGTATTTCCTGCGCGGGTTCAACCTCGATCATGGTAGCGATTTCACGACCTATATCGACGGCGTGCAGATGAACCTGCGGACCCATGGTCATGGGCAGGGGTATCTCATCTCAACGGTTTGATCCCGGAGATCGTTGCGCGTGAAGACTTCCGCAAAGGGCCTTATCGCGCGGACGGCGGCGATTTCGCCTTGGCGGGCACGGCCTACATGACGACGATCGCCGGCTTCGACCGCCCGTGGGTTTCGCTTGAGGGGGGCTCCTACAACACCGGCCGTCTTGCGGCGGGCGGCACGATCAAAGGGCTTGGTTCCGGCGATCTTACGGTGGTGGGGCAGGCGAAGCGCTATGACGGGCCGTGGCAGCAGGAGGAACACCTGCGCCATTATGCGGGCTTTGCGAAGTACAGCATGCCGCTGGGCGAAGGTGCGCTCCAGGCTTCGCTTCATGCCTACCACGCAACATGGCGTCCAACCGAGCAGATTCCCGAGCGGATCGTCGGTTCCGACATATGCGCTGACGTGTTCTGTTCGCCCGACCCGACGGCGCGCGGCCGGACCACGCGGTTCGTCGGCAATGTGGGGATCACGCAGGCGAGCTGGAGCGCCAACGTCTACGCCCAGTATTACGACTGGAACATGTATTCAAACCCGACTTATGCCGATCCCGACGGGACCAGCGGCCAGATCGACCAGTTCGACAAGCGCTGGGTTACCGGCCTCACGGCACGCAAGCACTGGAATCCGGCGCCGGAACTGGAACTCTCCATCGGCACCGAGAACCGCTTCGACCATATCGGCAGCGTTGGCGTGAATCGCACGGAAAGTCGCGAATTCCTGTACTCGCTGGGCCGTTATCACGTCGAGGAACTTTCCGGTGCGATCCATGGCGAGGCAACCTGGCAGCCGTTGGCGGGCCTGCGCCTGACGGGCGGTCTGCGGGGCGACTACTATCACTATTCCGTGCGCGCCAGAAACGCAGCGGCGGAAGAGCTTGGTGAGGGAAGCGGGCACGATTCGATCGTTTCGCCCAAGTTCTCGGCGGCCTATGAAGTTACCCGGCAGTTCGAACTCTATGCCAACTGGGGGCGCGGATTCCACTCCAACGATGTGCGAGGGGCGGTGAATGCCGAAACGCCGGTGCCTGTTCTGGTACGCGGCACCGGCAAGGAGCTGGGCGCCCGTTTCCAGACGGACGGTTTCTCGCTGACAGGAACCTACTGGTGGCTCGACGTTGGAAGCGAACTGCGTTTCGTCGGTGATTCCAACGCGGTCGAGCCGACCGGCGCCAGCAAGCGTCATGGCTACGAACTTGTCGCTTTCTGGCGGCCGCTGCCCTGGCTTGCGCTTGATGGCAACTATACCGCCAGCCGTTCGCGATACGACAATGGCGACCGCATTCCCAACGCCTTCGAGAATGCAGCGTCAGCGGGGGCGTCCATCGTGCTGGACCCGTGGGAGACGAGCATCCGCATTCGCCATCTCGGCCCGTACCCCCTGGTCGAGGACAACAGCGTGCGGGACAGCGGCAGCACCGTAGTCAATGCCCGTGCCGCCTGGAAGGGAGGCCGGATCGAGATATATGGTGAAGTGCTCAACATCCTCGACAGCCGCGACAAGGACATTGCCTATTATTACGAATCCTACATTCCGGCTTACGATGCGGCAGGTCCCGTCGATGGGCGCCTGAGCAGGGTGATTGAGCCGCGCACTGTCAAGATCGGCGCGCGGTACACCTTCTGAGGACAGGGCGTGCCGCGGCCCTCATGCGCCGCGGCACTACTTGGTGGTTCTAGGTGGTGCTTCCGGGACCGATTGCGGTCATTCGAAGAAGGTGTAAGAGCGCCGCGAGTGCAGTGAATCAGGAACAAGAGACATGCTGGCGGCAATCGAACCGGGCGCGACCTTCAAGGACAATCTTCAGCTATTGCCGCCGATTGACGGCCTGGAACGCATCGACCTGGTCGATGATGCGGGGAACGTGGCGGCCTCCATCGCCAACCAGCCGGGCAAGCAGGGTTCGCTCGCCGTCTACAACTACCTGAAGCAGCGGTTCGACCACCTGGATGCGGCTGCCGCCGAGCATGGCCTTGTGGTGTTCGCCGAACATACCGCGGATGCACGCGAGCGTCCCGGTGCGCATCCGAATGTCGACCTTCTGCTGGATATCGCCGCACGCGGCGGCCGGCTGGGCATCGAGGTCATTCCGGCCGGGCATTGATCGCAGGTACGGGCGGGGGTTGGACCTGACGTCACCCTTTGCGTACGAATTATTCAGTAAAAATTGTTAATCATACGGATGGGATCTTAAGTATAGTTCCCATTCGATCGCGCGTTTACTGTTGTCTGCCCGCGTTGGAAATGTCACTCATTGTCGTGTGCGAAGCGGGGGCTTTGCAGATTGTCATTTCATGACAGCTATCGGGGGGCAGGAATGTGTCCAGCGCACCTACCGGAGAAGAAATCGCGCCGGAACGGCGTGCCGATGCGGCTGCGCCGCTTGCCGAACCCAAGCGGATCGTCGTGTTCTCGGACGGCACGGGCAACAGCAGCCGCGCGTTGTTCCGCACGAACGTCTATCGCCTCTATGATGCGCTCGATCTGGGATCGAGGCCCGGCGGCCCCGATCAGATTGCCTATTACGACAATGGCGTAGGCACTTCGAGTTTTCGTTTCCTGGCGGTTCTGGGCGGCATTTTCGGCTTCGGGCTGAAGCGCAATCTTCTGCGGCTCTACGAATATGTCTGCCGCAACTACAATGGCCAGTATCCCGGCACGGACAAGGGCGACACGATCTATGCCTTCGGGTTCAGCCGGGGCGCGTTCACGATCCGGCTTCTCGTGGCGCTCATCTGCACGCAGGGCATCGTTCCTTATGAGGACGAGCGCGAACTGAAGCGCAATTGCGCCGATGCGGTGCGGCGCTTTCTGGGCGAGAATGCGCCGGACCTGTTCCCCTGGCTCTTCCAGACCGTCCGCTGGTTCAGGGACAGGATCATACAAGGCTGGCGCCGGTTGCGGGGGCAGGCTTTCAACCGCGAGGCGGAGAGTTTCCCGGACATCGAGTTCGTGGGCGTATGGGATACCGTGGCCGCCTATGGCGGGCCCATCGTGGAGATCACGCGCGGTATCGATCAGTACGTCTGGCCGCTAACCATGACCGATTACGAGCTGCATCGCCGGGTCAAGGTGGCACGGCATGCGCTGGCGCTCGATGATGAGCGGGACAGCTTCTGGCCGCTGCTCTGGGATGAAATCGCCGATCAGCGGGCGCATGCCGGCATCAACAAGGAGTGCAGGGACTGGAATGCGGCGGAGCGTCTGCGGGCCGGTTCGCGGTTGAAGCAGGTATGGTTCGCCGGCATGCATTCGGACGTGGGAGGAGGTTATCCCGATGACAGCCTCGCCTATGTGTCGCTCAAGTGGATGATCGACGAGATCAACGCCCTCGGGCCTGACCGGCTGGCGCTGATCCAGAGCGAGGAAGCCCGCATCCGCGCCTTTGCGAACCCGCTGGGGCCGATGCATGATTCCCGAAGCGGGCTTGCCGGATACTATCGCTACCAGCCGCGCAAGATCGCAGCCATGCTTCATCGCAGCATTGCCGATACCGTTGGCATGAACCAGACGCGGGTCCTGCGCGATCCGATCATTGGGGAAAAGCGCCATCGCCCGCAGGGCCTGTTGACAGCGTGCCATGTCCATCGCAGCGTGATCGAGCGGATCTGTCTCGGCAACGACAACTATGCGCCGATCGTGCTGCCCCGCAAGTTCGAGATCGAGCCCCCCTATGCCCCTGCGGACAAGTCCGCGCTGGCCGCCGCGAGCCGCACTTTGCAGGAGCGGGACCCGGCAAAGGGGCGAGGCGAAATCCAGGAAAATGCCTGGGACAATGTCTGGCTGCGGCGGACCTGCTATTTCGCCGTTGTCCTGCTGACCGCGTTCCTGGCGCTCGCTCCGTTCTGGGGGGACGGGTCGGGCTTCACGCCGGGAATGGATTCGCGATGGGTGCTGAGCGACATTTTCGTGCTGGGGCGCAAGTTCGTGCCTTCCTGGCTCCTGGCATGGTACGATCCCTGGACCGCCAACTGGGCCTTGAGCCTTGTGATCCTGGGGCTCATCGGGCTGATAGCCAATGCGATGCGGGCGCTGGAGGCCGACCTCAGGGACCGTGTCCGCATTGCCTGGTGGGACGCGCTGGCCGGGCAGACACTCGAACGGTTCGAGCCCACCGCCCTGCGCGCGCTTCGCAACAGCCTCGGCTATCAGGCAGTGATGCAGTTCTGGAAATGGCGGGTCCTGCCGTTCCTGTTCGGTGTTTCGATCCTCCTGTGCGTACCCTGGCTCGTTCTCGTACTCTGGACGCAGACGAGCCTGATCGGGCTGGAACGCGGCGTGGCCTTCTGCAAGGATCCGCCGAAAACGATACCCCGGCAGCCGTACTCAAAACGCGATCCGCTCCGCTGGCACTCGATCCCAAAAACCCCTGCCTGCCGTTCGCGCCGCTTGCAGCCGGGCGGGGGCAAGCATCGCCCGCGATACAAAGCAAGGCGGCAGTGGCGGCGCACGGCACCGTCGTCAAAGGGCAGCGCTATTATGTCATCCTGACCTGGCCCGAACGGGGCGATCCGTGGCGGGACAAGACTCACCCTGTGGCTGCGGCAGGGCGCAACACTTTCGATTTTCCGTTTCCTGCGAATGTCGTGATGGCGGGCGGGGCGCCGCTGCGGCGCGTGGTCCTCGCGCGCTGGCTTGAGCCGCTGGTCGAGATCCGAGACCCGAAACCTGACCTGTCGCCCAGTGGCTATCGCCGCACGATCATGATCCAGCGGCTGACGCCTGTAGCGCCGGTCATCAAGGAAGCAGACGAGAGCGACAAGGGCCAGCGCAAACCGCCCGCAATCCGCTGGATGGGTTCCTTCGTTCCCACCATGAGCGGAACGGCCTGGATATTCCTCAACGACGCCGCGCTGCCGGAAGGCACGGGAGGCGCGACCTACTTCTATGCCAACAACAAGCGTACCTTCGACAATTCGCCCTCGGCAGGGGCCACGCTGTGGAAAGGGCCGGACTTCGAGCAGACCGCCCGCCAGTGCGAGGCGGCACTCGGAGATTTCGCGAAGATATCCGAATGCCTGAGACGTAAAGGCATCGACCTGAGGCCCACCGCTACAGGCGACCCCGGCTAGCGCCAGAATGTCATCCCCGGCCGGAGAGGCGAAATGTGGCCCAGATCGTGAAGGCGGCCTCTACCGCAGCGGTGCCGAGGGCTTTCCGAAGATCATGAAGCTGGCCCACATCTTCGGATCGTTGGCATAGGGTCTTTCGCCTTTTGCGTTTCGGGCATTCATCGTGGCGAACTGGGCCTTCTGCATGGCGATTTCCGGTACGTCCCCGGCCTTCAGCCGCTCGACGAACCGGGTCATCAGGATTGCGGTGGCCTGATCGCTCACATTCCAGAGGCTGGCCACGACCTGTCCCGCGCCTGCTGTAGTCCAGCTGCGGGCAACGCCGAAGCCGCCGCCGTCGAACACGCGGCCCAGCGCGGTCTGGCAGGCGCTGATGACGACCAGCGGGTGGTGCCGCTTCCAGTCCGGGAAACGGGCCTGCCGGATATCTCCGGCATAATAGTGCCCCTCATTGCCCGACATGGCGATGAACCCGCGGGTAAGAGGGTTCCTGGGGTCGGACACCGCGTGTGTCGCCAGATAGACCAGTCCGGCGTCCGGCCGTGCTGCGATGGCTCGTGTCAGGTTGCCGCGCGTGGCCTGTGTTCCCGTCATCAGCACCGTGGCGGGATCGTCCAGTTCCCTGGAGACCATGACAGCCTCTCGCTGTGCGCCGGGAAGCGGCGCCCAATCGAACTTCCTATCGCTCGACAAGTCCGGGTTGCCCACGACAATGGCCTTGCCGATGTCGAGCGCGCGATAGTCGAACGTGGGATCGGCGCCTGTCAGCGTGTCGACATCGGGAAGGATCACGAAAGACCAGTGCGACACTGCAGTCCCATTGCGAAGCGGCAGCGCGGCATAGGGGGCGGTTCCCGTGTCCATCGCCGGGATCACGAGAAGCCGGCCGCTCCGCGTTCCCAGCGCATCGCCCACCGCGCCGGGCAGCAGCATTTCGCGGGTGCGCTCCAGTGTTTCTCCGCGCAGTTGCACGGGCTCGGGGGAGCGTCCCGGATCAGGTTGCCGCGTTCGACATCGGGCGGCGGGGGCGGCGTGCCTTTGGGCCGGTTGCCGCGCGTGGCGGCGAGACGGCGCACGCCCAGTCCGTCAACCATCAGCGACAGTCCGGTGTAGTCCCGATCGTAGAACCCGTGCGCCACGGCCCCGTCGGGGCCGATGAGCCAGGCGTTCATCGCCGCGCCGCCGCGCAAGGTGTGGATCAGCGCGAAGGTCGGCATGCCATCGCCGGAAAGTGCTGCCAGCCGTTCGCGAATGGTGGCAAGGTCGCGTTCGGCCTTGGCCAGATCGCGCTCCTTTCCAGGCGCCACGACTTTTCCGGTGCGCTCCTTGTTGCGCAGGACCCTGGCGAACAGTTCGGAGCCCGCGATGGCTTCCAGAAGCAGCGCGCGATCCCCGGGGGTAAGCTCCGCAGGCATCGGTGCGGGGGGCGGCGCGGCAGAAGCTGGCGGGGCGGGGGAAGCGGCCTTGCTCTCGCTGCTTGCCGCGCGGTCGGCAGGCGGCTTTCGCGGCTCGGCGTTGCAGCCGGAAAGAACCAGCGCAGACAGGGCGAGGACGGCGACCGGGATCTGGCGCGGTCGCTTCATACCGGAACCGTGATCTGCTTTCCGGCGAAGACCGCCTGCCAGCTTTCGATCTCGGACACGACGATGGAATCCATGTCATGCGCAAGCTGCGCCACCACGGCATAGTCGATCCGCGCCTCATCGTCGGCGGCGAGAATTTCGATACGGCGGTCCAGCCCGTCGAGGCGTTCGGCGGTGATCCGGGAGATTGCGGAAAAGCGCTCGAAATCGCCGAAGTAGCGGATACCCGCGATGGCCGCGCCGAAGGTGGGGAAGCATACGCCGAGGAAAGTGAAGACCTTCGATGCGGCGTGCGGGAACCCCTCGGCAAGCAGGCCCGTGGCCGCGGCGATTTCGATCAGCAGGTAGATTGATACGGAAACCACTGCGAGAATGAACAGCGTCTCGGAAATACGGTCGAGGCTGTGATGGACATGCCGCAACCTCCGTGCCTTGCCGATGTGATAGTCCCGCTGCTCGGCGACGTGGGGGCTGAGCAGGCGCGTCATCGCGGTGCGCAGGTATTCATGCGTCATCGGTGCGGCGGGCAGGCCGACCTCGCGCAAGGCGGCACGTGCATAGTATTCCGGCCAACTGGTGTAGATCCCCTGGGGCCAGCGGCCCGGCGGGCGCGCTACGCCAAGGGCGAGCAGGATCGGGGCGTGACGCAGGTATTCGGCGACCCGGCGGGTGGTGAACCAGCGGCTGTGCCAGCGCCGCCGCACGCCCTGCCAGGTAATCAGGATGATGGCGATCAGCAGCAGGAATTCGATTCCGGCGAAGAACCACTTCTGCGCGCCGAGAGGCTGATAGGCGATGCCGGCGGCGATCGCGAGCGAGGAAAGCACGAAGTTCGCCACCATGCCGCCGCGATAAGCATCGGACAGGTGCGTCGATATCCCGTCCGCCCAGGCGAAGCGGCGTAGCAGGGATCGCTCCACGTTGCCGGCAAAGTCGCCGTCCAGTCCTGGAAGGGCACGTATGTCGGCCAGGAGCGGCGCGCCGCTGCCGCTGGCGAAGGCCTCGGGCGGTTCATAGCGCAGGGCCAGCGGGCGGAACGGCCTGCCGTCGCCGGAAAACATCGCCTCGATCCGGCGGTATCCGCCTGAAAGCGGGTGACTGCGGGAGGGCCAGGCCTCGTCCCCGAGGCTGGCGACGCCTGCCGGAAGCTGGGCATCGCTTTCCGGGCGCAAGGCGGATCGGATGAGCCGGCGCAGCACGGCGTCGCGGCCTTCCGCCGGTGGACGCGTGACGAGCGCTTCGGGAGACTGCATGATCCGCCAGTCCGAAGGCGCGGCGGGATCGATGCAGATCACGGCGCCGTTCTGTTGGAGCGTCCTTGCGATGGTATGCCCGGTACCGCCTACAAGGCTCCGGGTCGCGCCGTCCCACACCGCGATCACGATGTCCGCCTGTTCGATCATCACCCGCCCCGCCAGCGCCACCCGCTCCGAACAGCAGGCGGAGAAGGTCTGGGTCTTGGCGGCACAGCCGGGATCGTCCAGCATGGCGAGAAGAGCGTTCGACACTTCGCTGTCACGTTCGGCCAGTTCGAACAGCCGGACCGTCTCGAAAATTCGATCCAGCGCGAGCGCGCGTTCCAGCACTTGCGGATCGGCGGGAGGACGCCCTTCAAGCAAGGCGCGCGCGTCAGCCCCGGTGGCTGTGTGGCTGGCCACGGCCCGGTAAAGCGCCCGGCCGAACGGCAATGGGGCGATCACTTCCCAGCCGAGCGCCAGTGCCATCGCGGCGACCATCTGGTCGGTTCCGTCAGCCAGCAGGCCGTAGAGGCGCACCGGTTCGATCGGCCCCAGCGCCAGCGCTTCGCCCGCGAGGCCGGACTGGATCGTATCGCAAATCTCGGCAAGCACGGCGGCAACGGCGTGGCGGTGGGCGGCGAAGGAGGGATTGTCTTCCCGGTGGCCGGTAACGCCCAGGGTCAGGCGAAGGGCAGGCAGCGGCGGAACTTGAACCATCTGGCGGCATCCCCCGGATTGCATGGAAACATATCCCGAATTGCCGCCGGTGACGGTAGTGCAAAGTTCCGCGTGTTCATGTTAACAGTCAAGCTATCCTAACGTCTAATACGATAAGGGCGGCGTTCTGCTCAAATTCGGGGGAAGCATGGAAAATTACTCGCCCGATGAAATAGTTGTCCGGACGATATTCCTCAGCTACTCGCGCGATGATCGCGATCGCGTGTTGCCGATCATTGCTGCGCTGGAAAAGCGCGGCCTGATCGTGTGGTGGGACGGTTTGCTGGCGGGCGGGCAACGCTTTGCCCACACCACCGAAAGCGCGCTGGAAAGTGCCGACGTGGTCGTGGTGGTGTGGACGGCCCGCTCCATCCAGTCCCATTGGGTTCGCGATGAAGCCACGCGCGGCCGGGATCGTGGCCGCATGGTCTCTGTCACGCTGGACGGCGCCGAACCGCCGCTGGGCTTTCGGCAGGTGCAGTACATCGATCTCGGCAATTGGGGAAAGCGGACGGCATCCCCGGCATTCCGGGAGCTGCTGCGCGCGATCGAGGCGGTTGCGGCGGACCCCGGAAACTCTCTCAGCGTCGAGCGGCCCGTTCCGGCCGCGCGAGAGGGCGGGACGAAGCTGTCACGGCGGCGGGCATTGATCGCGGGCGGGGCCTGCATCGCGGTGCTGGGCGGCGGGCTTGCGGCATGGCGGCTTGGCGTGCTGTCGCCTAAGGCGGATGGCAACAGCATTGCCGTCCTGCCGTTCGAAAACCTCAGCGACGATCCCGAGCAGACCTATTTCTCCGACGGCCTCTCGGAAGAACTGCGCGCCGCGCTCAGCCTCAATCCGCGGCTTTCCGTTGCCGCGTTGACATCGTCCGACGCCTTTCGCACCGGTGCCCGAACGATTGCCCAGATCGCGCGTGCGCTGGGCGTGGCTTTCGTGCTGGAGGGGAGCGTGCGTCGGGCCGGGGAAAGCCTGCGGGTGACCGCGCGGCTGGTCAACGGGGCGACGGGGTTCCAGTCCTGGTCGGAGACTTTCGATCGCAAGCTGGCCAACGTGCTCGACGTGCAGAACGAGATTGCGGCCAATGTCGTCGATTCCCTGATCGTCTCGCTCGGCGGCAGCGGAGACGGGGCGAGCGGCAAGCAGAGGATCGGAGGCACGTCCAGCGTCGCCGCGTTCGACAGCTATCTGCACGGCATGGCGCTTTACAATCTGGCGGCGGACGAACCCTCCGACCGGGGGGCGCTGGCGGCGTTCGACCGGGCGTTATCCCTCGATCCGGGCTATGCCGCAGCGCAAGCGGCGCGGTCCCGCGCGCTGACGGTGATCGGCAGCAGCTATGCAAGCGGCAAGGAACTGGCCGGGTACTTCGACAAGGCTATCGCGGCGGCCCGCAAGGCGATCGAACTGGCGCCCGGACTGGCGGAGGGCCATTCCGCACTGGGCTTCGTGCTCTCCAACGGGCGGCTCGATCTTGCGGGGGCGCGGCAGCCTTATGAGAAGAGCTTCGAGCTGGGCTATGGCAATGCCGCCATCCTGGGCAGTTTCGCGCTTTATGCCGCTTTCACCGGGTCCTTTGCCGATGCCCGCAAGGCCGTGGCCCGGGCGCTGCGGCTGGACCCGCTCAATGCCTCGGTGCTGCGGACCGAGGCTATCGCCGAGTTCTGTGCGCGCGCTTACGACGCCGCGCAGCAGGCCGTTCGCGGTGCGCTCTCGCTCAATCCCAAGGTCAACAACGTCCATCGCATCCTTGGCGACATTGCCCTGGTGCAGGGCGATTATGGGGCGGCACGCGGCTATTTCGAAGCGGAAACCAGCCCGTTGTCCCGCATTCGCGGGCTGGCGATTGCCGACGCGCGCCTATCAGGCGAAGCCGCCGGACAACGCCATCTGGCGGAAATGGAACGGGAATACGGGGATAATTGCCTTTACCAGCAGGCGCTGGTCTTCGCGCAATGGGGCCGCAAGGACGATGCGCTCGCGGCGCTGGAACGCGGCCTCGCTATCGGAGACGCGGGCCTCGTGCTTGCCAATACCGATCCGCTGCTGGACCCGATTAGACAGGAACCCCGCTTTCAGACAGTCTTGCATCAGATAGGAATCGACCATGATCGAGTCGTTTGAAGGGGAGATGCCATGACAAGGACCTGGATAGCCGCATTGATGGGAACGGCCGTGCTCGCGCTCGCCGCTTGCAGCCCCTCGCCGGATACGACGGTGGTGCCCGATCATACCGAAACCCCGACCTCGCAGCCCACGGCGACTTTCGCGCCGCTGCCGACCGGCGAGCCGACCGCAGACGATGCAGGAGCGATGGTCGACGATGCCGTGCCGGATAACGAGCGTGGCAACGACACGGGACGCAGGCCCTGAGCGGCTGCCGGCTCTTTCGTCAGAGAGCTTCGACTTTGGCGCGTTCTTCCGCAAGGTTGGCAGAGTCCAGCGGGAGATAGCCGTTTTCCTCCCTGCTGTGGCGGGCGATGATGGACTGGCCCTGGTCCGAAAGCAGAAAGCGCAGCAGCGCCTTGGCTTCGGGCGCTGTGCGGCTGCCTGACCCCGGTTCGGGCCGGGCGTCGACGTAGACGTTGAAGAAGTAGGAGATCGGCCATTCGCCCCGGTGGCCATCGGCTGCTGGAAGAACGTAAGGGCTGCCCTGCCGTTTCGACAAGGGAAGCACGCGCACGCCCGCAGGCGCATCTCCCGCATCCATCCACGTTGCATAGCCGATGGCAAGCGGGTCTGCGGCAACGGCGGCGAGGATCGCCTTGCCGCTCGCCATGCTGCGATAGCGGGCGCTGAAGGGCAGGCCGTCCAGCTTCGAGAGGCGCATAGCGGTGCCGAAGCCGCCGTCATCGCGGGCGCCGTAGACGTGGATCGGTGCGGACCGGTCCGAATGCGGGGCGCCTTGCAACTGTCCCCAGTCCGCGATGTCCCCGCCATCGGCACCCGCCGCGAAGATGCGGCGGACCTGCTCCATGGTCAGACCGGAAACAGGATTGCTCGCATTGACGTAGATCGCGGGCGGGGTCTTGCCGTCGGGCCGGGGGCCATGGCTGGCGTAAGCGATGCGGATGCGGGTGGGGGCGTAGCCTTTTACCTGCCGGAATGCATCGATATCGTTCTGCCATGCCTCCCGCCCCATCGGCGCGATCAGCGATGTTCCCGCCGAAAGCGCGGGCATCGCCGTAGAGGAGCCGCGCAAGTCGGTCGTGAACCGAACGTCCGGCGCGCGGCGGGCATAGGCCTGCAGGATGTCCGGTAGCAGTTCGGTAAGCGTGTCACTGCCGACGATCGCGAGGGTGCCGTCCTTGGCCCTATATCCAGAACCGGCCTCTGCGTAAGTCGCGCCGGGAAGGGCGGAAAGAGCTTGCAGGGCCTCGTCCAGCTTTTCAGGAGAGAGCGGCTTGTAGGCGGGCAGAGAGCGGGTCAGTGCCGTCTGGCCGCCGGGCGCGAGCAGGGACGCCGCGATCGGCAGGGCGCGTGCGTCGACCGTGCCCGCCGCGTCGCGGCGAAGATGGGCGTAAAGCCCCTGCATCAGCGGCAGCGTGAACGGCACTCCGCCGGAGAAACGCCGTACCACGGCGCTTTCCATGGCTGTCAATGTGCGCGGCAGGATCGCCAGCATGACCGTGCCCTGCGTGAGCAGCGGCACTGCGCCGTCAGGGCCGGATATCCGGGCCGTCAGCTTGCCTGCCGCCGCGCCTGCCACCTGTTCGGCCTCCGGCCCGCCGCCGATCGTCAGTCGCCCGTCCTCGGCGCGATACCGCGCAACGAGAGGTTTGGGTTCGGGGATCGCCCCTTCCTGCGCGAAAGCGGCAAGGGGAACGAGGGCCGCCGCCAGCAAGGCTGCATATCGCCCGGCCTTCATTTCTTGGCTCCGCAGCTTTTGCGTCCCGATGCCGCCCATGCGATCGCGGCGTCGAACAACTTTCGGCCGGTATCGGTCATCCGGGCGAAGCTGTTGTTCTCCATGCCGATGAACACGCGCCGCGCCGGGGCGAGGTGATCGTGGTCCATCGTTACCCCCGCCTCGTAGCCGAACAGCGTCGCCTTGTCCGGTTCGCCCGGCCAGGTCATGATGATGTCGGCCCGAGGCCGGGCTTGCCCCAACCGGCGGGCGTGCGGGCCTCGGTCCAGGTTCCCAGCCCGGCAGGAACGCCTGCCGCCAGAGGATGCGGCGCGCGGACCAGCCAGATGTAGTGCCCGGTTTCCAGCTCGCCGAAATCGGTATCGCGGCGCAGCCCGGTCATCCACAAGTCGTCGAGCAGGTCGTTCTCCCAGGTCACCAGCGGTACGCCCATGTCGCGCAGCCGCGTGATGACGGTGCGATCGGCGGTGAACTGGTTGGACCGCACCGTGGACGACATCACCACGAGATCGAACCCGCAGGGATCGGGCATAGCGGGCAAGCCTTCGCTCGCGGTCACCCGGTAGCCGAGCTGCTCCAGATGCGCCTTCACTTGCGGATCGGCCGAGCCGCCCGGAGGGTCCGCGCGCATCAGGAACAGGATGCGTCCCGCATCCGCCGCCTGGACGGATGCAGGAAGGACGGCGCCTGCGAGCAGCAGGGCAGCGGCAAACGCCCCCCGCATCGTCAGAAGCTCCCGCTCAGTCCGACGAGGAAGCTGCGGCCTTCACCCGGCACGACCTGCGAGCGCGAAACCGAAGATTCCATGTAGTAGTCGTTGGTGATGTTCTTGACGTTGAGCGTCAGGCGCACCTTGTCGGCCAGCTTGTACCACAGGCTGCTGTCGAGCCGCGTATAGCCGCCGATCGAGAAGGTGTTTTCGAGGTTGCCCTGCCGGTTGCTGGCCGCAAACACGCCGCCGCCCACGCCGAAGTCACGCAGCGGGCCGTCGACCGGCTCCCAGGTCAGCCACACGCTGCCGCTCCACTTGGGCACGCCGATCAGCTGGTTGCCCTTGGCATAGTCGGTCGATTCCCGCACCGTCGCGTCGGTATAGGCGCCGTTGGCGATCACCTTCACGCTGGGGCTGATCGATCCCGACATGTCCAGTTCCACACCGCGAGAGCGCTGGACGCCGGCGTTGATGTTGTAGCCGACGTTGTTGGGGTCCTGCTGCGTCACGTTCTCGCGGGTGAGTTCATAGACCGCCAGGGTGGTGCCGAGCCTGCCGCCGAATAGTTCGGCCTTGATCCCGGCTTCGTACTGCTTGCCCTTCTCGGGATCGATCGGCTTGCCGTCGATCGTCGGTTCGGGCTTGGACTGGAACGAGCGGGTGAAATCGGCGAACAGCGATACGTTCTCGATCGGCTTGTAGACCACGCCGACGCGCGGCGACCAGGCCTTGTCGTTCGACGCATATTGCGTGGTGCCGAAGTCGGACTGCTTCGCATGGTCGTAGCGCACGCCTGCCAGCAGGTTGAAGTGATCGCCGATGTCGATCTGGTCCTGGAAGTAGGCCGAATAGGACTTGGCCTGCACCTTGCGGTCGGCCGCGGGGACGAAAGTGCCGGGCTCGGCGCCGTAGACCGGGTTGTCGATGTCGATGGCCGCCAGCGTGGCGCGGGCGAACGTGCGGAAGCGGTAGGACTTCACATATTCGCCGCCGACGACGACAGTGTGGCCGATGCCGCCGGTGCTGAAGCGCGCGACCATGTCGGCCTGCGCGTCGTAGTTGTGGTTGTTCTCGTGCTGCTCGACGGCGGTGCGCGTGATCGTGCGGGCGCCGGTGGTGGCGTTCACGGCCACGCTGTTGCCGTAGTTGATGCCGAACAGGTCGAGCTTGCCTTCGTCGTAGTGGCCGATCTGGCGGATCGTCAGCCAGTCGGTCAGTTCGCGCTCTATGCGGTAGTTGAACTCGTAGCGTTCGGATTCCGTGGTCGCCCAGCGTTCGCCGAGGAACCGCGTACGCGGGAGATTGACCACCAGATCGCCGTCGGCGTCCGGGGTGGCGACGATGCCGCGGTCCGTCTGGTTATGCTGGTGCGCGTACGTGAGGCTGGCGATCACGCGGGTCTTGTCGTCCGGCTCCCACAGCACCGATCCGGACAGGAACTGGCGGCGGTAGGGCTGGAAGATGTCACGGAAGGTGTCGCCTGTCTGGGCGGCGGCTATGAAGCGCACGGCAAGCGTCTTGGCGGCATCGACCGGGCCGGTCACATCGAGCTGGCCGCGCGCGAAGTCGTTGCTGCCGGCCTGGACCGAGAAGTTCATGCCCCGCTCGAAGCGCGGCTGCTTGGTCACGATATTGATGAGGCCGCCCGGATCGCCGCGACCGTAAAGCACGGAGGCGGGCCCCTTGAGCACTTCGATGCGCTCGATGTTGGCCATGTCGCGGTAGCTGTCGTTGGTCTCGATCGCGGGGCTCAGCATGATCGAGTCGACGGCGTAATAGGATGAACGGAACCCGCGGATCGTGAAGCTTTCCGAACGGTTGCCGGCATTGGTCCCGGCCTGGATGCCGCTGACATTGCGCAGCGCGCTGGTGAGATCGAGGACCTGCTGGTCGTCTATCACATCGCGCGGCACGAACTGGATCGATTGCGGCACGTCCATGATGTCGGTGCCGGTGCGGGTTGCGGTGGTGAGCTGCTCGACCTTGTAGTCCTCGCTGCGCTGTCCCAGCACGGTGATTTCGGACGACTTGACCTGATCCGGCGCGGCCTCGGCTTCATCGGCATGGGCGGCTTGCGGCAGCGAGGCAGCAAGCGCGAGCGTCCAGGCGAGCGTGAGCGAGCAGGCACGGCGGCCCACGGCAAAATCTGACATTCGAAGGTTTCCCTGTTCGACCCTTGTTGGCCGCCAACTATTAAAACTGCGAGTCATTTGCAATAGCAGCGATTGCATTTCACGTTCGCTACAGGAAACCGCCTGGTTTCAGGGGCGGTTCTGGTATCGCAGGGCGCGAGAGGCGGTGCCTTTTCGTTATCTTTGCAGTGTGCCTTCGGCGGCGCCGGGCGTTGTCAGATCGCTGGAAACGCGGATTTTTTTCGAGTCGCTATTGCTCCGCAGGCGCAGGAAGCAGCGTCTCGATCACGTCCTCCATCGTGGCGCCAGATTTGATCAGATGGACGGTTCCTGGTTCGCTCGCCCTGACCAGGCAGATTGCGTGCTTCGGACAGATATCCAGGCAGGAGACCGGCACCACCTTGTAGCGGCCCTTCGTCTTCAGTTCGGACTTGAGCGCTTTTTCAAGCCGCTGTTCGCCCTTCTTGCCGAAACCGCCGGGGAATTTCCTGCTGCACTTGCGGCAAACCAGCAGCACTTCGTCCCACTTCGCCGAAATCTCGCGAATGTGGCTGTTCCCCTTGGCGGCCATTTTCTGGTTCCCTGCATGATCGAGAATGCCACCCTGACACTTCGGCATGGAACCGGCGAATGCGAACTTTCGCTTTGTGAAAACGGGCGGGACGATCAGCCTGCCGGGAGGCAGGCCCGCGTCCGGATTTCAGGCGTTCTGGGCGGTTGAAACCTGATCGCGCATGGCACGGGCGAGCGCGGAGGAGCCGAGCGCGTCCACGATTTCGCCGAATGTCTGCGGGGTTTCGTCCTGCCCCAGTTTGAAGCGCGCATGGCTGGATACCACGCTTGCCCGGAACGCAACGACATGGCGTGCGAGTTCGCCGAACCTGCTGCCCATGCGGGACACGTCCCAGGCGGTGCCTTCCATGGCGAAGACCAGTTCGCGGATCGCTTCCGGCGCGCGTTCCTCCTCAAGCCGGATATCCACTTCGAACTGCGCGAAACGGTAGTTCCAGGTCGGCCCCCAACCGGGCGCGGAAACCATCGAGGGGGAGATGTAGCCATGCGGCCCCAGGAAGGTCACGAGTGCGCGCGGTGTCTGGCGAACCCGCTCGCAATGCGGGTTCGCGCGGGCGAAGTGGCCGACGAAGCCGGTCACCGCGCCGTCTTCGTCGATTTCCGCAAGCAGGGGCAGCGGCGTCGCCAGATAGCCGAGGTCGTCGTGCGTCGTCACCAGGCCGAGCACTTCCTCCGCCACGAGCCGGGCCACGTCTTCAGGGCCGCGCGGGTCGAACAGTCCCATGTCAGTTGGCCAGAGCCGCGAGATCGCCGTGCACCGGCGCGCCCTTGAACAGCGTGACCATGACTTTGGCCGTGCCGATCTGGCGGGCCGGAAGGCGGAAGATATCCTTGTCCAGGACCACGAAATCGGCGCTCTTGCCGGGCACGATGGAGCCGGTTTCCTGGTCGAGGTGGTTCACATAGGCAACGTCCAGCGTATAGGATCGCACTGCCTGCGCGAGGGTCACGGCTTCGGAGGCGCCCAGCGGCGCGCGATCCTCGCCGGGGGCGATGCGGGTGAGGGCGACTTCGATGCCCAGCAGCGGATCGGCTGAGGCAACCGACCAGTCCGCGCCGTAAGCCACGCGGCCACCGAACTTCTCGATGCTGCCCACCGGATAGATGTACTGCGAGCGGACCGGGCCGATGCGCTCCTTGGTAAGATCCATGTAGGGTTCGTTGCAGGTCCAGAGCGGCTGGAAGATCGCGGTTACGCCGAGGCGTGCGAAGCGCGGCTGGTCGGCCGGGTCGATCACGTTCATGTGCGAGATCATCGGCCGGGTATCGGCGGTGCCGTCGAACTTGCGGGCGGTGGCAACGGCGTCGAGCGCCTCGCGCACGGCGGCATCGCCGATGGTGTGGTAGTGCGACTGGATGCCCGCTTCGTCGAGCGCGGTCGTGGCGGCGGCCAGCACGGACGGCTGGATCTGTGGCTTGCCCACTTCCTGCGTGCCTTCATAAGGCTTGAGCATGTAGGCGGTTTGCTGGGGGATCACGCCGTCGATGTAGAACTTCACGCTGCGCGCGGTGATGCCGAGCGTGCGGGCGCGCTCGGAAGCGCGCAGCAGGCCGGGAAGCTGTTCCAGTCCCTTGTCGTTCTTCCACTTGAGGTCGATGGCGACATCGACGGTCAGTGCGCCCTTGTCGGCAACGGCCTTGTAGGCGTCGATCACCGCGCTGGAGCCGTCGTCCTCCCACTCGATCCCGGCATCGTGCCAGCTCGTGATCCCGAGCGAATTGAAGTGGCGCACGGTGTAGGCGATGGCATCCTGGAGATCCTGTGCAGTGGTTTCCGGCATGATCCCGTCGACCAGCGCCTGCGCGGCTTCCTGGAGGCCGCCGACCGGTTCGCCGGTCTTCGGGTCGCGGTCGATCTTGCCGTTAACCGGGTCGGGCGTGGCTTTGGTGATACCGGCAAGCTGGAGCGCTCTGGAATTCACCCAGAGGCTGTGCCCGCCGACCGAGCGGAAGATCAGCGGGCGGGTGGTGGACAGCGCATCGAGGATGTCCTTGGTGGGAACGCCGTTTGGCGGGAACAGGCCGTCTTCCCAGCCGACCCCGAAGATGACCCCACCGTTCGGGCCGGTTTCGGGATTTTCGGCGATGCACCGGGCGATGATGCGGCGATAGTCGTCGATCGACTTGCCCGCGTGAAGCGAACAGCGGGCATGGCTCATGCCGCCGAACACGGGATGGTTGTGCGCATCGCCAAAGGAGGGCAGCAGCAGGCGTCCCTTGAGGTCCACCACGCGGGTCTGCGCATTCTTCTGGGCCGCCACTTCCTTCGCGGTGCCCACGGCGATGATCCGCCCGTCCCGGACGGCCACGGCTTCGGCCCAGGGATGCGCTTCGTCCACCGTGTAGATGCGTCCGTTCGTGAGGATGAGATCGGCCATGCCCTCGGCCATCGCCATGGCGGCGCGGGCGCCAGCGCGGTGAGCGCGGTCGTCGAGGCTGCCGCCAGCGAAAGCGTTGCAATCGCGCGGCGCATGGCGATGCGGAAGGGGGCGTGCTCGGAGCGGATCATGCGCGGGAAGTCCTTGAATTCGGTACGCCGTCAGGCGGAAAAGCGGGAGCCGGTGAGGGCCGGCTCCCGCAGGCAGGGTGGATTGTCAGAACGAGCGGCGCAGCGTCGCCATTACGGTGCGGTCCTTGCCGAGGTAGCAGTAGCCCTCGGTCGCGCTGGGATCGTAGTTGCACAAGGTGTAGGTCTGAACGTCGAAGATGTTGCTGGCGTTCAGGCCGAGCGACCACTTGCCGTAAGTGACCTCGAACATGGCATCGACCAGCGTGTAAGACGGCGTCGTGAAGTTCTCGAAGCTGTCCACTTTCTCGCCGGTATAGCGCACGCCGCCGCCGATGCGGGCGCCGATGTCCTGCGTGAGGGCGAAGTTCTTCGAAGCCCAGATCGAGGCGGCATGTTTCGGCAGGTTGGCGACCTGGAAACCTTCCCGGCCGGTGGTGTCTTCAAGCACCTTGGCGTCGAGATAGGTGTAGGCGGCCGAGACCTGCACGTCGCCGGGCATGCGCAGCGTGCCTTCCAGTTCGATGCCCTTCGAACCGACCTTGCCCGTCTGGATCTGGTTCTGGATGTTGTCCGGGTCGCTGGTGACGCCGTTCTTCTCCGTGATATCGAACACCGAAGCGGTAAGCAGCGCGCCCCGGAAGGGCTGCCACTTGACGCCGGCCTCGTACTGGCGGCCGGTGCGCGGAACGAAGTTCACGCCTTCCACGTTGCGGCCGAACACCGGCAGGAACGATTCCGAATAGCTGACATAGGGCGAGATCGTGTCGGTGAGGTCCGCGACGAGACCCGCGCGGAAGGTCCAGGCGCTGTTGGTCGGCAGCTTCTCGCCGTTGAGTTTCGACGTGGCCCGGTCATGCCGTCCGCCCAGCACGAGCGAGACGCGGTCCCAGGCGCGCATCTGGTCCTGGAAATAGACGCCGAGCTGGGTGTTGGTGGTGCGCGTGAAGTAGAACAGCGAGCGTCGATTTCCTGGCCGTAGACGGGGTCGTAGATGTCGAACGGCGGAAGGTCATACGCCCAGCCTTCGTCGCTGGACTGCTTGAAGCGGGTATAGTCGATGCCGACCAGCAACTGGTGCTCGATCGGGCCGGTGTTGACCTTCACCAGCAGCCGGTTGTCGGTGCCGATGCCCTTGTCATGCTCAAGCCGCTTGTACCATGCGCGGGCGACCTGGGTGCGTTCCGCGTCGTAGTAGCTGGCGAGCCCATAGACTTCCGCATAGTCGACATCGGTGTCGAAGTAGCGGGTGCTGCTGCTGAAGGTCACGTTCGGGCCGAAGCGCTGGGTGAGCAGCACCGTGCCGGCCTTGTAGTCGGTATCGGTGTGGTTGAAGCCCGGTTCGCCGAGGAACGTGTCGGACGAGATCTTCTCGCTGTCGTTGTCCGCGCCGATGGTCTTGCTGATGGGCAGGTAGGTCTGGCTGCCGAGGCGGTCCTTCTGGTAGAGGCCGATCAGCGTGATCTCGGTATCCGGGCCCGGCTTGAAGGTCACGGCAGGCATCGCCAGCAGGCGGTCGTTGCGCTGGCCGGGCTGCTGAAGCTCCGCATCGCGCGCCACGCCCACGAAGCGGGCGGATATGCCATCGGTGATCGGGCCGGTGACGTCGAGATTGAACTGCTTCATCGAATCGGTGCCGACGATCACATCGGCCTCGCCGCCGAAGGTCTCCTGCGGACGCTTCGAAACGCCGTTGAACAGGCCGCCGGCACCGCCCGCGCCGTAAAGCACCGAGGACGGTCCGCGCAGTACCTCGGCGCGTTCCAGCGTGAAGATGTCGAGGCGGCCGCCGTAGACGAAGCTGGGCATCCGGTTCACGCCGTCGAGATACTGGACGGTGGCGAAACCGCGCGCCGCGAAGAAGTCGCCGCGGGTATCCACGCCCTGCGTCTCGGTGGAGACACCGGCGCTGTAGCGGAACACATCCTGGAAGTTCACGGACGCGCGGTCGGTGAATTCCTCGGTGGTGATGACGCTGACCGACTGCGGCAGCTGCATGATGTCGGTGTCGGTCTTGGTGCCGGTGTTGGAGCGGCCGGTGGTGACGATGATGTCGGACTTCGGATCGGCCTCGGCCTGCTGGGCCAGTACCGCGGACGGCAGGAGCGCGACGCCGCAGCAGGCGGACATGACGGTGAGGCGAAGGCGCGCCATGCGGACGCGACCTCGCGAGCTGTACGGGATGCCCATGTTATTCCCCTTGTTCAAAGACGTGGAACCAGATCCCGTGGCTGTTGTTCTGGCCTCCGGGAGGATCCTCCTGCTGAGCCCGCATTCAACAACAGGGCGGCCCGGGAACCACGTCATAATCAGGGTAATCGGGGTGTTTCGACGGGTAAGGTCGCGGCCTGGAGAGGGTCAGGCACCGGTTGGAGGCAGTAAATCCGCCTCTTCGGCGGGAGCGCTCCGCCCGGAAGCAGGCCCCGCTCATGCGAGACGCGCACCGCGTCGCGGCGCTTGTCGACGCCGATCTTGCGGAAGATCGACTTCAATCGATACTTCACCGTATCGGGCGACATGCCGATCAGCCGGGCGATCTCCTTGTTGGAGTAGCCATGGCTGAGATGAAGGAGGATTTCCGCTTCGGCTTCGTTGAGCACGCCGTCGTCCGGGGGCTGCGCCTGACATGACAAGGCACGCGCCAGTCCGCCAAGGAACTGCGCGCGATAGCGGTTTCCTTCGCCTGCTCCGCCGCCCGCATGATCCAGCGCGCCCTGCACGAAGCCGCGCCAGTCCACGAACGGACGCACCAGCGACTGGAACATGGCATTGCCTACGGCCTCGTCGAAAGCGGCGCGGGAATCGCTTTCTTCTCCCGCTTCGCGCAAGGCGTGGGACTGAAGGATGAGGATATCGACCAAGGCGCGGCCGGCGCCGTGTCGTTCCGCCCAGCGCCGGAGCACTGCGATATCCGCAAGCGCGCCTGCATGATCGCCCGCCGCCAGCCTGAGTGCCGCGCGGCACTTCGCGGCGGCGGTGGCGACCGGGCGGTAATGCGGCGATTCCAGCGCCATCTGGTCCGCCAGTCCGTCCAGCCCGATGGCGCCGGCGGCGTCTATTGCCGTTTCGAGCGGGCCCTGCGCCGCGATCGTGATTTCGAGCCTGCACAGGGCGGCAAGCAGGGCGAGCTGCCGGAACCGGCGGGCCGCGGCGACGGCCTGCGCGCGTTCCAGGATCGCGAAGGCCTCCTCCGGCGCATGGCGTGCGGCCGCGCAGCGCGCGGCGGTGAGGTAGGCGGCGGCATAGACGTCCACCCAGCCGTCGGACTGCTCCATGTGCGGCAGCGCCCAGGCCAGCAGCGCGCCCGCATCCTCGATCCGGTTCTGCTCGTAGAGGATCTCCGCCTCGAAGCCGCGCAATTGGCGGCAAGGTCGGAACGGGGGCCGAAATGGGCCTCGATCAGCGTGCGGGCCGAGGCGATGATTGCGGCGGCATCGTTGATGCGCCCCTGGGCATGGCGGATACGCGCTTCGAGGAAGTGAGTGAAGACCTCGCTATAAGGCGATCCCAGCGCCTGATAATGCCCGCGCGCGTTGAGCACCGGTTCCAGCGCACGCTCCAGCCAGCCACCTTCGAGGTACTTGGCGGCGAGGGTCTCGGTGAAGTTGGCAAGCACGAAATGATCGTCGGCGGGGAGGGTGCGCAGCAGGGCCTCGCGCGCCAGCAGGTCATCCAGCGTGACCGGCAGGTTTTCGTAATCGGCCAGAGTGTCACCCACCACGCGCAGTTCGGTGCGCAGGTCCGCCGGCACTTCGCCGTCCATGGCCTCGGCGGCTAGCCTGTCATAGGCTTCTCGTGCGGCGGCCAGTTCGCCGTGCTTGATCTGGAGGTAGATCGCCGCGAGCCCCAGCCTTGCGCTGGCCGAGATCTGGTGAGGGGATATCCGCCCGAGTGCCGTTTCGATCATGGCCTGATGGCCCTGCGGGATCAGGCGCCAGCCGCCGCTCTCTTCCAGGATCGTGCCGACCAGTTCGCGGTCCTCGGCAAGCAGGGCATGCTCGACCGCCGCGGAAATCGCGCCGGAATCGGCGAAATGGCGCGCGGCGCGCCCATGCAGCAGCCGAAACCGGGCAAGATCCTGCCGCGCCAGCCGGTCGCGCAGATATTCGGCGAAAAGCTGGTGGTAGCGATAGGATTCGCGAGCCTCGCTGGCGGGGGCAAGGAAGACGCCCTGTTGCTCCAGCCGTTCGAGCACGAGCCAGCCGTCGGTCCGGTCGCACAGTGCATTCACCGCCTCTCCCGTCAGCCGGTCGAGCAGGGCGGTGCGGATCACCAGATCCTGCGTTTCCGGCGGCAGCGATGTGAGCACCTGCTCCGACAGGTAGCGGGCAAGATCGGAACTGGAGCCGCTGAAGCGCTCCATCAACTTGATGTGATCGATCCCGCGCTTGAGCGAGAGGGAGGTGAGTTGCAGCGCGATCGGCCAGCCTTCGGAACGTTCCACGAGGCGTTGCAGCACGTCGTCCGGCAGTGGCGGCACGTCCGCGCGGTCCAGCAGGGCTTCGGCTTCGGACCGGTTGAACTTTAGATCGTCGCTGGTCAGTTCGATCAGCTGTTCCTCGGCGGCGAGCATCGACTGGCCCAGCCAGGGATAATCGCGCGAGGCGATGACGAAGTGGCAGTTGCCGGGCGCGAGCCGGATCAGGGACTGGAGGAAGGCATTGACCTCGCTGCCCTCCGCGCGATGGAAATCGTCGAAGATGAGGACGACCGGGCGAGGTTCGCGCGCGATACGGTTGACGATCGCGGAAAGGGCGGAGCGGGGCGGCAGGTCGGCCGCCGTGTTTTCGCCGTCCTCCCCGGCGGATTGCCCCGCCGCTTCGTCCAGCGCGAGCAGGATGTAGCGCGGCAGGCGCTGGAGGTCCGAATCCTCCCGTTCCAGGGTAAGCCATGCGGTGACGATGGCGCCATGTTCATGGCGGCTGCGCCACTGCGAAAGCAGGCTGGTCTTGCCGTATCCGGCCGGAGCATGGATCACCGTCAGCCGCCGGGACAGGGCGCCGTCCAGCCGTTCGAGCAGGATGTCCCTGCGGATCTGGCTCCCCAGCCAGATTGGAGGGGCTACCTTTGTGCGGATCAACTCATGCACGCGTCATCGTCCTGTCGCGAAACCCGATTATACTGTTTTCAGGCGTGCTCTCCCTTCGTGGAAGCCTATGTCACGCAGCGGGGATGCTCAAGGGGCGATGCTTGCCGCCTGCGGTCGCTACCCGCGCCGGGGTGCCCGATTACCCGTTTTGCCACGAACCGCACCCGTCTTGCGCGTTGCCGCCGACCCGGCCAGCCTCCTACCCCGTTGGCATTGCTTTCCCGTGGTGCTGCAAGGAGGTTCGTGTGCGGATTGGCGTCGATGTCGGGGGTACGAACACCGACGCGGTACTGATGGACGGCGGGCGCGTGCTCGCCTGGACCAAGCAGCCGACCTCGGCCGATGTGGAGGGCGGCGTTACCGCCGCGATCCGCGCGGTGCTGGAGGATTCCGGCACGAGCGCGGCCCATGTCTCGTCCGTGATGATCGGCACCACGCACTTCGTGAATGCCTTGGTGGAGCGGCGTGAACTGGACCGTGTCGGCGTGCTGCGGCTCGCCAGCCCGTCGGGAGAGGCGCTGCCGCCGTTGACCGGCTGGCCGGAAGACCTCGCCGCCTGCATCGGCCGTCACTATCACCTGCTTCCCGGCGGCTACGAGGTGGACGGGCGGGAAATGGCGCCGCTTGACGAAGTGCGGCTGCGGGATGCCGCGCTGGACCTGAAGGCGCGCGGCATCGCCGCGATCGCCGTGAGCTGCGCCTTCTCGCCGATCAATGCGGCGATGGAACAGCGCGTCGCTGCGCTTCTACGCGAGGTCTGGCCGGAGGCCGCCATCACCCTTTCGAGCGAGATCGGCCGGATCGGTTTCATCGAGCGCGAGAATTCCGCGATCCTCAATGCGGCGCTCACCAGTCTGGCCGCGCGGGTTGTCCGCTCGTTCGGCCGCGCCGTGGCGGCTCTCGGGATCGAGGCGCCGCTGTTCATCTCGCAGAACGACGGTACGCTGGTTTCCGCCGCGCAGGCGGAAGCCTATCCGGTGATGACTATGGGCTCCGGGCCGACGAATTCGATGCGCGGCGCCGCGTTCCTCAGCGGCGTGGCCGATGCGATCGTCATGGACGTGGGCGGCACCACGACCGACATCGGAGTGCTGGCTTCCGGCTATCCGCGCGAATCCTCGATTTCGGTGGATATTGGCGGCGCACGGACCAATTTCCGCATGCCGGACATTCTCGCCATCGGTCTCGGCGGCGGCACGCGCATTCACCTCGATCCCGCGCTTTACGAAGCCGGGGAACCGGCCGGGGCGGCGCTGCGTGTCGGCCCGGATTCGGTGGGCTACCGGCTCGCGCAGGAGGGGATGTTGTTCGGCGGCCAGACCCTGACGGCCAGCGACATCGCGCTGCGCACCGGGCAGGCCGATTTCGGCGATCCCGCACTGCTTCCGGCCATGTCCGACGCGGTCGTGGCGGCGGTTGACGGACGCATCCGCGCCATCCTCGAGGAGGGGCTGGACCGCATGAAGACCGGCCGTGACAAGGTGACGATCCTTGCCGTGGGCGGCGGAAATTTCCTCATTCCCGACAGCCTCGGCGGTGCCGCGCAAGTGATCCGCCCGCCTCATGCCGTGGTGGCCAATGCAGTGGGCGCGGCCATCGCGCAGGTCGGCGCGCAGGTCGAGCGGGTCGTCAGTTACGATGCCCTGGCCCGCGAGGAGGCGATCGAGCAGGTGGCCGCGCTCGCACGGGAGCAAGTGCTGGCGGCGGGCGGCGATCCGGCGAGCCTGACCCTTGCCGATGTCGAGGAAACCTATCTCAGCTACTTGCCGGGCCGCGCCGTGCAGATAAGGGTTCGCGCAGTTGCGGACCTTGCCTTCGAGGCTCCTGCGGGCGGCGAAGCGGCAGCCATCGGAGTTCCTCATGAAGCTTGACCGTCAAGCCCTCGGCGACCTTGCACGCGGCGCCGCTTTCCTCGGATCGGGCGGCGGCGGCGATCCCTACTACGCGCAGCTCCTTGCCGAAGCGGAATTCGAGCGGCGCGGCCCCTTCGAGGTGATCGGCCTCGATGCGCTGGCCGACGATGCCCTCGTGGTGCCCTGCGGCTGGATCGGCGCGCCGACCGTCTCGGTCGAGAAACTGCCGAACGGCCGTGAGGCGGTGGACGGGCTGAAGCGGCTGGAGCAGATCGTCGGGCGCCGGATCGACGCGGTGATCCCCATCGAGATCGGCGGCAGCAACGGCCTGGCACCCCTGTTCGCCGCCGCGCAGTTCGGCGTTCCCGTGCTTGACTGCGACGGCATGGGCCGCGCTTTCCCGGAATCGCAGATGGCGATCTTCAACATTCGCGGCCTGTCCGCCTGCCCCTCGATCCTGACTTCGGCCTGCGGCGCGCTCAGCCTGATCGAGACGGACGACAATCTCATGCACGAACGGCTCGCCCGCGCGCTTTCGGTGGCGGTGGGGGGGATCGCGCACCTCGTCGAATATCCGCTGACCGGGCGGCAGGCGAAGGACCATGCCATCCACGGCACGATCAGCGCGGCACGGGCCGCCGGCGCCGCGATCCGCGAGGCGCGCGAGAGCGGGCAGGATCCCTTCGCCGCGATGTTCGCTGCACTGGCTGCCACCGGGCTCTATCCCCAGGCGGGCGTACTGTTCGACGGCAAGATCGTGGATATCGAGCGCGAGACGCGAGGCGGTTTCTCGGTAGGCCAGGTCTCGTTCGAGAGTTTCGACGGCACGAGCCGCATGGAGCTGGACTTCCAGAACGAGAACCTCATCGCCCGCCGCGACGGGCGGGTGGTGGCGATGGTGCCCGATATCCTGACGGTGATGGACCGGGAAACCGCCGACAGCATCAC
Organism: Novosphingobium sp. ST904; assembly: GCF_001298105.1. GTDB lineage: Bacteria > Pseudomonadota > Alphaproteobacteria > Sphingomonadales > Sphingomonadaceae > Novosphingobium. Next base: position 8,426 of record NZ_LGJH01000134.1, on the reverse strand, counting down.
CACCGAGCGACTGAAATACGGCCAGCGCGTCAAGGTGGTGGGCGCGGCGGCGCCGGCCGCCCTGCGCGAACAGCGGGCGCTGGACTTCGTCGGCCCGCGCGCGTTCGGTTTTGCCGAAGACTATGTACCCATCGAGGAGATCGACGCTTGGCTGAAACCGTGAGCGGGCCTGCAGGCGGCCCGGACGCCCATCACGAACCGGGCGACCAGTACGCCAATGCCCCGCTGCCGGAGCGACTGACCGTGGGCGGCTGGCGGGTGGCGCTGATCATCGCCAGCTTCTCGATCTCGCTGCCGACGTTCCTGAACGGCGCGCAGACCTCGCTGGCGCTGGGCCTGTGGCCTGCGGTGCTGGCGGCTTTCCTTGCCGGCGCCTGCCTGTGCCTCGGCGGCTGTCTCACCTCGCTGGTGGCGGTCCGTTCGCGGCTCAACACGTATCTGCTGATCCGCCGTTCGTTCGGACGGGGCGGGGCAGGACTGGTGAACGTCATCATCGCGGCGGTGCATTTCTGCTGGTTCGGCGTGAACGTCTCGTTTCTGGGGGACGCCATCGCCGCCGCGGGCGAGGGCTTCGGGTTCGCGCCCGATTTCCCGGTCGTGGTGATCTGCGGCGCGGTGCTGATGGCGCTGACCACCCTGGTCGGTTTCCGGGCGCTGGACCGGTTGGCGATGATCGGCGTGCCGCTTCTGGCGGCGATGATCGTCGCCGTCTGCGTGGCAGCTGCCCGCCGCCACGGGATCGTGCTTGCCGCGCCCGCGCAGAGCGAATTCCACATGACTTTCGGCATAGCGCTTTCGGCGCTGATCGGGGCTGACATGCTGACGATCACCACCCTGCCGGACCTTTCGCGCTACACCCGGACCCCGCGCGGCGCGGTGATGAGCATGGCGCTGTCCTACCCGATCACCGCGCCGCTGCTGATGGCGGGCGCGGGCATCGCCGCCCTGGCGACGGGCGAGACCGACATCATGCGCATGATAACCGGCTTCGGCTTCGGTGCCTGGGCGCTGCTGCTGCTCGTCATGCCGACATGGACGCTGAATTCGCTCAACCTCTATTCCGCCAGTCTCTCGCTTCCGCGACCTTCCCGCGCGTGCCGCGCTGGGCCTTCATCCTGCTGGGCACGGTGATCGGCACCGGCCTCGCGCTCGCCGGGATCATCGAGGGGTTCATTCCCTTCCTCGTCCTGCTCGGCGTAACGATCCCGCCGTTCGCGGCGATCTATGTGATCGACGGGTTGACGAGGTTCAGGGGCGCCGATTCCGCGCGTTCGATCGAGAACCTCCAGGGCATCCACTGGCCGGCGGTGGCGACGTGGGCGATCACCAGCGGTCTGGCCGCGATCGCGTTGCATCATGACTTCTCGATCAGCACGGTGCCCGCGCTTGACGCCACGGTCTTCGCGAGCCTGCTCTACCTCGCCCTGCTTCACCTGGCAGGGCGGCGCCCTTTCGCAGCTGTCCCTGCCTGAACGGGGTTCAGGCAGGGCGGGTGCTTGCAACCTAATCGAGCGCGTCTCCCAGCGGCTGGCCGTCAACGAAGACCTGGCGGCGCTTTACCTCGCGGACTTCCACGCGTCCGGCTTTCAGCGCGGCTTCGATGCGGTCGTGCGCTTCCTTGCCGGTGATAAGCGGGCGGGCCGGACTGGTGCTCCACCTGCCGCCCTCCTTCTTCCACAGGCTGCTTTGCGTGCCGGTGACGATCACGGCCTCCTTGCTCCCCGGCTGGTACAGGACGGTGCAGGCATCGCCGAGCGAGCAGGCGTTGTATTCCAGCAGATGCTCCTGCAGCGCTTTGGGGAGCTGCGTGCCGCGCGGCAGGACGAGCAGCCGCTTCGGGTCTATCACCGGATTGTCCTGTTCTATCGAGACAGGATCGATGGCCCAGCGGCTTTGCGCATCGAGCGCCTTTTTCGCGGCCGCCCGGATGTCCGGCGTAGGGCCGCCAGCGGCAAGCTTCCGTGTGGCCGCTTCGCCCGCGCGGCCGAAGTCGAACCGCAGGGCCCGCCAGTCGAACTTGTCCGGCGAAGTCCGGCCGCTGTTCAGGCGGGCGACCTGATCCTGCGCGGAAAGGGCGCCGAAGTTGATCAGCGGTGTCGACAGGACAAGCGCCAGAAGGCACAGCCCGCCTGCGAGGCGCAGGTTCGCCAAGCGCAGGTGCGGCGCGGCCGCCACCCTCCAGTGCAGCAGCACGACGAGGTAGGCGAGTCCGTAAGCGCAGGCGATGCCGGTGAAGACCACGGCCCAGAGCCGGTCCGGCGTCAGGCCGTATTGCTGGATGCGCAGGCCGGTGGAAATCGCGGCGATCACGCCCAGCGGCAGCATGGCGACGCTTAGCGCCGCGACGCTGCCGCGCAGGACCGGGCTGCGCGGCTCATGCGCGGTTTCGTCACCGATCACGGCATTGGCAAGCGAGAGGGCGCCGATCACGCAGCCGAGCAGGATCGGGCTGGTAGAACGGGTTGCATCCCACAAGGGCGCAAGGCCAGTGAACGGGATCGCCGCAAGGAAAACCAGCAGTCCGATCGCCAGCACCGGGGCAAGGACCGAGAGGATCGTCGTCACCACCCGCTGGAGCAGCCGCAGGATGCCGTCGCGATCGCGCAGCAGCCCGATGCCGGCCCCCAGTGCGGCGCCGGTAAGCAGCAGGATCGCCCAGTTCTTTTCGATCAGGTCGTTAAGGAGGTTGATGCCGATGAGGCGGAACAGCTGCCCGAGCAGCAGCACCATGGCCCAGCTCACCCCTACGAAGACCCAGGCCGCGCACCATAGGACGACATTGGTCCAGGCATGGCCATGAGCCTCGGGATAGGGAATGGCGAAACGCCGCCCTTCATCCGCGCTTTCCGCAGCGGTCCGCGCATCCCGCCAGGCCTGGAACAGCGGGGCGGCGATGACGACGGCCAGCACCGCGCAGACGATCCGCCACGGCTCCTCGCCCCTGGCCGCACCGAAAGGCCCGTTCCAGTAGATCGTCAGCGCCACTACCGCCGCACCGATCGCCGCGCTGGCTACGCTCCAGTGAATGCGCGTGCGTTCTACCAGAAACCCGAAGATCAGCGTGCCGATGCCGATGAAGGTGGCCATCGCCATGCGCAGCTGCATGGCGTCAAGATTGCCGACGCAAGGTCCGGCGGGACGATCCAGTGGACCGCGAGACCGGCCAGCCCGCCCAGCAGGGCCAGGCCCCAGGATCGCAAGGGCCAATCGGCGGCAGGTTCGCCGGATGGCAGTGCTTCGGAACTTTCGGGGCTGGTCATCGCCGGTCCTCTCGATCTTGGAAGGTCGCGCTCTAGGTTCAGCAAGCGCTATCTTTAAATTAAGCGATGTTCAATATAAAATTGTACGCTGTACATTTTTTAAGAGGCGATTAGAATCGCCGGCCATGGGAAGACGATCCGACCACAGCCGCCAGGAGCTGGAGCAGATGCTCATCGTAGAAGGCCACAAGCACATGGCCGACGTCGGTTTTTCGCGGTTTTCCGCGCGCGAGGTGGCGAAGCGGATCGGCTACTCGATCGGCACGCTCTACAACGTGATGGGCAATTACGACCAGCTCATCATCGCCATCAACACGCGCACTTTCGTATTGTGGACGGACTACATGCGCGAAGCGCTGGCCGCTTCGGGCGAGGATCGCGTGCGCTGCCTGGTGGAAGGTTATTTCGGTTTTGCCCGGGCCAATCGCAATGCCTGGACGGCGATCTACGACCATCACCTGCCGCCTGACATGGGCCTTCCCGAAGAGCATGACCTGATCCGGGGCAGGCTGACCGATCTCGTGGTGGAGGAAGTGGAGAAAGTCCTCCCTGCGGACCTGCGGGCAAAGGCGCCCCGGCTGGCGCGGTCGCTGGTGGCGACGGTCCATGGCCACTGCGTGTTCGATATCAACGGCAGTTTCGCGCTGATGGGCGAACGGGAGCCGGTGGAAATGGCGCTAGCCCGTGTGCGGGAAAGCCTGGCCGCCGTGCAGGCCGAAGATTGAAGCAGCCGCTTTCCCGCCTTCGCTTCGCATCGGGTTCATCCATAATAGTCACACCTCCGGCGCGCCGCGTGACGCGCCCGATGTGCTAGTCTCCGGCGCCAGCAGCAACTGAAAGAGTCGCTGGAGCCATGACGGAACCGCTCGACGAGGCGAGGCTTCATGCCTTTGTCGGAAAGATGCTGGGAGATCTCGGCGGCGCGCTCAGCGTGCCTACCGTCAGGATCGGAATACGACTTGGCCTGTTCGATGCGCTGGCGCAGGCACCGGCTTCGGCCGAGGAACTGGCAGGCCGGGCCGGGGGTCTTCACGAACGCTATGTCCGCGAATGGGCCATGGCGCAGGCGGCGAACGGCTATCTGGCCTACGATCCGGCGAGCGGCAGGTTCAGCCTTTCACCCGAGCAGGCGATGGTGTTCGTTCACCGGGACAGTCCGGTCTATCTTGCCGGAGCGTTCGAACTTGCCGCTGCGATGATCGAGGCCGAGCCGAAGGTGGAGGCGTGTTTTCGAACCGGGGAAGGGGTGCGCTGGGGCGACCATGCCGGATGTCTGTTCTGTGCCACGGGGGCGTTTTTCCGCCCCGGTTACGTCAACAACATCGTGCAGAACTGGATACCCGCACTTCAAGGTGTGGAGCAGCGGTTGCGCGCCGGCGCGCGGTTGCGGACGTGGGCTGCGGCGTGGGATTCTCCACGCTGCTGATGGCAAAGGCTTATCCCGAGAGCCATTTCACCGGATACGATTTCCACGAACCGTCGATCGAGGAAGCGCGCCGTCATGCTGCCGAACATGGCCTTGCTGAACGGGTCGACTTCCGGGTCGCCAAGGCGAAGGACATTGTGGAAACCGGGTTCGACCTCGTGACCATGTACGACTGTCTGCACGACATGGGCGATCCGCGCGGCTGCGCTGCTCAAATGAGGCGGATTCTGGTTCAGGGCGGCACCTGGATGATCGTCGAGCCGATCGCGGGAGACCGGCCAGAAGACAATCTCAATCCCGTCGGGCGGCTCTATTACAATGCCTCCACGATGATCTGCGTTCCGACTTCGCTCGATCAGGAGGTGGGTGAGGGGCTCGGGGCGCAGGCGGGGGAAGCGAGGCTGGCGCAAATCCTTCATGACGGCGGTTTCCACACTGTCAGGCGGGCCACGGAGGGTCCGTTCAACATGGTTCTGGAAGCCCGGTAGACCGGCTCGGAAATTCCCGAACTGCCAGCTTTGTAAATACTATTGCAAATCATTAGCGTCAATTATAGGCTTCTTCTCCTTACTGGAAGGAGCCGTCCATGCGGGTGCAAACCTCGATCCCCGTCCTTTCCGCTGCTTTCGCGTTCCTGCTTCCCGCCACGGCACTGGCGCATCCGGGCCATGAACATAGGGCCAGCTTCATCGAAGGGCTCGTGCATCCGCTATCCGGAGCCGATCATGTTCTGGCGATGGTGCTGGTGGGTCTGCTCGCCGTGCAACTGGGCGGGCGGGCGATCTGGATTTTGCCGGCGACGTTCCTTGCCGGCATGGCGGCGGGCAGTTCGATCGGCGCTGCGGGGATCGGCGCGTCGGCCGTCGAATTCGGCATCGCTCTATCGGTTATCGCGCTCGGTTTGATCGTCGCGCTGCAGGCGCGCCTGCCGCTGGCGGCAGCGGCAGTGCTTGTCGGAGCCACCGCACTCCTCCACGGCCATGCCCACGGCGCCGAAGCGGACGGGATGGTGTCCAGCCGCTATATCCTCGGCTTCCTTGCCGGCACGCTCGGCCTTCATGCGGCAGGCATCGCGGCGGGCGTCGCCATGGCGGGGCTTGCGCAGGGACGCGCCCGTTCGGCAGCCCGGATCGTCGGCGGTGTCGCGGCTGGGGCCGGGTTGCTGCTGGCGGCGGGCTGATTGCTGTTCGCGCTTTGTCGCCGTTTCGGCAATGTCGCGGTGGATGGAAGCTGTGCCCGCGCGATCGCGCTGCGGTTCATTGACGAGTTTTCTCCCAGACATTGAGGGATTGCCGATGTTCTTCATCAGAAACATGCTCGACCGGATTCCCGGCATCGAGGAAGCCCAGGCCCACTGCGACATTCCCTGGAAGATCTACGATCCCGGCCCGGCGCTGATCGCGGCCGTTTCGGTGGTGCGGATGATGGATATTCTTCACGAGATCGCGGCGAAGGTCGATGCCGATCCGGTGTCCCGGCACAACACCATGTCGCGCAACATCGCGATGAAGGAGATCGAGGCGGAGAAGGTGAAGTCCGAAATCCGCGTTATCTGGGGCGACTATTTCAAGGCGCCCCAGATCGAGAAATATCCCGAGATCCACGACCTGGCGCACCGGATCATGATGGTCGGCAGCGCCTGCAAGCAGGATGTGCACCGGGCCGACGGCGAAAAGCTGGTCGAACTGGTCAATCGCTTTGCCGAGATATTCTGGGCGACCAAGGACATCGAGACGGTGCGCCGTCCCTGTCCCTATCCGCCGTCGATCGAGGTGGTCTACCCGGTGCTGTGAGCGCGGGCTGGTGGCTTGGCTGGATGCTGGTCCGGGTCAGGGGGCGCAGCATGCTCCCGACCTTGCGCGAGGGTGACTACATCCTCCTGCGGCGGCGCGGGCGCTGGTTTTCGCCGGGTGAGGGCGACATCGTCTGTGTGCACCGGTGCGGAGAGCCGATGCTGGTCAAGCGGCTCGGCAGGCGGGCGGGTGATGGCACATATGCGCTGTCGGGCGATGGTGCGGCCTCGCAGCCATCGGTCGATCTGGGCCGGGTCTCCCCCGAAGAGGTGGTGGGCCGCGCTGTCGCCTGCCTGTCGGGGGGATCGATCCGTTTGCTGAGGCGCAGGCCGCGCCGCGCAAGTCGATGCCGCTTTACGCGCTGAATCTTGCGTGTCGCGCAATAGAAAGAAGTTCGGGTGAATTGCCTTGCGCAGTTTCGCGAGTCTCACGGCATTTCGCGTCCGTTGCGATGCAATGGAGGGCTGAGTTGTTGTCACCGCAAGCGTGCGCCTCAGCCCGGATCGGGGCCAATTCGCCGTCGTGATTGCCAAGAGGATGGCAGTCGAACCGGCAGCGGTATCCGCCTGTATCGACATTAAATCCGTAGAAATCGGCCGTTTTAAGACATTTCGTAGCGGAAGGACGCGTCTTGCGTTGGACGTGCAGGGGCACACTTTACGGCTCGGGGAAGGCCAAATCGGTAGGTTGCGCGATTTGCAACCGAAGGCGAGGTGCTTGCATTTGCAGCGAGAGCCATCGGGGATCACATAGCAGACATGTTGCAATGCAGCAGAACGCTGCTTCACGAGGTATCCCGATGTTCTCTCTGATGTCCCTCTATTTCGCCTATCGCCGCGATGTCGTGATGGCCGAACGTCACATGCCCGCTCTTGCGGAAACCGCTGCTGCTGCTGCCGAAGCGCCCGTCGCTGCCGAGCCCGAGACTGTTGCCCGCGAACTGCCGCTGGCCGCCTGAGTGCCAGGGGCGCGCGCGTGATCGCACGCACACCCTTGGACTCCTGATGCAGGTTGCCCGTTAGGGGGCCTGCCGCGCGGATGATCGATTTCGGCCCGCGCCGCCGCCATCGCCAGCCGCCTCTATTCGCAGCGCGCATTCTTGCGGCTGCACTTTTTCCCAGTCGCGAGGATCGACGCGCCGGATAGCGCGCGCCGCGAATGTCGGTGCGGGCGGGCGAACCTCAGCGTTTCGCGCCCTCCGCCGTGCTTTCCTGACGCCATCCGCCGCCAAGGGCCTTGAACAGGTCTACCCGATCCGATGAGAGCTGCGTGAGTGCGGCTGCATGGACGGAGCGTGCTTCCAGCATCGCCGATTGCGCCACCAGCAGGTCGAGCAGCGAGATCGAACCCGCGCGGTAGCGCAGGTCGGCAAGGGCCCACGCCCGCTGGGCGCTGGCTTCGGCTTCGGCAAGATCGTCGAGACGGCGCTGGCCCTGGGCCACGCGGGCAAGCGCCTGTTCGACTTCCTTCAGGGCGGTGAGCACGCGGCCGTCGAACGTCGCCAGCGCCACGTCGCCCTGCGCTTCGGCCTGCCGCAACCGCGTGCGTGCGGTCGCCATGTTGGGGAAGCTCCACGAAACCAGCGGGCCGAGCGAGAAGGACAGGGAATCACTGCCCTTTACCGTTTCGCTGCGCAGGAAGCCGCCAAAACCGCCAAGGCTGATCCGGGGATAGAGATCGGCCGTCGCCACCCCGATCCGCGCGGTGTCCGCCGCCAGCCGTCGTTCGGCCTCGCGCAGGTCCGGCCGCGCCGCAGCAGTGCGGCGCCGTCTCCTATCGGCAGGGCGGTGCGCCGGCGAGATCGGGCGGGCGGGAACAGGCCTGCGCCGCAGCGGGGACGGAACGGCGGTGTCTCCCCCAGCAGCCGCCGCCAGTTCGAACAGCGCGACCTGCCGCTGCCGCTTCCAGCTGCCGGGATGGCCGCGGCGGGAACCGGGCCGCCGGCGG
>NZ_LGJH01000135.1 GCF_001298105.1 Novosphingobium sp. ST904 | reverse complement strand
CCGTCCCCGATCTTTACCTCGAGGAGCAAGTTGCCCGTAGCTGGTGGCGACCGCTGCGAAACCGTGTGGTCCGCTGCGGTGAGAGGCCCTCTAAGTCCCGCCCTTGATTCGGTCAACACCCCTTTTTCAAAAAAATGACACTTAATCAAAAAATGACGGGTTTCAGCGCCGCGCGGCGGATTGCGGCTCACCATTGGCATCCGAGCGTCTATAGCCGCATCAAGCGGTAGGGTTGCGCTGCAGGAGACGATCGGTTGGGCGGCGAGGCAGAGGACATCAGCGGTGAGGAACTCCTGCCCCTGCTTCACCGGAAGGGCGGGCCGGCTCTTGTCCATGCCCTGATCGGATCGGAATTCTATCACGAGGACCCCGAAGACCTCGCCACCATCCTAAGCCTCGATCTTCGCACCCGGGCCGTTCGACTGCAATTTTCCGACTGCCGTTCAAGCAGCCTGCCGCTGACATCGGGCTACATCCTCCTGACGCCGGAACTGACAAGCGCCATAGACGCATTGCGCACTCCCGAGGATCACGCGCTCGAAGCGGCCCGGCGCAAGATCGCTGCCTTCGGCTTCCGCACATCCATCGGGCAGGACGACATACCGGGACTACTGGCGGCAATCGAAGCCGCACATGCTTACCGCCTGCCCTGGCGGGATGAACGTTTCGAAGGCATCAGGCTGACCCGCAAGTATGGTTCTGCGCAACTGGAGGCAAAGCTGATCGCAGCGTGGCTGGAGGGCGCAGGCGATCCCCCGCCCGGCGATCTCGTCATTGCAATGGTTTCGGCATTGCGTGAGACCGGGCGGACAACGGACGCTCTTGCACATACCGACCTCCTCATCCGCAAGGCCAATGGGCTGGACCACACGGAACAGTGCATCCTGTTCGTCCAGCGGGGCGCGCTCTGGCTCGATCGCTTTGAGCAGACCCGAGAACCAGAACACATCGAACGCGCACGGCAGTGCGCCAGACGGAGCTGGGCTATCGAGCCGGGAGAAGAGTGCAGTTCGCTATTCAACCGGCTGCGCAAACTGGAGGGCTAAGCAGCCCGACGGCCTGCCAGCCCGCTCTCACCAAAGTATGCCGGCAGTCCTGACTGGCGGAGTGTGGAATAACTGCATCACTCCTGCGGTAAAGCGTACTCGCGCCTGCCCGGTTCGTTGACTCCCAGGCGAAGCTCCATCACTGCGCCTAACGCGACTGCGAAGCGTTATCAGTTTATAGGAGCTTTTCGAATGCACCAGTCCGGGTTCCGTTCAGCCAAGAAGAGTTTGCGTTCCTTGTTGATGCGAAGCGCGCCCATCGCAGCCATGGCGCTCACGGCAAACGGGGTGTTTGCATTCGCCGCGCATGCCGCAGACAATACTGCCGAAACGGCAGGCGAGCCTCGCAGCGACGAGATCGTCGTGACCGGCGCGCTCCCCAGCGACTATGTGATCGAAGGTCAGGGCTCCACCACCCGCCTCGATCTTTCGCTTCGCGAAACCCCGCAGGCGGTCAGCATAATCACCCGCGCGCAGATCGAGGACTTCGGGCTGGACACCGTGGACAACCTGCTGCGCCGCGCGACCGGCGTAAACGTGGACAGTGCCGAGACCGATCGGACCTACTACAACGCCCGCGGCTTCGACATCGTCAACTTCCAGTTCGATGGCATCGGCCAGCCGCTTAGCTATGGGCTCCAGAACGGTACCATCGACACGGCCCTGTTCGACCGCGTGGAAGTGGTGCGCGGCGCCACCGGCCTGCTTTCGCAAACAGGCAACCCGTCGGCGGCCATCAATTTCGTCCGCAAGCGTCCGACCCGCGACCTCGGCGGCTTCGCCAGCCTGAGCTATGGCTCCTACGACCATGTTCGCGGCGACGTGGACATCAACACGCCGCTGACCGAAGACGGCAGCATCCGCACGCGCTTCGTAGGTGCCTATGACACGGGCGATTCCTATCTCGACTACTACCATTCGTCGCTGCTGACGCTTTACGGTGTTGCCGCGGCCGACCTTGGACCGGACACGGTCGTTACCGCCGGATATTCCTGGCAGGAAAGCGACCCCCGAGGCGTAAGCTGGGGCGCCCTGCCGTTTCTTTATGCCGATGGCTCTCCAGTGACCTACGATCGTTCGGCGAATTCGGCCCAGCCGTGGTCGTCCTGGTACTCGCTGGACCGCAACTTCTTTGCCGATGTCACTCATCAGTTCAGCGAAGACTGGAACGCCAAGATCTCAGTTCTGCGCCGCGCCCGCGACCAGGATTCCAAGCTGTTCTATGTTTACGGCGCACAGGATCCCGAAACCGGCGATGGACTGTTTTCCTATCCCGGCGCCTATCTCGACAGGCTGCGCGAGACCACCATCGATGCCCATGTCACTGGCAAGGTCCACCTGGGCGGGCAGGAGCATGACGTTGTCCTTGGCGTGAACTATGGAGAATCCCGTCTGGTCGAGCAGGAATCGGTGGATGCAGATGCCATCGGCGTCGCTCTGCCGGGTAACAGCGCCTTTGACGGCGATTTCGCTTACCCGAACTTCGGCGACTATGCCGTGACGGCCGACTTCAAGACCAAGATCGCCAGTGTCTACGGCCTGGCACGCATCTCGCTGGCCGATCCGCTCAAGGTCATGATCGGCGGCAATGTCACCAATGCCAAGCGAACCGGCATCTCCTATGACACGCCCTATTCGTTCGACCGGACCAAGTTCCTGCCGTTCGCCGGCCTGACTTTCGATCTCACCGGCACTCTCACCGCCTATGCCAGCTATGCGACGATCTTCAGCCCGCAGGTGCAACTCGCAGCGGACGGATCGATCCTCGATCCCCTCGAAGGCGAAACCTACGAGGCCGGCATCAAAGGCGCGTGGAACGATGGCAGGCTCACCGCCGCCGTGGCCGTCTTCAAGACCAGGCAGGACAATGTGGCCGAATCCATCGGCTTCGATCCCGACCTTGGCCAGACGCTTTACAGAGGTGTCAACGCCAGGTCGCAAGGCGTCGAAGTCGATGTGGCGGGCGAGCCGCTGCCGGGCCTTCAGCTCTCGGGCGGCTATGCCTATGTCGATATCGAGGATGACCAGGGCGATAAAGCCCGGACCTTCATTCCGCGCCACACGGTACGGCTGAGCGCGGTCTATTCCCCGCCCTCGCTCGACGAACTGCGCATGGGTGTTTCGGCCCGGTACCAGAGCAGGATATCGCAGCTTTACGAAGCCTTCACCGCCGATGGCGAAGATGCGACCATGACGCAGAAAGGTTATGCTATCGTCGATCTCATGGCCCGCTATCAGGTGACGAAGAACGTGTCGCTCGCAGTGAACGTCGATAACGTGACGAATGTGAAGTACTGGACAAGCCTTCAGTGGGACCAGGCCTACTACGGTGCTCCGCGCACGGTGCGCGGAACGGTCGGCTTCAGTTTCTGACGATGGCCGGGGCAACCCTCACCGGCGCGCTGGCGCTTTGTGCGGCCGGTCCGCTGCTGCTGCGCTACGGATGGCAGCGCAGCAGGGCCGTGGTGGCCATCGCATGGACGGCGATGGCGGTTGCCACGGTCCTGCTGGCAGCCGGTGAAGGCGCCTGGGGACTGACGGCGGGCGCAACCGTCTCGATGACGATGGCACTGGCCGTGATCGCGCAGGCCGCTGCCGCTACCCCGGCGCCGCAGCGCACACCGCGTGAAAGGGCGCCCGCGCCGCTGCCGGTCGGCCCGGTGGACTGGCCCGATATCGCCCGTCGCTGCGGCGTGTTCCTTGTCGTCGTCGGGCTGGATCTTGCTGCCGGGCTATGGCTCGCCTGGGTGGTGCAACGCGCGATGTTCCGCGCCGGCAGCCACGAAGCCGATGCCACGGCAACGGCGCTTTTCCTGCTTCCCCTGTTGTGGATTGCGATGGCAAGCTGGCAGATGACCTGCAGAACTCTCTCGGCGATGATCCCCGCGCCGGTCGCGGTCGCACTGGTTGGAGGGATTGCATGGCTGGCAATGTGAAGCCTTCCGAAGGACTAGTGCAGCGCGCCCTTGCCGGCCATGCCGCAATCGGGCTGCTGATAGGGGCTGCGCTCTATCTCGTCTGCCTGTCCGGCGCATTGGTCGTCCTCCAGGAACACCTGCAGCGCTGGGAGGAACCCTCCGCCGCCGAAATGGCCGAAATCTCGCCGCAAGCCGCCCAGCGCGCTCTGGAAGGCCTGCTCGCGCGGCAAGGAAAGCCAACCACTCACGCCTTCATCCACCTGCCGACCGAGGGCCTTCCGCGCGTGGTCGTGACGACCGATAACGGTGCGGCCTACGTCGACGCCGCGGGGCGCTACGATGCCCCGGAAGCGCACGTCTGGACCGAGTTCGTCCTCTTCCTCCACTACTACCTGCACCTGCCGATGTTCTGGGGGCTGCTGCTTACCGGAACCTTGGGCATCATGCTCTGCGCAGCAACGGTCACCGGCGTGATCGCCCATCCGCGCATCTTCCGCGATGCCTTCCGCATGCGCCTGCGGGGCAGGCCGCAACTCAGCCGGTCCGACCTGCACAACCGCTTCGGCGTCTGGCTGCTCCCGTTCGTGGCCGCGCTGGGCTTCACCGGCGCCATACTGGGCCTGGGACAACTGGTATTCCAGACCATCGCCGCGGAACGCCATGCCGGTGACTTCGAGGCTGCTTACGGCCCCCTGTTCGGGGCCGAACCCAAGGCCGATACCAGCCCTGCACCCGTAGCCCGCGCGGACCGGGCCCTGGCATGGATGGCCGCTCACCGTCCCGGTCACCGCGTGACCTATGTGACGATCGAGGAACCCGGCACCGCTGGCCAGCAGATTGCCGTGCTTGCCGACCACGACCGGCGCCTGATCTACGGCGAGACTTATCTGTTCGGAGGCACCGGCAACTATCGCGGAAATGTCGGCCTCTCGGACGGACGGACCGGCCAGCAGGCCATCGCCTCGATCTACAAGATGCATTTCGGCACTTTTGGCGGTGTGCCCGTGGAAATCGCCTATTTCCTCTTCGGCCTCGCGCTCTGCGCCATCATCTCGACGGGCACGACGCTCTGGCTGATGAAGCGCCGTGCGCGCGGGCGGCCCTCCACCCGCCTTGAAGCGCAATGGGCGGTGACGATCTGGGGCAGTCCGCTCGCGCTGGCCTTGGTCTACTGGCTGCGGGCGATTGCGGGTGCCGAAGCCCCGCTGGTTCCGGTGTTCTGGGGCCTGCTGGTACTGGGCCTCGCGGCCGCAACGCTTCGCCCGGCCGAAATCACTTCGGCGCGCCTGCGCACAGCGCTGGGGCTCGCACTGCTGGCGACGGGGATAGGCCATTTCGCGCTGGCGCCGACCCATCCCGCAAGTTCGGCGGCGATCGACCTGGCGCTTGCCCTGTCCGGTGCAGGCCTCGGCCTGCTTCCACTGGCCCGCCGCAAGGCGAACGCCGCGTCCGAGCGCGGCGTCCCGGAAAACGCGGATCAGATCGGCAACTCGGTCGTCGCCTTGATTTCCGACAAGGCCACGATCGAGTTGATTTCCTGAACGCCGGGAAGCTGAGACAGCTTCTCGAAGAAGAATTTTTCGTAAGCCTCGATATCGGCGGCGACGACGCGGATCAGGAAATCGATCGAGCCCATCAGCACGTAGCAGTCCAGAACCTCTGGAAATTCCCGGATCTTGGCGGAGAATTCGTCGAGATTGGCGCGGCCATGGGCGTTGAGCTTCACTTGCGCAAAGACATGGGCATCGAGGCCGACCTTCTTTCGATCTACCAGCGCCACCCGCCGCTTGATGTAGCCCTCGCGCTCAAGCCGATCGATCCGGCGCCAGCATGGCGAAGAGGACAAGCCCACCCGTTCTGCGATCTGCGCCGTAGTCTGGCCTGCATCGCGCTGCAGCTCGCGGAGAATCTTGCGCTCATAGGGATCAAGTTCGGTCATTTCATTCTCATATCATGTATTCTCGGGTCAGTCTTGCCACAAAACTAGCTTCCCGCACCCAAATGAGGAGAGAAATCTCCCGCCCGGCCTGCGACAATGCTTGCGGCAATTACGCCAATCCCGACTGGAGTTCGAAAATGGTCGCCCGCGCCAGCCGCATGACGCCGCCGATGGAATATGTCCGTCTCTACGAGGAAGCTGCCGGCCTTGACGGTGTAATCGCCATTCACTCCACGCGCGCGGACCGGCTGCCGGCGGCTGCCGGTTCTGGACTTACGCCGACGAAAGCGCCGCCATGGCAGACGCTGTGCGTCTGGCCGAAGGCATGAGCTACAAGAACGCCATGGCCGAACTGCCCTTCGGCGGCGGCAAGGCCGTGCTTCGCCGTCCGGCCGGTGCGTTCGACCGCACAGCCCTGTTCGAGGCTTTCGGCGAGGCTGTCGAACGGCTCGAAGGCCGCTATGTCACGGCAGAGGATGTCGGCACCAGCGTATCGGACATGGAGGCGGTTGCACGCCACACGAACCATGTGGCCGGCCGCACGGCACTGCCCGGCCGCGCCGGGGGCGATCCTTCGCCCTGGACCGCGCTCGGAGTGTTCGAGGCCATGCGCTTCGCTGCGGGGTTCCGTTTCGGCGGCGGCCTTTCCGGCATGACGGTATCGGTGCTTGGCGTCGGTAACGTCGGTGCACACCTGTGCGATCTGCTGGCTGAAGCCGGCGCCCGGCTCGTCGTGGCCGATATCGATCCGGCCCGCTGCGCGCGGATCGCCGAGAAGCATGGCGCCAGCATCGTGCCGGTCAGCGAGATCTCAGGAGTTGCCGCCGATGTCTTCGCGCCTTGCGCCCTTGGCGGCGTGCTGGATGCGGCAACCGTCTCGGCACTGCAGGCCCAGATCGTTTGCGGAGCAGCCAACAACCAGCTCTCCAGCGAAGATGTCGCCGGCTCCTGCTGGAACGCGGGCTGGTCTACGTGCCCGACTACGTCGCCAATGCAGGCGGCATCATCAACGTCTCGGCCGAGTACCTTCACGAAAGCACCGATGAAGTCCGCCAGCGCGTCCTTCAGATCGGCCCCCGCGTGTCTGCGCTTCTCGATGAAGCGGCGCAGGACGCACTCCCGCCCTCGACCGTCGCGGACCGCATCGCCGAGCGGCTGATGCAGCCGGAACGGGTTGCCGAGCCGGCCTGACGCAGCCGTCAACCCAGGCAGGTCACCTGGAACTGGGTTCCGACGATCCGGTCCCGGCCTCCGACCTTGCTAAGGTAGAGCTGCTTGTCCGCTTCCGCGATCCACCGTTCAGGCGTCATGTCGCCAGTGCAGCGCGCACTGGCGACACCGATGCTGACGGTAACGTAGGAACTGACCTGCGATGTCTCGTAAGGGATCTGCAACGCGTTGACCTGCCTGCGGATTTCCTCCGCGACCTGCCGCGCGGAAGCCGGGTCCGCGCCGGGCAGGATACACACGAACTCCTCCCCGCCATAACGGGCCGTCACCGCCGTAACGCGGCGCAAGGCTCGGTTGAGCGTGGCCGCGATCATGACGATGCAGCGATCTCCGGCAACATGTCCGTAGGTGTCGTTGAACTGCTTGAAGAAATCGATGTCGAGCATGATGACCGACAGCCAGTCACCACTGCGGCACATTCGGGACCACTCTGCCTCCAGCGTCCGTTCAAGCTGCCGCCGGTTGCTGAGCCCGGTCAGCGCATCGGTTACCGCCAGTTCGGCCAGCTTGTCGCGAAGGCGCTTCAGCTCGACATGGTTGCTCACCCGAGCCCGCAGGATGGCGGGCTGGATCGGCTTGGCCACATAGTCGATCGCGCCTAGCGAAAGGCCCCTCATCTCGTCCTCGGAATCGTCGAGGCCGGTCATGAAGATTATCGGCACGTCCGCCAGCACGGGATCGACCTTGAGCTCCCGGCAAACCTCGAAACCGTCCAGCCCCGGCAACACGATATCGAGCAGGATCAGGTCCGGGTCCACCGTCCGCGCCGTTTCGATCGCTTCCTCGCCCGACATGGCGAAGCAGACGTCGTAATCGTCTTCGAGCACGGCGTTCATGATCTCGATGTTCGCGACATCGTCATCGACGATGAGGATGGTCGCCTTGGTCACGAAGGCATGCCTTCCGATGCGGCCGCCCGGCTGCTTCCCGCAGGTTCCATGGGCACGTCATCCAGCAGGGCGAGAGCCGAGACGTAATCGAGCTTCTGGAGTGCGCAATGCAGGGGGTGATTCAGTCGCTCGGCATCGGACAGGCCCATCGCCCGCGCCATCCTTTCGAAGGCATGCCGCGCGCCCAGACTGCGACGATGCAGCAAGCCGCGCAGTTCCTCGCGGATGGTGCCGAGATCGGAGCCGGTGTCCACCGGCAGAACCAGTCCCAAGGATGATGGCGGCGGCGGCTCCGTGGAAAGTGTGCGGGCAGCGGCCACGGCTCTGTTCAGCTCTGGAACGAGCCCGACAAGTGCAGACTGCGCCTCGGCAACAGCATCCTGTGCGAGCAGACGTTCAACCTCTGCCGCGCAGGCTTGCAGCGCGCGCAGTTCCAGCGAGCCCGCCACGCCCTTGAGGCTGTGCACCAGCCGCCGGGCATCGCCGATCTGCCCCGCCGCAATCCGCTCACGCAGTTCCTGTTCGGCATGGGCATAGGAATTGGCGAAGCTGATGACCAGCTTGCGCAGCAGGGCCTCCTTGCCATTCACCCGTTTGAGCGCGGTTTCGAGATCGAACGGGCCGAGCTGCCGGGGCAGCGCATCCGGAGAGTGGGGGGGCACATCGGGCCCCGCGGGCTCCGCCGCGAGCAATCCGACGGCAGGCTTCAGCCAGCGATTGAGAGTACGGAGCAATTGCGAAGGATCGACCGGCTTGGCGACGTGATCGTTCATGCCGACAGACAGGCAGCGCTCCCGTTCGGTTTCGAAGGCGTGAGCGGTGATCGCGATGATAGGCAGCTGGTCCGCCGTCCAGGTTTCGCGGATGATCGTCGTTGCCTCGATGCCATCCATTTCCGGCATCTGCACGTCCATCAGAATCGCGGCATATTCAGCGCCGTGTTCCATGACCTTTTCGCAGGCGATCCGGCCGTTTTCCGCGCTGTCCACGATCAGGCCGGCGTGCGTGAGCAACTCTATCGCGATCTCTCGGTTGATCTCGTTATCTTCCACCAGCAGGACGCGCAGGCCCCGTAAATGCGGCTCGACCTTGCCTTCCGCCACCGATTCCGTCTGCCTGGGAGCGGGCGCCCGTTGCGCCTCGGCGAACAACGAGGTGATCGTATCCAGCAGAGCCGCCGGGTCGATCGGCTTAGTGAGGAAAGCCGAGACCCCCGCCTCTCCGGCTTCGGCCGCCATCTCGTCAATCGCATAGGCAGTGACGATCAGCGTCACCGGCGATGGCGCGCCGTGCTGCATGCGCCGCAAAGTCCGCACCGCCTCCATGCCGTCCATGCCCGGCATCTTCCAGTCGAGCAGGACGAGATCATAGGCCGCCCCCTGCTGCGCCGCACTGGCGAAGGCGGCCACCGCCTCGTCCCCGGAGGAAACGAGATCGACGTCCATCTGCCAGTCGTTGAAGATCTCCTCCACGACCTGACGCGCGGCTGCGTTGTCGTCCGCCGCCAGAACGCGAAGCCGGCGCAGATACGGTGCGGGCATCGCATCTGCGCGCCTGTTCGCGTGCTCTGCGAAGACCATCCGGCAGGTGAAGGTGCTGCCAAGGTTCGGCGCGCTCTCCACGCCGATGTCACCGCCCATCTGCTCCACGATCTGGCGGCAGATCGCCAGCCCCAGACCCGTTCCGCCGAACCGCCGGGTGGTGGAATTGTCCCCCTGGGAAAACGAGCTGAACAGGCCCGCCTGCTGCTCCGCAGACATACCGATGCCGTGATCCCGAACCGAAAGCTCGATCGTGAGCCGCGAGGAATCCCGCGAACGCACATCGACCGCGATCGTCACCGCGCCCCGGTTGGAAAACTTCACGGCGTTGCTGAGGAGATTGAGCACGACCTGCGAGAACCGCAACTCGTCTCCGATTACAGCGCTCGGAACCTTGTGATCGATCTGCGAGACGATCTGCACGCCCTTGGCACTTGCCTCCACCGTGAGAAGCTGGACTTGCCCGGCAATCGCCGCGCGCAAATCGAAAGGCCTCGCTTCCAGCGTCAGCTTGCCCGCCTCGTTCTTGGAATAGTCCAGGATGTCGTTGATGAGCCTCAGCAACGAGGCGCCAGCGCCGCTGATCCGCTCGACATATCCGCGCTGCCGGTCGTCAAGGTTCGTGCGGCCAACCAGATGGCAGAAGCCCATGATCGCATTCATGGGTGTGCGTATCTCGTGGCTCATGTTCGCCAGGAACATGCTCTTGGCGCGGGTCGCATCCTCGGCCTCGCGCGTGCGCGCTTCCAGCGCGGCGTTCTTGGCGACGATTTCCTCGCTCATGCGGCCGATCCGGTCGAAGCTGGCGAGCAGCATCTTGTTCAGCCAGATCAGCACGGCAGTCTGGAAAGCGACGATCGACGCATGAAGCAGGACCCGCTCCAGATTGCCTGCAGCCGGGAACACCGCATAGGGAAGCAGGTAGAGCAATAGCAGATGATGCGCTGCAATCGCCCCCGCCGCCACGAGGATGGTCTCGCGGTCCAGCCAGGCGATGGTCAGGGCCAGCATGGCGAAGAAGTACATATGCATGTCCATCTGCCACGGGTGTCCGCGAAGCAGGAACAGCAGCATCGCCGGTTCCGCCATCAGGGCGACCGCCGAAAGATAGCGGGTGGCGGGCGCCGTACCGCAGCGTCGCCATGTAAGATGGTAGGCCAGAGCGACGATGGCGGCGGCAAGCCCCGCCCGGATCGGCGATAGCCCCATCGCGTGTGCAACCACGGCCTGGAGCGGTACATGCCCCCAGAACAGGGGTATCAGGAAGCGGCCGAACTGGTTGCGCAACTTGTCGAGAACACCGATCACGGCACGGAACCTTCTTCGGAAATGGAACACCCCGGCGGCAGGGGCGCCGGCTCCACGAGCCAGGCGCCGGCAGCGCGCAGGTGAGACGCGAAGTCCGGCGAGGCGGACGAAGCGAAGATGACGTTGGGAATCCTGGCTCGCTGGAGAAGCCGGCCGTCAGCCGACCGGACAAGACCGATCGTTCGCGACAACGACCAGTCGGTCGGGGCCACGACGATGTACTTGCCATCGGCGGCATCGCTCCAGACCGAAGCCACCAGCAGGGCGGTCAGCCCGGAAGCGAGGAGAACCGCCGCCGGCACGAGATCACGCAGCCGGAACGCCTGTTTGTCCAAGGCTCCCGGCGCAGCCGCGCCATGCAGTTCCTGTCTTCCGCTGAATACCCTGGTCGATCGCAAATTTGTCCCCCCCGGTCCAAACTGTATCACTTACCTTGATTAGGTATTGTTTTGGTAAAGGTTTCTCAAGCGGGATGCCTCGATTTACGGCGGGGATTCGCGCCTGCGGTTTCGCGCCGGTGGATAACCGGCCCTAACGCTTCCTCAGGCGCGGGTCGGCGACGCGGCCGCGATCGAAAGCACGTCGGCCGAAGTCGCGGGAACGTGCGCCTCATGCAGCGCTGGAATGCTGGACAAGGCCGTATCCGCAGGCGTCGCATCGCGATGACTTGAACGGTTCCTGCCCTGTCGCTTGGCGTCGTAAAGCGCCCTGTCGGCAATCGCCTGCAGTTCTTCCAGCGCAAGCGAGCCTTCCGAATATGTCGCGCAGCCGATGCTTAGCGTGCCGCCGTTCCCCCGCGCTCCGATCCTGGCGAAGCCCTGACAAAGAGTCTTGCCCAGCGTCAGCGCCGACAAGGCGCTGGTACCGGGTAGCAAAACGGCGAACTCGTCTCCACCAAGCCGGGCATAGACCGCATTTTCGGGCAGGGCCGAGTTGAGGAACACACCCAAGGCGATCAGCAGACGATCCCCTTCAGGATGTCCGTAGCCATCGTTGATCGACTTGAAATGGTCGATATCGAGCAGCAGCAAGGCCCCTTGGCCGGCTTCCGCACGCAGCAGGGCATTCGCGCGCGCTTCGAAGCCACGGCGGTTGAGCAGCCCCGTCAGCGGGTCGTGCTCGGCCAGTTTCACGATGCTCTGTTCGCGGCGCCGACGCAGCGTGCCGACAATGGACAGCGCAAGGGCCACTTCCATCATGATCCCTTCGAACAGCGAAACCGAAATCATCAGGCCGCTGTAATGCGTGAGGTTGATGAAGGCCCCAGGCAGAAACACCGCGAAAGCCTTGAAGAGATAGAATGCCCCATGCCCGAGAAAGGCGAAGGCCAGCACCGTGGTATCGGGGTCTCGCCGTTTGCGCAGCCCGCCCAACAGATCCGCACATTTGAGCGAGAGCAACGCAACGATCAGCGAATTGGTCAGCGCCAGGACCTGCGTTCGCGCGGGCCCCTCAGGCACGGCCAGCATCGCCAACCAGGCGATCAGCACACATGTCCATGCCTTGGGCGGACGCTTTCCGGCGAAGGCGGAAGTACCGAAGAGAAACGCGATATGCGCCACCACCAGGAGGCCATTGGCCACCCAGATGCCCGCAATGAAGAACCCCTGCTCCCGCAGCGGCGTGATCGTGCAGCCCGCCACGATCGCGCCGAAACCGGCGCTCCAATATGCCAGCGACCGCTCCCGCAAGAGATGCCATTCCAGCATAAGGAATGCGGACGCCACGAAGGCGATCGCATTTGACATGAACAACATTGTCCGCGGGTCGGTAGTCATCAGGCCATTCACGTAGGTCGGAACGGCGGCTTTGCTAACGATTGTTGGTAAACAAAGCGTTCCTGATCGCCGAATTTTCGAGTCAGCCCGCGCCCTGCTACCGGGTGGAAGCAGCCGACCGCTGGCGAAGCTGTTCGGTAAGATAATCCAGCAGGGGCAGTTCGAACTTGGGATTGATGATCAGGAAGTGACGACGACGATCCTGCTCATCTGGCAATCGACAGAGCACACCTTCCCCAACCAGTCGCCGCACCAGCCGCAGCGCCGTGCTCATCGGTGCGCCGGAGGCGATGCAGGCGCTCGATACCGAAACGCGCCGGCCTTCGATCTTGGCCAGCAGAAGATCGAGCAACATTTCCCAGGCTGGATCCCCGAACAGTTCGCCGCCGCCGATCTCCCTGCGTTTCATTTCCTTGCGCAGCAGTTCCCGGATGTAATCCGTCAACTGCCCGGTTTCGGAAGCGGGCGCATTAACCCCGGCGACCGGCGCCTTGATCTCATCTGAAGGAGCTACATCGGCCCGCCGCGCGGAAGCGTCCGGGTCATCCATCAGGATCGCAAGGCGCTGAAGTTCGGTGCTCAGGCTGGAAATCTTTCCCAGCAGCGAGCCTCTCGCCTCCGGCGTCTGGCGCAATCCCTTGATACGCTGCAACGCCTTGCGGAGATCCGACTGGTTGACCGGCTTTTCCAGGAAGTCGACAGCGGAAGCCCGCATCGCGTCGATGGCGACATCCTTGCTGGCATAGCCTGTGGCCATGATGAACTGGAGCCGCCGCCCCCGCATCTCGGCGCTTTGCGAAAGCGCGTGGATCAGCGCGATGCCATCCTGTCCGGGCATATTGTAATCGACGATCCCGATCGAGATCTCGTGCTCCTCGAACAGCTCCATCGCCTCTTCTGCACTTGTTGCGACAACCGGCTCATACCCCATGAGCTGGAGGCTGAACGCACACTCGCTGCCGAAGTCCTCGTCGTCATCCACGATAAGGACCGGCTCGGGCGGCGTATCGTCGTGCACCGGATATTCGCTCTCATTTTCCGCGCTGGCCGGTCCCGGATTGAGAATGGCCCCAAGTCGCGTTCGCCAGGTCGGTGTCATCACGTTCATGTGCAAAATAACCTCGTCTGAGCGGGCCGCTAGGTGCCGGGCAGGACTTGCTGAAGTCCGACGCAGAAGATGGCGATGGCCATGATGGCCGCCGAATCAGGCCGTCGAGCGACGGTCCGGAACTGTTGGACTGCTGCCAGAGCCAGCAGGGTCAGCGCCGTGATCGCAATCACGAAAAGCGCCCCCTCGACGCCCAGCCAGGTTGCCCCCGCCGCCAGCAGCTTGATCTGGCCGCCGGTCAGGATCTGGAGCTGCATTCCGGTGCGCAGCGCAGCCACGCCCGCGGTTACCAGCAGCAGGCACCCCAATCCGGCGGCAACCGACCAGCCGACCGCCGGCAGGCCGCCCCGAGCGCCCGCGAAGGCCAGGCCGCCCAGCGCAATCGCCACATAAAGCAGATCGGAAGGCTTTCGCCCTTCCCACGGCAGGACTACCGCCGGCAGAAGCAGCAATATCAATACTGCTATATTGAAGTATCCCATCCCGCCCATTCAGTATCCCCCGTTCGTCACGATCACGCTTGCCTCCAGATTGGATGATGGCAATGGGATGAAATTCCCATACTTCATGATGGGACTGGCAGCCATGTCATAGCTGACCTTTACCTTGAACACGCCGGTACCATCCGATGCCGCCGTGATCACCGGCGACGAACCTCCGCCAAGAATTTTCCCGTAGCCGTCGATCACTTCTTTGGCCCGTGTCTCTGCAATCGATACACGTTCCTGAGTCGACAATCCCGCAACCGCGGCGCGGGCGCCTTCGGCTGCGGCATGACGCACCCCGATGAGAGCACTGAAGTAGATCGAATAGACGAATATCCCGAAAACCAGGGCGAGCAGCGCCGGAGCGAGGAAAACGAACTCCAGCGCTGCCATGCCCCTGTCGCATTTCAGCAGTCGACGGATCGGATCAGCTGACATGCGCATCATCCTTGTCAGGAGAAATTGTCGATCATCGTCTGGAAGGCGCCGGTAAGGCCGCTTCCGAATGCAGTTCCGATAGAACTGATGGCCCCCACCACAATTGCTCCCAACACTGCATATTCAACAGCCGTAAGGCCGCGTTCATCAGCGATCAGACGCGCAAAAAGCTTACGAATGGTTTTCATGGCTCAATACTCCCCATTTCCTCCGATTAAAATTCCGTAACCGGTGGAGGTATCCGGCTCCGGTCTTAAGAAATCTAGATCAATACGGGCACGCCGCAGCGCGCACCTGTTACCCATACTGTTGCGTGACCGAGCTGGATCCCCAGCGCCGCCAACAGATTGTCGAGCAGCGGATCGACCGTCCCGCCGACCAGTGCGCTGACCGGGGTCACGATGGCGCTGAGAAGCGCGGACCGCACCGCCGCGGTGTTCGCCTCGCAAACAAGCGGAATGCAAAGGCCCAGAAGGTTGACCTGCAGGCCGTCCGGTGCCGAAATGCTGCTGACGAGCGAAGTCAGGAGCGGGCCGACCTGCGATCCGTTGCCGATCGACGCGGAGCGCCCCGGTGCTGCCGGCGTGCCGATAGTGCCTTGCCCGCCGGGTCCGAACACCAGCGCGGCGCTGTTGCCGAGCACCGGCTGCGCGATCGCGCGCGCCTTTACATCGATGATCGGGATGCCCAGCAACGATGAGCTGATGATACTGGCCTGCTTGATGTCGGCCGCGGTCAGCGACGGGATAGGCTTCGTCATCGCATTGGTCGGCGCAGTGCCGATATAGGCATTGACCAGACCGCTCGTCGCATTGACCGTCACCCGGGTGTCGACCTTCTGCTCCGTACTGCCCGCGCAGTTGATCGACGCGACTTCGGCCCGCGCCGCCGCCACATCCAGAATGACGGGAATCTCCGCCGAGAGCAGGTCCTTGACCACGGGCAGCTTCAGGTTGACCAGTTCGATCAGCACCTGCAGCCGCAGCATCGAGGTTCCGGCAACGGTCTCTCCGGCAGGTCCGAAGGAAAAACGGGGGCGGTCCATCGGTCCGGACGCCACCGCCCCGACCCTGACCGTGCTGCCCGGCACCAGCAGGCTCACGGTATCGGAAAGATCGATGGCCCCGGGGCCTGCCTGCGCGGCGAACGAGATGAGCTGGTAGGCATTCATCCCGGCACGCAGCGCCGGCTTCACGTCGGCCTCGCCCACCGGCATGTTCTTCCACACGCCGAGACCGAACAACCCTGCCATCGGAACCTGGTAGCCATTGGTCACTTGCGAGGCGAAGGCTGTCAGCCCGGCCTTGGTCGCGGGATTGGTCGTAGCGCTGGCGGCGGCATTGGCCACGTCCTTCAGTCCGTAGCTGCCTTGCACGAGCTGACCGTAAGTGCCGGTGAAATTGGCGTTCCGGGCGAGGGCATCGAAGAACAGCCCGGCATCGACATCGCCGTTCATCATGCCTTCGATATCGGCGGTCGAAAGGCGAAGCTTGATGCCGAGCAACGCGCCGAGCAGGTCGTTGACGAGATTGACCAGGGAATTGGTGACGGTGAGAAGACCTGAGGTGATCCCGACGCCCGCCTCGTCCACCCGTGCCGCCGAAGCGGTAGCTCCCAGGTCGGGTATGGGGCTGGCATCGCCCAGAACCCCGGTGAGATAGCGGCGGGCGGATTTTCCGGTGGTCACACGAACGGCATTGGCAAGACCGTTTCCGGGGCAGCGGGCCATCGTGGCATCGAAACGCTGCTCGCTCGACAGGCCGGAATCCGCGCAATAACGGCCCAGTTGCACGGACTTGAGAACCGACGCATCGTAACCGTTGCGAACGAGATAGTCCCGCGCACGGCTTTCGGCCTGAAGCGGGTTCATCGCAGCCGCCAGCGCTGCCGCCTCGGTAGCGGCGCGTAGGTCCCGGTTGCCGAGATAATAGAGCCCCACATCCAGCGCGAGCCCCGCCGCGCCAACCAGCGACACGCCCAGAACCGCCACCATAGGCCCGATCACGCCGCCTTGATCGCCGCGCAGTTCCCGCAAAGGGCGCAGGCGGCGCGATCGCAGCGATGCAGCAAGGCGGCCCATCGTCACGGCTCCCGCGAAGCGTGGCAGGAGGCGCCAGCATCAGCGCCGCCTGTTCGGCAATCTGCTGACGCAGCCTGGCCTTTTCCGTGGCATCGCGAACCTTCGACAACAGCGCGTCGGCTTCGCCCCGCCGACCGGCGACCGTCAGCGCGAGAGCAAGGTTGTTACGGACCACCTCGTTCCGGGGCGCCAGGTCATAAGCGCCCTTGAGGGCCTCAATCGCTTCGCCGGGCTGCCCCTGCCGCAACAGCGCATAGCCCAGCGCATTGCTGGTGAGCGGATTAGCGGGGCTCGCCCTCAACGCCGCGCGATACTCGGCGATGGCTTCCGGCCAGCGTTCCTGCGCAGCCAGGACATGCCCCCGGATCTCGATCGCCTCGGCGCTGCGATCCGTCGCAGGGATCAGCGCGAGGGCAGTTTGCGCTTGCCCCATCTGGCCAAGGTCAAGGAGGCAGTTGACCCGCAGGATGCGCGCTTCGCGGTCTCCGGGATACTGGCGATCGAAATCGTCGAGGAATGCGAGGGCGGCGCGCTGCCGGCCATCCTTGCGGGCCTGCTGGATAAGCACGAGGTAAAGCGACCGGGTTGATCCGCCCTGATCGAGATCGAGCGCCTCCGCCGCCTTCGCAGGCGCGATCGGCGAATGCGCGGGCAAGCCTCCCACGGCGAGCACCGTCAGGCCGCCTGTCGCGGCGAGATACCTGTAAATGTGTCGGATCGTCATGAGGAAGCCCCCCCAAGAGTATCGAGAATGGCGGCAACCGGCGGTCCCGCCAGCACGATGAACAGCGCCGGCATGAAGAACACGAGCATCAGGATTACCATGCGCACCGTGATCGAGCCGATGGCTTCGCGGGCGCGAGCGACCCGGCGCTGCGAGAATTCGCGGATGAATTCGCGCAGCGAAGGCACCAGCTCCATGCCGTGGAACAGCGATTGGCGGAACACCGTGGCCAGTTCGCGTGCGCCGTTTACCGCCACGCGCGAGGCCCAGCGATCGAACGCCAGCTGGTAATCCTGACCGCGATCGAGATCCTCGACCAGCATGGCCACCAGCCGGGCGTGATTGGGAACCGCAACCCGTTCCTCGCGGGCTATGCCGCGGAAGCACTGGTCCAGCGAGACGCCGCTTTCCAGCATCATCAACATCAGGTCGAGCAGGAAGGGGAATTCAGCCGTCAGTATCCGCTCACGCGTAGCCGCGCGCATCTGCAGCACGTACTTGGCGCCGATGTAGGTCAGTCCCGCGAGGGCCAGCGTCGGAAACAGCGGACGGAGCGGGTTGCCGTTGATGACGAAGCAAGTTGCCATGCTGGCAAGGGCAACGCCGCCCGCCGCGGAAAGCCGCAGCCAGGCAAAGGTCTCCAGCGCATTGGCTTCGAAGTAGCCGGCCTTGCGCAGCTTCTGTTCGATTTCGCTGCGGTCGCGCCCGCGCACGGTGAACATGCGCGGCAAGGGAAACGGCAACTTGCCCGTCATGCCCGTGGCAGCGCCCGAGGCACCGTCGATGCGGGCGCGCAGGCGGTTGTCTGCGTTCAGCAGGCGCACTCCGGCCAGCACCATCAGCAGACTGCCAAGGGCCAGGCCGAAAAGCAGGAAGGAGGCCAGCGACTGCATCAGAATTCGAGCCTCAGCATGCGGCGGATAATCAGCACGCCCACCGCTTCCAGCCCCAGCGCGACGAGCGAAAGCGATTGCCCGCGCGGGTCCTTGATGAAGAACTCGAGATAGGAGGGGTTCATCAGCACCAACCCCACCGTTGCCAGAAGCGGCATGGCGATCAGCACGCGCGAGCTGACTTTCGCCTCCGAGGTTGCCGCGACGAGCTCGCGCCGGATGCGCAGCCTTTCGCGCAGGATATGCGAAAGGTTGCCGAACACCGCGCCGATCGAACCGCCGTAGCGCAGGTTCGTGCGGATGGCGGCCGCAATCATCGAGACTTCCGGCACCTGGATGCGGTCGGCAAGCTGCTGCATCGTCTCGGCTACCGGCGCGCCCATTTCCAGCCGCCGCGCAGCCGTGTCGAAATAGGAGCGGACGACCGGAGATGCATCCGCCAGGGCGCGTGCCAGTGCCTGTGACAGCGAATTGCCCACCGCCTGAAGCTGACGCACACCGTCGAGATAGAGCGGCAGGGCTTCGGTAAGCGCCTCCACGCGCTTGCGGGCGCGCTCGCGAAGCCATGACAGGCCCGCCATCGGCAGTCCAAGCAGCAGGGCCAGTGCAGCGACCGGTCCGGCCAGCACCAGCACGAGGAAGACCAGCGCGAGGCCGATGACGGCGAGCAGTCGTACCGTCTGCACCGTGATTTCGAGCTGGGCCTGCGCCATGAGCGGAGCGATCCGCTCTGGCACCGATATGGCGGTGACAGAACGCACCGGCGCGGCTTCGGGACCGGCCATCGCGGCAAGACGGCGATCGATGGCGGACAGGCCCTTGGCGCGTTCGCCGGTAAGGTAGAACGCGATCAGGCCCACGATCAGGAAGGCAAGGATAAGATAGGCCCCGCCGCTCACCATGCCGCGGCCACTCCATTGGCGACGCGGGCCTTGGTCAGGCTCGGCATCGGATAGTCCTTGAGCCGCGCGGCATGATAGGGCCGGGGCGACAGCGTCTGGAACGTCCCTTCCCCGGACATCGGCGGCTGCTCATCGAAACGGAAGAGTTCGTTGAGCGTGAAGGCATCACCTTCCACGCCGGTCACCTCGGTCACCGAAGTCACACGGCGGACGCCGCTGCTCAGGCGCTGGATATTGACGATCACATGGACGCTGTTGGCCACGAAACGGCGCACTGCCCGGATGTCGCTTTGCTGCCCCGCGAAGCCCAGCAGCATTTCAAGTCGCGAAAGCGCGTCGCGCGGGGAATTGCCGTGCAGGGTCGCCATCGAACCGTCATGCCCGGTCGACATGGCCTGAAGCATCTCCACGGCTTCCACGCCGCGCACCTCGCCAAGGATGATCCGGTCGGGCCTCATGCGCAGCGCGTTGCGGACGAGATCGCGGGAACTGACCTCGCGGCTGCCATCGACATTGGGAGGACGGGTTTCCAGCCGGACGACGTGGTCCTGGCAGAGCTGCAGCTCGGCCGCGTCCTCGATCGTGACGAGCCGCTCATGATTGCCGATGCAACTGGAGAGCACGTTGAGCAGCGTGGACTTGCCGGCACCGGTGCCCCCGCAGATCAAGACATTGAGGCGCGAGCGCACCGCGCTGGTGAGGTAAGTCGCCATCGGCGCGCTCATCACTCCGCTGGCGACGCAATCGTCGAGGGTCAGCGCCTGAAGGCGGAACTTGCGGATCGATACCAGCGGCCCGTCGAGCGCGATGGGCGGAATGACGATGTTGACGCGAGAACCGTCAGCCAGGCGCGCGTCGCAGAACGGTGTCGCCTCGTCCACGCGCCGCCCGATCGGACCGACAATGCGCTGGATGATGTTCATTAGATGCGCGTCGTCGCGAAAACGCGTTTCCACCCGCGACAAGAGACCGCCGCGCTCGGCGTAGATGGTATTGGCGCCGTTGACTATGATGTCGTCGATCGTGTTGTCCCGCAGCAACGGTGCAAGCGGACCCAGGCCGACGACTTCGTCTTCCACGTCCTCGATCAGCAGCAGCCGCTCGGCGCTGTTGAGCGCAAGCTGCCCGCGCCGGCTGCGGCTGTTGATGACCTGTTCGATCTCGTGCCTAAGGGTGCGCTGGTCGAGCGATTCCGCGGTGACGCCCTGGGTTTCCAGCTGTTCGATCACCTGCTGGCAAGTGAGCGCCTTGACCGCCTGGTAACTGTCGCTCATCCGCTGCGCGGACGGCTGTGTCACCGCAGACTTGCGGCGGCCGGCCGAAAGCCCTTCGTGCAGTTCCTCATTGGTGAGAAGGCTCATGCGGTGCGCTCCACCGAGCGCAGGATCGCGCGGCGCATCCGGTCGATGCTGCCCTTGCCGCTCTTCACGGGCGCGGCGATGTTGCAGGCCCGGCGAACCGCCTGGATGTACGGTCCGCTTTCCCGGTCGAACATCAGGGGACGCCCGGCATTGAGCGCGTTCGCAGTCCGGATCCGGTCGGTCGGCACGCCCATGAGCGCCTCGATACCCAGCGCGTCGGCCATCCGGCGACCATCGAGCAGGATGCGCGGTTCATAGTCCCATACCATAAGCCGCGTGCGCGATCCGCTGGCAGTGTCGAGCGACACCTTGTCCATGAGGCGACGGCACGCTTCCAGTTCACGGATCGACTGGCTGCAGACGATCTCGATCGCCTGAGCCTGCGACGCCAGTTCGCGCAGCAATCCGCCATGGCGCAGGCTTCCGGCACAGACCACCACCTGAACGAAATTCGCGCGAAGCAGCTGGATCAGGCCGACGACATCATTGGGACCGATGCCCACCGGCTCGCTGCCGGTGCCACCATCGAAGGTGATGAGCGAAAGCCCGCTCGCCTCATGGCGCGCCAGTGCGTCGGCCAGCAGGCTGGTGTCCATCCGGTCGAGATCGGCGACGGCGGAGGCAAGGCCATAATCGACCTTGAGATCGAGATAGGCTTCGGCCGTACTGGAAGGCAGGGTAAAATCGACAAGCAGGGTCGGGGTTTGGTTGAGGCTGAACGCCAGGGCCATGTCGGTGGCCAGCATCGCGGTTGCCTCGCGATCGTTACCCAGAACCATGGTCAGGCGGCCCAGCCGGCCCTGCGTGGCCAGCGCACTGTTGAGCACGCGCGTCAGGATTTCGGAGATTTCGGTGCCGCTCGCGCTGCGCGGAAGCACGTCTGCCGCGCCGGCCCGGATCGCCTGCAGCACTTGCCCGGCGTACATATCCTCCGTGGCCACAACCACGGCGCGTCCGGGCGCGGCCTGTGCCACTTCCCCGATCGACGAGGCCAGCGAACGCTCCGCCGGCACCGAGGCGTGATCGATCACGACGATGCCCGGCCCATCGACATCGCCCTGGTCGAGCGACTGCACGATCTCGACCGAGACATGCTCGCCCATCGCTTCGGCAATGCGCTGCGCCAGAGTGCGGTCTACCGAGAGAAGGTGGATTTTCGGCATGTCAGGGCCTCACAACGCCAAAGGCGGCAACGGCTTTCTCCACCCCGTCATTACCGACGATCATGTCGCCGATGCCGGGATCGAGTTTACGGGTGGCATTCGTCAGCAGCGGTGGAACCGCATCGGGCTCGACCAGGCGCGGCGTGGCCACGATGATCAGCTCCTGCCGTTCCTTCTGGTTCTGCTGGCGCTTGAAGAAGGCGCCGAGCACCGGAATATCGCCGAGGAAAGGCACCTTGTCCTTGGTCACCGCGCTATTGCTATAGTTGAGGCCAGCAATCACGAAGCTCTGGCCGCTGCCCAGTTCCACGGTCGTCTCTGCCGAGCGGCGACGAATTCCGGGAACCACGTAGCCCTGAAGCTGGACACCGTTGTTGTAGTCCAGTTCGCTGACTTCGGGAGAAAGCTTGAGCACGATATGCTCGGGCGAGAGAACATAAGGCGTCACGGACAGGCGAACGCCGAATTCCTTGTACTGGATCGAGATCGTATTGCCGGTGCCGCCGGTGTTCTGCGGCACCGGGACGGGAAACTCGCCGCCGGCCAGGAAGCTGGCCTGCTCGCCCGAACGCACCAGCAGCGTCGGCTGCGCGAGCAACTGCGACAGCCCGTTGGAAGACAGCGCGCTGAGGATCGCCCCGATCCCGTGATTGCGGGCAGAGAGGAACAGGTTGAAGGCGCTCTGGATCGGCGCCGAACTGTCGATAGACAGGCCATCGTTACCGAAGCTGGCACTGTTGAGGCTGCTAGGCGAAATGACCGCGCCCTGCAGATCTCCGGCCAGCTTCGAGAAACTGAACCCCAGCGCCTTGAGCGTGGAACTGGACACGGCTGCGAACTGGACGTCCACCGCAACGACCTTCTCGCCCGGACGATAGTTCGCGTTCTGCGCCGACATTCCCGGCGCGCCGACCCGCACGTTTCGCTCGCCCAGCACGGTGCCGTCCTGCGCGAAGACGGTCAGGAGCGCATCCCCGGTCGCCAACGCCTTGATCCGCAGCGACTGCGCCGTAGGCGCCGAAATGCCGATCACGTTTTCGCGGCTGACTTCCACCCGGCCGATTGCCTTGGGGAAGGACAGGGTGCGTTGATCGTCGACTTGCAGGCTCTCCTGTTCCTGCGCATGCGCGAAGGCCGGGGCCAGCGTCGACGCGCAGGCCAGCAGGCAGGAGGCAATCATGGCTTTCAACGCGATCCACTCCCCGAATAGATGACTTGGCTATTTCCTCCGACCACCAGTTCGATGGGTTGCGACCCGGAGGGCTGGCTTGTTTTAGGGCGGGATGCGGGCCGGGCTGCCGGGCGCGGCCTTGGCGCCTGGACCTGCATCGGACGCGGCGCGGCATAGGCGGGCGCGGTCCTGGGAATGGACATCGAGGCAGCCTGCGCCACCGCGACTTCCACATTGTCCTCAGGGTTGCGCAGTGACAGGTAGAGCGCGCCCGTGCTCTTCGCGAGCGAAAGCTCGGAAACCTGCTCGGGCGAAAGTGCCAGGGTTACCGTGCGTGCCGGAGGCGGCTCGGCGCTCACCGCGCCTTCGACAGCGCCGGCCGGCTGGGCGCCGACGACAGCCTCGCCCACGGCCAGCACGGGAACCCGCTGCAGGAGCGTGCGCGCGCGGCTGACGCCATTTGCCCGCGCGCCGCTCAGGGCATCCTCGCCCGGATAGACCACCTGCACGTCCACCCGATCACCTGGCCGGACCAGTCCGGCCACGGCGATTTCCGCCGTCGTGTCGATACTGATGGCGCGCATGCCGATCGGCACCCGGATCGCGAGCTTGGTTTCCTGCGCGATGGCCGTGCGCGGGATCAGCGAATTGCCCTGGATGTCCCGTGTCGCCACTTTTCCGATGATCTCGGCAGGTGTTACAGCGGTGGGGAACTTCGCCGGATCGGACTTCGCATTGCGGATCATGTCGGCGGTGATCGTCTCACCCGTCCTGATGTCACGCGTGGTGGCGGCAAGCACTGCAAGCGCCGGTTCCGGCTTGCCCGAAGGGACCCGTGCGGCGGCATCCGCCACCGGCTTCGCAGCCCGGCCGAGCTCACGCACGCCAAGAAAAGCGAAGCTGCAAGCAGCAATCAGGCCGACGCCGATTGTGAGCTTCGCTTTCGAACCAAGGCGCATGCCAAATTCCCCCTATCCCTTGCGCTTACGCAAACCGGATCGACTGCCCCGACGATCCGATGTGGAGATTTCTACGTCGATGAACGGACGCAATCGCCGTCTTGCGTATGGATGATAGCGGTTCTCGGAATTCATCCGATATGGAGAAATAGCCGATGCGAGGGGAATCGTCGCAAGTCGATTGTCCGGCTCAACTTGAGGACAACGCGCTTCCTTGTCTTGCTCGAGCAAATTGCGCGGCAATCCAGCAGTTCAACTCGTCGCAGATGGAACTGCAACCCAAGCGAACATGTTCGGATCGGTTCTTTCCCGTGTTCCGAATTGCAGCATTGAGGGCGAAAATGGATGCAGATGCAATGGCAATTTAGGCATTCAACCAGCCTGTTGCGAATTCGCACACTTATGCACACCTGGCGATTTGAGGCGTGAAGTGCGATTTTTCAGGGGATTAACATTTTGTAATCGCCTTTTCGGCGACATGATGAAAATGACCGTTAGCCGATTTACTTACGACCTAACGTGAATTTATTTTCTCTTTCCTTCGCAGTTGCGAGATGCAAGGACATTCCGCAATCTTCAGGTCGACCGGGGGCAGCCCACATCGACCATCCTTGTTCCGGAGACCCAGCGTCCGCCGGGGGGCAGATCGAACATGGACCTTTCTAGTAACAACGTCGTCGAATTCGTGCCCGCCGCGTCTCCCGCGGAGGCGCCTCGGCCCGACCTCGCTTCAGAACAGGCCCCGGACGACGGCCGCCGCAATGCACGCGCTTCCAGCCTGGGAACGCGGCTTCGCGCCTGGGAGGATGGAACCCGCTTCTATCCCGCCGCAATCGCAGTCTGCGCCTTGTGCCTGGGTTTCACCTCGGCCTTCGCTCCGGCTGCCGGCCTGATCGGCGCGGCGGCCGCCGGCGCCCTGTTCGTTCTGCACAAGACCCTGAAGGCGCTGATAATTTCGGGCATTCTCGCAGTCACCTTGCTGTTCATGCCCGAAGCCCGGACCTCCCCCGCTTACTGGACCCTGCTGATCCTCATCGCTTCGGCTGCGTTCGTTTCGCGCGGTCTGGTTCC
Organism: Novosphingobium sp. ST904; assembly: GCF_001298105.1. GTDB lineage: Bacteria > Pseudomonadota > Alphaproteobacteria > Sphingomonadales > Sphingomonadaceae > Novosphingobium. Next base: position 46,872 of record NZ_LGJH01000135.1, on the reverse strand, counting down.
GGTCCTTCTGCGCGCCCCGCGCTGGAGCTGGGTGGTCGCGCTGCTTCTGGCAACCGCTAGCTTCTGCGGCCTTCTCCTGATGAGCGGCCCGATGGCGACAGCGGCGATCCTCATCGGTTCGCTGTGCGCGGCGTTCCTCGGCGCCGGGCTGGCGCGGCATCTCGCAATGGTGGACGCGCGCCTGCTGGCCTGGGGAGAAGACGGTCTGGTCCCCGTCACGCGCGACCTGCTCCTGGGCCGCATCACCAGTGGAATGCTGCATGACCTTGCCCAGCCGCTCAACGTCATCTCGATGGCGAACGGCAACATGCGCTACATCGTCGAGCAGCTCGACATCGATGCGGAAAGCCGCAAGCAGCTGCTGGACCGCGTAAGCCGGGTTTCCTCTCACACGGAAGTGGCGGCCTTCATCCTGGGTCTTTTCCGCTGGTTCGGCCGCAACGGTGACAAGGACGTGACCGGGCTCAACGTGCGCAGCGCGCTCGACAGGGCGATCGCGGCCACCAAGTCGAACGTGCGCCACCACGGCGTTACCGTCGAACTGCATGGAAACGCGCTGGACCATCTCGTTCCGGAACATCACGGCGCTCTGGAAATGATGGCGGTGGCGGCACTGCTCAGCGCTTTCGGCGGCTTCATCGGCCCGAAAAACGAGAAGCAGAAGGGCAAGGTCCTGCTGCGCGCAACGATCACGCCCGCCCATGTCGTGATTACCGTCCAGTGCATCGACGGGGACGACAAGCCGGCTCCGGGCCGCAAGATAGACCACGCCACGCTCTGGCTGGTAGAGCAGGTCGCGATCGAGGCAGGAGGCGATTTCCGCTCGCTCCTGCGCCGGAATCAGCCAACCCGCTTCGTCATCAGGCTAGGCCGCGACGACATCTGACGATGCCATTCCCTTCGACAGCGGCAGGCTGATTTCCACTCGCGCACCCTCTGCCCCCGCGCTTTCGGCACTTGTGCCTTCACCATTGCCCGAAACCAGCCGGATCGCGCCATGCGCGCGTTCGAGAATCTGCCTGCAGATATGAAGACCCAGTCCGGTGCCTTCGTGCGCCTTGGTGGTGAAGAACGGTTCGAACGCCACTTGCGCAAGATCGGGCGGAAGGCCCGCTCCATTATCCGCGATCATGCAGCGGATCTGTCCGGCCTCGACTTCCAGAGCGATCGTGATGGTGCCCTGCCCATCCCAACCCTGCTCCCGGCGCGACTGTATGCTGTCCGCCGCATTGCGCAGGACATTGACAAAGACCTGTTCCAGCTCCACCCGGTCGAGATCGACGCAGGCGACAAGGCCGCGGCTGTCCAGCTCGACCCGGATGCCGATGCGATCGAACAGCGCCTCGAGAAACTCGACGGAATGGCGCGCGGCATCCATGACATCCGCGCTGCCGGGCAGGACATCCTCGTCCCGCGTGTCGGAAAGGGTGCGCTTGATGATGGTCTGGGCACGCTGCACCTGCGCCGCGATACGCGCCGCCGCCATGTGCAGGCGCGAGCGCGTGGTATCAGCGCGGTCCAGCATAAGGCGCAGGCTTTCGTTCGCCATGGAGATGGTGAACAGCGGCTGCCGCAATTCATGCGCTAGCGTGAGAGCCCGCTCGCCCAGGTCTGCAAGCCGCGCCTTTTCGGCAATCGCATGATGCAGGTGGCGCGGTTCGCGCATGTTCAGCAGTACCGCGCTGGACCAATGGGTTCCGCCCAGATTCTCGCGCAGGAGGAGCGTGAGGCTGCCGCTTCCGCCCGGGCCGACGCGCAAGTCGGTGACAACGTCGGAATGCCCGGCGAGCGCAGCAAGACGGCGGATATCCTCGGGATGCACGAGAAGACCTTCCGGCTGCTCTCCCGCGCGCGCGCGTTCGCTTCGGAAGAAAATCGTGGTCGCGGCGGAATCGAGACGCAGATCGCTGACCACGGTCAGCCCGACATGCGTCTTCAGTTCATGGACAATCCCCCGCAAGGCGTCGCGCTCGGCGCGCAGCGCCGCCAGATCCGGGTCGTGAAGGTTCACGCCGGCGCCTCGCTTGCCAGCAGCTTGCGGATCATCCGGATCAGTTCCTGCGGCTGGACCGGCTTCGTCAAGATCATGTAGCACGAGGTGCCGGACACCATCTCGGGCCGCATCTGGTCCCCGGTAATGAAAAGATATTCGAAATGCCGGGTGCGAAGCTCGGGGTGTTCGCGAACCCGCGAAACGATGTCGAGGCCGGATTCCCGGTCGAGCCGCAAATCGCAAGCGATCACGCTGATTTCAGGGCTCCGCTCCAGAACCGTAACCGCTTCGCCGAGATTGGACGCACCCATGCCGGGAATGCCGTGAAGCGACATCAGCGTAAGCAATTCCTCGACGATCGCCGAGAAATCATCGAGGACAAGTACCCTGGCCTGCGCGTCGTGCATCCGATCTCGATCCTCCCCGTGACGACGTGGCGTGTAGCACCAGCCGCCACTGGTCCCCTACCCATCCTATAACTACGCTCCATTATCAATAAATGAACGAGCCAAAGACCAGCTTTTCATGAGGATAACCTGTGGAGCATTGCTCCGCGCTCACCAATGGTCTTAAAACTCGATCACGATGCGTACCTTTGACGGTGCGACGTTGAAATGCGCCGCAATCTGGTCGCGATACTGCGTCATGACGAACGCCAGGTCGTCTTTGCGGGGCAGGCCTTCGAGTTCGTCGATGGACGTGCCCAGCGCACTGGCAATCACTTTCATGCGGCCATCCTGCGGCCTCGCCCGACCATGCTCCCATGCCCAGACCGTCGGCTTGCTGACGCCGATCCGCTCGGCCAGAGCGCCCTGGCTGAAGCCGTTCTGCTTGCGCAGACGCCGCAGGCGGCGTGCCAACGATTCCTGGCCGCCAGCACCATCGGCGTCGCCTTCCTCCTCCTGGGCTGGCGCAGGAGCCGGCTCACTTGCCGACACGACGGCGCGGCGCGAAGCCGGGCCGCACCGAGGACAGCCGCGGATATCGGCGTTTCGAACCGGCAGCCGAAGAAATTGTCGCTGCGCCATACGACCCTTGCCGGGACCCCCGGGGCCATCGGCAAGTCGATCTCGATCGGATCGTCCACCTCCAGTTCGACATCCCCCTCCACGAGAAGGCCGCCTTGCGAGAGATTGTGCACATATACTTCGGCCGAATGCCCATCAGCGATCACCTGCGTGTCCAGCAGGAGGCTGAACCGGGGCGGGCTGGAGCAATCCGCCCGATCGAGCCGGGCCGGCAGCGTGTGATGACCCAGGTTCATGCGCAGCTTCGCATCGTCGGCGCGACAAGACGGGGACGGCGCTCCAAACTGGGGCGTTCCACCACGGGCCCGGAAGGACCGCGCTCTCCATCGAGGGAATCGATTGCGCCGGACACCAGTGCTCCGGTCACGAATGTTTCGCACTCGTCGAGCATCTCGAGTGCGATGCACAGGAGATCGCGTGCACGCTGGACCTTGTCGTTCGTCATCGCAGCTTCCTTTCGTTTGTCATGGTCCGTCCGGAGCACCGGCACGGAAAGTCGTGTGGGCCGGTTCAGAACACCGGGCTCTGTCTCGCCGGCCGGTCGAAAAGGGCGCCGGGGAAAACGGGGTCGGCGTGGGAAGCACAGGCGCGAAGACGGCGGCCCGGGAACCCGGCCCTGCCGCGAGCCCTTCGCGCCGCTGGGAAGGCCGGTTGCGCGGGATTCCGGCCCGCCCCTGACGGGCGCCGGCAAGCCATTCGGCGCCCTCCTCCACCGCGAGCCTGATCTGGGCTGGCGTTTCCGCGCCACTGAGGATGACAGTGCTGCAGAGCGTTTTCGCCTCGCCGATCAGGTGCCCGATCCGCGCGCGATTCCGGTCCGAGAGCGTGGCGGTGCGCAGGAAGGCGCTATCCAGCTTGACCGCATCCGGCCGCAGGACGGCCAGTTGCCGGGTCGCAGCATGACCACCGCCGAAGCCTGAGATCGCAAAGCGCACGCCCAGCTCTCGAAGTGTATTCAGGAACGTGAGCGTATCGGGCCAGAACCGGCAACCGGCCGATTCATGGAACTCGAGCGTGAGCCGGGCGGCGTCGGCAGGCCTGTGCTCAATCCGATCGAGAAACTCGGTCCACGCGGCATCGGGGCCGCCAAGCGCGAAGGACAGGCTCTGCGGAGAGATGGCTATCGACAGCGCAGCACGCGGATCGGATTCCAGTTCCTCGAGAACCCTGAGAGCCAGAGCGCGATCGAGAAGATGGACGAACCCCAGCCGCTCGAGAGCGGCATAGGCGGCGGAACAATCCACCTGCTCGCCCTGCGGGCCGGAGACGCGCAGCAAAGCTTCGTGCTGCAGGACCAGATCGGGATCGCGGGAGTGGAAAACCGGCCGCCATGCGAAGAACGTTTCCCCGCCGGAAAACTGGTCTATGAACCGTACCGCGCGCGTCATGTCGTCTCGGTAGCGCGCCTGTCCCTGCACCGTGGAAGGCATCGGCCCGGCACCGGGCGAACAGGCGGCCTCGAGGCGTTTCCGGGCAGCCAGGCAGGCTTCCGAACGATCTTCCGGAAGCATTCCCGGCACCGGATCGCTGTATCCGACAGATACCGACAGCAATATCCGGTTGCCGCCATGCTGCACAGGCGACAGGCACAATGCCCTGCATAATGCATCGACCTGCGTGCTGACGAAATCCGCATCCAGCAAGGCCGCATGGGCGAGCACGGTGATCTCGTCGCCATCGATCCCGCATATCCGCGCGGGGTTGAGGCTCGCCGCGATCCCCTCCTCAAGATGCGCGACAGCGGCCGTCACGGCATCCCCGCCATAGACAGAGGCGATGGCCCGCGCGTTGTCGAGGCGGACGATCAGAAGGTAATTGCTGCAACGATTGGGCGGGCTGATCTTGTCGAGGTCGATCATCTTGGCGCGATCCGAAGGGGTTGTGGCGGGGAGGCCCGCGCAGGCCGCAGCCTGCACGGGCCGGCCAATCAGTTGCCGGAACCGCCGAGCAGTCCGCCCAGCAGCGAACCGGAGCCGGACGTGCTTCCGGTAAGACCGCCCACCAGCGAGGTGACGACACCCGTAACCGGCGCGAGGACAGCCCCTGAACCACTTCCGCCTCCCGTGAGCCCTCCTGTGAGGCCGCCGGTCAGGCCATCGACCAGCCCTGTCACCGGCGCCAGCACCGCGCCGGTCCCGGTCGAACCATTCCCGAGGCCTCCGACGAGCCCGCCGACGAGCCCTGTCACCGGCTCAAGTAGCGATCCCGCACCTGCTCCGGTCCCCAGGTTGCCGGTGATAGACCCAAGCGATCCATTGACAGTGGCGAGCAACGGCGACGTCACGGCATCGACAGTGGCCGTTACCGGCGCGATCACGGGTGCCACACCTGTCGTCACCTGATCCACGATCCCGCCGGCCTGCTCGCCGAGCAGGGCGCCAGCCAGATTGCCGACCGGCGCCAGCCCGGCGGCCACGCCTTCGCTGGTGGTCGGCAGCGTGACTGCGAGGACGTTGCCGTCAGCAAGCACATCGGCCGTGACCAGTTGCCCCGAAGTAAGGCCTGGATTGTCGGAAAGGACATTGAGGCCGACAAGCGTATCGTTCGTGCTCGGCCCGGACACCACGTTGTTGCCGAGGTCCAGCCCCAGCAGCGGCCCATCGTAAGTGCGCGCGGGATCGTTGCTGCCCCCGCCCAGGCCGCCCGTCAGCCCATCGACGAGGCCGCCGAGCTGGCCGGTGACCGGAGCCAGTATCCCGGTCTCGCCGGTGAGCGGCGACAGGGCGCCATTGACGGTATCCAGCAGGGGCGAGGTGATGCCGTTCACGGTGGACGTCACCGTCGCAACGGTGGGCGCCAGGCCATTCGTCACCTGCGTCACCGTACCGCCAACCTGATCGCCCAGAAGAGCGCCCGTCAACGAACCCAGCGGCGCGAGAGCCTGCTGCGTCTGCGCGGTCGTGGTGGGCAGAGTGACCTGCACAACCTTTCCGTCTCCCGTCAGCACGTCGACCACGAGGCCGCTGCCATTCGAGGTAGCCGTGCCCGGCGCCACGTTCACATCGATCAGCGTTCCCGCACCGCTTGGCCCGAGCAGATCGGTGCCACCGACGCCGACCCCGGCAAGCGGACCGGTGAAGGTTGTGGGACCGGTTGGTTCGGTAGGGCCGGTAGGGCCGGTCGGACCTGTGGGGCCGGTGGGGCCGGTGGGGCCAGTCGGGCTGGTAGGTCCAGTCGGACCGGACGGTGATCCTCCACCGCCGGCGCCAACCCTGAAGCCGACTCCATCGGCACAGGCACCCAACAGCAGAAGCGGAATTGCAGTCGCACAAAGCAGGACATGCCTTGTGGAACGGCGCGGTTGTTGACGCGGCATCTCGATTAACCTCCATGGAAATTGCCCACTGCGCCGAAGCCTAAGCGCATCATGGAGGGCTCCTCTCGCCGAGAAGGAACCGCGCAGAACCTGCTGTCCCTGGCCCGGAACCAGTCCCGCTTCGGGAATGCGCGATATGCCTTTCGCCCCACGCAAATTACTGACTTTGGGATATAATCCCGCGAAAATGCCAGCCTTTCGCTGGATTGAAGCTCGCAAATGGCCGCGCAGCGCACGCAATCCGCGCTTATGCCTGGATTTGGCAATCAAGCCGGAGTGAGTGTTGTTAGGGCGGCACAGCCGGTGCTTTACGCCTGAACCGGGGCATCAGACCGCAGCACACGAGGCCCCGGCTTCAGAGTCGGAATACCACCTCTGCTGCCGGGAGATATGCGACCGTCATCACCCGCCCGTAGCCGCCTCGCTCCGCCAAACCCCGCTCCCGAAACCGGGCGAAAAATCGGTTGGTCCGGTAATCCTGGGGATGGCGACGACAACAAGCCCGCCGCTCGCACGCAGCGCATGGCGGCAAAACCGGCGGAGAACCGGTCGCTCTCCGAAAATACGGTAGAACAGTGCATCACGCGCAAGGCGAGCGCGCGATAGCTGACAGACGCGCAATTCCCGCGTCTTCAGGCGCCAAGCCCGAAAAGCGCCGCGAAAGCGGCAGACACTTCTCAGCTAGGTCGTAAACTAGATCATGAGAATCCGTCGTCGCCGATATCGGCATCGGCCGGCAACTGTCTGCGACTATCGATCAGCGCGACCCGCAGGGCCCGTAGCAAGGCATCGATATCGGTATCCTCGCTGACAATCAGATCGACGGAAACACCCTCGCGTGCGGGTTTGATCCTGCCTACCCGTGCGTCTCCCACGATCAGGGGGGTGTCGTTCCCCTTTCGCGCATCGCCTTCCTTGCCTGCCTCCTTGAGGCGGCTCAACACCGTCGCGGCCGGAATCATACGCTCCCCGGAGGCCGCGAGACGCTGTTGTTCCTCACCGATCTGCCGCGCGGTTACGAGAACGCGCTGGCATTGCTCCGGGCGGCGCAGAAGCGGCGTCAGAACTTCGGAATGGCGAACGCGCAATTCATCGCGTGTGGCGAAAGCATTTACGACATCGTCCGGCATCTGCGCCAACGCAAGCAACCTGCTGAGCTGGCTGTTCGACAGGTTGAGCGCTTCGGCCATCCGCGACTGCACACCGCCATAAAAGCGATCGACCGCATTCTGGTAGCTGCGAGCGCGATCCAGTTCGGTGATATCCTCGCGTTCGCGATTTTCGATATCCGCGAGGCGGAACGCCTCCTCGTCGGTGAGATCCACGATGAGCGCGGTCAACCGGATTTCCGGTCGCCCATTGTGATTGAGCCAGTCAACCGAGAAGCGCCTCCGGCTACCCACCAGCAACTGATAGGGATGATCAGAACCGGGAGGATTGTGCCTTACCAGCACGGGAATCCGGTTCCCATCCTCCTGCGCGATGGATTCGATAAGCGAACGGCAGCTTTCAGCCGACAGTCCTGGCACGTCGCGCGGATTTCCATCCCAGACGCTGCAATCGGCAGGGCGGATCGAGATCGCCGTCCGCGCCCGTCCGCCGCCCTGCACGAACCCGGCCAGTCTCTGGTCGAGCCGCGATAACGCTTCGCCGTCAACGCCAGGCCCTTCGGAAGGATGGGGTTCGTAAGAGAGCGTCGTAAGAATGTCTCGTACAAAACCGGCCATCAAGCCCTCCATCATTTCCCGACCCGAACCGCCTTCATATCGGGCTCCTGCGCCCGAGCCGCGTTAAACTATGTTCGTATCGGCGGCTTTCCCGCAGCGTTACAGTCAGTTCGAACGATGTTTTGCGGCACGTTTCGCCTAGAAGCGGCGACTGGCGGTAATCGCAAAGGCATGGACGCGGCGGTCCTTCGCAAGTTCTCCGTTGTAGGAAAGACGAAGCGCGGTCCGGTCGCCGTGAACTGCGGTCAGCCCTGCGCCGACAATGGCGGCATTGCGCGCATAGCGACCGGCGGGCAGCGTGAAGATCGGGGTGCCTCCGTCAAGGAAGATCGCCTCGATCCGGCTGTCGGGATGCGAACGCAGTTCACGCTGCCATTGCGCCTCGACCATCGGCCGGATCGCCCATGAACCTTTCTTGACCGTCGCCGTCGTGCGCAAGCCGAGAGATCCGCGCAGCGATTCCGTCTTGTATCTTGCGACACCCAGCGCGGCGGTGCCGCCGTGCTCCGCAAACCCGCTGACGTCGGCGTATCGATACTGCAATCCGGCGAACGGTTGCGCCCGAAGGGCGCCGACTTGCAGAATTCCGCCTGCTTCGACCGTACCTGCGGCGTTATCGCCATCTGCACGGGCCTGAAGCTGATCCGTGAACCCGGTCCAGGACACCTGCCGCCGCAGCTTGTAGTAGCTCCGGTTGTATCCGGCAGTGGCATCGACGTAGAACTTGCCGTTCGTATAGCTGGCATAGGGCCCGATGTTCACGTTGAACTGGGTGATACGCGGTTGCTGGCTGCGGTCGAGATTGGCATCGAGACCGTCGATACCCAGCGTCGCGCCCAGGATCATGCCCTCGACCGGCGCGATATCGACGCCGGCGCGGATCGACCGGCTGTCCGAATTTGCAGAAGGACGATCGGTGCGGGCCTCATACTTGCCCTGCTTGAGGCCGTAGCTGAGCATGAAGGTGATCGTCTTGTCGCCGCTGCTCGGCACATCGGGCCCGGCATCAAGCGCCATTTCACGGCGCTGGACCAGATAGCCCCGGATCTCCCGGTCCGTCGCGTCCATCGACTGGATGGCGAGACGCGGCAGCAGCCGATAATTACGCGGGCTCAGCTGGTTCAGCGCGGCCGCGCGCTGCGAGGCATCCGGCAGATCGTCGATCGAATCCAGCATCGGCCCATAAGTGCTGGTCGCGGGATTGGCGATCGCATCCAGTGCCCCCGCCACCGCCGCTTCGCCCGGCGTCGTCGCGTCGGGACCATAAGGAGCGGCAAGGGCTGGAGACGCGAGGCCGATCGCTGCCACCGACACCGCGCAAGCCGCTGCGGCGAAACGCGCCGATAGCTGAATTCCCATGACGGACGATGTGCGCTGCAAGTTGAACTCCCTGGTATCTTGTGAATTGTGTTCGGCCCTTAGGGGACCACGCCGGCGGCCCGTTCGCCAGCCGAATTGAGTTCGGATCGAGGGCTTTGGGCAGCGGCGCCCCGCGATGACGGCGAAGCTGAATTTGCGGATGAAACCCGGATTTTCGAGGCGTTTATCCGCCAGCCCGTGATGCGCGATGCCTGCTGAGCATGGACTTGCGTAATTTACAGCCCCTTTGCCGACAGCCCCGCGCAGCTTCCGGCAGCGGCGGGGTTTCGAGGGCGTTTCGGCTGCAATTCCCCCGCCCGAGGCCCCCCTATGCCGCCGCGAGGCACGCATTGCCAGCAGCCGGCCGAGGTCGCCGGCCATGGCAACGAAAGTACCCGCGACGATCGCCAAGCCATAAGGCAGGTTGTCGGTTCGGATGCGCCAGAACACCAGGTTCAGGAGCTTCAGGGAAATGCCCAACATCCCCCCGATCACGGCGACGGCGAGCGCCATCGTCCCGACTTTCGCCATTCCAACCCAAAGCACCATGGCCAGGATAAGCTTCACGTCACCGCCGCCGATCAGTCGCAATGCAAATGCGAGCGCCAAGGGCAACGTCAGGGCCAGTGAAATCGCCAGTTGCCCGCCAAGGCTCAACATTCCAGACCAGCCCGAAATGCCGAACCAGTACGGAACCGCGCATAGAGCAACGGCGACGCAAACGAGATTGGGAATTCGGCGATATGCCAGATCCATGCAGATCGCAGCGCCGCTCAGCAGGAGCAGTGCGGCCACTGCCGCCAGGCAGACAAGAGGATGCGCCGGAGCCGAAGCGGCGAGAGCGGGAATGTTCATCGCAAAGCGCCAGCCAAAGCCCGTTCAGCGCCAGTTCGGCCCTTCGATCCATGTCACAAGGCTGCGCCGCTTTCCTTCGACCACCGGCAGGACCCGGTGCTGGAGAAACGAAGGAAAGATCAGCAGGCTGCCCCGCGGGGCGAACTGGCCCCCCGGATTGGGGATGCCGAAGAATTCGAATTGCCCGCCTTTGTACTCCTCCGGCGACGACATTTGGACAACTACGGAAAGCTTCCTGGCGTAAGGGCGGGGCGATTCAAGCCATACGTCCTGATGCCAATCGTAATGCCCTTTGTTTGTCGCCCGGTATTCAGTGAACTGAAGTTCGTACGGCGCTTCGATCTCGACGCCGAAGTTGGTGCGGTTCGAAGGGCGAACGAAATCCATGATGCGCGAAACGATGTCCTTCTCGCGCGAAACATCGAGCCAGCGGACACTCGACGTCCGATATCCAAGATCGCTGCGAAGCGAGTTCGTGAACCCTATGGTAGCGTCCTGCTCTCCGTAATTTTCGGCGCGCTTGGCGATCGCGTCGCATTCCGCTGTAGTGAGTGCGCTTGGCCAGACTTCCCAGACGTTTTTCATCGTCTTCTCTATCCCTTTGATTGAATCGATACCGCGGATAGAAAAGCCGGCGCCCATGGGACGCCGGCTTTTGCGTACACGCAAAAGCGCAATTCAGACTGTTCGACTGACGCTGAAGAAGAAGCGCGCTTTTTTGCTGTAATACTCATATGGAGACTTGACAGGAACCGCAACTTGTGCGCTCGCCGTCCACCCCTTGATCGGCGTGATTCTCACCCCTCCGCCCGCCGTCGCGAGCGTGACGTTCTCGGAGGCGAGGGCGTAAGCCGGCCTCGCATAGCTGTGCGCCAAGGCGGCATCCGTATAGGCGAAGACGGTGAGCCCCCGTGCGCTGGCAGCCGGCTTCCCAGCCACCCGCCAGTTCACTTCAAGCCCGCCTGCTGCGGCCTTGTCCGCTGTGATGATGCCGACACGGTAGGCCATACCCGCCCCGTCACCGCCGAGAGAGAAACGTTCCGTGGTCGGCAATTTGTCTCGCGTATACTGCCCGCGCACGGTCGCCCTGACGGAGATCGTCTTGCTCAGTTCCTTCACCGCGGTGATCTGAACGTTCGCCTTGCGGAATCCGGCTTCGGAATAGCCTTCGATCGGCCGCGCGCCGAGCCCGTCGAGCCCCTGGCTGAGGCTCGTCGAAATTGCATAGCCGCCGGTCTTGTCGATCGACGACCATACCGTACCGAGACGAACCGCGCGCGTCTTGAAACCGCCGAACGTCGTGTCGAGGAAATAGTTGTTGCTGTTGGTGCCGTCCAACGAAAGGCTCAACGAGAGATTGCGGCGATAGGAGCGGATCAGGGGGTGCGAAATCGCGATCCCCGCCTGCTTCGCTTCGCCCACAATATCGAGGTCCTTGGTCTTGGTGCGGACATAGGCACCGCTCACCCCCAGCGTCGTTCCGTTCGAGCCGATCGGCGTGGCATGGCTGACCGAGTAGAACTGATAGCGCTCCGGGTTGAAGGGTACGTTGCCGGAAAGCCGGGTGGTGTCCCCTTCGCGAAGCACCCCGTTGACGCTGACGCCGACCTGCGACTGGACGCCGGTGGTGACGTTGACGACACCCGCATTGTTGACGTTCAGCGTCACGTCGATCTGCTTGCGTTCAACCTTGAGGTCGAGCGCGAGCTCGCCGGGTCGGGCCGTGGGCTTGAGGCTCGCCTGGACCGTCTGCCCGGGAATGTCGCGCAGCAGCGAGATGGTGCGTTCGATGCTCGACTTGTGGGTCGGCGTTTCACGCATCAGGCGCTTTACTTGTGCGTCGATCAGCCGGGTCGGCGTGCTCTTGGTCTTGCCGTCCAGCGCGTACTCGGTGATCCGTCCTTCAAGCACGCGAATGGTGATGACGCCGCCCGTGGGCACCTGGGGCGGAACGGTCACGGCGTAGAAGGCAATGTCGCTCTGCGCGTAAGTCGCGCTGATGACATTGGCGATCTTCTGAAGATTGTCCTGATTGAGCGGCGCGCCGATGAAGACGGCAACGGCCTTGTCGAGCGTGGCCCTCGGCAGTGTCGAACCTTCATAGCGCAGTGCGTTGAGCATCACGCCGGGGCCTCTGGAAGGGGTGTTCGACGTGCCGGCCACGACGGGTGGCTGTGCCTGCGGAACCTGGGTCGGCGCCGGCACGCGGGGCACGTTCGGATCCTGCCGGTCGATGCGGTCGCGGTCGATCGTGGGTGACTGGGGAACGGGAACCAGGATTTGCGCCTGGGCCGACTGGCAGGGTGCCGACTGCAAAAGCAGCCCTGCCAGCAGGAGGCCCAGGCGCCGGGACAAACGCTTGTCCTGCGGCACGATGCGCGAGCGGTGGGGTAGGAATGCCAGAACCGTCATTTTCGCGTCATTGCCTAAGGTTCGTGTTTCCAGATGCGGAAAGTGGTGCGTGGGGGGGCTTTTGCTGAAAGATGAAGGACATGGACTCGCCCGGCATCCCGAACTGGAGCCGGGGCGGCTCCATCGGGCGGCAATTGCCTGCACCAGCCTGCTTGCAGGGCGAGGCAGCCGCATGAAGGAATGCGCAAGAGAGGTGTCAGGCGCCGGGAAAGCCTTTCGGGGATAAGAAACCGGTAACCATGGCGGGATGCGGCCTACAGGCGGCGGACGCGATGAGCCGTCGCGGTCACTACCGACTAATAATATGATTTATAATGATTTTTATCCGGAACATCGGTCTGGTCTGGCGCGTGCGCAAGGGGCGGAACGCGAGAGCTTCCGGCACGCAAAAGGCATGACACGTCCCGAATGGGGATCACCGCGAGCCAAGACGCGCGCAAGGCTCCCAAAGCGAAATACAGGTCGGAACGACTTCAATCGAAGCGACGACAGGCGCTTACCAACCCCATCCCAGACCGCTTGGGGCACGGAGCAGCCCCTCCTCCAGTACGCTCCCGCCCGGATGGTCGGCTGCCAGCCAGAGCGGTCCATCGAGATCGACGAAACGGCTGCGCGCGGCGAGATGCCATGCCGGGGCGACCGACAGAGAGGAGCACAGCATGCACCCCGTCATCAGCCCCATTCCCGCTGCCTGCGCCGCCTCGGCCAGAGCCAGCGCACCGGTCAGTCCACCCGATTTGTCGAGCTTGATGGTCACATAATCGTAGCGGGAGGCAAGCCACTCCACCTCGGCCGCGACATGCGCGGATTCGTCTGCGGAAAGGGGAACGGGAGAGGCGAAGCCTTCCAGCGGTTCATCCGCGCCAGCCGGCAAGGGCTGTTCCAGCAGTTCGACACGTGCGGCGGCCAGCGCCGGCAGAACGCGTTCGAGCAAGGCCATGTCCCAGCTTTCATTGGCATCGGCAATGAGCTGGGCCAGCGGTGCGGCCTCACGCACAGCCTGAACGCGGTCGATGATATCATCGGCGTCCAGCTTGATCTTCAGCAGCGGCGCAGGACCATCCGCCTCTTTCGCGCCGGCAAGGAAGCGGGCCCGCGCCGCCATGCCTTCGGGCCTGTCGATACCCACGGTGATGGCCGTCACGATCCCGCCGGGCAGAGGGCCAAGACGGTCGGCAACGGCGACCCCAGACAGTTTCGCCTCAAGATCCCAGAGCGCACAGTCCACGGCGTTTAGCGCGGCGCCGGGCGCCATGACGGAGAGCAGTCCCTGCCGGTCCAGCCCCGCTTCGATGGCGGGCCTGATGGCCTGCACTTGCGCCAGCACGGATTGCGCCTCCTCGCCGTAGCGGGCGGAGGGGGCGCCCTCCCCTCGCCCGATCTTTCCGTCCTGCCCGATCGACACGGTCACAAGGTCGATGGCCTCCCGCGTGCCCCGTGCGATGGCGAAAGGCTGCGCAAGACGGTGCCGATCGGCGCGGGCGGAAAGGCGGCGCATCACGCCCAGCTACCGGCCGCGATCCGATCGACCAGCGCGTCCATCCCGGTCACCAGCGGATCGACGCAGGGCAAGCCGAGATCGTCCTCGATCCGGGCGCGAAAATCGGCGGCATCCTCCGGCGCAAGACCGGACCCGTTGATCGATACGCCAACCGCCTCCACCGAGGGACTGGTAAGGCGGGCACAGCGCAGGTTCTCTTCGAGGCAGGCCTTGAGATCAGGTACCGGCATATGCGGCAACCCGCGAATGTGCGGACGCGCGGCTTCGTGGCACAGGACCAGCGCCTGCGGCTGCGCGCCGTGAAGCAGCCCGAGCGACACGCCCGCGAAGGAGGGATTGAACAGAGACCCCTGCCCTTCGATCACATCCCACACGGTATCCTCGCGGGCAGGCGAAAGCGCCTCGGCCGCACCGGAAATGAAGTCGGCGATAACGCAGTCGATCGCCACGCCTTCGCCCGCGATCAGGATTCCGGTCTGGCCGGTCGCACGGAAGCGGGCGGGAAGGCCGCGCGCGTTCATCGCCGCCACGAGGTGGAGCGAGGTGTACATCTTGCCCACCGCACAATCGGTTCCCACGGTAAGCAGGCGCCGTCCGGACCGCCGTGCACCGTTGCCGACCTTGAGCCCGGCCGGGGCGGCGCGGACATCGATAAGCCTGCGGCCGAGCGCTGCCGCGCGCTCGCGCACCCGGGCGTCTTCTCCAAGGTGCTGATGCAGGCCCGATACCACGTCGAGCCCGGCATCGAGCGCAGCGAGAATATGCGGGATCATCGCCTCCTCAAGCCGGCCGCCGCTCGTGGCGATCCCCAGAACCAGCGCCCGCGCACCTGACGCCGCCGCTTGCTCCACCGTCATGCACGGCAGCCCCAGCGAAAGCGGGCCATCCGGCTCACGCAGTTCCCCGATGCAGTCCTGCGGACGGAACGCGGCCAACCCGCGCGAGGTCTTCACATCGAGAGGGTTACGCTTGTCGCCTATATAGAGAAGAAAGGGGCCGTAGATCATGTTAACGCCATCCATCGTTGCTGCTGTGGGATTGGCGCATGATTAGCAGCCCCGTCCGCCCGGCGCGCATACCGACATCCGGCCAACCCATAGCCTGCGATTATAGGCCAAGCCCTGCCGGATCAGCCGGCCGCCGCCATGACGGCGACAAGATGATCGAGGAAATCCAGCGCCAGTCGCGAAGGCGGGCGAGCCTCTAGGTAAACCGCGTGAATTTCATAGGACTGCGGCGGATCGAGCGGCCGCATCGCCATCTCCGGCCCCTTCATGGCCAGGGCAGTATGAAGGTCCACGATGGTCACGCCGAGCCCCGCACGGGCCATCGCCGCGGCAACGAAATAGGTCCGCGATGCCCCTGCCACGTCCAGTTCCACGCCCTGCCGTTCCAGTTCTGCGGCAATGGCCAATGCCTGCGGCCCGCTGTCGAACGTCGAGATGAAGGGCCGGCCGGCCAGTTCCCCGAGCGGCAGCCGTGCCGGAGCATTCGGCATGTCCTGTTCGCGGTAGCAGGCGACCATTTCGCCCATGCCGAGCCGCACGCTGGCCACCGGAGATTCGCGCGGCGGCGTGTAGCAGATCACCACATCGGTCTCCCGCTCATAGAGCCGGGCCGGCATGTCGCCGTGGTGCAGGGTGTGGAGTTCGATGGAAACGCCGGAATGGCCGGCCAGATATCCGGCCAGCGCAGCGGGCAGCAGTTCCATGCCCAGCGAAGGGAGCACCGAAAGCCGCAGCGTGCGCCCCCTGCCCCGCCGCATGTTCCGCGCCGTTTCGCGAAGCCGGTATACCTGTCCCTGGATCTCGTCCGCCTGCTCGTAAAGGTCGTGCGCGTCGGCGGTCGGCACCAGTCTCCCGCGGGATCGTTCGAACAGGGCAAACCCCAGGAGGCTCTCGGCATGGCGCAGGAGATTGGTGACCGCAGGCTGCGAGACGTTGAGCAGCCGCGCGGCGCCGCTCACCGACCCGGTCGAGTAGACCGCATGGAACACCTCGATGTGACGCAGGTTCATGTGGCAGGGATACCCAGCCGAACCGGGAAGTTAAAGCACCTCGGCAAAACTGGCAGACGGTGCCGCGATGCCGTAGATCGTGGACAACAATAAAGTCGGCGTCGCGCCAGCGTGAGCGCAGGCCACTGGGAGAGATGATCGTGATTTCGTCAACCGCGGGAAATCCGGCCGAGCCCCTTTCGGACAGGGTCTACGTCGAACTCGTGCGCAGCCTCTACGAGACAATCGCACAGGCCATGTACATGCTCGTGGTCTTCGCGATGTTCTTCGTGCTGATCTACCGCGCGGAGGGCGATGGGACGATCCTCGTCATCGGAACGGCCGCGCTCCTGACATGGGCCGCGCGCATAGAAGTGGCCCGGCGCTTGCGCGCGCGCGTGCTGACCGCCGTCATTCACAGCCGAGAGGCCCGGCGGCTCGAAGTCGCCTTCGCAATCCCTTATGTGGGCTTCGCGATTCTTCTCGGCGCGCTTGCCGCCTATGTCTTTTCGCTCGAAAATCCCGAAGCACACATGCTGGCCATATGCGTCGTCATGGGATTCTGCGCAGGGGTCGTCACAGGTGTCGGGCGGCGTCCGCAGATTGCCGGGCTCTCCCTGCTTGCGGCCGCCGGTCCCTGCATCGCGGTGGCCTTTGCGCGTGCAACGCCGATCTACGTAGGACTGGCGCTCGTTACCACCGCCTACCTCGTGGGTGGAATACAGGCGCTGACGATGCGTTTCGAGATCGTGCAGACGGAAACCGTGAAGCGATTGCTCTCCGTCACGCTCGCCCGCAGCGACAGCCTTACGGCGCTGCCGAACCGGCTGGCCCTGCGCGAATACTTCGACGAGAACGCGCGGCTGATCTCGGCCTCCGGGCTGGTTGCGGTTCACTATCTCGACCTTAACGGGTTCAAGCCGGTAAACGACGAACACGGCCATGCCGTAGGGGATACCCTGCTCGCGTTCGTGGCCGACCGGCTGCGCGGCGCGATCCGCAGCGGCGACATCGTCGCCCGCCTCGGCGGAGACGAATTCGCGGTTTTACAATATGGCCTGCACCGGGGCGAGGAAGCCGAACTTCTCGCCCAGCGCCTGGTCTCGGCCATCGCGCAGCCCTTCACCATCGGCACCCTGACCATCGCCATCTCCGCCGCGATCGGAACGGTTGTGACCAATGACCGGAACGACGATCTCACCATCCTCCTCGACGAAGCAGATGCACGGCTCTACCTGGCCAAGCGCGACAGGGACGAAGCCCGCGCAGCCCGAAATGCCGCTAATGGAGGCCTTCATTAGCTTGGAATTTGGCCGTTTATCCCACAACTTTACCGTATCCGATATTTGTGGGATAAACGTTCATGCCCCGCATCCGCCCCTTCAGTGACGAACAATCGCGCCTGCTGGTAAACTTGCGCCAGCGCTACGAGGTATGGATCGACGCCGAGCGCGACCTGGCCGCCCTTCCCTACGATCTGCGGCGCAAGACGGTCAGCGGCCGCGAATATCTCTACCGCATCTTCGATCGCGGCGGCAACGGCAAGAGCCTCGGCCCGCTGACGCCGGAACGCGAAGCCGAATTCCATGACTATCATTCGCGCAAGGATGCCCTGAAGGAGCGCATCCGCGGCCTCCGCCCCGCCCTTGCCGAAAGCGCCGCACTCTACCGCGCGCTTCGTCTGCCGCTGCTGTCATCTGACGCCGGACCGATCCTGCGCGAGTGCGACCGGCGTGCCCTGCTCGGTTCGCACCTGCTGGTCGTGGGCACCAATGCGATCGCCGCCTACATGGTCGAGGCCAACGGCAGGATCGATCTGCCCGACGAGACGGAAGATTTCGACCTCGCCTGGGTTTCCCGCTCGGCGCAGGAGAACGAGCGGCGGGTATGGGACATGCTCAAGGCGGTGGATTCGACTTTCACGATCAATGCCGAGCGCGATTTCCAGGCGCGCAACGCCCGCGCCTATGAAGTGGAACTGCTGGTGGCGCCCTCGCGTGCCGCCACCCTCGGCGGAAGGGACCAGCCCCGGCCGGTTCCCCTGCCCGAACAGGAATGGCTGCTGCTTGGCCGTCCGGTGGATCAGGTGGTGGGTTGCCGCGATGGTTCCCCGGCACGGATCGTTGCGCCGGACCCGCGCTGGTTCGCGCTTCACAAGCTGTGGATGGCCGCGCAGGCGAAGCGCAACCCGCTCAAGCGCCCTAAGGACCGCGTTCAGGGCCTCGCATTGCTGGACGCGGTGGCCGAAGCCATGCCTCACTATCCGATGGACGCAGCCTTTCGGGCCGAGATTCCCGAGGAGATCCTGCCGCATTTCACGCAGTGGCAGGAAGAGTCAGGCCCCGCGGAGGATTCGCAATGGTGAGGCGCTGGCGCGCGATTTGAACACCTGCGCAGCCCGTCAGACGAGGCGGTGAACTTTCGGCACCGCGAATGCCGTTGCAGACTCAATATCCACAGACCGTTCAAATCGGCATTCTGTTTCCTGTATTTGTGCTCGACTGAACATCGGTTCATGCATATACCTGCAAAATCGTTCAAAAGTATATTGCGGGCAGAACATGCATTCACAAGTCGAGCGTATTGCCGAGATGGCTCAGGCCGGCGAAAAGATGATCGAGCGGCTGCGGCGCAAGGCTTTCCTGCCTGAAAGCCGCAAGGGTCTCAATGTCCGTTTCGGAATCGCCGAAGCGGCGACCCTGCTGGGCTGCTCCACGAATCGCATTCGCATGGCCGAAGACGACGGACGCCTGCCGCCACCTCCGGCTGCCGGAAACGGACGCCGGCTCGGCTATACGGTCGAGGAAATGCTGCACATGCGCGAAGTGCTGGGCGCCTCGCCCGCCCGTGCCCCGCTCGACGTTCCCGCCATGATCGCGGTCCAGAACTTCAAGGGCGGCGTCGGCAAGTCCACGGTCACGACGCACCTCGCGCACTATTTCGCGGTGCAAGGCTACCGCGTGCTGGTGGTGGATTGCGATAGCCAGGCGACCACGACGACGCTGTTCGGCTTCAACCCGCATTTCAACATCACCCGCGAAGAGACGCTCTACCCCTATCTCTCGATCGACCCGACGCAGGCCGACCTGCTCTATGCCGTCAAGCGCACGCCGTGGCCGAACGTGGACCTGATCCCGTCGAACCTCGAACTGTTCGATGTGGAATACGAACTGGCGGCTGCGGGTTCGGACGGACAGTCCGTTCTGGCCGCCCGCTTCCGCAAGCTCAAGGCGGGCCTCATGGATCTCGCGCGGGATTACGACGTGGTGATCCTCGATCCGCCGCCGGCACTGGGCACGATCTCGCTTGCGGTGATGCAGGCAGCCAATGCCCTGCTCGTTCCGCTCGCAGCCACGACGCCGGACTTCTGCTCGACCGTACAGTTCCTGTCGATGATGGATCAGGTGCTCGAACAGCTCGTGGGCGCGGGCATCTCGGTGGACTATTCCTTCGTGCGCCTGATCTGCTCGAAGTTCGACGGCAACGATCCCAGCCACGACATGGTCCGCACCATCATGGAGCAGACTTTCGGACCGGCTCTGCTTCCCGTGCCCATCCTGGAGAGCGCCGAGATCAGCCATGCGGCCTTGCGCATGATGACCGTCTACGAACTGGAAAAGCCGATCGGCACGCCCCGTACGCATAAGCGCTGCAAGGCCAATCTCGATGAAGCCATGGGCCAGATCGAGCAGCTCGTCCGCACCAGCTGGGGCCGCTCGCAGCGGGTTGACGAGGAACTTCTCGTCAATGGCTAAGCCACTGCCCTGCATCGGAAAAAACCTCTCAGACGGCGACTTTGTTCGCCTTATGTTCAAACCTCTCCATCTCGCGCGTCCTTCGAGGTAAGCCATGGCCCGCAAGCAATCCGACTATCTGGCAGCGCTGCTTTCCGACGACGATCTGGGGGGCGAAGACCAGGTCGCGTCCACCGCCGAAACGCCGCTGGATGATGCCACTACCGCCGCCGACCCGGCTCCCGAACCGCGCCTGCGCACCGAACGGACCCGCGGCACGACCCTGCTCGGCCGCGAAAGCGCACTGGCCCGCGTCGCTTCCGGCGAAGTGCGGCAAGTGACCCAGCTTCTCCTCGATCCGGCCCGTGTCCGCATCTGGCCGGGCAACGCCCGCAGCTATGCGCACCTTTCGGAGGAGTCCTGCCAGGAACTGATCGACTCCATCGTCGCCGAAGGGGGCCAGAAGGTTCCCGCCGTGGTGCGCCGGGTCGAGGGAGATGCCGATCACGATTATGAAGTGATCGCCGGCACGCGCCGCCACTGGTCGATCTCCTGGCTGCGCGCGCATTCCTACCCCGACATGCAGTTCGTGGCGCAAGTCGCCCAGCTTGATGACGAAGCCGCCTTCCGGCTTGCCGATCTCGAGAACCGTGCCCGCAAGGACGTGTCGGATCTCGAACGCGCCCGCAACTATGCCCAGGCCCTGCGCGATCACTACGGTAACCACATGACCCGCATGGCCGAACGCCTCAAGCTCTCCAAGGGCTGGCTTTCCAAGATGCTCAAGGTCGCGGGCATCCCGGACGCCGTCCTGTCCGCTTTCGCCTCCCCTGCCGATGTGCAGCTGAAGCCGGCCTACCCCCTCGCCCAGTTGCTGGACGATCGGGACAAGGCGGCCGCCGTGCGCAAGGAAGCAACCCGACTGGCGCGGGAACAGGCCGGCCGCCGCGCAGACGGTCGCCCTGCCCTGCCCGCTGCCGATGTACTCAAGGCCCTGCTCGCCGCTCCCGAAATGGACAGGGCAAAGCCCGAGCCGGTGGTGATCCCCTCAAGGCACGGCCGCCCCATGGCATCGGTCCAGTCAAGCAACCGCCAGGGCGTGACCTTGCGTCTTCATTCGGGCTCCGGTGCGAGCCGCGAAGAAGTGCTCACCGCCGTCCGGGCCCTGCTCGTCCAGCTCGACGAGGAAGGCCGGGGCCTGCAAACGTGACATGGGGGCAGGAAGGGCGACGGCGCCCCGTCCTGTTTCTGCCGCCGGAAATCCCGGCGGCCCTCGCGGGCATTTCCTTTTGCCCGGTCTGGCTTTTTCGAAAGCCGACTTCAGATCCGAAACATGAGAATGCAGGGGCCGGTGTCCCTGCATTTTCTTTATCGGCCTCCTGTTTCCCCCCGGTTGTTTCCCCGGGGAAACATCATCTCGCCAGACTTGCGGCGATCGGCGCCGTTCCAGGCAGCTTCCGCAGCGGCTTCTACAGTCTGGCGCGGTGAAACCGCGCCAAAAACCACGCACAAGTTCTGCACAACCAAGCTTCGCGGCGATTTGCCCCGCCCTGCCCTCCTCGCCATTATGGCAAGAATCACCCGAATCCGCCTCGTCCTGTTTCCCCGGGGAAACATCGCCGGGTCGTGTCCGGAATACCCTGTCACCTGCCCTCGCATGGGCCCTCGGTCGGAATGAAATGATGAGTCGCCCGAACAAAGAGACGACATCCGAACAGTTCGACCTGTTCCTCCCCTACATCGCCAACCTGCCGATGCGCGACCAGCGCGAGATGATGGAGCGTCCGTTCTTCAGCCTCGCCAAGTCCAAGCGCGTGAAGCCGATCGACTATACGAGCCCGGACGGCAAGCTGTGGGTCCACGTCTCCGCCAATCCGGACTATGGCATGGCCACGATCTGGGATGCGGATATCCTGATCTACTGTGCCAGCATGCTGGCCGACATGGCCCGGCGCGGCGTGAACGACGTGCCCCGCAAGCTGCACCTCATGCCATACGACCTGCTCCGCGCGATCGGCCGCCCGACTACGGGCCGTGCCTATGAACTGCTCGGCCAGGCGCTGGACCGCCTCGTGGCCACCACCATCAAGACCAATATCCGTGCCGAGAACCGCCGGGAAGCCACGTTCTCCTGGCTTGATGGCTGGACCCAGCTGGTCGACGAACGAACGGAGCGTTCGCGCGGCATGACCATCGAACTGTCGAACTGGTTCTGGGAAGGCGTGATGATGAAGGGCGGCGTGCTCTCCATCGATCGCGCCTATTTCAACATCACAGGCGGGCGGGAACGCTGGCTTTACAAGGTCGCCCGCAAGCATGCCGGCGGCGCAGGCGAGGGCGGTTTTGCCATCACCATGCCGGTTCTTTTCGAAAAGTCGGGTGCCGAAGGGCAGTATCGCCGCTTCAAGTTCGAAATGCTGAAGCTCGTCGAGAAGGACGAACTTCCGGGATATACCCTGTCCGTCGAAACGGCGAAGGACGGCGAACCCATGATCCGCATGCGGCGGGTGGACGGGAAGGGCGGGGCCGAGCCCGCGCTGCCGGGCGGAACGGCCGAAGCCGACGAACCTGCGGCGCAAGTCGAGATTTCGGTAAAGACCAGGGCCTCCAAGGCAACTACACCGGATGCCGGCAACGCACCTGTTTCCCCGGGGAAACCGGCCGCCGTCGATGCGCGGCAGCTCATCCGCCGCACGGTCTCCGGTCTTTCCGATGCCGCCACGCGCGGCTTCATGACGGACGAGACCATCGCCTATCTTCGCCAGAACTGCCCGGGCTGGGACCTCCATGCCCTTCACGCCGAGTTCGAACGTTGGGTCGCCGCCTCGCCGGGACGAACCCCCGCCGACTGGCAGCGTGCGTTCGTGGGCTGGGTCAAGCGCCATCACGAAAAGAATGGCCAGATGCTTCGCGGCTAGCCGCCCGTTCGGCCAGACGGCGGAACCTCCATCCATGACAGCCCCGGTGATCGGCGACGGTCTCCGGGGTTTTTCTTTGCCCGCGTGACACCCAAGACCGGCTCCCGGCCGGGTCTGCCCCGCCGATGCCACTCCCCGCCCGGGTCTGAAGCCCTGCGGCGCTCCCTTGCGAAATCCCCATCCAATTTCCCATCGGCAGGCAAAACCCATCTGCAAATCCCGATTCCGAGAGGGCAGGGTGGGAGGCCGAGTCGGCGGTCTCTCTACCGAACCCGCCCTCAAGGGAATGCCCGGGCCCGCTGACCCTTCCCGCACCGCGGCGACATTCCTGCTTCACGTGCGCACTTGCTTGCCGCGCCCCTATCCAGCGGCCCCAACCAAACGCTGAGGGGCGAACAGTGCAGGCCAGATCATCTCGCTCGCAGGAACGCCTCCCGTTCCGGGAAACAGGGGTTCGCAGGGGAGGCGTTCCCGAAGTGTCGCGTTCTGCGATGAACCGCTCGGCGTGAACCTGCCGAATGCAGCGCACGAGCAGTGCTTTGAACCTTTATCAGGTGACCCCCGGAAAAACTGATTCAATTGAGCCACGGTTTTCCGGGGTTTCGACACACCGGGAACGCCCTGTCGCCATGCTTCGACCTATCGGGAACACCAGCTCGACCTTTCGGGAACAGGTACCCGATCCTTCGGGAACGCGTCAAACGTCACTTCAGGAACGGAGAGACGACATATCGGGAATGCCCCAATTCGCCGACTCGCAACGCTTGCGCGAGTCACGCGCAGTTCGGCCGCGCGTAACCTTCTAAATGATTCCTTCTAAAAAGGATTCTAACGCAGAACGAAGTTCAATTTCGGACTGAATGAGGGAAGGGCGCAGCGCGAGGACTGCCGGCCGCGCAGGCCAGCAACACTGGCGGCCGCGGCAATCGCAAGAAAAAAGCGCGATCCTTACCGCGTGGCGACGATGAGGCCCTCACCGCACTCGCCGCACAGAGTGGAAGCCCGCGTCCTCATTTTAGGTTGTCGCTCAATTGGCTCAGGGATCAGATCCGCCCCGGCCGCCCGAATTGCAGCAAAATCGACGCCGAACCGCCAGACGAGGTTCAAATTCGAATCAACCGCGCCCAGCCCGCAAACAGATACCCCGAAATTTGCCCTCAGAAGCCCGTACAGCGCGATGATAGCCTCGCCGCACCCCAACCCTCTCCAGGTGTCGTTTCTGCGTTCTCACGGCGAGCCCTGCAAATCCGCAGATTTCTGCGGCTTTCCGGTCCATCGGGCCCGAAATCACCGGTTAACTGGGCATCGAGGCAGGATTTGTGCGTCAGACCGCCTTTGCGGCACACCGTCCGTTATCAAAGCCGTTTCGGACAACCACCTCTGTAGGATCGAACTGCCAGGGCATCGTGCGGTCTTTGCCCGGTCGGACTATTCGCCGAAGGAGGAGCGGCTCAGCAGTTCGTCGATTCGGCGCATCGATGCCTCGTATTCCTCGATGTCTGGCGAGGAGGAATCGAGCCCCGAAACTTCGGCGGGATCGGAAACCCTATCTCCCGGCGCATAGCTATGAAGGCGCGCCGCGTTGCGTGAAGCATGGGTGGCGATCAGCCCCGCAGCTTCGAGGCTGTTCACGATCACGCCGACACCCGGCCGCGAAGCGCCGAGCAGTTCCTCGATCTGGCGACCTCTCAATGCTCCGAACCCTGACAGCTTTCGGGCCAGCTGAAGCGCACGGCCGCTGCTGCGCCGATCCTGAAGGCGAGCGCG
Source organism: Novosphingobium sp. ST904 (assembly GCF_001298105.1). GTDB lineage: Bacteria > Pseudomonadota > Alphaproteobacteria > Sphingomonadales > Sphingomonadaceae > Novosphingobium. The sequence continues at coordinate 22,266 of NZ_LGJH01000135.1, read as the reverse complement.
CAGCAGGGCGGCATCCCTTTCCGCGTCCCCCAGCCAGCGGTCGAGCCGGAAGAGCGCATCGTGCAGCGCCGAAATTGCCGCCTCATCCGCATTTGCAGCGCCGGGCATGTCCGGATCAGGAAGGGCGAGAGGCAAGACGACGAGCCCGGGGATCGGCATCGCGACGGGGAGCCCGTGGCGAGGGGCCAGATAGCCCCCGGCCAGAATATCCAGCGCCCACCGCGAATTTGCCAAATCCTCGCGTTCCACCGCGATACCGCCGATCAGATCGAGGGTTCTTTCCTGACGGGCGAAGCGCGCGGTCCGCGCAGCCGCCGCGAAAAGCATGCGCACCGGATCGAAGGGCAGGGCATCGTCAGCGGCGTCAAGCCCGCCAATAAGGCTGCGGGCTTCCGAAATGACGGAATGCGTATCTTCGTGTTCCCCGCCGCGCAGAAAGTCGGTGGGGGCCAGAAATGCCTTCAGGAGGCTCTCCGAGGCATCGGCCAGTTCCTGCCAAGGGCTATGCCGGAATTCGGTGAGTATGGCTTGGCAGAGGGCCTTGGGCGGGCGTAAACTAGGCCGTGAACCATCCGAAAGCGTTTCAAGGCCTGCGTACCAGGTGAAAAAGCGTTCGTCAGTGAATTCGTGCCCTTCCTGTCGGAGCGCGGCCATGAGGCTTTCGCGGATCAGACGTGCCGCCAGGATCTGCAAGGTGCCGTCGCCGGCTCGTGAAATGCCGACCTGGATGCGGCCGAGAAGCAGGGCGCAAAGGACCGCCGGTGTCGTCTCGAAGGCTTTCGGCGCGTTCTTGGGCATGAAATACCCTTGAAAATCATCAGGATAGCGGGCTTGAAACCTAAGTAAGGTTAAGTATACACCCTCTGATGTCAAGGTTTTAGTCGCTATCGATAGTCGACAGCCCGATAGCGCCTGCGGTGTCGAGGCAGAACCGGCCGAAAACGACAAGGGCATCAGCCCATCAAAGCGAACCGCAAGCGTCGGTTCCCGGCAGGCGGGCCGATTACGCCAACCGGGCGTGTCCCGCAACAACGGCAAGTTCCCGCTGACGGCAGGGAGATGCCGTGGCAATGCCCGCGTCCGGCGGCGGTGCCGGACGCGGGGGAAGGGCGGGCAGGGGGCCTTTGTTCAGTCCCCGCAGGCGTTCATCGGCATGGAAATGTAGTCCAGTTTCACGTCGGAGACGGCGATGGACAGCGGCCCGGTGGCCGAGAGCACCAGCGGCGCGGTCAGGGCGTGCATGTCGGCACCGCGACTGGCGAAGCATTGCAGCGGAATGGCGAAAGAGCCCCATTCGCCCGGCGCCGTTTTGGCCAGGGTTGCGCCGACCGGCACGCTGATGGTCTTGCCGCCGCTCTCTACGCCGATGCTTACCGGCGTGGCCGGACGGTCACCGAGGCGGTACTGGACGACGAGGCTGATTTCACCGTTGCTCTCTCGCGAGAGGTCCAGAGGGCGCGGTGCGACGATGGCGACCCGGCCGGGCGAGCCGGCGGCCCAGGTGAACAGGCGGGCATCCTCCTGCGCGCGGCGATCCATTCCGGATTGCTTTACCAGTTCGGTATCGATGGACCAGCCCGGCGGCACCTTTCCGGCCCCGTAGAACACGCCCGGCGTGGCCTGCGCCATGTCGGCAGGGCGGGTTTCGTCGAGCCGTGCAACCTTGCCGGGAGCAGCATAGGACAGGCCGTATCCGAAGGGGAAAAGCGGATCATAGCCGGGATCGCGGCGGTTGAGCACGTATTGGTCGGGGCGTTTGGGCCAGGAGAAGCTGAGCTTGCCCTTGAAGTCGTGATTGATGGCACCGTCCGCCCTGGTGAACAGGACATCGGACACACCGCCGCCCTCGCTGCCCGGCAGGAAAGCTGCGACGAAGGCATCCGATGCGTTGAGCTCGGCATTCACCCAGAGCGGACGCCCTGAAAGGAACACGGCGACGACCGGGATGCCTGCCGCCTTGAGCCGCTTGAGCATGGCAAGGTCGGGCTTGTCTCCGGGGCTGTATTCGAGGTTGGGAATGTCGCCCTTGAATTCTGCATAGGGCGTTTCGCCGAAGACGACGATGGCGGCGTCCGGCTTCTTCGTGAAAGTGCCATCGGGCGCGTAAGTCGCAGTGCCGCCTGCCGCGCTCACGGTTTCCTCGATGCCCTTCCAGATGGAAGTGGCGTTGGGGAAGGCGCTGTTGGGCAGATCCGCGCCCTGCCAGGTGATGGACCAGCCACCCGCCTGCTGGCTGACGCTGTCCGCCGCCGTGCCCACCACGAGGATGCTGGCGTTCGGCTTGAGCGGCAAGACGCCTTCGTTCTTGAGCAGAACCAGCGATTCCCGCACCGCCTGCCGGGCGATGGCCTTGTGGGCGGGGCTGGAGATCACATCGAACTTGCCCGCGACGGCGCGGCTCGACGGGCGACCACGGTCGAAGGTTCCAGCGCGAACTTTCACGCGCAGGATACGGCGCACCGCATCGTCCAGACGGGCGGCAGGAATGGTGCCGTCCTTCGCTTCGCGCAGGGTATTCTCATAGAGCTGCTTCCAGCCCGGGCCGGAATACATGAACATGTCCAGCCCGGCATTGATCGCCTGCGGGCAGTCCTCGTTGGTGCAGCCCTTCACCTGCCCATGGCTGTTCCAGTCACCCACCACGAAGCCGTCGAAGCCCATGCGTTCCTTGAGCACGCCGGTCAGGAGCGATGCATTGCCGCTCATCTTCTCGCCGTTCCAGCTTGAGAAACTGGCCATGACCGACTGGGTGCCTGCCTCGATCGCGGCGGGATAGCCGCCGAGATGGACGTCGCGCAGCACCTCTTCCGAAACCCGCGTGTCGCCCTGGTCGCGCCCGCCGGTGCCGCCGTCTCCGAGGAAGTGCTTGGTCGTGGCGATCAGGTGGTTCGGGGCGAGGAAGTCCTTTGTGCCGACTTTGCCCTGAACGCCTTCGATCATCGCGCCGGCATAGTCGGCCGCGATTTCCGGTTCCTCGCCATAGCTTTCGTATGTGCGGCCCCAGCGATCGTCCTGCACCACGGCCAGCGTGGGCGCAAAGGTCCAGTCGAGCCCGGCGGCGGCGGTTTCCAGCGCGGTCACTTCGCCGATCTTGCGGATCAGGTCCCGGTCCCGCGCGGCGCCGAGGCCGATGTTGTGCGGGAAGAGCGTGGCGCCGACGATGTTGTTGTTGCCGTGGACGGAATCGGTGCCCCAGATGATCGGGATCTTCGGGCGACCGTCGCTGCGGGTCATCGAGGCATCGTAGAACTCGTCCGCCAGTTGCAGCCACTTGGCGGGAGAGGCGTATTCGTCGTCATAGGGGCCGCTGTTGCCGCCGTTCAGCACGGAACCGATCTTGTAGGTCACCACGTCGGCGGGCTTGATCGAGCCGATGTCGACCTGGATGAGCTGGCCCACCTTGTCTTCCACGGACATGGCGCGGATCAGCGTATCGACGCGCTTCTCCACTTTCGGATCGCGCTTGGGCTGGGCGTTTACCCTGGGCCAGATCGCGGGATTGGCCACGGAAGATGCGGACAGGGAGGGCGATTGCGCGCCCGCCGCACCGGCCAGCGCCAGGGCAAGGATCGACAGGGAAGCGGCGGGGGAAAGGCGGGTCATGAAGTCTCCTGCAAAGGGTGGCTATCAGGCAGCGTCGGCGATCACGGCCTTGCCGTCATCCGGTCGAGGCGGGCAGAACCTGCCAGGGCGGCGTCGCCTGCGAAATGGCCGATGCGCAGCGAATATGTGCCTGCATCGAGAACCCAGCCCGGCGCCGCATTGTCGAAGCGGGCGATAACGCGCGGATCGACGGTCAGCGAGACGTGGCGGGTCTCGCCGGGCTTGAGCCAGACCTTCTCGAACCCGGCGAGGCGATAGGCCCGGGTGCCCGCAGCGCTCTTCGCCTCGACATAGAGCTGCGGCACGTCGGCGCCTTCGCGCTTGCCGCTGTTGGTCACGTCGAACTCGACGGTCAGCCTCGCGCCATCGGTGACCTTGAGGCCGGCGTAGCGGAAGCTGGTGTAGGTGAGGCCATGGCCGAAGGGGAACAGCGGCTTCTCGTTCCTTGCCGCATACCAGCGATAGCCGACATCGGCGCCTTCGGGGTAGTCCACCGGGAAGGGAGCGACGCCGCCGCTCATGCCGTAGACGGTCTTGTCCCCGGCACTGCGGCGGGCATCGGCGGCGTGGAGTTCGGCAAGGCCGAGCGGCTGCGGGCGCGGCGCCTGCGCGATGCTGGCCGGGAAGGTGATGGGCAGGCGGCCCGAGGGATCGACATCGCCGAACAGGATATTGGCGATGGCCTCGCCGCCGCGCTGGCCGGGATACCAGGCGTGCAGGATCGCGGGCACGCGGTTGACCCAGGGCATCAGCACCGGCCCGCCCGCTTCGACGACCACCAGCGTCTTCCTGTTGGCGCCTGCGACCGCGTCGATCAGGGCGTCCTGGTTGTCCGGCAGGGCCATGCTTTCGGGGTCCTGCGCTTCGGTGCGCCAGGCCCAGGCGAAGACCACCGCCATGTCGGCGCCCTTGGCAGCGGCAGCGGCGGCCTTGGGATCGCTGCCATCCACGTAAGTGACGCTGGCCCCCGGCGCCAGCGCCTGGATCGCCTTCAGCGGCGAGGAGGCATGCCAGGTGATCCGCGCGAAGGAGGCGGCCGCGCCTTCGGTCAAAGGAATCTCGACCGGCGCGCCGCCCACCGAGCGGACCTGCGAGGAACCGCCGCCGGAAAGCACGCCCACATCGGCATGGGCGCCGATCAGCACGATCTTCTTCGCCGTCTTGGCCAGCGGCAGCAGGTTGCCCTGGTTCTTGAGCAGGACGATCCCTTCCTCCGCTGCGCGCTGGGCGACGAGGGCATGGGCGGCATAGTCGATGGGCTGGGCGCTCTCGGGAACGGGATTGTCCATCAGCCCGCTGTCGATCACGCCGAACAGGATGCGGCGGACCATGTCGTCGAGGCGGGCCATCGGGATGCGCCCGGCCTTCACCGCTTCGGCAAACCTGGTGTCGAAGAACATCTGGTCGTCCAGTTCCTGCCCGGAATCCTGGTCGAGACCGTTGATGGCGGCCTTTTCGGTGGAGTGGACGGCCCCCCAGTCGGACATGACCCAGCCCTTGTAGGCCCAGTCCTGCTTGAGGACCTTGTTCAGCAGCCAGTCGTTCTCGCAGGCATAGTCGCCGTTGACCTTGTTGTAGGCGCACATGACAGAGGCGGGGCGGCCGCTTTCGATGCCGAGCTGGAAGGCCAGCAGGTCACTTTCGCGCAGTTCGGCGGTGCCGATCCGCGCGTCGAGCACGGTGCGGCCGGTCTCCTGCGAATTGAGCGCGAAGTGCTTGATGGTGGAGACGATGTGATTGCTCTGCACGCCCTTGATGTGCTCGCCCACCATGACGCCGGCGAGCAGGGGGTCTTCGCCGAGATATTCGAAATTGCGGCCGTTCCAGGGATCGCGGGTAAGGTTGACGCCGCCCGCCAGCAGCACGTTGAAGGTCTTGGCGCGCGCTTCGGCGCCGATCATCGCGCCGCCTTCGTAGGCGAGCCGGGGGTTGAACGTGGCGGCGGTGGCGATGCTGGCGGGAAGCGCGGTGGCCACGTCGCCCTTGCGCTGCTCGATCTGGTTGGCAACGCCGAGGCTGGCGTCGCTTTCACGCAGGGTCGGGATGCCGAGGCGCGGGATGCCGGGTATGTGCCCTGCCGAGGGGATCATCGCGATCGGCACAGCGGGCTTGGCCAGCGGCGGGAAGTAGCCGTGGACGAGCTGCAGCTTCTCTTCCAGCGTCATCGCCTTGACCAGCGCATCGGCGCGCGCCTCTGCCGACTGGCCGGTGCCGGCGGTTGGGGCGGTTGCGGCGGCGGGCGCTATGGTCTGCTGCGCCAGGGCGGGCGAAGTCAGGCTGCTGCCGATGGTCAGCGCGGCAAGCAGGGCGGCAATCTTCATCGTCATCGGGAAACCTTGGAAAAGCGGGGGACGGAACGGGCGTGATAGCGCTCGAGCAGGGTGCGGTGATCGGGCAGGGCGGCCCGCGCTCCGGCATGGGCGGCGCGGACGCGGGCAAAGACGTCCCGCGCTTCCTGCGCGCCGGGGTAGCGGCGGATACCGGCGGAAAGCCGTGTTTCGAAGCCCATGCCGTAAAGGATGTAGTGGTAGCTCGGCGGCAGGAACGTCTCCAGATCGACCACGAAGTCGAACCGCGAGGGCGGGCGGTGGCGCCACTGGGCCAGCATGTCCTGCAAGGCTTCGGGGATCGAGGCCGGATCGGCGTTGTCCCGCCAGTAGGCGGTGTCGGTACGGCGGGTGATGCAATAGTGGAGCTTCAGGAAATGGACGATGCGCTCGAAGCGCGCGGCCATCAGCCGGTTGAAGCTGCGCGCGGCGGCCGCGCGGGCACCACGGTCGCCGGGAACCAGGAATTCGCCGATCATCTTCAGCGCGGCTTCGATCAGCATGATGCCGGTCGATTCCAGCGGCTCGAAGAACCCGGCGGAAAGGCCCACCGCCACGCAGTTGCCGATCCACTGGGTCTCCCGGTAGCCGGTCTCGAAGCGAAGCTGGCGCGGGGTGAGGGCGGCGCCCTCGCTGCCGAGATAGCGGCGCAGGGTCGTTTCCGCCTCGTCGTCCGAACAGTGGTTGCTGGAATAGACATAGCCCACGCCCCGGCGTTCGCTGAGGCCGATATCCCAGGTCCAGCCTGCCTCGTGCGCGGTGGCCAGCGTGTAGGGCCGCACCGGCGCGCCGGGCTCGGCGTAGGGAACCTGCATCGCCAGCGCCCGGTCGTTGAACAGGCTGCCGGCGCAGGACGTGAAGGGGGAGCCCAGCGTCCGCCCGATCAGGAGCGCGCTGAAGCCCGAGCAGTCGAGGAAGAAATCGCCTTCGATCCGGCGGCCATCGGCCAGCATCAGGGCGGTGATGTCGCCGCTGCCGTCCTTGCGCTCGACCGCGGCTACCGTGCCTTCGATGCGGGTAACGCCGGCGGCCACCGAAATGTCGCGCAGATAGGCGGCGAAACGGGCGGCGTCGAAGTGATAGGCATAGTTCATCGGGCCGGAGAAATCGGGGTCTTCCGCCCGTTTCGGCGCGCGACCGGCGCGGATGACCTGTTCCTGCACGGTGACCGCATCGGCCCATGACGGGCGCGCGGCGCTGTCATCGCCGATCCAGTGCGGCAGCAGCGCCTCGTCCTCCCCGCCGACGGGCAGGTTGAACGGGTGGAAGTAGCTGTCGCTGCCGGTGGCCCAGCCATCGAACAGCACGCCCTGCTTGAAGGTGGCGTCGGCACGGGCGAGGAATTCCGCCTCGCCGATGCCGAGGCGGCCAGTGTCGTGCGGATGGTGGGAAAAGTGCCTTCCCCCACGCCGATGATGCCGATCTCGCCGGATTCCACCAGCGTGACGTCGGCCATCTTCAGCGTGCGGGAAAGATAGGCGGCGGACAGCCATCCGGCCGTGCCGCCGCCCAGGATGACGACGCGACCGGAAGAGGGATAGTCGGTCGTCATTGTCCTGTCCTTTCAGCTTTCGATCAGAAGCTCGCGCGGGCGCGGACGCCCCAGGTACGCGGCGGCTGGAGGTTCGAGAGGAACACCGGATCGTAGCGCGGCGCGCCGAAGGCGCCGGCACCGGTGCGGATGTGTCCGTTCTCGATGTTCTGGACGAAGGCTTCGACCGAGTACTTGCCGTCAGCCGGCTCGAAACGGATCGAGGCGTCCGAGCGGAAGTAGGCCTTCTGCTTGTCCCACGAGGTGCCGTTGGTGCCGCGGTCGGGCATGTTGTCCGCCGGATCGTTGGCATTCACGAAGGGATTGGCATCGCCGTTGAAGTAGCTCAGCCAGCTCTTGGTCTCGTAGTGCGTGGTGAAGCGCGGGGTGATCCGCGCGCCGCTCGCCAGTTCGAAGTCGTGCTCGTAGCTCAGCGTCGCCGAGAAGCGCGGCGCGTGGGCCAGTTCGTTGCCCTTGAGCTGCACGATCGAGGAGGCCTTGCCGCCGTCGTAGAGACGACCGTCGACGCTTTCCAGATCGTCCAGCTTGGTCTTCTGCAGCGTGGCCGAGAAGTTCAGGCGGTCCGCGGCGGTGAAGGCCGCATTCATTTCCGCTTCCAGGCCGTAAGCCTTCGCGCCCTTGGCGTTCTGGGTCACGATCTGGCTGCGCACGACATTGCCTTCATCGTCGCGGAAGGTGACGGCCTGGTTGACCTGGTATCCCTTGAAGTCGGAATAGTAGGCGGCCAGGTTCAGCGTCACGGCCCGGTCGAGCAGGCGGGTCTTGAGGCCGACTTCGTAGTTGGTCAGGGTTTCCGGATCGGTCAGCCCGGCATTGTCCTGGATGTTGCCCGACTTGAAGCCGGTGGAGATGCTGGCATAGCCCAGGGTGTCGGCCGCGATGTCGGCATCGACGCGGGCGAGGTAGGTCAGCTTGTCCCACTTGCCCTTCACGTCGTTGTTCGAGATCGAGAAGCCGGGCAGCAGGTCCACCAGCTGCGCGGCGGTGGCGCCGGGATAGGCGCCGAAGATGCCGCCGGTGCAGGCGCCGCCGGGGGCCTTGTCGGCATCGGTGCAGCCTTCGCCAGAGAAGGTCACGTTACGGCCGCCGATGTCCTGCTTCTTGTCGGAGGTGTAGCGCAGGCCGCCGGTGAAGCGCAGCCAGTCAGACGCATGCCACACGGCCTGGCCGAACACGGCGCGGCTATCGATCTGGCGATTGGCCTGGATGAAGCTGCCCGCCCAGCTGAAGGTGCCGTCGCGGTAGCCGTTGCGCTGGTCGATATCGAAGCGGATCTTGTTCTTCTCGTGGCTATAATAGGCGCCGAGGATCCAGTCGATGTCGTTCTCGCCGGTGGACTTGAGCTGGAGTTCGTGGCTCTGGAAGTCATAGCGCGAGGAGAGCGTGGCGTTCTCGTTGAAGGCGCCGAGCGGCAGGTCGTTGCCGTCCGCGTCCACCTGGCCGGTCGGGGGCAGGGCGCCCGCGTCGGCGTCGGTGCGGGTGCTGCCGCCGATGCGCGACCAGCCACCGATGTAGCTGAGCTGGATGCCGTCCGTGATGTCGTAGTTCATCGTGCTGCGCACGGCGACCGAGTAACGATCGGTTTCAGGCGCGGTATCGCTGAGCGTGGACCAGCGCTTGGTGCCCGCGCGCGGGGTCTGGAGCAGGCCGATGACCGGCGCGCCGTTGTCGAGGAAACCTTCGGCCGAAAGGTTCCAGCTGAAGCGGTCGCTCGGCTGCCAGAGCATCGAGACGCGGCCCGACTGCTGGTCCGCCGCGTAGTACTTCTTGCCCGAAGTGACGAAGGCGGACTTGTTGATGCCGACGATGTCGGGCGCGGCCTGGTAATCGGCATAGCCGTCATGACGGTCGCTGACGAAGGCGACGCGGAAGGCCAGCGTATCGGTGACGGGGATGTTGATCGCGCCGCGCATGCCGAAGCGGTCGTAATTGCCCGCGGTCAGTTCGAGGTTGCCGCTGAATTCGCCGAGCTTGGGCTTGGCCGAGATCAGGCTGAGCGCGCCGACGGTGGCGTTGCGGCCGAACAGCGTGCCCTGCGGGCCGCGCAGCACTTCGACGCGTTCCATGTCGTACATCAGCACCGATGCGCCCTGCGAGCGCGGCGAGTATACGCCGTCGATGTAGATGGCGACTTCGGGGTCGGCCACTTCGGTATAGGCGCTGTCGTTGCCGATGCCGCGCAAGGTCAGCAGCACGGCCGACTGGTCGCCCTGTTGGTTGAACTGCAACGAGGGGACGAAACGGGCAAGGTCGGTCACGTCCTTGACGCCGTTCTTGGTCAGCGTTTCCTGGCTGAAGGCCGAGATCGCGATCGGGGTCGATTGCAGGGTGGTTTCGCGGCGGGTCGCGGTAACGATGATATCGTTGTCGGAAACGGTCTGCTGCGCCGATGCCGCGGCATCCTGGGCGTGAGCGGCAGATACGGAAAATAGGCAAGCCGCGAGCGCTGTGCCCGCGACGAGATCGTGCCTCGTCATGTCATCCTCCCGAATGTTTGTTACTTGTGAGGGTGCAATGCCCAAGCCCTGACATCGTTGTCAAGCCTGATTTGACATCGATGTCAGGGCTTGGGTCAGGATAAGGCCGGCGCTGTGTCTTCGGGGAAACAGTCCTTTTGCCATCCCGGGCGCAGTGCCATAGATGCCTCACATGTCGCGCACCGCCCCACCCGTTCTGCCGTCCGATGCGCAGGAATCCCTCGTCAGGCGGCTGTTCTGGCTTTCGATCGGCGTGTTCTTCATCGGCGGCTTCCTGAGCGCATCCGTCAGCCTGCTGGTGCCGCAGCTCAAGGCGGTGCTGGGGCTGGACTACAAGGGCGCGCTGCTCGTCCAGCTTGCTTTCCATTCGAGCTATCTCCTGTTCGCCCTACCGGCGGCGCTGGCGGTGGTGCGAATCGGGTACATGCGGGCGATCGCCATCGGCCTGTCGGTCATGACGGCGGGATGCCTGTCGCTGGCGCTGGCGCAGGGGATGCGGCAGTTCCTGCTGGTACTGGGCGCGCTGCTGCTGCTTTCGGCGGGCAGACGGTCCTGCAGATCGCGTCCAACACCGTGGTCACGGTGATCGGGCCGTCTCGCGGGGCGGCGGTGCGGCTCAACCTGCTGCAGGGCTTCAATTCCCTGGGCACGGTGCTGGGCCCCGTGCTGAGCGCGCCGTTCCTGCTGGCGAACATCACGCCGGGGGATCGGGGCGGCGGAACGGCATCCGTCCCGTTCGTGGCGATCGGCGCGGTGCTGGCGGTGCTGTCGGCCCTCTATGTCGGCCACCGCGCCCTGCTGTCGGCGGCGCCTGCCGGCGCGGGCAGGATGCTCCCGCCGGACTGGTCGCGGCAGATATTCTCCGTCCTGCGCGTCGCCGGCTGCGATGGGGGACGGCGGCGATCTTCGTCTATGTGGGCGCGGAAGTGACGATCGGAACCCTGATGACGAACGTGCTGATGCTGCCCGAACGCCTGGCGCTGGAACCGGTCAGCGCGGGGAGGCTGGTCGGCCTCTACTGGGCCGGCGCCATGGTCGGGCGCTTCGCGGGCGCGTGGATGCTGACGCGCATGGCCGAGGCGCGCCTGCTGCTTTACGCCGCGCTGGCGGCGATCGCGCTGACTGTGGCTGCCACCGTGCTGCCCGGAGCGGCAGGCGCCGCCGCGCTGATCGCGGTGGGGCTCTGCAACGCGATCATGTATCCCACCATCTATGCCCTGGCGATGCCGCAGGACAGCCGGCAGGCGCCGCTCGCCTCGATGTGGCTGTGCATGGCCGTGGTCGGCGGAGCGGTGGTTCCGATCCTGACCGGGGCCGCCGCCGATGCCGCGGGCCTGCTTCCGGCCTTGCTGCTTCCGGCGCTGTGCTATGCGGGGATCGCGGGGTTCGCGGGCATGTGCCGGCGGCCGAGGGAGGTGGCGGCATGAGTATCGTGACGATCAAGGATGTCGCCGCAAGGGCAGGCGTTTCGCCGAAAACCGTGTCGCGCGTCATCAATGGCGAAGCGCATGTCCGCCCGGAACTGCGTGATCTGGTGCAGCGGATCGTGGCGGAGCTGGACTACCGGCCCAATGCCTTCGCCCGCAGCCTTTCAAGCTCGCGATCCTATCTGCTGGGCCTGTTCATCGACGATCCGGTGTCCGGCTATGCCGCCGATGTCCAGCACGGCGCCCTGATGGGCTGCCGCGCGCGCAGCTATCACCTGGTGGTGGAGCCGGTCGACCTTGCCGCGCCGGACTGGGCGCTCGAAGTGCGCGCCAGCATTGCGGCGCTGCGGCTGGACGGGGCCATAGTCGCTCCGCCGATCTGCGACGATGCGGCGCTGATGGCGATCTTCGCGGAGGCAGGGCTGCCCACCGTGCTGGTCGCCCCCAGCAAGGCCCCCGCCGGTTCCGGCACGGTGCGCATGGACGATCGCGGCGCGGCGCGGGAAGTGACCGAATACCTGCTGGGCCTCGGCCATCGCCGCATCGGCTTCGTGCAGGGGCCGCTCAGCCACAGCGCATCGGCCCGGCGTGAGGAAGGCTTCCGCGCGGCCATGGCGGCCGCCGGCGTCGATATCGACGAGGCCAGCGTGGTGCGGGGAGACTTCACCTCGCGGTCCGGGTTGGAACTGGGCGAACGGCTGCTGGCGCTGAAGGACCGGCCGACGGCGATCTTCGCCTCCAACGACGATATGGCGCTGGGCGTGCTCATCACCGCCATGAAGCACGGCATCGCCGTTCCCGAAACGCTGTCCCTGTGCGGGTTCGACGATGCGCCCTCGTCGCGCGCGGCGTGGCCGCAATTGACCACGGTGCGCCAGCCCAAGGCGGAAATGGCGGCGGCGGCGGTGGATATCCTCGTCGATCCGCAATTCCGCCGCACCGCCGGGGGAGAAGGTTCGCACCTGATGCTGCCGCACGAACTTATCGTCCGGGGCAGCACCGGACCGGCCTGAGAGCAGCGCGGCGGCGCGAAAGCCATTGACGGTCCGCCCGCGCCGCGCAACGTTGATTTATCGGCAGATCTGGCTTCGATTCAGGGGGATATGATGGGGGCAATGGGTTCGGTGAAACGTGCGGCGGCGATCGCATGCAGTGTGCTGGCGCTTGCCGCCGGCGCGTGTGGCAGCGCGGGCGCGAAGGATATCGTCATCCATGCCGGCCGCTTCATCGACGGCACCGGTGCGGCCGCGCGCCAGAACGTGTCGATCCTGATTACCGATGAGCGCATCACCGCGATCCAGCCCGGCTTCGTCACGCCGCAAGGCGCCGAAGTGGTGGACCTTTCCGGCAAGACGGTCCTGCCCGGCCTCATCGATACGCATGATCACATCACGGCGGGGTGGCATTCCGGCGATCCGATCCGCAACAGCGTGACCCGCAGCGCTTTCGAGGATGCGATCGAGGCCACGGTCTTTACCCGCGACACCCTGCTGGCCGGGTTCACCTCGGTGCGCGATTGCGGGGCCGATACCCAGGTGGTCGTCGCGCTCAGGAAGTCGATCGAGGGCGGCGTGGTTCCCGGTCCGCGCATGTGGGTTGCAGGCACCCCGCTCGGCCCGACCGGCGGCCACGGCGATGCGGTGAACGGCCTGCGGGTGGAATTCGCCGATATTCCCCATGTCAGCGACAATGTGGTCGATAGCCCCGAATCCGCCCGGCTGGCGGTGCGGCGGCTGAAGCGCGAAGGCGTGGACCTTATCAAGATCATGCCGTCTGGCGGGGTCATGTCCATCGGCGACGATCCCCGGCACCAGCTGATGACGGACGAGGAGATCAAGGCGGTGATCGACACCGCCCACGCGCTGGGGATGAAGGTGGCTGCCCACGCCCATGGCAAGGAGGCGATCGACCATACCATCGAGCTGGGCGTGGATTCGATCGAGCATGGCTCCTACGCCGATGCGGCAAGCTACAAGCTGTTCAAGCAGCACGGGACCTATCTCGTGCCGACGATGCTGGTCGGCGAGCGGGTCTACCAGCGCGCGAAGGAGCATCCCGAGCAGCTCAACCCCTCCACCGCGGAAAAAGCGCTCGCCATTGCGCCGCTGCTGCGCCGCAACCTGCACGATGCCTATGCCGCGGGCGTGAAGATCGCCTTCGGCACGGATACCTTCGGCCTTTCCCGGCACGGCGAGAATGCGCAGGAATTCGCGCTGCTGGTAAACGCGGGGATGACCCCGATGGACGCGATCAAGACGGCGACCGGGAATGCCGCCGACCTTCTGGGCAGCACCGATGTCGGCACGCTGCAGGCTGGCCGCTATGCCGACGTCATCGCCGTGGACGGCGATCCGCTGGCCGACGTCAAGGTACTGGAAAACGTCGGCTTCGTGATGAAGGGCGGCGCGATCGTCAAATCGGCGGGAAAGCCCCTGATCTGAGGGCTTCCGTTTCGGGAACCGGGGCAGGTCGCCGGGCGGACACGCCGAACCCGGCGATCACCGCGTAGCACAGCGCGGGGAGAACCAGCGCCATGCCCAGGTTGCCGCCGGTCAGGTCTGCCAGCGCCCCGGTGGCGAGCGGCACCAGCGCGCCGCCGCAGATCGCCACGTTGATGATGCCCGAACCGTCCGCCGCGCGGGCGCCCAGCTTCTCGCAGGCGAGGCTGAAGATCGTGGGGAACATGATCGAGTTCATCAGGCCCACGGCCAGCAGCGCATAGCCCGAGACGGTGCCGGTGCTCGCCACCGAAAGCGCGAGCAGGGCGATGGCCGTGAAGGCATTGACGGCAAGCACCCGTCCGGGATCGAGGACGCGCAGGACGGCAGAGCCGATGAAGCGCCCCAGCATCGCACCGCCCCAGTAAAGCCCGATCAGCTTGCCGGCGGACCTTTCCGGCAGGGCCATGACGTGGTCCTGCATGAGGTAGCTGACGATCAGCGACCCGATGGAGACTTCGGCGCCGACGTAAAGGAAGATGCACAGTGTGCCGAAGCGGAAACGCGGGCGCTTCAGCAGGTCGAACCCGGCGAATCCTGCATGGTCGCCGTGCTGCTGCGGCGGCAGGCGGTTGCGGAAGGCCCAGACGGCGGCGATGACGAGCGCGAGCGCGCCGGCAATGGCAAGATAGCCGTGGACGATCGCCTGGCTTTCGGCGCGGCGATAGGCATCGAGCGCGGCGCCGGAAAGGTCGTGCGCCGAAACGGCGGCAAGGCTGCCCAGGATCAGCACGGCGCCGGCGATCGGGAAGATGGTTGTGCCCAGCGAATTGAAGGCCTGCGCGAAGGTCAGGCGCGAACTGGTCGTTTCCGGCTTGCCCAGCAGGCTGATGAGCGGGTTGGCCACCACCTGGACAATCACCACGCCCGCCGCGAGCACGAAGTAGGCGGCGAGGAACAGCCAGTAGGTGGCGGTCTGCGATGCCGGAATGAAGGCCAGGCAGCCCACGATCATGATCGCCAGCCCGGCCGCTGCCCCGCGCATGTAGCCGATCCGGCGTACCAGCATCGCGCCGGGAATGCCGATCACCGCATAGGCCGTGAAGAAGCAGAACTGCACCAGCATCGCTTCGGTGTAGCTGAGCGTGAACAGCTCCTTCAGCTTGGGAATGATGACGTCGTTCAGGCTGGTTATGCCGCCGAAGATGAAGAACAGCGCCATGACGAAATAGCGCAGCTCCGGCGCGTCGACATGACCGCCGGGGGTTTCCTCGCTCGGGTCGGAACTTGTGATCGCTGACGTGAAGGCCATGATTTTTGCTCGACTCGCGCTGCCGGGCGCGTTCCACGCGCCAATTCAGGGATGAAGGGTGGGGGTGAGGACGCGCGGGCGTCCGGGGCGATGGTTCAGCCCGAGCCGGTGTCGGCTGCCGTGGTGAGCACCGCGATATCTCCCATGTCGTTCTTATTGGTTTGTCATCCCGGGTGCGATCGATTCGCCTTTCGGCGAAAGGGCCGCACCCGGGATTCCAGCGCTGTCGGCTTTGGAGGAGATGACAACGTTGTACCGGATGATTAGCGTGCAATGCGCGATCGATCAAGGCAATCCTGCAGGGAGGAATTCACGGTGCGATTGTGCGGCGATCCCGGAGACCGGCCGGGAATTTCCGTAAAACCATTCTCAACCGCAATCTTGTGTGGCAAGGCCTGCAAATGACCAGCATTCGTGACGTTGCTGCCGCGGCAGGCGTATCCATCAAGACCGTGTCCCGCGTTGTCAACAAAGCGCCGAATGTGAGCGAGGATCTGCGCACGCGGGTGACCGAAGCGATCGACCGGCTCGGCTACAGGCCGAATCAGTCGGCGCGCCGCCTGGCCGGGGGGCGCTCGTTCATGCTGGCCTTCCTCTACAACAACCCCACCCCCGGCTACACTTCCGCAATCCAGGTGGGGCGCGGCAAACCGCTGCCGCGAACTGGGCTACCATCTCGTCGTCGAACCGATGCCGCTGTCCGGTGACGAGCGCTTCGAGATCCTCAACCGGCTGGTGGCGGCGCTTCGGCCCGACGGCGTATTCGTGGCCCCGCCGCTGTCGGACGACAGGGCGCTGCTGCAAAGGCTTTCGGAACTCGACTTGCCCTGTGCGCGGCTGGCGGGATCGCTGGTGACGGAAAGCTTCAACATTCCCACGCCGGAGCGGGCGGCGGGGCGGATGATCGCCGATCACCTGATCGAACTGGGGCACCGCCGGATCGGCGTGATCGCGCCGCCAGCGGACCACCGCGCGGCGCTCGCCCGTGTCGAGGGTTTCCGGGACGGGCTGGAAGCAGCGGGCATCCCGGCCGGGGACGTCCGGTTCGTGCCGGGCAGCTTCGATTTCGATTCCGGCCTTCGCGCCGGGGAGCAATTGCTCGCCGGCGAAGCGCCGCCCACCGCGATCTTCGCCACGAACGACGCCATGGCGCTGGGCGTGCTCACATATGCGCATCGCACCGGGCTGAGCGTGCCGGATGACGTGTCGATCGTCGGCTTCGACGATACGTCCGCCAGCGCCACCACCTGGCCGCCGCTCACCACGGTCCGTCAGCCGCTGGAGGAGATGGGGCGCGCCGTCGTGGATGCGCTGGTGGGCGCGCCGGACGAAGCGCCCGTGTTCCGGTTCGAGCTGGTCCGGCGCGAAAGCAGCGGGCCGGCCCCCACTGGCTGACGATCTAGTGTAGCTTCAGGCGGGGGCGGACGATGCGGTTGACGTGGCTGACCGCGATCAGCGCCGAACCCTTGATCCAGCCATGGATCGCCAGCAGGTGCATCCGGTACAGCGATAGGTAGATGAACCGGGCGAGCCGCCCTTCCACCGCCATGCGGCCGCCCACCAGATTGCCCATGAGCGTGCCCACGGTCGAGAACCGGCTCAGCGACACCAGCGAACCATGGTCCTTGTAGACGAAATCGACGAGCGGCTTGCCTTCCATCGCGCGTTTGAGGTTCGCGAAGGCGGCGTCCGCCATCTGGTGCGCCGCCTGCGCGCGCGGCGGGATCGGCCGGTCGCGGCCCGGCAGGATGCAGGAGGCGCAGTCGCCGATGGCGAAAATCCTGTCGTCAGTGGCGCTTTGCAGGGTGGGGCGGACCACGATCTGGCCCGATCTGGCAAGTTCCAGCCCGCCAAGGCCCTCGGCGATGGGCTGGGCCTTCACGCCCGCCGCCCAGACCTGAAGGTCGGCGTCGATCCGCTCTCCCGAGCGCGTGACCATTCCTTCGGCGGTGGATTCGACGATGGGCGTATCGACAAGGACGCGCACCCCCAGCGTTTCCAGTTCCTGATGCGCGGCTCCGGCCAGCCGGTCCGGCAATTGCGGCAGGATGCGGGGGCCGGCTTCGACGAGAGTCACGTCAAGGCGGCCCCGGTCGAACACTTCGAGCCCGTAATATCCCAGTGCATCGGCGGCGTTGAACAGTTCGGCGGCCAGTTCCACCCCGGTTGCTCCGCCGCCGACGATCGCCACCTTGACCCGCGCATCGCTGGCCGGATCGGCGGTCATCGCGCGCGAGACGCGCAGGCACTGGTCCAGCAGCTTGTCGCGGAAACGGTCGGCCTGCGCGCGGCTGTCGAGGAAAGTGCAGTTCTCGGCAACACCGGGCGTGCCGAAGTCGTTGGTGACGGAGCCGAAGGCCAGCACCAGGTAATCGTAGCGGATCGAATGCGGGGCAAGCACTTCGCGCCCCTTTTCGTCCTGCACCGCGGCGAGGTGGACGCGGCGGTTCGTGCGGTCGATCCCCGAGAGCGTGCCGTAGAAATAGCGATAGCCCCAGCGGTGGCAGTGGCTGCGATAGCCCACCTCGTCGAGATTGGCGTCAAGCGAGCCGGTCGCCACCTCATGGAGCAGCGGTTTCCAGATATGCGTCCGGTTGCGGTCCACCAGGATGATGTCGTGGCGCTTGCGGCCGTAACGGGCGCCGAGCTTGGCGGCGAGTTCCAGTCCGGCGGCACCGCCGCCGACGATCACGATCTGGGTCTTGCTCGGGAGCAGGGGGCATTCCTTCCGCGCAGGTGTTGCCCCGCTCCTATGGCACAGCGGCGCACGCCCTAGAAGTCCTTCCGCAGGCCCGCGAACTCAGGCGTAGCGATAGGGGCCGCCCGCCGCCAGCGCGGCCTGATAGGCGGGGCGCGCATGGATCTTTGCCAGCCAGGCCGTCGTTGCCGGGCGCGAGGCGTCCAGCCCGGCCCGGTCGCGCGCGGCCTCCAGCGGGAAGCTCATCATCACGTCGGCGGCGGTGAAGGCATCGCCGGCGAACCAGGGGCGGGAGGCGAGTTCGCTTTCCACGAAATCGAGGTGGACGTCGATCATCGGCTGGACCTTCTTCTGCGCGAAGCCGCCGACCACCGGGATCATGCCGAGCACCAGCTTGATGAGCAGCGGCGGCATGAGCGAGCCTTCGGCATAGTGCAGGTAATAGCGATAGCGCAGCGCGGCCTCCCGTGCCTCCGGCGCGCTTGCGCCTTGTGCCTCCGGCACAGCCCCGATTTGTGCCTCCGGCACACCCAGCCTCCCGTCCGCCTTCCCGACGAGGTATTCGATGATCGCACCGGTTTCGGCGATGGTGAGAGGCCCGCCCCCGGCATCCTCGTCGACGATGACCGGCGATTTGCCGAGCGGGTGCACCGCGCGCAGTTCCGGCGGGGCGAGCATCGTCGCCTTGTCGCGCGCGTAATGCACCACGCGGTAGGGTAGGCCGAGTTCCTCCAGCAACCAGAGGATGCGCTGCGAGCGTGAATTCTCCAGATGGTGGACTGCGATCATCGGTCTTTCCTCCAGCGGGCGCCGGGTCATGAGGCGCCGCGATCATAACGCGGGCGGCGCAACAAGGTGCCGCGCCGCCCGGTGGCCGGCATTTACCGCCATGGCGGGCCAACCTGCCGGGCGCCCCATTGACGGTGGCGCCGGACGGTATAGAGCTTGGTGGAACAATTGGAGTCACGTCCCGCAAAGTGGGCATCCCAGGGGATGAGTCTCTCCGGAAAGACGGGAACTATGACACCTCGCGACGATAAACCCGAAGTCGAGGTCAAGGGCACGCAGACGCTGATGCGCGCGCTCGACATCATGGACGAAGTGATCGGCGGACCGATCCGCGCCGCCGACCTCGCCCGCAAGCTGGGCATGAGCAAGACCACCGCACACCGGCTGGTGCAGGCGCTGAAATCGCGCGGCTATCTCTCCGTCACGAACGACGGGTTCGGCCTTGGCCCCAAGCTGCTCGAACTGGGCGTGATGGCCACCGAGCAGATCGACTATGTGCGCGTGGCCCGCCCCTTCATGGAAAAGCTTTCGGAAGAGACCGGCTTCTGCGTCTTCGTGGGCAAGCGCGAGGGAGACTGGTCCCGGCACCTTGACCGTGTGACCGGCCGCCAGCGCCTGCGCGTGGCCACCGCGCCGGGCGATCGCCGCCCCATCGCCGAAACCGGCCTGGGCAAGGCGTTGCTGCTGGATGAGGATGAAAAGATCTGGGAAGACCTCTACCGCGACGCCAATGGCGGCAAGGTCCCGGCGAAGGCGGTGAAGGAATACGTCGCCCTGATGCGCGAGCACAAGGCGCGCGGCTATGTGCTCCATGACAGCGAACTGGGTGACGGCGTGCGCTCGATCGCGGTGCCGATCCGCGACGCGCGGCGCCAGATCTGCATCGCGATCTCGATCGCCAGCGCGGCCCACTACCTCACGGACGACATCGTCGACGATCTCGTCGCCGCCATCGTCGCCACTGCGGGACAGATCGGCGCAGCGGTGGGCTATCGCGCGCCGCGCGGATAGGGGCGGGCAAGCAGCGGCGTTCGCACAGTTCGATCGGGGCTGCGCCGAATTTATCCATGCCGCCAAGGGGAAGCACATGCGCTTTATTGGGTTGCTATGCGCCGGGCTCGTCATGAGCCTGGGCCTGACCGGAGCCGCTCCGCAGGATCGCGCCTATACCGAGGGTCAGGTGTGGGAATATCGTACCCGCCCGCAAGACGCCGGCTCGCTCCTGAAAATCCAGAAGATCGAACGCGAGCCGGAATCGGCAGGATTGCCCATCGTCTATCACGTCAGCATTATCGGCCTGCATTTCGAAGGGTTGCCGGTCGGCGGTGAACTGCAGCACGCACCGTTCTCGAAGTCCGCGCTGGATATGAGCGTGACGAAGCTGGCCTCCGCCAACCCGGCCTTTCCCGACGCCGGGCCGGGCATGGCGCAATGGAAAGAGGCCCGTGGCGGCGTCTTCACCATCAGCGTTGCCGACGCGGTCAGTTTTGTCGAACAGGCGATGCGGAGCCAGTCCGCGAACGACTAGGTCGTAAGCTTTTCAAGCCCCGGCGGGTTTGCCGACTTCGCTGCCGCATTCATCGTGCCGGACCAGCGAATTGCGGCCCCAGAGCTGGTCGTAGCGCCAGCCCGACAGGTCCTCCACCACGGCCTGCGCCTCGGGGCTGGTCGGCGTGCGGGCGCCCGAGCGCAAGTGTTCGATCTCGTGCATCAGCAGGCGTGAGTTGCGGGCGAAAGCCGGAAGCGCAGCGAGACGATCACCCCGAAGACCAGCATTCCCACGGTCCCCAGCCCGAGCAGCACCGCGATGGTGCGGATCGCGCCGTCGGACTGCTGCGCCGCGCCGGAAACGAAGCCGCCGGCCTGCATCACGAAGCCCACGCCCGCCACCGCGGCCGCCTGCGTGGCCTTGCGCACGAAAGTCATGACGCCTGCGAAGCTGCCTTCGCGGCGGGTGCCGGTGACGATCTCGTCCACGTCGGCCATGTAGTTGTAGGTTGCCCAGGGGATGTAGTTGAGCGCGCCGCGCCCCAGCCCTGCCAGTCCGATCGACAGCCAGATCGTATGGCTCGTTGCCGTGATGCCCATGGCCCACAGCCCGATCAGGGTGAGCGCGCCCGCGCCGAAGCTGGCGGCGGCGATCTGGTAGGCCCGGCTGGGAGAGGCGCGCAGGGCCATGTTGATGGCGATGATGACGGCCACGAACTGCACGATGTACATGGTGCCGAGCAGACCGGAGGCGATCGCGGTGGTGCCTGCCAGCGCGAAGATCACGAAGAAGGTGAAGGCCGCGTTGAACACGTCCTGGCTGATGTAGCCACCCAGGTACATGCCCAGATGCAGGCGGAAGGCGCGGATGCGCATGGTGGAGAACAGGTTGCGGTAAAGCGCCTTCAGCGCGTCCAGCGGGCTGGCCGAATGGCGCTGTTCGGCGGGGAGGGGGACACCGCCCGGCATGTGACGTTCCCAGCTGAACAGATAGAGCATCGCCGCCGTCACCATGAACAGTGCGGCGAAGATCAGGCCCATGTAGAAGAACGTGTCCGCACTGTCCCGGCCCAGCGCCTCGATCAGCCAGAGCGGCAGGAAACCGGCGAGGATCGCCGCGGCCTGTCCGAACAGGATGCGCCAGCCCGCGAACTTCGCCTTGGTGCGGTAGTCGCTCGACATCTCCGCGGCGAGGGTCTCGAACGGGATGATCTCCATCGCGTAGACCAGTTCGAACAGCACGTAACTGACGAGGTAGTACCAGAAGCTCTGGCCCGGCAGCCACATCAGGCCGAAACTGGGCAGGAGCGGGATCGCGGCGAGGATGAAGAAACGCCGCCGCCCGAAACGGCGGCCCAGCGCGGTCGTGCCGAAGTGGTCGGAGATATAGCCGATCATCGGCGATGCAAAGGCATCGAGCACGCGCGCCACGGCGAAGATGGTGGCAGCCTGCCCCGCCGAAAGCCCGCAGAATTGCGTGTAGAAAATGAGCACCCAGCCCGAGATGACCGCCATCGACCCGGCCCCGAGCACGTCGTTGGAGCCATAGGCGAGGTAGTTTCGGAGGCGCACGGGACGCACGGCCGTATCAGGGCTCTGGGGCACTACAGGATCCTTCACCGTCTTGTTCTTCGCGCGGTTCGCCTTCGTGGGCGGACCGATTGGTTTCGACTATTAAGTCGGAGTAATTGTCTTGTCAGCAGGTATGAAACGAATGGCCTCGATCTTCACGGCGGGATCGCCGGCTTCGAGCGAAACCTCATGGCGACCCGCGCCGAGCGTTGGGGCGAGCGGCATGGCGATGCGGTTGTCGAGCACG
The DNA here is from genome assembly GCF_001298105.1 of Novosphingobium sp. ST904. Classification (GTDB taxonomy): domain Bacteria; phylum Pseudomonadota; class Alphaproteobacteria; order Sphingomonadales; family Sphingomonadaceae; genus Novosphingobium. The sequence goes on along the minus strand of NZ_LGJH01000135.1, from coordinate 336 downwards.
GCCATGGCCCAGTCCCGGTCGCCGGTGCGGCGCGGAATTTCGAGGGTCTGCGCCGCGCCGTCGATGCGGACGGTGAGACGCAGCACGTCTCCGTTGTCGGACGGATAGGCGGGCAGCAGGTCGATCACGGCGCGCCAGTTTCCGGCAGGCAGGGTGACGGATGCGCGCGCCGGGGCGGAAGGCGAACCGGCGGCGAGAAGCGCGCCGTTACGCCCGAGGCCGTCAATCAGCCGCCAGCCTTTTGCGCGGGTGAATGCGTCCGGCCGCAAGAGCGGGAGAGGCGCGGCGGGGGAGGGGGCGGCGCCGGCATCATCCCATCCGGTAGTCGAGGCCGCG
>NZ_LGJH01000136.1 GCF_001298105.1 Novosphingobium sp. ST904 | reverse complement strand
AAACGTCGTCGTCGTCGTCGATGGAAACGACATACTGGTCACCACCGTCCAAGGTGTGCAAAAGGTCGGCAAGCTATCCGGTGCCGTCAACCAGTAAGGGACGGCAGGCGCCCGGGTCCGGGGGCCGGACATCGGGAGCAACGGTAGGGGATTTGTCATCGTAATGGTGCAGGTCCGACATTTCTTTCCCGGCCGGATGATGGCAGGGGCCCGGATTATCGCATCGCGGAAGGCATGAAATGAAGCAGATCGTAGCGTTCGACCTCGACGGGACCCTGGCGCTGAGCAAGCAGCCGTTGACCGACGAAATGGCCGAACTCATGGCGCGGCTGCTCGAAGTGGCGCAAGTTGCCGTGATCTCCGGAGGGGACTGGCCGCAGTTCGACAAGCAAGTGGCCAGCCGTCTTCCCGCCGATGCCGATCGTTCGCGGCTCTGGCTCATGCCGACCAGCGGCGCCAAGCTCTATGTCCACCGCGACGGCGCCTGGACGCCGGTCTATGCCGAACTGTTCACCGAAGAACAGAAGCGCGAGATTCTCGAAGCGTTCGACGCTTCGCTTGCCGCCACCGGCTTCACGCCCGAGGAAACCTGGGGTGAGCGGATCGAGGATCGCGGTAGCCAGATCACGTTCTCCGCCCTGGGCCAGCAGGCTCCGCTTCATGCCAAGGAGCTCTGGGACCCGGACTTCGCCAAGCGCAAGGTGATCCAGGCCGATCTCGTGAAGCGCCTGCCCGGCGTTTCGGTCAATCTCGGCGGCGCCACTTCGGTGGACGTGACCCAGCCGGGCGTGGACAAGGCCTGGGGGCTCAAGCGGCTTGCCGAACATAGCGGCGTGGCCGAAGCCGACATGCTGTTCATCGGCGATGCCATCTTCCCCGGTGGCAACGACTATCCGGCCAAGGCCATGGGGCTCGACACGATCTGCGTGCGCGATCCCGCCGATACCGCCAACGTCGTCGCCGCGATCGTCGCCTGCCAGAAGGCGGGCTGACGGCAGCGGCGCCTTCGCGGGAAGCCGGATGCCCGCTTTCTACCTGACTTTCATCGCCGTCCTGCTCGCCGGTTTCGGTGCGCGGGACCAGATGACCATATCCGGCCTCGCCGCAAGGCAGGGGCCGCGGCCCGGCGTCCTGCTGGCGGCCCTGCTCAGTGCAGGGCTGACCGCCGCGGGTGCGTCATGGGCGGCGGCTTTCATGCTCGCCCAGCTACCGCCTCCGGCACGGATGATCTTCGCCGCATTCGCCGTGGGTCTTGCCGGGCTTGAGTCCCTGATCCTAGTCCCGCGCCGCCGGCCGAAGGAGCCGACCAATTCGCTCGGCGCACTGCTGCTGGTGCTGCTGGCCAGCCAGATCGCCGATGCCGCCCGGTTCATCGTCTTCGCCATGGGCGTGGGTATGGCAGCGCCTGTGGCATCCGGGGTGGCAGGCGCGCTGGGCGGCGGGATACTGGCGGGGATGGCCTGGGCCTTCCCGCAGTTTTCGAGCGCTCCGGCGGCGGGCTGGATCAGGCGGGGCGTCGGCCTCCTGCTGGTCTGCGCTGCGCTCATGCTGTTCCTTCGGGAATCTTCGATACTCTGATCGGAAATTGATAGAGAACCGGGGGTTCACTTCCGCGTTCACAAATCTACATAGTTCACCGGACGGCATAGGCCGAACAGCAACGAGGGAAACACGGCATGACTTCCAAGGACAATTCCAAGGCCGCTCTGATCGACAGCCTGAACGGGCTGCTCGCCGACACCTTCGCGCTTTACGTCAAGACGAAGAACTTCCACTGGCATGTTCGCGGCCCGCAGTTCCATGACCTGCACCTGCTGTTCGACACCCAGGCAACCGAGATTTTCGGCCTGACCGACCTGATCGCCGAGCGTGTCCGCAAGCTGGGCGGCACCACCCTGACCTCGATCGGCTCGATCGCCGCCAAGACTTCCGTAAAGGACGAGGATGATACCTCGCTCGACGCGCAGGGCATGGTCAAGCAACTGTTCGAGGACAACACCGCTTACGTCGCCACACTCAAGGAAACCAAGGAACTGGCAGGCGAAGCAGGCGACAATGCCACCGACGGCATCATCGATGACTGGACCGATCAGGCCGAACAGCGCGCCTGGTTCCTTCGCGAGATTCTTGCCTGAGAATGCGCGACCGGCTCGCTACAGCCGTGGCGAGCGTCGCACCGGCATTTCGGCACCGCCAACGCGGACCGAACCCGAAGTCTCTCCTCGCGCAGAGACAAAAACCGGCCTAAGTCCAGCTCATGCCGAAACTCGAAATCATCGAAGGTGCCGACGATGGCGCCATTGCCGCTTGGTTCGCGGAGCGCCTCAGGGCTGCCCTTGCAACCAGTCCCGACGACATCGCGATCACCGTGCCCGGCGGTTCGACGCCTTTCCCGATTTTCGACCGGTTGGCGCAGATGGACCTTCCCTGGCACCGCATCTCGGTCTGGCCGGGGGACGATCGCATCGTTGACGAGGATCACCCCGCCAGCAATGTCGGCAAGATCCGGGCAAGGCTCGAGCCGGTGGGCGCGCGCGTCGTGGCGCTGACCGAAGAGGCCCGGCCGCCGCATTTCGCGGTCGCCTGGCTTGGCATGGGCGGTGACGGGCATATCGCCTCGCTGTTCCCGAACACCGATCCGCAGATCGACGATCCCCGCGAAATCCGCCGCCTTACGCCCGATCCGTTGCCGCCCGAGGCGCCCTTCGACCGGCTCAGCCTGACCATCCCGGCGCTCACGGACAGCGACGAGCTGATGTTCGTGATCCGCGGCGCTGACAAGCGCGCGGTCTTCGATGCCGCGGTCAAGGGCGAGCACGATCTGCCGGTTGCCCGGCTGCTGCGCGCGGCGCGGCACAAGGTCACGTGTTTCTGCTGAACTGGCTGCTGCACCGGCTTCCGGCGCGCTCCACCGTACGCTTTACCGCGCGGCACACTGGGGCCGGCGGCAGGTGTGGAAGGTGTGGCGGCCGGAACTGCACGGCGTGCGGGTGCTTGCGCTCGATGGTGAAGGCCGGGTGCTGCTGGTGCGGCATTCCTATGGCTCCGGCCGCTGGATGCCCCCCGGCGGCGGGCTCAATCGCGGTGAAGATGCGCTCTCCGCCGGACGGCGGGAACTGCTGGAAGAGACCGGCTGCGCGCTTGCGGATGTTCGCCTGCTCGTTCTCGTCACCGAGGATCTCGTCGGCGCGAGCAATCATGTCCATGTCGTTGCCGGCAGGACCAACGATGTGCCGCGCGTGGATGGCCGCGAACTCGTGGAGGCGCGGTTCTTCCCGCTGGGGGCGCTGCCCCATCGGATACCGGCGCGGCTTCCCGCCGAACTGGCGCAGTGGATCGCCGAATATGCCTGATGCGGGGATCATGCTGGAGACCGAGCGTCTCTGCCTTCGCCCGCCAGAGCGGGGGGATTTCGAGCCCATGCGGCAGATGTTCTGCGATCCGCTGGTGGTCGCCCATATCGGAGGCAGTCCGCTCCTGCGTACCGAGGCATGGGCGCGGTTTCAGCGAGACGTGGGGCACTGGACGCTGGAGGGTTTCGGCCAGTTCACGGTTCTGGAGAGAGCCTCCGGCCGTTACGTCGGCAAGCTGGGGCATGCACGCTTCCTGCGCGATCTTGGACCTCTGGTGGAGACCGAGATCGAGATGACGTGGACGCTGGCATCGGGGTTTCACGGGCTGGGCTATGGGAGCGAGGCAGGCCGGGCCGCGATCGCGTGGTTCGAGGGACGCGGCCCCCGCCGCACCGCCTGCGTGATTGCCGAGGCGAATCTGCCTTCGCTCGGGCTGGCCCGAAAGCTTGGATATCGGGAAGTTGACCGGCTGGCGGGCGAAGCCGGCGCGCGGATCGTGCTCGTGCGGCAGGGGTGAAAGTCCAGGCCTAAAGAAGCGAAAGCTGCCCATCCCTGGCCGGGCGAACGTCCTCTTCCCCGCGTTCGAGGGCGGAGAGGGTCAGGCCCATCAGGCGGATCGGTTGCGGCAGCGGCAGCAGTTCCTCCAGCAGTCCATGACCGAGTGCGGAGAATTCCGCCTTGTCGGCCACGAAATGATGGAGCGAGCGGGCGCGGGTGAGGGTCTGGAAGTCGGCGTAGCGCAGCTTGAGCGTGACGGTACGGCCACGGGTCGCGGCGCGCTCGATGCGGTCCCAGACGATGTCTACGATGTTGTCCAGCGTTTCGCGCAGGGCCTCGGTGCCCTGGATATTGTCGAAGAAGGTGCGCTCGCCGCCGACCGATTTTCTCGGGCGGTTGGCGCGCACCTGTCGCAGGTCCACGCCCCGGGCAGCCTGATAGAGATACTCCGCAAAGCTGCCGAAATGGGCGCGCAGGAAGGCAATGTCCTTTTCGCGCAGGTCCGCGCCGGTCTCGATGCCGAGGCGGGCCATCTTTTCCGCGCCGCGCGGGCCGACGCCGTGAAAGCGGCGAACCGGCAGGCTCGCCACGAACTGCGCGCCCTGGTCGGGGCGGATCACGCAGAGACCGTCAGGCTTGTTCTGGTCGCTTGCGAGCTTGGCGATGAACTTGTTGTAGGACACCCCGGCGCTGGCGGTAAGCCCGGTTTCGGCCTTGATGCGGCGGCGGATCTCCTCGGCGATGCGGGTGGCTGACCCGATTCCCCTGAGGTCGGCGGTGACGTCGAGATAGGCTTCGTCAAGCGAGAGCGGTTCACGTGGGGGTATAGTTCGTGGAAGTCGCGCGGATCTGCTGGCTGACCTCGCGGTAGACATCGAAACGGGGTTTGCGGAAGATCAGGTCAGGGCAGAGCCGCGCGCGCGGGCGGAAGGCATGGCGGAGCGCACGCCGAACTTGCGCGCTTCGTAGCTGGCCGCCGCCACCACGCCGCGCAGGGAGGAACCACCCACCGCCACCGGCTTGCCCCGCAGCGAGGGATCGTCGCGCTGCTCCACGCTGGCGTAGAACGCGTCCATGTCGACATGGATCACCTTGCGCAGGCCGTCGGCCTCGCGGTCCTCTGCCGATTCTGCTTCGCGCGATGACATGGCGGCAGATATAGTCCCTGCGCCGGGAAAAGCGCTATCCGCGGCGCGAAATTGCTGGCCACTGCGGCGCAAGTGCTGCAATGCGCCGTGCATGACCTCCGACACAGCGAATCCCGCGCCCTTTCCGATGCGGGGGGTCGAGTTCGTCGCCCTCATGGCCGCCCTGCAGGCACTTCAGGCGCTCTCGATCGACATCATGTTGCCCGCGCTCGGCGAGATCAGCCGTGACCTGGCGGTCCCTGACCCCAACCAGCGGCAGCTGATCGTCGGCGTGTTCCTGATCTGCACCGGGCTCGGCTCGCTGGTTCCCGGCGCGTTGGCGGACCGTTACGGCCGCCGCCCCGTGCTGCTTTTCGCGATCTGCGCCTATGTGCTGAGCGCTCTGGCCTGCGCGCTGGTCACCAGCTTTCCGATGATGCTGGCGGCGCGCGCGGTGGCAGGACTTTGCACGTCCGCGCTGATGGTCATGCCGATGACCGTCATTCGCGACCGGTTCGAAGGCGATCGCATGGCCAGCATGCAGTCGCTGGTGTCGATGACCTTCATGGTCGTGCCGATGATCGCGCCGATGGTGGGGCAGGGCGTGATGCTGGTTGCCGGCTGGCGCTGGATATTCGGCCTCATCAGCGTGCTGGGCGCCTGTGTCTACGCATGGACGGCCTTGCGCCTGCCGGAGACCTTGCACCCCGATTACCGGCAGGAAATCCGGCCCCGGGTGATCGCCACCAACATGGCGCTGACGCTGCGCACGCGCGAGGCGGTGGGCTACCTGTTCGGGGTCGCTTTCGTTCAGGGGGCGATGTTCGGCTACATCAACAGTGCCCAGCAGCTGGTGGCGGAGCACTTCGGCGCGGGGTTCTTCTTCCCGGCGGTGTTCGGCGGCATGGCGCTGGTCATGGCCATGACCAACTTCGCCAATTCGCGTATCGTCCAGCGCTTCGGTGCGCGGCGCGTGTCGCAGACGGCGCTGTTCGGCTATATCGCCAGTTCGGTGCTGCACTTCGTGCTGGCCCTGAACGGGGAGACGCTGTGGGTCTTTGTCCCGCTTATGACCTTTTCGATGTGCATGATGAGCTTCATCGGCTCGAACTTCCAGTCGATCGCGATCCAGCCTTTCGCGCGCACGGCCGGGGCGGCGGCCTCGATCATGTCGTTCGTAAGGATGGTTATGGGCGCGGTTCTGGGCGCGTTGATCGGGCAGGCCTACGACGGCACGCCCGGACCGATCCTGGGCTCGATGGTGGCAGCGGGCCTGACGGCGCTTGTCTTCGTGCTCTATTCCGAGCGAGGCCGCCTGTTCCGTCGCCTCAACTATCCTGCGGGCTATTATCCCGCAGGCAAGCGGCCCTGAGCGAGGGGCCTTTATCGGTAATACGGGGAGCCGGTGCCCCCCGCTTACCTGCCTGAGGGCTAGACGGCCCGGCCGCCGCGAAACAGCTGGACGAGGCCCACGACGATGGCGATCACCAGCAAGACGTGGATGAGCGCGCTGGACACGTGGAACACCACGAAGCCGAGCAGCCACAGGACCAGCAGGATGGCGGCAATGGTGAAGAGCATGGCGATTCTCCCTTGTTCGTTACAAAGCAGCAACGCTCGGTATCGTTCGAGGCTCCCGGATTTTTTGGACAAGCTTCGCGATTTCCACCGGGAAAACGGTTCGTCCCGGCTTCGGGGCAGGCGATGGAATGCTGCCATGACCGGCGATTGCCGGACAGGGGCGGCCAAGGCATGGTCGCCTCGCGACCGCGAATCGCCCTTGGGCGCATCTCGCCGCGAATTCTTCGGGTCCACCCAATTACGTCGCAACGACGACAGTTCGCGGGCATGGCGCATCCTGTGCCGGCCCGCGACACTCGCCACGCCAGCCCAGGTTATTTCCGCAGGCCCATTTCCCTGAGCTCGCGGCGTGACAGCGCCGGGCGGGGCGCTGTGCCCGCAGGCTCGGCTGCGCTTTCCGGCCCGCCGCCCGCCATCCGGTCGGGATCGTTCTGATTACCCGCCTGCGCCTCGTTCCATGCGGACCAGACATGGGCGAGCTTTTCGGCGCGGGTGGTGTGTACGCGGTGGTCCCAGGCATGGGCGCCGAGCCGCTCCACCTCGCGGGCAATGCCGCCGTAGATGTTCGCGGCCGACAGCACCGCCCAGCGCTGGCGGAAGGCCAGCCGGGCAGCCCCGATCCTGGCCGATGCCTCGTAGTCCCGCGCGAGCGCGCAGGCGCGGGCGATCATCGGCACCAGCGCGCCACGATAGTGCGGCTTGGTGACTTCGCCGGGCGGGATGTCCGCCTCCACCAGCCATTCGACCGGCAGGTAGCAGCGGCCCTGCGCGTCGTCCTCCCAGACATCGCGCACGATATTGGCGATCTGGAAGGCGATGCCGAGATCGCAGGCCCGGTCCAGCGTGTCGTCGTCGTCGGGCGATACGCCCATGACCGCCGCCATCATCACGCCCACCGCGCCTGCCACGTGATAGCAGTAGCGCAGCATGTCCGCCTCGCAGCGAGGCCGCCAGTCCGCCGCATCCAGCGCGAAGCCGGCCAGCACGTCATCCACCATGGCGGCGGTCAGCGGCACTTCGCGCATGAGCTGGCCGAGCGCGTCGAAAGCGGGCGTGCCGGTGGTTTCGCCGGCCATGGCCAGCTCGGTCAGCGTGCGGATGGTTGCCAGCCGGTCCTCGGGCGAGAGGCGGGTGCCGAGCCGCACGGGGCCGATGGCGTGGCCGTGGTCCTGTTCGTCGGCGATGTCGTCGCAGGCGCGGCACCAGGCGTAGAGCAGCCAGACCCGCTCGCGCGTTTCGCGGTCGAACAGGCGGCTGGCCGCCGCGAAGCTCTTCGATCCCTTGCGGATGGACCGGCGCGCCTCCTTGACGAGTTGCGCGCGGTCCAGCGGCCCGGAGCGGAGGGCGGCGCCGCGCAGGGCGGCTTCGAGGAGCTTCTCAGTCGGCACCCGAAAGCCTCACAGCGTGCTGGGGTCCATCCTGACGATCGGGACGATCGGCTCGTGCGCGTGCATGCGGTCGAGCAGGAGGTCCAGCTCGGTCTCGGCCAGGATGATGCCCTGATGGGCGGGCCGCACGAAGCCGACTTCGGCCATGTGGCGGTTGAATGCGAGCAGGCCGTCATAGAAGCCGAAGGAGTTCAGCACGCCCACCGGCTTGTCGTGATAGCCGAGCTGGGCCCAGCTCACCGCTTCCCACAGTTCGTCCATGGTGCCGACGCCGCCGGGCAGGACCAGGAAGCCGTCCGACAGGCGCGTGAATTCCGCCTTGCGCTCGTGCATGGTCTTGACGACGTAAAGCTCGGTGCAATCGTGATTGGCGACTTCGCCGCCCTTGCCGCCAGCGCCGGTGAGCGCTTCGGGTATCACGCCGATCACTTCGCCGCCCTGTGTGAGCGCGCCGGCGGCCACGGCGCCCATCAGGCCGAGGCGGCCACCGCCATAGACAACGCCGATGCCGCGCGCGGCAAGGGCGGCGCCCACGTCATGGGCAAGCTGGACGTAGCGGGGATCGGCGGGGGTGGCGGAGCCGCAGTAGACGGCGATGCGTTTCATGACTCAGGTAGCCTTCAGTTGTACCCGCGCGCCGTCCGGCAGATCGCGGGTCTGCCGGGCGAGGTCGCCGGTCAGGTAGATCAGGTCGACAAGGTCGATCCGGACCAGATTTTCATGCCCATAGTCGCCCGACAGGATCGCGGAAAGCGTCCGGCTGTAGACTTCCCCCGTGGCGGTGAAGCCGAGCCGCTGCGTTGCCGCGTCTACAAGGGCGTCTGCGCGCCAGATGGCCTTGGTTTCGTCCAGCGCCATGTGGGCCTGCGCCGCAGCTTCGTCGCCCAGCCGGGACAGGCTGAGGAGATCGGGGTCGAGGTAGTGGAAGATGCCTTCGCGGTCGATCAGCAGCATGTGGCCCATCAGGCTGTGGGCCACCTCTTCGGCGAAGTCCACGCCGGTCCACCCCCAGGCGACTTTCAGGGCGTGGAGCGCGCGGCTCACTTCAGGGCATCCAGCATGAGTCTGGCGGTGGCTTGGCAGAGCCGACGACACCGGGAATGCCCGCGCCGGGATGCGTGCCGGCGCCGACGAGGTAGAAGTTCTTCAGCTTGTCGTCGCGGTTATGGCCGCGGAAGTAGGCGCTCTGCGTCAGCAGCGGTTCGAGGCTGAAGCCGTTGCCGTTATACGCGCCCAGATCGCGCTCGAAGTCAGGCGGGGCGTAGTGGAACCGGGTGACGATACGGTCGTCGATGTCGGGGATCAGGCGGCGACCGACTTCGGCGAGCACGCGCTTTTCGAGGATCGGACCGGCTTCGTCCCAGTCGATCGGCAACTTGCCCATGTTGGCTACCGGGACGAGGGCGTAGAACGTGCTCTTGCCCGCCGGCGCCATCGAGGGATCGGTAACGGTCGGATGGTGGAGGTAGATCGAGAAGTCGCGCGGCAGCACGCCATGCTCGAAGATGTCGTCGAGCAGGCCCTTGTAGCGCGGGCCGAACAGGATGGTGTGGTGCGGGATGCCGGGCCAGGTGCCTTCGAGGCCGAAGTGAACCACGAAGAGGCTTGGCGAGAAGCGCTTCTTCTTCAGCTTGTGCGCCATGTCCTGCCCGCGCTGGTTCCCGGAGAGCAGGTCGCGGTAGGTGTGCATCAGGTCGCCGTTGCTGGCGATGGCATCGAACCGCTGTTTCCAGCCGCTGTCCGTCTCGACCTCCGTCACCTGGTCGCCGAGCGTGTGGATCTGCACGACCTTCTCGCCGAGGCGCAATTGCCCGCCCAGCCGCTCGAACAGGCGGGCCATGCCCTGCGCCAGTTTGTTGGTGCCGCCACGGGCCCACCAGACGCCGCCGTCCTTCTCCAGTTTGTGGATCAGGGCGTAGATCGCGCTCGTGGTCATCGGGTTGCCGCCCACCAACAGGGTGTGGAACGAGAGCGCCTGCCGCAGGTGCTCGTCCTTCACGAAGTGGCTGACCATCGAATAGACCGAGCGCCAGGCCTGGTAGCGGGCCAGCGCCGGGGCGGCCTTGACCATGCTGGAAAAGTCCAGGAACGCCTCGTGCCCCAGCTTGACGTAGCCTTCCTGATAGACCCCGGCGGCATAGCGCACGAATTCGTCGTAGCCGGGCACATCGCGCGGGGCGACGCGGTTGATCTCGCGGCGCAGTGCGATTTCGTCGTTGGAATAATCGAACGTGACGCCGTCGGTCCAGTTGAGCCGGTAGAACGGCATTACCGGCATCAGGTCGACATCGTCGGCCATTTCATGCCCGGAAAGCGTCCAGAGTTCGCGCAAGGCGTCGGGATCGGTGATGACGGTGGGGCCGGCGTCGAACGTGAAGCCGTCACGCTCCCAGACGTAGGCTCGGCCGCCCACTTTGTCTCGCGCTTCGACAAGGGTGGTGTCGATCCCGGCGCTTTGCAGGCGGATGGCGAGGGAAAGGCCGCCGAACCCGGCGCCGATGACGCAGGCCTTCTTCATCGATTGCCGCCTTTCGGGTCGAGGTCCGCCAGTGGGTGGCCGCGCCCGGCAAGGCTGGCCATCGCCGCGCCCATCGGCACCGGAGGCTTGCCGCAGAGCACGCGGGCCTTGTCGGCCGGTGTGAGGCGGCCGGCGTAGAACCGCTCGATCAGTCCTTCGGGCAGGGTGTAGAAACGTTCGAGAACGGCGCGCCGCTCATCGGGACGGGCGGCGCCGAACAACATGCGCGTCAACATCCGGTAGAAGCGCCCCCCGCGCCAGTGATTTGCGGCCCATGCATGACTTGTCCTTCCTAGGCTCTCGCCGGAGAGCTTGTCGAGTGCGGTCACGTGCATGGCGAATCTTACAGCATCGGGAAACGAATAGGACGTCATCGGATTGACGAGCGCGGCCCGCACTCCTGCACGGGCAACCGGCAGGCTGCCCGGATGGTTCCAGTCGGCGTGGTTCCAGAATGCCTCGAAATCACCGCCCGCGATGACCGGCAGCACGCCGGTCTCTTCATAAGTGACGGATTCGATGTGCCAACCCATACCGTCGGCGTAATCCCCGATCCTCTCGCGCAGGCTGGCAACGTCGAGCGCGGCATCCCCTGAGTAGTAGGTGTCCTCTACGAAGACTTCGGTGGGCGAGAAAGGCAGGCAGTAGATGAAGCGATAGCCGTCGTGCTGGGCGACGCGGGCATCCATCACGACCGGCCGGTCAAGCCCGTGGGGCGCGGCGAGGCGCAGCATCCGGCCAAGGAACTTCTGCCAGCCGCCGGACATGTACGGCAGGCCATGAGCGCCGCGAGCGTCGATCACGGCATCGGCGCGGATTTCGCGCCCGTCCGCCAGGATAACGCCGGTCGGAGCGGCCTGGCGCACTTCGGCGCCGGTCAGCAGGGCGTCCGCGGGAAGCGCCGCGCGGACCACTTCGTCGAGCTGGCGGCTGGTCACACTGGCATAGGCCGTGCCGAGACGGCGCGAGTAACCGGGGAAATGGACGTCGTAGCCGGACCAGCGCCGCGCGATCAGCGGTTCCACCAGATCGCGGTGCGCGGGCGCTACATCGCTTTCGAAGAACGACCAGACATGCTCGCCCCCCAGGCTTTCGCCGCGCTCGATCAACAGTACGCGCAGGTCCGGCCGGTGGCGCGCCATTGCGAGCGCGATCAGCGAACCGGCGAGGCCTCCGCCCAGAATTGCCATGTTGCAGGAAATAATTGCCATCTTGGTACCGTTTAAGGACAGGTTGTGCCTGCTGCAACTTGGCAGGGCGGGTGCTTTGCGGCATTGTCATGACAATGACCGAGGAATTGACCGTCTGCGGTGCTTCGATCGAAGATGCTGCAGCCATTGCCGAGATCTACGCTCACTATGTGATCGAAAGCACCGCGACTTTCGAGACAGAACCGCCTGACATCATGGAAAGTGAACGCCGCATTCGCGATATCGTCGATGCGGGTTATCCTTTTCTTGTCGTCCGCGCCGATTCCGATGACGAGGCAGGCGAAGGGCGCGTGCTCGGTTTCGGTTTCGCACACCGCTACGGCCCGCGCGCGGGTTATCTCTACAGTGTCGAGACCACGATCTATGTCCGGCCGGAAAGCGTGGGCCGGGGGATCGGCGGAAGACTGCTCAACGCCTTGCTGGAAGAATGCGAGAAGCGCGGCTTCCGGCAGGCCTTCGCGGTGATCGCGGAAAGCGAACCGGCCTCGGTCGTGCTTCACGCAAGGGCCGGTTTCCGGCCCGTCGGCACGCTTGACGGCGCGGGCTGGAAGCATGGCAAGTGGCTCGACGTCTTCGTGATGCAGCGCCAGCTTGGCGAGGGGGACCACACGCTGCCGGTGCATTCCGCCTAGTTTACGACCTGGCCTTACCCCACCGGCAGATCCTTTTTCAGCACATGTCTGACGCGGGCCTGCAGGTCCGGCAGCACTTCCGTTTCGAACCATGCATGGTGCGCCATCCAGATGCGGCTGCGCCAGGCGGGGTGAGGCAGCGGAAAGAACCCCTCCGGCGCTTCCTGCCAGCGATGGACCGCTTCGGTCAGGTTCGGCGCGAAATGGCGCGGAAGGTACCGTTTCTGCGCATATTGGCCGACCAGCAGGGTGAGCCGCACATCGGGCAGCGCCGCGCGCAGGCGATCGTGCCAGAGTGGGGCGCATTCGGGGCGGGGCGGCAGGTCTCCGCCCTTGCCCTTGCCGGGATAGCAGAAGCCGCTGGGCATGTGGGCGATCCGGTCCGGGTCGTAGAATGTCGCGGGATCGATCCCGGTCCACTCCCGCAGCCGGTCGCCGCTGTCGTCATCCCAGGCCCGGCCGCTGGCGTGGACCTTGCTCCCCGGTGCCTGTCCGATCACGAGAATGCGCGCGCCGCGTCCCGCCTGCACCACCGGGCGAGGGGCATGCGGCAGCTCGCGCCGGCAGGCCCGGCAGGCGCGGATCGCTTCCAGCAGTTCGGGGAGATCTGTCACCCATGGGCAGATGGCGAGAGGTTGGCCTTCGCGCAAGGACTGCTAAGCTGGCGTTCGCAGGCGGCTCGTCTGCCGTCCAAACCGATATGTCATATTCTCAACCAATTTAGTTGATAATAGGCCGATGCCTTCGCTAGACAGGCATCGCACAGAATACGCCACGGAGCTTGCCCTTGAATAATCGGAATGGAAACGGCGCGCTTCCCGTCGCGATCGTCGGCGCGGGGTTCAGCGGAACCCTGATGGCGATCAACCTCCTGCGCAACGGCGTCCGCGTCGTCCTGATCGAGCGCAAGGATGCCCAGCTTGCCAAGGGGCTCGCCTTCGGCACCCGCTGGCCGGAGCACCTGCTCAACGTGCGCGCCGCCAACATGAGCGCCTTCCCGGACGACCAGGCCAATTTCCTTCGCTGGATCGGCCATAGCGGCGACGAGCAGGCGAACCGCTTCGTGCCGCGCCTGTCCTATGGGCTCTACTTGCGCGAGTTGCTCATCCGGGCGCTGGCGGAAGCGGGGCCGAACGCGCTGATCGTCAATGCCGAAGCCTGTTCGGCCCGCTTCGAGGATGGCCGCGTCCTGGTCGAGATGGCGGACGGGGACGAGATCGAGGCGCGGGCCCTGGTGCTTGCCCTCGGCAATTTCCCGCCTTCGCCTCATCCGGTGCTGGCCGCCATACCCGAGGATCGCCGCTTCACCGACCCGTGGCAGCCCGGCACGCTGGAGAAGATCGAGGAGGTCGATCATGTCCTCCTGATCGGCACCGGCCTTACCGCCGCCGACATGGTGCTTTCGCTCGACAAGGCCGGGTTCAAGGGCAGGATTACCGCGCTTTCGCGCGCGGGCTCAAGCCGCTTTCCCATGCCGAGAGCGGGCCGTCGGTGGATTACGTTCCCGCGCCCGAGGAACGCGGATCGCAGCTCGTGCGCCGGGTGCGTGCGCGGGCGGCGGAAATCGGCTGGCGCGCGGCGGTGGACGAGCTGCGGCCGCATACCCAGAACCTCTGGCGCCGCCACGACGAGGCGGGGCAGCGGCGGTTCCTGCATCACTTGCGTCCCTATTGGGATGTCCACCGCCACCGTCTAGCGCCTGACGTGGCGAAGCGCATCGCCGAGATCGAGGCGGAAGGCCGGCTGGAGTTCGTCGCGGGCAAGCTCGTGAGTGCAGAGCCGACCGAAAGCGGGGTCTCGGTGGCCTATCGTCCGCGCGGGAAGGACGAACTGGTGCGGCTGGGCGTATCGCGCACGATCAACTGCACCGGCCCGGAAGGAGACCTGATGCGCAGCGGCGCGCCGCTGGTGAAGGACCTTCTGGCGCAGGGCAAGGTGCGCTCCGACGCGCACAGGCTGGGGCTCGATGTCGATCATCTCGGCCGGGTGCGCGATATCGACGGAGAGCCGCAGGATACGCTTTTCGCGGTGGGCCCCGTTACCAAGGGCGAGGCGTGGGAGATCGTCGCGGTCCCGGATATCCGGCGGCAGGTCTGGAATCTCGCGCGCTATCTGGCGGATGCGCACTGGGTGGGCGGCGAGGGTCTGTAAGACGGAAGAAAGGCCCGGGAGACGATTCTCCCGGGCCTTCTTTTCCTCAGAAGTCCTTGCGCAGCATGATGCCGCCGTAGCGCTTGTCGTCACGCGGGACATAGCGGACGATGCCGGCGAGCGTGCCGTTGGCGAGGAAGTTCGAGTAGCTCTGGTTCGTGATGTTCTTCACGAAACCGCGCAGTTGCCACCCGTCGTTCGTGCCGATCAGGGCGACGCTGCCGTTCCAGATGTAGTAGCCCGGCTGGATCGTGCCCGGCGTCTGCGTCAGCTGGTACTGCGTGCGGCTCTTGAGCGTGATGTCGGACTGGAATTCGAGGTCGATCGAATCCGACAGCGCGAAGCGATAGGCCGCATTGCTGTAGAGCTTCCACTTCGGCGCGAAGGGCAGGACTTCGCCGTTGATGTTGCAGCTCGACGGAGCGCCTTCGGGGCAGATGAAGTTCAGCACCTTGGCGTCGGTATAGGCCACCGAGGTGTCGAGCGAGAGGCCCGGGATCGGGCGCACGCCGAAGTCGAGTTCCACGCCCTTGGTCTGGACGGTGCCGGCGTTGATGAGACGCGTGACCTGCGCCCCGCCGACCACGTCGTTGTAGTTGGCCTGGTAGTTGTGGAACTTGGTGGAATAGACGGCCAGCGCGTAAGTGATCTTGCGATCCACCGCCGAGCCCTTGATCCCGCCTTCGAACGAATCCGAGGTTTCCGGCTTCAGCGCGATTTCGTCCAGCGGCGTGGTCGCGTTAAGCGAGCGCATGTTGAAATAGGCGTTGTAGGCCGGGCCCTTGTACCCGCGCGAGTAGGTGAAATAGGCCTGGTTGTTCGCCGCGAAGTCCAGCTGGAGGCCGCCGCGATAGGAATCGCCGCGCTTCGAGGTCGAGCCTGCCGAATTGTGGTAGGCGCGGATGCCTGCCACGTCGAGCGCGGTCGCGCCCGAGTTCGTCGGGTCGTTGCTGGACGTGCGGACGTGGTAGTAGCTGAGA
Source organism: Novosphingobium sp. ST904 (assembly GCF_001298105.1). Classification (GTDB taxonomy): domain Bacteria; phylum Pseudomonadota; class Alphaproteobacteria; order Sphingomonadales; family Sphingomonadaceae; genus Novosphingobium. Next base: position 60,950 of record NZ_LGJH01000136.1, on the reverse strand, counting down.
TCGTCCCAGGTCGAACGGTAGCCCGCGATGGCGCGCAGCCAGGAGGTGAAGTTCACGTTGGCTTCGCCGAACACGGCGTAGTTGTCGCTGGTGACGCCGTAGTTCGCTACGCCCGAAACGGTGTTCTCCGCACCGGAGATCAGGCGGGTGAGCGTGCGGGTGTAAACCTCGTCGGTCTTGGCGTGGAGGTAATAGGCGCCCACGACATAGTCGATGAACTTCCCCTTGGGCGAGGTCAGGCGCAGTTCCTGCGAGAACTGCTTGTTGTTGACGGTACCGTAATCCTCACCTTCGGGGAAGGTCGCGGAAAGTTCGGACAGCGCGTCGTAATCCTGGTGCTGGCGGTTCTTCCACTCGCGATAGGCGGTGATCGAGGTCACCGTGTAATCGCCCAGGCCCCACTCGGCCGTCAGTGAGCCGCCATAGTTCTTGTCGCGCACGTCGGTGTCGAAGTTGGTGCTGACTTCGCGGTTCTCGCTGCCGGGCGTGATGCCCTTGCCGGCGAGGAATGCGGCAAGCGCGGCGGAATCGGTGACGGTGCCGGTCGGATAGGCGATCTGGCTGGTGCGCGCATAGACGCCGCTCGGCGTGGTGTCGTGCGAATGGAGGTAGTCACCCGAAAGCGTGAGCTTCAGGTTGTCGGTCGGCGTCGCCTCGATCTTGGCGCGGGCGCCGTAACGCTCGTAGCCGTTCACTTCGTTGCCGGTGGTGACGTTGCGCACGTTGCCGTCATAGTTGGCGTAGAGGCCGTCGATCCGGGCCGAGACGTTCGGGGCGATGCCGCCGGTCACGCCTGCCTTGATGCGGTATTCCTCGTCCGTGGTGGCCGATCCCTCGGCATAGGCGTGGAATTCCTGCGAAGGCGCGGCGGTGACGACGCTGATGACGCCGGCCGAGGCGTTCTTGCCGAACAGCGTGCCCTGCGGTCCGCGCAGCACTTCGATCCGCGAGACTTCGCCGACGTCGAGCGTCGCCTGCCCCGGACGGGTCAGGACGACACCGTCGAGAACTGTCGAAACCGAGGATTCGACGCCCGGCGACGTGCTGATCGTGCCCACGCCGCGGACGAAGACGGTGCGGTCCTTGTTGGAGGCGCCGTTGCGGAAATCGATCGAGGGGACCGAGGCGCTCAGGTCCTGCAGATTGTGGATCGCCCGGTCGTTGAGCGATTCGCCGCTGACGGCGGTAATGGCGATCGGCACCTGCTGGAGCGATTCGTCGCGGTAGCGCGCGGTCACGACGATCTCGCCGGAAGCGGGTTCGGCGGCTTCATCGGCATAAGCCGTTGCCGGGAACAGGACCGCGGAAGCCAGCAGCAGGGTGCGGGCGGCGCGGAGCGGGGTCATTGTCATTTGGATCTCCCTGGAACCCGCGGAGCTATACTCAACCGTTTCGGTTGAGAAAGATAGTTTTCCTTTAGTCGCCCTATGCGAGAGACGAACCGGCGTCCTCTGCCGGGACGATGCGGGGCATGGTAAGCTGGATCCAGCCCAGAGCCAGCAGGTAGGAAACGGCCGCAAAGGCGAACAGCGGCCCGTAGCCGAGCCCGGCTGCCAGAACGAGACCGGCGATCTTGCTGATCGCGGTGCCGCCCAGATTGCCGCAGAAAGCGCCGAATCCGGTTACCCGGCCCACCTTGTGGCGCGGCGTCACGTCGGCGATCAGGCCGAACAGATTGGTCGAGAAGCCCTGGTGTCCGGCCAGCGTCAGCGCCATCAGGCCCACCGCGGGCCAATAGCCGTCCACGTGAAGGGCCAGCGGCACCGGCACCACGCAAAGCGCCGATATCAGCATCAGGGTCTTGCGCGTGCGGTTGGCGCTCCAGCCGCTCGACAGCAGGCGGTTCGCCGCGAAGCCGGAGATCAGCGAACCCGCGGCCGAACCGCAGTAGGCCAGCGCCAGCGGCGGGCCGAGTTCGGTGCCGGAAAGGCCGAACTGCCGGTTGAAATAGTCCGGCATCCAGAACAGCATGAGCCACCAGGTCGCGTCCGAGAGCACCTTGGCGAGAGCGATCGTCCAGGTGCGGCCTTCCTTGAGGAACAGCTTGTCGCCCGAAACGAGATTGCCGGAAACGCCGGGCTGCCGGTCGCCGAAATCCACCCCGCGCGAGGCGGCCAGCCACGCCGCGACCCAGAACAGCCCGACCACGCCCGCCAGCACGAAAGCCGCGCGCCAGCCCCAGACCGCCGCCACCAGCGGGATCGCCAGCGGCGCGAGGATCGCGCCAAGGCTGTTCATCGCGTTGGAAAGCCCAAATCCGATGGAGCGCAGGTTCGGCGGGAAGATCGTTGCAATGGTCTTCACGTTCGCCGGCGTGCCCATCGATTCCGTGGCGCCCAGCCCGATGCGGCAGAGCACGAACTGGCTGAAACTGTGCGCCCACCCATGCGTCATCGCCGCCAGCGACCATGCCGCCACACCTGCCGCGTTGGCCCACTTCGCGCCCAGCCGGTCGACGATCCAGCCCGCTGCGAGGAAGCCGAACGCCGCGCCCGCCTGGAACCAGGCGGCCAGGGTGCCGTAGTCGTCGTCGCTCCAGCCGAGGTCGGCGGCGATCGTCGGCTTCAGTACCGAGATGATCTGGCGGTCCACGAGATTTGAGCACGCCCGCCGTCAGGGCCAGCGTGAACAGCAGCCAGCGGCGGCGCGGGGAGAGGGTCATGCGCGGCGCATCCGGGTTTTGGGGGATTTCTGCATCGCGGATCGTCTAGCGATGGCGGGGGGCAGGGGCGAACAAGAAATTCTAGGGCGGCAAGGGAGAGGCAGGGGGTGTTCGGCCCCCTGCCTCTCCCTTGTTCCTAAAGCGCCAGGGGCCCGTGATCGATCCGGGGTAGCACGTGCCGTGCGAACAGGTCCGCCTCTGCCGCATGCGGATAGCCCGAGAGGATGAAGGCATCGATCCCGGCCTCGCGATAGGCCTGCAGTTTCGCCAGCACCTGATCCGGATCGCCGACGATCGCCGCGCCGCAGCCCGAGCGGGCACGGCCGATGCCGGTCCAGAGGTTGTCCTCGGCATAGCCGTCGTCGCTGGCGGTTTCGCGAAGCGCAGCCTGAGCCTGTACGCCGACCGACTGGGAATCGAGCGAGCGGGCACGGATCGCGGCGCCCTCTGCCGCGTCGAGGCGCGAGAGCAGGCGGTTCGCCGCATCGCGCGCATCGGCTTCGGTCTCGCGCACGATCACGTGGACGCGGTAGCCGAAGCGCAAGGTGCGGCCATACTTCGCGGCGCGGGCGCGCATGTCGGCGATGGTTTCCTTCACCGCTTCCATGCGGTCCGGCCACATGAGATAGACGTCGCAGCCCTTGGCGGCGACTTCGCGGGCCGGTTCGGAGAGGCCGCCGAAGTAGAGCGGCGGGCACTTCGAACCCGGCGCGATCATGCGCGGGGCATCCAGCTTGAGGTTCCAGAAGCGGCCCTGATGGTCGAGCGACTGACCCGACAGCAGCGTGCGCAGGATCTCGATGGCCTCGGTCGTGCGCTCGTAGCGGGCGCCGCCATCCAGCGCTTCACCCGGCATCTCGCTGGAGATGATGTTGATGTTGAGGCGGCCGCCCCCGTTACCCTGGCCAAGAATCTGGTCGATCGTGGCGATCTGGCGGGCAAGCTGGGCGGGCCACATCTCGCCGATGCGCACCGCCATCAGCAGCTTGATGCGGCGGACCTGCGTGGCGATGGCGGCGGCGAAGGCGGTGGTGTCTATCCCGAGCGCATAGCCGGAAGGCAGCAGCACATTGTCGAACCCGCCTTCCTCGGCGGCAGTCACGATATTGCGGCAGTGTTCCCAGCCGGAGCGTAGCATGGGATCCGGCTGGCCGAGGAACTCGTAGTCATCGTCGCAGAGCGCCGAAAACCAGCTGATCTCGCAAGGGTCCAGTGTCACGGCAGGCGCGCTCCCATCGATGCTTCGAGCACCGCGTACCATTCGGATGCGGTCCATTCGACCTTGAGCGCATCGCGCGAGGCGAGAATGCGTTCGGGGGTCTGCGAACCGACGATGGGGATCGCGCGCGAGGGGTGCGCCATGATCCACGACAGCGCGGCGGCGGCGGCATCGGTGCCGTAGCGCTCGCCCTGTGCGGCTACCAGCTTCGCCACCGGGTCTTCCGAACCCGCGGCAAGGCGGCCGCCACCAAGTGGCGACCATGCCAGCACCGCCACGTCTCGGGCCATCGCCTGATCGAGCGTGCCGTCATAGAGCGGCGCATAGCGGGCGGCCGAGAATTCGGGCTGGGTCGAGACGATGGGGAAGGGCAGGTAGGTCTGGAGCGCGTCGAATTCGGCGGGGCTGTAGTTGGAAACGCCGATGGCCTTGACCTTGCCGCTCTTGACCATGGCAGCCAGGGTGGCCGCCACGTCGCGCGGGTGGGCCAGGAAATCGCGGCGGTGGATCTGGTAGAGTTCGACCGAAGGCAGGCCGAGCCGTTCGAGCGAGGCTTCAAGGGCCTTGTTCAGATAGTCGGGGCTCGAATCGTAAGGCACGCCCAGCACGATGCCGCCCTTGGTGGCGATCGTCATCCGCTCGCGAAGGTCGGGGCGCTGGGCCAGCGCCTTGCCCAGCAGCAGTTCCGCGCCGCCGAAGCCGAGCGCGGCGTCGCAGCCGTAGATGTCGGCGGTGTCGAACAGGGTGATTCCCGCTTCAAGCGCCGCCTCGATGCGGGCGACGATGGCGCCGATATCGTCGTTGCCGTCGGGGCGGGCGAGCCGCCACATGCCCCAGGCAATCGGAAAAACGGAAATTCCGCTCTTGCCGAGCGGGACGGATTGGGCCGATAGGCGCGTCGTCGTGGGGGAAGTCATGGGTCGCCACATGGCACACGGAGTTGCGAAATGGTAGAGACGCTGCGTTACGGAATTGTCGGAACCGGGATGATGGGTGTGGAGCACATCCACAACCTCAATATCCTCGAAGGCGCCGAAGTGGTCGCCATCGCCGACCCTGAGCCGACCTCGCTCGGCTGGGCGAAGGATGCCCTGGGTGACAAGGCCGAAGGCGTCCGGGAATTCGCCGATAGCGCCAGCATGATCGCAAACGCGGGCCTCGATGCCGTGGTGGTGGTCTCGCCCAACTTCACGCACCGCGCGGTGCTGGAGCCGCTGCTGGACAGCGACGTGGCGATCCTCTGCGAAAAGCCGCTCTGCACCACGATGGACGATGCGCGCTGGGTGGTCGAGCGGGCAGAGGCGCGCAAGGGCCTGTTCTGGACCGGCATGGAATATCGCTTCATGCCGCCCGCCAAGGCTTTCATCGACGAGATTCACGGCGGCAAGGTCGGCCGTTTGCAGATGCTCTCGATCCGCGAGCATCGCTTCCCGTTCCTGGTGAAGGTGCGGGACTGGAACCGCTTCTCGGCCAATACCGGCGGCACCATGGTGGAGAAGTGCTGCCACTTCTTCGACCTCATGCGGCTCATCACCCGTTCGGAGCCGGTGCGTGTCTATTGCTCGGGCGCGATGGACGTGAACCATATCGAAGAGCGCTATGACGGCCGCCAGCCGGACATCATCGACAACAGCTTCACCACCGTCGATTTTGCCGATGGCACCCGCGCGCTGCTGGACCTGTGCATGTTCGCGGAAGGCGCCGAGCATCAGGAAGAGATGAGCGCCACCGGCGACAAGGGCCGTCTCGACGTGCTGATCCCGCCGGGCGATCTCGTCTGGTCGCCGCGCGTGCCGTGGCCGGGGCCGAAATCGGTCGAGCGCTGGCATGTCGCGGTGGACGAGGCGGCGATGGATGCCGGTTCGCACCACGGCGCGACGTTCTATCAGCATGAAGCCTTTGCCCGCGCCGTTCGCGGCGAGGGCGAGGTTCAGGTGACCGCGCGCGACGGCCTGATGGCCGTGGCCATCGGCGCGGCCGCGGAACTCAGCGCGCGCGAGAAGCGCGTGGTGGAGATGGCGGAACTGCTGGGCTGATGCCGAACAGGGCGTCGTCCCGACCTGATCCGGCCAGACCTGATCCGGCCAGACCTGGTCCGGGACGACGTGCCGTTTCATTTCAATTCCAGCCGCGTCTCGCCGAGCACCTCGCTGTAGGGCTGGCGTGCCGCCGCTTCCGAGCCGACCGGCGAGTTCCGGTCTTGCCCGATATCGAAGCTCTCCGAAAACGCGCCGATGCTGGTCGGGAAGTCCGCGATCCTGCCCTCTCCCACCGGCTGGCCGTTCACGAAGAGCCGGATCGTTCCCGAAGCGGGCCGGGAGAAGAACGCGCCCTGTCCGCTGGGGGTCTGTCCGCCGGGGGGCTGGGCGGGTACGAATTCGTAGCCCACGGTCGCCGCGCCCTGTGGCAGCTTCGCGGCGGAGACCACGCGGTCCCGGCGCAGGCCGTAGGCGTTGTTCTCGAAGACCAGCTTCCCGTCCTTGGCATAGAGCACGAAGCCGCCCAGCCTTCCGCCCTCTGCCACCAGAGCGCCCTGTCCGGCGGCGGCATTGCCCTTGATCGCGACCGTCAGGCTATGTGCCTTGGAGAGGTTCGGGACGGCATTCTGCGGAAGCGGGCCGATATCCGCCTGATAGATAAAGCTCCTGCGCTTGGGATCGAGCAGTGCCGGCACGCCCATCGGCAGCGGAACGAGCGGGAAGACGCCGTTGCGCTGGCCTTCCTTGACGAACTCGGCCTTGAGTTCCTCCAGCTTGGCCGGGTTCGTGGCGGCGAGGTCCTTGCTTTCGCTGAAGTCGTGCGCGACGTCGTAGAGTTCCCAGCGGTCGTTCCCGGGATCGTCGAGGAACACGCGCTGGAGGTTCTCCAGCAGTTCCCACGGGCGGTAGTTGCGCTTGGCGGCGGCAACCCAGCCCTGCTTGTAGATGGCGCGGTTGCCGAAGATCTCGAAATACTGCTCGGTATGCTCTTCGGGTGCCTTGGGGTTGGTGAATGTGGCGAGCAGGCTGTGGCCGGCAAAAGGCGTCTGCTTCACGCCGTCCACTTCGGTGGGGAAGGCGATGTGCGCGGCGTCGAGGATGGTCGGCGCGATGTCGTTGACGTGGCCGAACTGGCTGCGCACGGCACCCGGCTGGCTGGTGTGGCCGGGCCACGAGACGATCAGCGGATTGCGCGTGCCGCCGAAGTGCGAGGCGACCTGCTTCATCCACTGGAACGGCGTGGTGGTGGCCCAGGCCCAGCCCGCGCCGTAGTGGTTGGAAAGTTCCGGCCCGCCCAGCGCATCGATATGGGCAAGCTGGGTCGGCAGGTCGTGCGGCGCGCCGCTGGCGGAGGCGCCTTCGTTGGTGATCCGGCCCTCGATCCCGCCCTCTGCGCTGCCGCCATTGTCGCCCACGACGTAGACCACCAGCAGGTTGTCGCCGCCCGGCCGCGCGCGCAGGGTCTGGATCAGGCGCCCCACTTCGTAGTCGGTCTGTTCCACGAAGGCGGAGTAGATCTCCATCTGCCGGGCATAGAGCTTGCGTTCGTCGGCCGAGAGGCTGGACCATGCCGGAATGCCCTCGGGCCGGGGTGTCAGCCTGGCATCGGCGGGAATGATGCCGAGCTTCTTCTGGCGGGCGAAAGTCTCCTCGCGGTATTTGTCCCAGCCGCCGTCGAAGCGGCCCTTGTTACGGTCGATCCACTCCTGCGGGACATGGTGCGGCGTATGGACCGCGCCAGTGGCGAAATAGAGGAAATAGGGCTTCTGCGGGGCCAGCGCGTCATGTTCGTCCACCCAGCCGACCGCCTTGTTCACCAGATCGGTGGTGAGGTGGTAGCCCTGCTCGGGCGTCGCCGGGGCGGGAATCGCAGTGGTGTCGTTGTAGAGGTGCGGCTCCCACTGGTTGTCCTCGCCGGACATGAAGCCGTAGAAATGGTCGAAGCCCAACCCGGTCGGCCAGTGGTTGAACGGCCCGGCCGAGGAAATCTCCCACTTGGGCGTATTGTGCCACTTGCCGAAGGCGGCGGTGGAATAGCCGTTGCCTTGCAGGATGCGGGCGATCGAGGCGGTCTCGGCCTTCCAGATCGTGTTGTAGGCTGGGAAACCGGCGGGAATGTCGGCAAGGTTGCCGAAGCCGACCTGATGCTGGTTGCGCCCGGTCAGCAGCGATGCGCGCGTGGGCGAGCAGATCGCGGTGGTATGGAAGCGGTTGTAGCGGAGGCCTTCCGCCGCCAGTTTTTCCAGCGCGGGCGTGCGGGGCACGCCGCCGAAGGCTGAGGTCGCCGCGAAGCCTGCGTCGTCGAGCAGGACCAGCAGCACGTTCGGCGCGCCCTTGGGCGCCTGCGGCGGCGCCGGGAAAGCGGGGACGGAATCGGCGCGGGTGAGGCCGATCCTGCCGGTGAACACCTCGGCCCCGTTTATTCTGGCTTCTTGCGCCATGGCGCCTGTGGTGAGCGCGGACGTGGCGAGCGAGGACGCGGCAAGCAGCAGCGCTGCACTTGTGAAGACATGCATGGAATTACCCCAAGTATCATGGCGCGGGCATCTGCCGGCGCGTGACGAACGTTCCGATCGTGGAAATGGCGCGCGCCGGAACAGCCGGCCCCTGCGGGAGCCGGGAGCGGCGCGGAACAGCCGGCCCCACAAGTCTGGGCTCCGGATTCGGGCCCTCAGGTCTGGATCATGTTCATGCGCATCGTTTCACCTCATGAGGAGGGAATCACGATGCTGGCGCGGTCGCCCGGGCATCGTGCGCTTTAGCTGTTGGTGACGCGGAGCAAGCTGCATCCCGATCAAAAGCCGCGGGTCGGCACCTCGATTGAACGCAGGGGCGACCGACCATCGCTCCCCCTTGGGTGTATTCTCAACTTAATTGATAGAGAATGCGAGTCAAGCCCGCGCCGCCGCACCATCGTCCCGGCGTGGGCCTGATCCGTCAGGGAGTTCTCCGGCAGTGACGGCGCCGGACTTGCATCTGGCGGCCGGGTCCGGCATTATGCTGCGGTGCACAACAGTCCTGTCCAATCCTATCCGGTATGCCGTCCATGAGTGAAACACGCCTGAAGCTGATGGAGGCGATCACCCGCAAGCGCACCGTCACCGCCCAATACAACGGCGGCGTCATCAAGCTTGCCCCGCACCTGCTGTTCGAGCGGCATGGCGACCTGTTCGTCAGCGCGCTCAACATGAGCAAGAACTGGCGGAGCGAGGAAGACCGGAGGCTGGGCCAGTTCAAGCTGGCAGGGCTTGGCGCAACCGAACTGCTGGACGAAAGCTTCGACCCGTTGCCCTCGTTCGAACCGGCGGCCCCGCGTTCCGACGATACCCTTATCCTGGCGATCTGAGCCGGTTTCTCCCGTCGCTCAGGACGCTGTTCGCAGGGTCATGAGGGAGGAGGAATAGGGCAGGACCAGTTGCGCGGCGCGCTTCCAGTCGCCGCGCAGCCAGAGATCGTGCGCTTCGGGCGGCAGGATCACCGGCATCGTATCGCGCCCTTCCGCCCGCAAGGCGCGTTCGCCTCGCAAGTGAGCAGGGCGAAACTCGGCACTTCGCTGTCCTTCCATACCGCCGCCATCGCGAAGATCGGCTGATCGGCAGCGCCGAACCAGTTCTGGCGGCGCTTGCCGTCTGTCGGGCTAGCCTTGCCCCATTCCATGAAAGCGGTGGCAGGCACCAGGCAGCGAAACTCGCTGTTGCGCAAGTTGCCGATCCAGAACGGGCTTTCGAGATTGCGCACGGTGAGGATGCCGTGGCGGCGCTGGTCGAAGGCGGCGGGCGGTGGCGGCACGCCCCAGAGGCGCGGCACCATGCGGCGCGGCAGGCGCTTTTCGGGGCGCGGCCCGGCCACGAACTCGCGGCCCATCGTCACCACCGGCGCGAATCCGCCGCCTGAAACCGAACCGCCGGGCCAGGGATCGTCACCGGCTTCGGCGCCCATGGCACGGGCGACTTCGCGGGCGGGCGCGTCGAGGCGATAGATGATCGGCATGTCTGTGAGGCCCTAGACGGCTGGAAAAGCCGCGTCTATCGTCCCCGCCATCCCCGGGGAGCTTGTGCCCAGGCTTTCGAATCCCGAAAGCCGGACGGAAACAAATGGCTGAGAGGGGCAGGTCACGCTGCCCGACCCGTTGAACCTGAACCCGTTAACACGGGCGGAGGGAAGGGCGGGCCACAGGACACTTCTGTCGCGACCTTTCTTTCGTCCATAAGCCGAAGGAAAATCGCTTATGGCCGACATCAACTCCAAGCTGGAGATCGGCGTTACCACCGGACCCATTCGTGGGTCGAAGAAGATTCACGTCGGACCGCTAGGCGTTGCCATGCGGGAAATCCACCTTGAGCCGGGATCGGGCGAGGCGCGGTGCGTGTCTACGACACTTCCGGTCCCTACACCGATCCGAACGTCACCATCGACATTGCAGCGGGCCTTGCCGCCAAGCGCCGCGAATGGATCGTGGCACGCGGCGATGTCGAGGAATACGACGCCCGCGCGGTGAAGCCCGAGGATAACGGCCAGCTCGGCCCGGATCGTTCGGGCGGCGTCCCGGCCTTCCCCAACGTGGTGAAACGCCCGCTTCGCGCGAAGGCAGGCATGAACGTCAGCCAGATGCACTATGCTCGCCGCGGCATCATCACGCCGGAGATGGAATACGTCGCCGAGCGGGAGAACCTCGGCCGGGCGATGCTCAAGGAATATGCGCGCGACGGGCAAGACTGGGGCGCGGCCATCCCCGATTACGTAACCCCCGAATTCGTGCGCGAGGAAGTGGCGCGCGGCCGGGCGATCATCCCCTCCAACATCAACCACCCCGAAAGCGAGCCGATGGCGATCGGCCGCAATTTCCTGGTTAAGATCAACGCCAATATCGGCAATTCCGCCGTCGCCTCGGACGTGGCGAGCGAGGTGGACAAGATGGTCTGGTCGATCCGCTGGGGTGCGGACACGGTGATGGACCTCTCCACCGGGCGCAACATCCACGACACCCGCGAATGGATCATCCGCAACAGCCCCGTGCCGATCGGCACCGTGCCGATCTATCAGGCGCTGGAAAAGGTCGGCGGCATTGCCGAGGACCTGACCTGGGAGGTGTTCCGCGATACCCTGATCGAACAGGCCGAGCAGGGCGTGGACTACTTCACCATCCACGCCGGCGTGCGCCTGCCGTTCGTGCCGCTTGCGGCCAAGCGTGTGACCGGGATCGTCAGCCGCGGCGGCTCGATCATGGCCAAGTGGTGCCTAGCCCATCACCAGGAATCGTTCCTCTACGAACGCTTCGACGAGATTACCGAGATCATGAAGGCCTACGACGTCGCCTACTCGCTCGGTGACGGGTTGCGCCCCGGCTCGATCGCGGACGCCAATGACGAGGCGCAGTTCGCCGAACTCTACACCCTGGGCGAACTCACCAAACGCGCCTGGGCGCAGGACGTTCAGGTGATGATCGAGGGGCCGGGCCATGTGCCGATGCACAAGGTGAAGGAGAACATGGACAAGCAGCTTGAGGCCTGCGGCGAGGCGCCGTTCTACACCCTCGGGCCGCTGGTGACCGACATTGCGCCGGGCTACGACCATATCACCAGCGCATCGCGCGGCCATGATCGGCTGGTACGGCACGGCGATGCTCTGCTACGTCACGCCCAAGGAACACCTTGGCCTGCCGGACCGCGACGATGTGAAAGTGGGCGTCGTCACTTACAAGCTGGCCGCCCATGCCGCCGATCTGGCCAAGGGGCACCCGGCCGCCAAGGTTCGCGACGATGCACTGTCCCGCGCCCGTTTCGAATTCCGCTGGCGCGACCAGTTCAACCTCAGCCTCGATCCCGACACGGCCGAACAGTACCACGACCAGACGCTTCCGGCCGAAGGCGCCAAGTCCGCGCATTTCTGCTCGATGTGCGGGCCGAAGTTCTGCTCGATGAAGATCAGCCAGGAAGTGCGGGACTTCGCGGCGAAGCAGAACCAGCCTTCGACCGGCTTCATCGCCGCCGAAGAAGGGGGCATGCTCGCCATTTCCGAAGCGGAGGCGGGGATGGCCGAAATGAGCAAGGTGTTCAGGGAAACCGGCAGCGAGCTTTACATGGGCGCCGGAGACCGCGAGCACGATTGACCTGGAAACCGCCGTTCCGGATCGAATCCGGGACGGCGGTTCCGCTCCCACCAATTCCCCTTCGCGGGAATCGATTGCGCTGCTAGGGTCGCTCTCCATTACGAAGGGTTCCTGCATGTCCCGCAATGCCAATGGCGACTGGATGAAACTCGCCCACGACAGCTACTGGCTCTGGGCCGAATCCATGATGGTCATGGGTATGCGCACAACCGACATGATGACCGGCCGAGGCAGCAATCGCGAAAACGTGCTGATGGTCACCGAAAAGCTGCAGGCCAACGCCGAACTGGCGGTATCGCTGGCGATGGGCGGGCTGACTTCTCCCGAGAAGACCGCGCACAAGGCCGTTCGCCACTATCGCAAGCGCGTGACCGCCAACCGCCGCCGCCTCTCGCGGAAGAAAACCCCATGACCGCGAAGGCGCCGGGAGAGATCCACGTCGGCATCGGCGGCTGGAGCTACGATCCCTGGCGCGAGACTTTCTATCCCAAGGGCGTCTCCAGGGCGCGAGAGCTGGAATATCTGGGCCAGCACCTCACCGGCACCGAAATCAACGCCACGTTCTACGGCCGCCAGAAACCGGCGAGCTTCGCCAAGTGGCGCGACACGGTGCCCGACGGGTTCAGGTTCGCGCTGAAGGGCTCACGCTACTGCACGAACCGCAAGAACCTGGGCGAAGCGGGTGAGAGCGTCACCAATTTCGTGGAGCAGGGCCTTGTCGAACTGGGCGACAAGCTCGGCCCGATCAACTGGCAACTCGCCGCCACCAAGCAATTCGATCCCGACGAGATCGCCGCGTTCCTGGCCCTGCTGCCGGACAAGCACGAGGGCCTGCCCCTGCGCCACGCCATCGAGCCCCGCCACGAGAGCTTCCGCGACCCGGCCTTCCTCGACCTCGCCCGCAAGGCCGGTGTTGCGGTCATCCTTGCCGACAGCCCCAAGTACCCGGTTTTCGAAGAGGCGGCCGAGGCAGGCCCGTTCCTTTACGTCCGCCTCCAGAATGCCCGCTCCGAAATCGAGCAAGGCTATCCCGACGCCGAACTGAGCCCTTGGGCGCGCGCGCGCAGGACTGGTCGAAAGCCGGACGCGACGTGTTCATGTTCTTCATAAACGGCGCAAAGGAGCGGGCTCCCGCAGCGGCGATGGCGTTGATCGGGAAACTGCAAGGCGCCTAACCACTTCGCAAGATCATTAGCCTTCGATAATGATGCCAAAGGGCAAATGATTTAATCGCGAAGGGGGCGTTATGGAGAAAGAAGCAGCAAGGGGCGAATATGTAGGGCCGGCTGAGCAGGTCGTGCAGTATTCCGACATCGGCACGTTCATGCCTGTTGGATATTATCGTCCCATTCCGATCGTCTGGTTTGCCGGGGCCTGGTTCGCGCAAGTCGGATTGCTGCTGTTCCTGTTCGTCCTGCTGCTGGGCAAGCCCATGGCCTATACGCTTTTGACCTCGGCGCTCGTGAGCTTCGGGATCTGGCGCTGGACTTTCGGAAGAGGAATGTCCGAGGCTTCCACCGGCTGGAAGATCTTCACGACAGGCGCACTGCTATTCAACTGGCTACTGGTCGCATTTGTGGAATGGGCGGTCATTCAGGGCTGACAATCGCGCGGCCGGTCATAACCCGAGGGGCGGATAGTCTTCAGGCCGGTGTGAACGATTACAGGAATTTCACCGGCCATTGTCGCGGCACTGCTTTTCCAGCCGCCAACATTGTTCTAGCTGCTTGAGAATCGGCCTGTCGTAGCCGATTTGAAACGGGGGAAATCATGAAATTCACGAGCCTCGCCGCCATTGCGGCGGCGATGACGGCTGCCAGTCCGGTTCTGGCGGCGGAGCAGGCTGTCAGTTCGGCGGTCGTTGCCGCCCAACCCGCCTTGTCGGTGGCCCCGGCAGGCTCTCTCACGCTGCCGGCCAATTCGGAACTGACCGTGACGCCCAATAGCGAGGTGTCCTCGAAGTCCATGCGTGAGGGCGACGTCTTCACCATCACCACGTCTACGACGTGATGATGAACGGCTATGTGGTCATCCCCAAGGGCACGCGGGGACAGGGCAAGATCACGTGGCGGACCGGCAAGGGGGCGTTCGGCAAGTCTGCGAAGATGGATGTCACCATGGAGTGGCTGGAGATCGGCGGCCGCCGCGTCGTGATCGAGGGCAAGCATCGCCAGGAAGGGCAGGGCAATACCGCCGCGACCCTCGGTACCGTGCTTGCGGTAGGCGTGTTCGCGGGCTTCGTGACCGGCAAGTCCGCAGTCATTCCCAACGGCATGCAGTTGAAGGCCTATACGGCTGAGCCGATCCAGTTCCAGGCGGCCGGTCTCGCCCCGGCGCCGGTGCAGGCCGCTGTCGTTCCGGGTAGCGCTGTCGTCTCGCAGGGCACCTCGCCGGCGGTTGCGACGGTTTCGTCGGGTGATCACGCCCAATAAGGCGCACCCGGCAGGCGCGCCCGGCAGGATGGTATCCTTGCGGGCGGTGCCAGCGCAGCAAGAGGCGCCCCCGGCAATCCGGGGCGCCTTTTTTTGCGGAACAACGGGGCTATCCTTTTCGTTGTTCCGCGCATGAAAAACCTCCTCACCGCCTCCGTGCTCGCCGTCGCTCTTGCAGCCTGTTCGTCCGAGCCTGCGAAGGCGCCCGAGCAGGCTAGCGAAGCGGCGACATCTTCCGCCCTGCCGGACGAAACCGTTTCCGAAGCGCCGCTCGCCGCGCCCACCGATGGTGCTGCCGGCGCGAGGGTGCTGGCGCTGGAAGGGCTTGGCGATCTCCGGATCGGCGAGGCGGTGCCCGCCGGCTCGTCCTGGGCGGAGCGCGGTGCTCAGGCGTCCGATGCCTGCCGCACGGTGACGTCGCCGGACTTTCCGGGTGTTTATGCCATCGTGGAAAAAGGCAAGGTCCGGCGCATCACGCTTGGCCAGCGATCCGAGGTCAGGTTGGTCGAGGGGATCGGCGTCGGCTCCAGCGAGGCGGACGTGAAGAAGTGGTTCGCGGGCTTCCGCGAGGAGCCGCACAAGTATGAACCCGCCCCGGCGAAGTACCTCACCGCGCCCAATGCCAGAAGCGGCGATCCGGCCTTGCGGTTCGAGATCGGGCAGGATGGCAAGGTCAAGCTCATCCACGTCGGCACGATGCCGGTGCTGGGCTATGTCGAGGGCTGTTCCTGAGCGCCTTGGGCGGCTCTCCATTTTCCTACAGCCCCGCCGCTCCGGTAAGCGTGGGCGATGACCCGGGATTCCGCGCTTCTGCGGCTGATGGCGCGGCTCGACCGCGCTTGCGGCCGGTTTGGCGCGGGGGTGTGGGCATGACAAGGTGGCGCGACACATTCGGTGCGTTTCGTGTAAACCCGGCGGCCTCACTTCGAAGCACGAGAGATGCCCGCGATGAATCACTATCTGCTGACCTACCATCTCGCGCCGGACTATCTGGAGCGCCGGCCGCAGTTCCGGGAGCCGCATCTGGCGCTGGCCTGGGCCGCGGCTGAGCGCGGCGAACTGGTGCTGGGCGGCGCGGTGGAGGACCCGGTGGACATGGCGCTGCTGCTCTTTGCGGGCGCGGGGCCCGAGGCGGCGGAGGCCTTTGCCAGGGCCGATCCCTATGTGACGGAGGGAATCGTCGAACGCTGGACAGTCAGGCGCTGGGCAACGGTGGTGGGCGAGCATGCCGCCCATCCGGTGCGCGCGGAGCGACAGGCGTGAGCGGGGCCGAGCTTGCCATCCGCTCCCGCCGGGCAAAGTTCAACCGCGCCATTGCCGAGGGGGATGCATCCGCCATCGGTCCGATCCTCGCGCGTGATTGCGTGATGGTCACGGGCACCGACAGCGCGCTGATCTCGGGCCGGATGGGGCAGATGAAGGTCTGGCGGCGCGAATTCGCGGGGACGGCGCGGCTGGTCTACACCCGCACGCCGAAGGAGGTCACGGTCTCGCCGGTGGAGCCGATCGCGATGGAGCATGGCCACTGGGAAGGGATCGACAGCACCTCCGACGTGCTGACCGCCTCGGGCACTTACACCGCCAAGTGGCGCGAACTGGGCGGTGAATGGGTGATCGAGGCGGAGATATTCCTGACCCTGGCTTGAGACGGGCCGCCTGTGTCAGGCCGCTTGAATCAGGCGCCTTCGCGCTCGGCGGCAAGGACATCGGCGGCGCTCCGGCGGCGCGGGCGGCGGCATCTGCGGCGGAATCGCGGACAGGCGGCGCAGCGGGACGGGCAGGGGCGCCCATCTGCGGGGCGGAAGGCTGCGGCGCGTAGCCGCGCGGGCCGGGCTGCGCGAAGGAGCGCTGCGGCGCGATGAAGGGGCGGCCCTGCTCGGCGTAAATGCGCTCGTCATCCTCGTCACCGCGCCAGTGGCGGCGGGACGGGGCGGCGCTGTCGTCCTCTACCCAGCCCGAACCGTCGAGGATGACCATTCGGCCGCGCGGCGGGCCGAACCCGGAATGGTCGGAAGCGGCGTAGTCGCCTTCCTCCTCGCCGGGATAGTCGCGAGGGCCGGGCATCTGCTCGTCGGACAAGGCGTAATCCTCGCGGTCGGCCCTGCTACCTGCGGCATAGTCGCCATCATCGTGCCTGGCGCCGCGCGAGCCGGAGAGCGCATAGTCCTCGGGGAACTTCTGCATTTTCCCGGTGGTCATCCCTGCGGCGACGATGCCCGCACCGACGCCGCCGGCAACCAAAACCAGAACCCACTTTCCGAAACCCATTTCAACTCCAACGGCATGGCCTGCCTCACCTTCCACTATAGGACTAAACGAGCCGCCATGTCGGTGAGGTGAATGCATGTTTAAGAACCGAACCGACGCCTACTCGCTGACCCCCTGCTGGTTCACGCGCGTGCACGAGCCCGACGGGCGGCGCGAGCGGGACGACGACGGCACGCTGGTCTGCACCTGCCGCTACTGCCGCAAGCGCATTCGATCACGCGGCGGGGACAGGTGGAACCTGGCCGACGGGCTCGATCTCGATGCGCTGGCGGCATCGTGCATCTCCAGCCATTTCAGCGTCGTGGACGTGGACGATGGAATGATCCTGGCGCGCTACCAGCTTCCTGCGGGCGCGGACGAGGCGGCGATTGCGGAAATGCGCCAGAACATCGCCGCCAAGCATGGCGTGGAACAGGGAGACGGGATCGAGATCCGCCTCGTCCGGCACGAGGACGTCCTCCAGAAGCGCCATTGACCCGGTAGCGGGTTAGAGTTTCAGGCTTGAGAGCGCGCACGAAAAAGGGCGCCTTCCCTGAAGGAAGGCGTCCTAATTCTTCGGTGGCCCGAGACTTACTGGCCCGAGAGTGCCGCTTCAGCCAGAGCGCCCTTGGCGTCGGCGAGGCGGAAGTTCACGTTGCGCGAGTTGTAAGTGCCGGTAACGCGGTTGCCGCTCACGTAGAGACGGAAGGGAACCTGACCCGAGGCCATGCCTTCGATCACGGTAACCTTGCCCTTCTGCTCGGTCGTGTAGTTGTAATGCACGCCGTCGTGCGAGAAGCTGCGGGGATCTTCAGCGTGAGCGGCGGTGGTGGCAAGGGCGGCGAAAGCGGCGCCGGCGGCGAAAACGGTCTTCAGCATGGCAATGTCCTTTGTAGGGGATAGGAGATTGCCTCGGGCACCTCTTATCTTGTTGCGGTGCAACATCGCTATCTCGCACCATCGTCGCAATGGAATTACTTGCCACCGGTGTTGCGTTTACTGCATCTGCTGAAAATTCCCCGCCAAGTGATGATGTTAGCGCTATCGTAAAATGAGCCCGGCGTTCTCGGAGCCGAAAAATTCAACGATTCCGCATGGGACCGGCGTTCTCTTTCGGCCGAATCATCTCAGAGGGCGAATGTGAGGGCGGTTTGCGAAGGCCGGCGATTGCGTCTTTTGCGGTGTGGCCGTAGATATCGCGGCATGGAAGTGACCCGTGCTGCCTTGCAGCGTATCGCGCTTGGCCTGATGTCGAGCATCGTCCTTGCCGGGTGCCATGGCGGCAACCATGCGAAGGACATGCCCGGCGACGCTGACGATCACGCACCGTTTCATGCCATTTCGGCGGAAGATCACGTTCGCTTCACCGGGACCGAGCCGTTTTGGGGCGGGGATGTCTCGGGAACCCGGATGACCTATTCCACGCCGGAAAACCCCGGCGGCGATGTGATCGAGGTCAGCCGCTTCGCGGGCCGGGGCGGTCTATCGTTCAATGGTGAGGCGAAGGGCGTGCAGATGACGCTGGCGATTACGGCGGGCTCTTGCAGCGATGGAATGTCGGATCGCCGATATCCCTTTGTGGCCATGCTGAAGATCGGGGAAGAAACGCGCAGCGGCTGCGCCTGGACCGATCGTCAGCCGCCGATCGGCGGTGAAGGCTCGGCTGCGGGCAGGCCTTGACGCTGCGCCCGGCCCGGGCGCCGGAACCATCGGTGCCGGCAACTTGCGAATCCGGGCTGGTTGAATCTCCGCTACCCGTATCCGTACCGGCAGGCAGGCACGCACCAGCCAGGGCGCCGAGGGTAACGGCGGCGGCGATCGCACCCAGAACATTCGTCGACATCGGCAATGGCGTTCTCCGCTTTCCCTCTCGCTATGGTTGAACGCGGGGAAACGCGGGCTGTTCCGTGGTGCGATCGCCTGAGGGGCCTTATCGCTTGCGCACGAACTCGGCGCGCAGCACGAGGCCCTTGATGCCGGGATACTTGCAGTCGATCTCCTGGGCATCGCCGGTCAGGCGGATGGACTTGATGAGGGTGCCCTGCCGAAGCGTCTGGCCGGCGCCCTTGACCTCGAGATCCTTGATGAGCGTGACCTGGTCACCATCGGCCAGAAGGTTGCCGACGGCATCGCGCACCTCGACCGCGTTCTCGGCGGCGCGCTTCGCCGCAAGTTCCGATGCGGGCAGCCATTCGCCGCTTTCCTCGTCGTAGACGTAATCCTCGTCGTCGCCTGCCATGGTGGTCCTTCCGGTTGGGAAGCCCGCCATGGCAGGGACGGGATCGGAGTTCTAGCCTTCGAGCGACTTTTCGAGGGTGATCTCGCAGTTGAAAAGTTTCGAGATCGGGCAGCCGGCCTTGGCTTCGTCAGCCAGCTTCTCGAACTCTTCCGCGCTGATCCCGGGAATGCTGGCCTTGAGCGTGAGCGCCGATTTGGTGACGGCGAAGCCGCCGTCGGCACTGTCGAGCGTCACGGTGCACTGGGTGTCGAGCGTGCCGTCCGCATAGCCGGCCTTGGCCAGGGCAAAGCTCGTGGCCATGGTGAAGCAGGCGGCATGCGCGGCGGCGATCAGTTCTTCCGGGTTGGTGCCGGGCTGCCCTTCGAAGCGGGTGCCGAAGCCGTAGGGCTGTTCGCTGAGGACGCCGGAACGCGTGGTGATCGCGCCTTTGCCCTCCTTGCCGAGGCCGAGGTAACGGGCGGAAGCGGAATTCGTGGTCATCCGGGTGTCCTTTTCCAGTGTTCGCAGAAGGGGGGTATGCTTCGGATCGGCCAACGCGGCCGGCCCGGACCTGTTCCCGATTCGCGAAGCGGCGAGGACCGATCCGGTGCTCAGGCGGGGTGAAGCGCCCTTGCGGCCACGTTTTCCACGTTAGCGGATGCAGCATCGACCCGCTTCCAGGCACGCTCGTGGAACCAGAAGGCTACTGCGTTGATGCAGGGTTCGACAAGCGCGATACCACCCGCAAGCGCCAGCGATCCCGTCATTGCATAGGCAACCGTGAAGCCCACCGTCAGATGAAGGCACAGGTAGGTCAGGGTCTTGGCAAGATCACGAGGCATGACGAATTCCTTTCGCAGTGCAAAATATCGGAATTGCGCGGGTTACGGCCAATGATCGCTTCCGATTTCTTTGATCGGCTGCTATGCATGACCAACAATAAGGACGGACCACAACGATGGTATCGTCCATGGGAAGAGGATGCTGTCATGGAGAAGTTCCTGGCAACATTGCAGGCTGGACTTGTCCTGTTTGCCGTGGCCTGGTCGGGCGTAGGCTCGGCCAGCGATACAGGTCGCCAAGCTGGCGATCTGAACGGCGCGGATACTGCCGCAATGTCGTCCGATGAGATGACGGGTGCTTACTTCATGCGGGATACCCTGGTTCCCCGAGCGGACGATCTCGCTCTTATCCAGCGCAAACCGGCGCTGTACGTTGCCAGCTTCAACGATGGCATGGCGACAGTGGCCTATTCGCTGGCGGAAGGGCGGATCGTCTATCGGGTGGTTTCAGGGACAGTGGACGATACTGCGCGTGACGCCATCGATCACGCACTCGTCAGGTTGCAGCGCAAGCTGGCCTGACAACAGGGAGTAATGCCGGGCGGAAACGCCAAGGCCGAGGGAAAGGGAGAAGGTCAAGGCGCGTCGGGCCACAGTCCGTCGCGCCTTGATGCCGTTCGGCCTGATATTTCCCGAAATGAACGTGACTTATGCCGCCCGCCTGCTGGACCGGATTGATGCGCCGCAGCATAAGGAAGCATGGAATTCGTTCACCAGTATGAGCGCGCGATCACCTGGATCGTTGCCCAGTGTCCCGCGCCGGACAAGTTCGCCCACACTTATGCGGGGCTGACGATCTGGTTGCTCACTGCGATACTCCTCAAGAAGAAGCTCAGCTCGAACTGGCCGCTCGCCGTGGTGGTGCTGGCGGAACTGGGGAACGAATATATCGACCGGCTCGCCCATGGCTCCTGGTCCTGGCACGACACGATCGGCGACGTGATCGCCACACTGTTCTGGCCCTTCGTCATTTCCTTCGCGATGCGCCTGCGGCCTGCCATTCGCGGCTAGGTTATTGCCGCCGCCCCGGGAAAGAGGGATGCTCCGCCGGGAATCGAAGCCGATCACAGCGGCGAAGGAGAGAGCCCGATGCGGAATCGAAACTGGCGTGTGGCGGTGGCAGGCGCCGTGCTTGTCCTGATGGCGGGCTGCAAGGGCGGCGCTGAGCCCGGCCCGGGCGCTTCGCCGACCATTTCGCCGACCATGTCGGAAGATGCTTCGCCCGCCGCCGTCGAGGCGACCGAGGCGGTAGACTCCGGCGCGCCCGACAGTCTCTCGGTCTATGTCGGCAAGTATCCGCTCGACAAGGTGGGTGCGTACGGCTTCTTCGATCACCCCAAGGTGCAGGAGGGCGTGACCCGTGCCGTCACCGATCCTCGCGTGGCCGGGGCTATCGCGGCGATGGAGGGGCCGGTCGGCCCGGTCCTGCGCAAGGATAACGACATTGCCGCCTCGCGGTGCGAACTGCACAACTGCGGGGCGCACAACTACGCCATCCACGTCGATGCGACGACGAACGAGGTCACTTCGGTCTGCTACTATGACGAGAAGGCCGGGCCGATCGCCACCTGGTACAAGCCCGATGGCGCAAAGGTCAGCGAAGGAGGGGGCTGCTCCGTCGGGTGAACCGGCGCTGGATCATCGGCCCGCCTCGCTTCACCCTCATGCCGTCTGGCCGGGCTCCCATTCGGGCGCGGCCAGTTCGAAGCCGCCGAAGTGGAAGCCCGGCGACACCACGCAGCTTACCAGTGCCCAGCCGCCCAGCGGCTCCGCAGCCTGCCAGTGCCCGGTGGGAACGAGCAGTTGCGGCGCTTCGCCACGGAGCAGATGCCCGCCCAGCACATGGCGCTGCACCGGGCCGGTGTCCGCCGGGGCGATGGAGAGGGCGATGGGCGCTCCGGCGTGCCAGAACCACAGTTCCTCCCCGTCTACCCGGTGCCAGTGCGAGCGCTGGTGGGCTTCCAGCAGGAAATGGATGGCGGTGGCCAGCGGTCGCCCGCCTTCCATGGTCGGGGGCAGCGCCGCCGCGGTCACGGGCGCCGTCCAGGTCCGGCCGTACCAACCGCCTTCGGGGTGAGGCTTGAGCCCGAGCCGGGCGATCAGTTCGGCGGCTTCTCCGTTCGGTTCGGCGACAGGGGATGTCATCGTGGCCTTTCGTCTGATGAAGGGTTCGCGGCTACCCCAATGAAGGCTATTCAGGACGCCTTCACAACCCCTCAACAGGTTCAAGGATTCGATCATGCCCCATCCTCTCGGCATCGACATGCGCACGGTTGCGGGCATGGGCCCGGTCGAACACGTGCGGCTGGCCGCCGAACTGGGATGCAAGGCGGTTTCCATGAGCCTTGAGCAGGCGCCCGGGCCGCAGGGTTATCCCGCCTGGTCCCTGCGCAAGGATGCCGGGCTGCGGCGCGAGGTGAAGGCGGCGCTGGCCGATGCCGCGATCCGCATCGGGCTGGGCGAAGGGATCGGTGCCGATATCGGTGTCAGTATCGGTGAGGGCGACAATCTGCGAGCGCCGGAGGACCATGCTGCCGACATGGATATATTCGCCGAACTGGGCACGCGCCGGATCGGCGTGCGCGACGGTGGGCTGGAGCGGGATCGCGCTTTCGACACCATGGCGCGCTTCGCGGAAATGGCGCGGGAGCGCAACATGGACTTCGGTTTCGAGTTTTCGCCGGGCATGACCGTGCGAAACCTCAAGGGCGCGCTGGATCTGGTGCGGCATATCGGCGGGGACCGGGTGAGCGTGACCGTGGATGCCCTGCATTTCTTCCGTTCCGGCGGTGCTGCGCGCGAATTGGCCGAACTGGATGCAGCGCTGATCGGGCATGTCCGGCTCTGCGATGCTGCGCTCAACGGAACTGGAGCCCCCTCTTCGGAAGCGCGGGACAGCCGCCTCATTCCGGGCGAGGGCGAATTGCCGCTGCGCGAATTCGTTGACGCCCTGCCGCGCGGCAAGACGCTTGGCCTGGACCTTTCGCTGCCGCAGGCCGCGCTCGGCGTGGAGGCGGCGCGGGACTATCTGGTCGAGGTCGTGGCGCGGACCCGCGCGCTGCTGGCCTGAAACGCTGCTGGCCTGAAATGCTGTTGGTTTGAAACAGGGCCGGGCCGTCAGGCGCGGCGGTCCGCGAGGATCATTTCGGCGCCTTTTTCCGCGATCATCATCGTTGGCGCATTGGTATTGCCCGAGGTGATCGTGGGCATGACCGAGGCGTCGATCACCCGCAGCGCGCCAACCCCCATGACCCGCAGCGCGGGATCGACCACGCGGCCCATGGCCGCAGTGCCGACGGGGTGGAAGATCGTCGTCCCGATCGCACCCGCAGCCTCGCGCAGTTGTTCCTCGCTGGCGAATTCCGCACCCGGTCGCAGTTCTTGCGGCAGGTAGCGGGCGAGGGCAGGGCGGTTCACGATCTCGCGCGTCAGCCGGATCGACTGGGCGGCAACCGCGCGGTCTTCCTCGGCGGCGAGATAATTGGGCCGGATGCTGGGCGCCGTTGCCGCCTCTCCAGCCACGACATGGGTGGAGCCGCGGCTTTCGGGGCGCAAGTTGCAGACGCTGGCGGTGAAGGCGGGAAAGGGATCGAGCGCGCCGCCGAAGGCCTCGAGGCTGAGCGGCTGGACATGATATTCGAGATTCGGCGTCGCGTAGCGGGCATGGCTGCGGGTGAAGACGCCGAGCTGGCTCGGGGCCATGGCCATCGGCCCGCTACGGCGCAGGGCATATTCCATGCCGATCAGCGCCTTGCCGAAAAGATTGGCCGCCCGCTGGTTGAGCGTGGCGACACCGGAGACCCGCCACGCGCAGCGCAGTTGCAGGTGGTCCTGAAGGTTCTCGCCCACGTCGGGCAGGTTCTGCACGGGCGCGATGCCGAGCGCCGACAACCGCTGCGCATCGCCCACGCCGCTGCGTTCGAGGATCGCCGGGGAGCCGATCGCTCCGGCCGCAAGGATGACCTCGCCGCCCGCACGCGCCACTCGAGCCTCGCCGCCGCCGAGGCTGTAGGCCACGCCCACGGCGCGCCCCTGCTCCAGGATCACCCGGTCCACCAGTGCCCCGGTATCGACCTTGAGATTGGCGCGGCTGCGCACCGGCTTGAGGAAGGCGTCCGAGGCGCTCCACCGCCAGCCCCGGCGCTGGGTGACCTGGAAGAACCCCGCGCCCTCGTTGTCGCCCCGGTTGAAGTCGGCCACGGCGGGGATGCCCTGCTCAGTGCAGGCCTCGCGGAAGGCTTCTAGGATGTCCCAGCGCAGCCGCTGTTTCTCCACGCGAATCTCGCCGCCGGCGCCGTGGAATTCGCTTGCCCCTTCGTAATGGTCTTCGGCGCGCGGAAATAGGGGAGCACGTCGTCCCCAGCCCCAACCGGCATTGCCGGCCTGCCGCCAGTGGTCGTAATCGGCAGCCTGTCCGCGCATGTAGATCATGCCGTTGATCGAAGAGGAGCCGCCCAGCACCCGGCCGCGCGGATAACGGAGCGCGCGCCCGTTGAGCCCGGCTTCCGCTTCGGTGGAGAGGCACCAGTCGGTGCGCGGGTTGCCGATGCAGTAGAGGTAGCCCACCGGCACGCGGATCCAGATATAGTCATCCTTGCCGCCGGCCTCCAGCAGCAGGACGCGGTTTCGCGGATCGGCGCTCAGCCGGTTGGCGAGTACGCAACCCGCACTGCCGCCACCCACGACGATGTAGTCGAACTCTCCCATTTCCAAGGGCTAGGCTGCCGTTCCACGTGGATCAAGCGTTCGCGGGAACTGGCGTGAAACCCGCTCCGGCGATGCCTTGGGGCGGCCTCTGTCCGGGGTTCCCGCCCCGGATTGTTAAATTTCTGAAACGCTCTGTCATTGCGGCCCGCATTGACGAATACACCAGCCCACGAACGTAGCATCGCGAGTTAGAGAATGGCGTCTCGGCGCCATTTTTGACAGGAGCCGCCGGTGCTTGGGACAGATCGTCGTCGGGGGGCGAACGATCGGTCCGGGGCGTGAGCACGATACTCGGTGTCGGGCTCGGGACACGCTTCCGCCGGCGGCTCATTGCATTTCTCGGCGCATTCCTCAGCGCATCGCACTTTCGGGAAATGTCGTAAAAGCCCGGTCAGCCTCTTGCGCGCGGATGCGTGATCGATTCTCCTGCCGCGCAGATCGTTCACAGGGGTAATGACGATGCGGCAGGGATATTGGCTGGCAGGTGCGGCGCTGGCCTCCATCTGGGCGACGGGCGCTATCGCGGCGCCTTCTCCCGAACAGGTGGCCGAAGCCGCACTGCGCGCCGCGCCGGTGTGGGACGGGCACAACGACGTTCCCGAGCAATTGCGCGATCGCCGCAAGGACATGCTGGCGGGCTTCGACTTCCGCGACACCGCGAACACGGCCGGCGACGGACGCGCCGCCATGCAGACCGATCTCTTGCGCCTGCGCAAGGGCCGGGTCGGCGCGCAGTTTTGGTCGGTCTACGTCTCTGCCGAGCTTGACGAACCGCACGCGGTACAGGCGGTGCTGGAGCAGATCGACGTGGCGAAGCGGCTGATCGCGGCCAATCCCGGCGCGATGCAGTTTGCGCAAAGCAGCGCGGATGTCGAAAAGGCGATGAAGGCGGGCCGGATCGCCTCGCTGCTGGGCATGGAGGGCGGCCATTCGATCGGCGAGTCGCTCGGGGTGCTGCGGCAGATGTATGCGCTGGGCGCCCGCTATCTGACGCTCACCCATTTCCGGAATACGGCCTGGGCCGACAGCGCCACCGATGCGCCCGCTCATGACGGTCTTACCGATTTCGGGCGGGACGTGGTGCGCGAGATGCAGCGGATCGGCATGTTGGTCGATCTCAGCCACACCAGCGCGGCGACGATGAACGATGCGCTGGATGTAGCCGGGGCGCCAGTGATCTTCAGCCATTCCAATGCCCGTGCGGTGAACGGCCATGCCCGCAACGTGCCGGACGATGTGCTCAGGCGGCTGGCGGCGAACGGCGGGATCGTCATGGTCAATTTCTATCCGCCCTACGTGGTGGAGGCCACGCGGCAATGGCAGGCGGAAAGGGCCGGCGAGAAGGCGCGGCTGGCTTCGCTCCACGTGGGCGATCGGGCGGCGGCCGATCCGGCGCTGGCGGCGTGGGAGCACGCGCACCCCATGCCGCGCGGCTCGCTGCGCGACGTGGCGGACCATATCGAACATGTCATCAAGGTGGCGGGCGTGGATCACGTCGGCCTCGGCGGCGACCTTGACGGCGTGGAGACCACGGTAGCGGGGCTGGATGATGCTTCCACTTATCCCGCGCTATTCGCCGAGCTCGCTCGGCGGGGCCATTCGCAGACGGACCTGGAGAAGATCGCCAGCCGCAACATGATGCGCGTGATGAAGGCCGCCGAGGCATATGCGGCCGGCCACCGCGGCGATCCGCCGATCGAATCGCCTACGGTGTTCTAGGGGCTAATGCCCCATCCGGCTCTCTTCGATCGGTGCCTGCTGGCCAGCCGAGATCGGCTGTTCCACGCCGGGGCGCTGCCAGAGACTGGTCGAGAACCAGAGGATAGAGATCGCCATAATGAAAATGGCGAAGATCGCGATCAGCATGTGAGACAGCTTGGGCGACGTGCCCGCGTGACTGTTGCCCGGTGCATTGCCCTGCACCGTGGCTACGCGCGATTCAGCAAATTCGGTATCCGGTCCCATCCAGATTTCCTCTCTCCACCCGGAATCGGGCGTTTCGGCCCCCACGTTCCCGCAAACCCTGATCGGCATGCATGCGCGGAGTGTCCGGAGAGGAGATCACCGCAAGCTGCCGCGGCTGTCAACCTTTCGTGACTTTCAGGAAATGTGCAGCCGCGCAATGTGCGGCGCGAACGGCCCGCTGGGCATCAGCTACCCAGGGCGTGCTCTTCCGCCGTGACCGGATGTCCCTGCGGCGGGGCCTGATCCCACCATGCCCGCGAAATCCATATTGCCGACATGGCCAGTATGGCGAGAAGCAGGCTCGCGATCAGGACGTACCGCACGATATGGGGCGTACTGCCCGAGCGTGCTTCGTCCTCGTCCAGATGAACTTCATCGCCAATGCGTTGCATGGTGGCTCTCCCGTCGGCCCGGCGGCGTCTGGGCCACATTGCATTACGGGCCGGAAAGGATAACGCGTCAGCACGCCCGGAGTTCCCGCAAGGAAGCGGGTGTCGGGCCTAGGGTAAATCCCTCGATGAGGAGCCGAGGCCGAGCAGGCGCAGGGTGCGCTCGTCGCGGCGGCCCTGGCAGAAGGCATCAAGGGCGTGGGCATGGCGTTCGCCGCCGCCGGCCGCCTAGAACAGCGTCATGGAACTGCCGAACTTCAACGCGTCCAGTTCGCCCAGTATGGCAGAGGCGCTGCGCTCTCCTGCCCAGCCGAGCATTGCATCGGTGCATTCGCCAAGCCGGGCGCCAAGCAGCGGATGGGCAAGATAGGCTCGTGCTTCCGTGAGCCCGGAGAGCGCGTAATACCGCGAGGTCTCGCTTGATCCGAGGCCGGCAAGCTGCGGAAAGACGTACCAGATCCAGTGGCTTTGCTTCACCCCGCGCGCGAGTTCCGAAGTGACGGCGGCGTAGTCCCGCCGCTGGGCCTCGACGAAGCGGTCAAGCCCGCTCATGGATCAGCGGGAGGGTGGGGATTGCGGCGCATCCGGGGCCTGGGCGCCGGGCTGGTCCTGCGGGCTGGCCTCTCCGTCCCGCACGGCTGCCGCGGTATCCGCGTCGCCGCCGGTGCTTTCCGGGGCCTGCACCGATCCGGTGATCCAGATCGCGGAAAGCGCCACGATCGCCAGCGCCAGGCTGACGAGCAGGACATAGCGCATCACTTCGCGCCGAACCGGCACGCGCATCCGTCTTGTCGATATGAATTTCCTCGCCCGGTCGCTCCATGCCTGCATCTCCCGTCATGCCGGCGCGGGCCGGCTTCCTCAGGTCAACGCCTCATGGCCGGGGCCGTTCCGTGCAGCAGGGCACAGATGCGCGAAGGGGCCGGATGCGCTGGCATCCGGCCCCTTCGGCTGTTCCTGCGTTGCGGAGGGTTGGATCAGTCGCGCAGAAGCTCGTTGATGCCGGTCTTCGAGCGGGTCTGCGCGTCCACGGTCTTGACGATCACGGCGCAGTAGAGCGACGGGCCGGGGGTGCCGTCGGGCAGGGGCTTGCCGGGCAGCGAGCCGGGAACGACTACCGAGTAGGGCGGAACCTTGCCGATGTGGACTTCGCCGGTTGCACGGTCGACGATCTTGGTCGATGCGCCGAGGAACACGCCCATCGAGATCACCGCGCCTTCGCCGACGACCACGCCTTCGGCCACTTCCGAACGGGCGCCGATGAAGCAGTTGTCCTCGATGATGACCGGGCCGGCCTGCAGCGGTTCAAGCACGCCGCCGATGCCGACGCCGCCCGAGATGTGCACGTTCTTGCCGATCTGCGCGCAGGAACCGACGGTGGCCCAGGTGTCTACCATGGTGCCTTCGCCAACGTAGGCGCCGATGTTCACGAAGCTCGGCATCAGCACGACGCCCTTCGAAATGAAAGTGCCGCGGCGGGCGACGGCGCCCGGAACCACGCGGAAGCCGGCCTTGCGGAAGTCGTCCTCGGCCCAGCCGTCGAACTTCACGGGCACCTTGTCGAACGCGGGCGCGCCGCCGGCGCCGTGAGCGACGGGGGCGTTGTCATTGAGGCGGAACGACAGGAGCACTGCCTTCTTCAGCCACTGGTTGACCTTCCAGCCACCGTTGCCGTCGGGCTCGGCGACGCGGGCAGCGCCCGATTCGATCAGGCCCAGCGCTTCGTCGACGAGCTTGCGCACGTCCGCGCTGGCGGGGGTGACGGTGTCGCGCGCTTCCCAGGCGGCTTCGATCGCGGTTTCGAGTTCGGACATGTTCGCGTCTCCAGAAAGTCGGCCAAAAGGCATGTTCGCAGGCGCGCCTAGAGGGTGGGAACCGGCGCGACAAGCAGGAAGGATGCGGCGGCTATAAGCACCGCACAGGAAAGTATCGGAAGTTCATGGCGCTGAACGGAAAGTGCGCGCTGACGCATTTTCCGTTCGGACACTTGTTCGAAAATCCACCCCGGCGGATGCCAGGGGTGTGCTCGATCAGGGCGCCATCAATTCGCGGACGAAGCCGATCAGGCCGGTCTGGCGGGCGCGGCGCATGCGCTCGGCGTCGAGAATCGTCTTCACCTTCTCGAAGCAGTGGTCGATGTCATCGTTGACGACGACATAGTCGTACCCGTCCCAGTGGCTGATTTCCGAGCGGGCGCGTTCCATGCGGGCGGCGATCACGTCCATGCTGTCGGTGCCGCGGCCGGTCAGCCGGCGGCGCAGTTCATCGATGCTGGGCGGCAGGAGGAACACGCGCACGACGTCGCGTTCCAGCTTCTGGTAAAGCTGCTGGGTGCCCTGCCAGTCGATGTCGAACAGATAATCCTGCCCGTCCTTGAGGCCCGCCTTCACTTGCGCTTTCGGCGTGCCGTAGGAATTGCCGAAGACGGTTGCCCATTCGAGGAATTCCTCGTTTTCGACCATCTGGTCGAACTGGGCCTGGCTGACGAAGTGATAGTCCTTGCCGTCCACTTCGCCGGGACGGGGCGTGCGCGTGGTGCAGGAAACCGAATTGCAGATATGCGCATCGTGTTCGAGCAGCATACGCGAGATCGTCGTCTTCCCCGCGCCCGAGGGGGAGGACATGATGAGCATGAGGCCGCGCCGGGCAAGGGGGCCGGCGGGATTGTCCGGAGAGTTGACCATGTGCCCCGATGCCGATGACCGGCGCGCAAATCAAGGGGTGACGTGAGCGGCCGGGGGTGCTGCGGCGCTACCGGGGATAAAGGTTCGGCAATTCCCGGCGCGCCGGGTCAGGCGCCGAGGTCGGGCACCAGGTCCGATTCGCCTTCGCCCTCTTCGGCCATGTCCTGGATCTCCGCTTCCCCGCGCGCGCGCTGCTTGCGGGCCTTGCTGCGTTCGTAGAGCGTCTTTGCGGCCAGGCCGCCGATCACCAGGGCGGCGCCGGGGGCGGAGCCCATGGCGACACGGGCGATCGCGGTATGGAGCATCGACTGGGCGAACGAGCGCCCGCGCAGGATGTCCTTGGCCTTCGCCGGGGTATAGCGCTTGCCGAGCAGCGCATGTTCGACCGCGCGGCGCGCGATGGCGGTGCCGCCGCGCAGGGCGATGTCGGCAATGGCAAGGTTGGTGGCGGTGTTCGGGCTGGGGCCGCGCAGGGTAACGGCCTTGTCGCGGGCCCTGGCGGCGGTGTTCTTCACCGCCGTTCCGGCCTTGCTCACACCGCTGCCGATGCCTTTTCCGACCTTCCGGGGAACAGTGGTGACGCCCATGGACCTTGCTTTCCCGGGCCTTGTCCCGCCCGCTTTACTTCTTCTTGCCGAAATCGACCGAAACGACGTTCGATCCGTCGTCGCTGGGAATAATGCGCGAGGCGACGTCGCGTTCCGTGGCCGAATCGTTCTCGGGGTGGCCGGCGAGATCGTCTTCGTCCTCGTCGTCCGTCACGGCCTGGAACTGGAGGCCGAAGTCCACCGCGGGGTCCACGAAGGCGGTGATCGCCGAGAAGGGGATCACCAGCTTGGACGGCATCTGGTTGAAGCTGAGGCTGACCGTGAAGCCATCTTCGCGCACTGCGAGATCCCAGAACTTGTTCTGGAGAACGATGGTCATTTCGTCGGGGAAGCGGGCTCTCAGCTCTCCGGGAACCGACACGCCGGGCGCACCCGTCTTGAAGGTTATGTAGAAGTGGTGAGTACCCGGAAGGACGCCGCCGGCGTCTTCGACCTGGCCAAGCACGCGGCCGACAACGGCGCGCAGGGCCTCCTGGACGATTTCGTCATAGGGGATCAGGCTGTCTGGTGTCGTATCGTTCATCGCGCCCTAGGTGCTCATGGTTCCTTGGTCGGTCAAGCGTGTTAAAGCGTAAAATAGCACGCCCCGACCGGTTTTCCCTAGGTCGTTTCGGAAAAGGACGACCGAAGATTACCTCAGGAACGCTTTTCGCGCACACTTGGTGCCGGGTGGAATTGATTCCCCGGCGTACCGGGCTATAGGCCCATGCCATGCGCACCGCCTCGATCAACCGCAAGACTCACGAGACCGACATCGCCGTGGAGGTCAACCTCGACGGCACCGGAGCCTATCAGGTCTCCACCGGGATCGGTTTCCTCGATCACATGATCGAGCAGTTCAGCCGCCATTCGCTGATCGACATTGCCTGCCGGATCAAGGGCGACCTCCACGTCGACCAGCATCATACGACCGAGGACAGCGCCATCGCCATCGGCCAGGCCATCAGCCAGGCGCTGGGCGACCGCGCCGGGATCGGCCGCTACGGCGACGTCCATTCGCCGATGGACGAGGCGCTGAGCCGCGTTTCGCTGGATATCTCGGGCCGCCCGTGGCTGGTCTGGAAGGCCGGTTTCACGCAGGAGAAGCTGGGCGAGTTCGACACCGAGATGGTTGAGCACTGGTTCCATTCGATTTCGCAGGCCGTGGGCATCACCCTGCATATCGAACTTCTCTACGGCACCAACAATCACCATATCTGCGAGGGTATCTTCAAGGGCTTCGCGCGCGCCATGCGCAGCGCGGTGGAGCTCGATCCGCGCAAGGGCGGGGCAATCCCCTCGACCAAGGGCATTCTCGGACAGGACACGCTCTGATGGCCAGCTTCATCATCTCGCTTCGCTACACCGCTCCGATCGAGGACGTGGACGGCCTGCTGGCCGATCATGTCGCCTGGCTGCGGGCCAACCACGCCGAAGGCCGCTTCCTGGGCTGGGGCCGCAAGGTTCCGCGCGAAGGCGGCATCATCCTCGCCCGGGGCGATAGCATCAACGAAGTCGAGATCCTGGCCGCCAGCGATCCCTTCGTGGCGGGCGGGGTCGCCGAAGTCGAAGTGATCGAATGGGCGCACGGCTTCCTCGACGACAGCATCGCCGGTCTGGCCGGATGACCGGAGGCCGCCCGACCCTGGCGCTGATCGACTACGGCGCGGGCAACCTCTATTCGGTGGCCAACGCGCTGCGGGCGGCCGGGGCCGAGGACGTGGCGATCACCGCCGATCCCGCCGTGGTGCGCGCGGCGGACCGCATCGTCCTTCCCGGCGTGGGCTCGTTCCGCGCCTGCGCCGAAGGGCTCTGGGGCATTCCCGGCATGGTCGAGGCGATGGCCGAGCGGGTCCATGTCGGCGGGGCGCCGTTCCTCGGCATCTGCGTGGGCATGCAGCTGCTCGCCACCCAGGGCCTCGAACACGGGGTGACGCGGGGGCTGGACTGGATCGGCGGGCAGGTCCGGATGATCGAGCGTACCGACCCCCACATCAAGATCCCGCACATGGGCTGGAACGATGTCCTGCTCGGCCGCAAGGACCCGGCGCAGGGGCTGATCGAGCCCGGCGAGGCCTATTTCCTGCACTCCTACCACTTCCAGCCCGATGACGGCGCGCATGTGGCGGCGATGACCGACCACGGCGGCGGCCTGGTGGCGGCGGTGGCGAAGGACAATGTCGTGGGCGTGCAGTTCCACCCCGAGAAGAGCCAGGCCTACGGCCTCGCGCTGCTGACCCGTTTCCTCGAATGGAAGCCCTAGAATCATGATCGTTTTTCCCGCCATCGACCTCAAGCAGGGTCAGGTCGTGCGTCTCGCCGAAGGCGATATGGACCGCGCCACCGTCTATGGCGACAATCCCGCCGCGCAGGCCATGCTCTTTGCCGAAGCGGGCTCGCAGCACCTGCATGTCGTCGATCTCGACGGTTCCTTCGCGGGTCGGGCCGAGAACCGCGAAGCGGTGGAAGCCATCCTCGAGGTGTTCCCCGGCCACGTCCAGCTCGGCGGCGGCATCCGCACGCCCGAGGCGGTGGCGGGCTGGTTCGACCTTGGCGTCAGCCGCGTGGTCATGGGCACGGCGGCGCTGAAGGACCCGCAGTTCGTCAAGGACATGGCGAAAGCCTATCCCGGCGGCATCGTCGTTGCCGTGGACGCGCGCGACGGCATGGTCGCCACCGAAGGCTGGGCCGAAGTCTCCGACGTCTCGATCGTCGACATGGCCCGCCGGTTCGAGGATGCGGGCGTGGCCTCGCTGCTGTTCACCGATATCGGCCGCGACGGGCTGCTCAAGGGCGTGAACATCGATGCCACCGTCGATCTTGCCCGCCGCACCGACCTGCCGGTCATCGCCAGCGGCGGGGTGAAGGGGCTGGACGACATCCGCCTGCTCTCGCTCCACGCGAACGACGGCATCGAGGGCGTCATCACCGGGCGCGCGCTTTACGACGGCCGGCTGGACCTTGCGGCGGCAATCGCCATGGCTGAAAAGGCGTGAACGAGAACCGCCTCGTCGCGGGTCTGGCGCTGGCCATCCTCGTGCCGGGCGCGGTCATGGCCCTTGGTGATTTTCGCAAGGGCAAGGCGCGCCTGATGCTGTTCAGCCGGGCACGCTCGAAAGTGGAAACCTCGCTGGCGGAAAATTCGCGCAAGTTCTGGGCCTACTCCGCCTTCAACCTCGCGGTATGCCTGATGGTCGGGGTGTTCTGCGTGCTGCTGTTCCTGAAGCCCGAGGAGTGAGCTCATGACCGTTCGTATCCGCGTCATCCCCTGCCTCGACGTTCGTGACGGGCGCGTGGTGAAAGGCGTGAACTTCGTCGATCTGGTCGACGCCGGCGATCCGGTGGAGCAGGCCCGCGCCTATGACGCGGCCGGGGCGGACGAACTGTGCTTCCTCGACATTTCCGCCAGCCACGAAGGGCGCGGCACCCTGTTGGATGTCGTGCAACGCACCGCCGAGGTCTGCTTCATGCCGCTGACCGTCGGCGGCGGTGTGCGCACGGCCGAGGATGCCCGCGCGCTGCTGCTGGCCGGGGCGGACAAGGTGGCGGTCAATTCCGCCGCCGTCTCGCGTCCCGAAGTCGTGGCCGACATTGCCGAGAAGTTCGGTTCGCAGTGCATCGTTGCCTCGGTCGATGCGCGCAAGGTCGCGCCCGGCAAGTGGGAGATCTTCACGCACGGCGGCCGCAAGGCCACCGGGATCGACGCGCTGGAACACGCGGTGAAACTGGCCGACTACGGAGCGGGCGAACTGCTCGTCACCTCGATGGACGGAGACGGCACGCAGAACGGCTACGACCTCGAACTGACCCGCCTCATCGCCGAGAGCGTCTCGGTGCCGGTGATCGCCAGCGGCGGCGTCGGCAATCTCGACCACCTCGTGGCGGGCGTGACCGAAGGCAGGGCCAGCGCGGTGCTGGCGGCTTCGATCTTCCACTTCGGCAAGCACTCGATCGCGGAAGCCCACGCGGCGCTGCGCTCGGCAGGCCTGCCGCGCGGGGGTAGGCGTCTGCAGGGGGCGGGCGCAGGCGGCCGGAATGTAGTTTCCCGCCGCCGCCATTCCTCGAAACTTCCACCCGTTTCATTGCCCCGGATCGGGACACGCCCCGATCATCCCTTGCAGCCCCGCGCCAAGGGTCCAAGGGTTCAGTCAAGTCATCCGCAGGAGCCTGTCGTGCATCACTACCGCTACCTGCCCGCCATGCTGGCGCTATTCCTCGCACCCGTTCCCGCGTTCGCGGCCGATGCCACGAGCCTGCCCGAGCCGAGCGGGCTGTTCCTGCTGGCGATGGGCGTCATCGGCGTGGCGGTGGGCCGCAGGCTGTCGTCGAAGCGCTCCGACTGAGGCGGCGGGGCCACGAAGTCTTGACCCCATCGCCCTTGCGCCGCATGGGCATGGCATGAGCAGCTCCGACACCCTCGCGCGCCTGGAGGCGACGATCGCCGCGCGCCGCGCCGCCGATCCCGAAAGCAGCTATGTCGCCCGGCTCAATGCCAAAGGGCTGGGCAAGATCGCGCAGAAGCTCGGCGAGGAAGCCACCGAAACGGTGATCGCCGCGCTTACCGAGGATGACAAGGCGCTGGTCGGCGAGGCTTCGGACCTGATCTTCCACCTCATGGTCCTGCTGGGTGCCCGCGATGTACCGCTGAGCGCCGTCCTGGCCGAACTGGATCGCCGCGAAGGCGTCTCGGGCATCGCCGAGAAGGCTGCTCGCCCCAGGGACTGAGGCCCAGTCCGGCCGCATTCGAAATCTTTCGGGAGAAACCGATGCCGATCGACCCCAAGCTGCCTTACGACGACAACAACATCTTCGCGAAGATCCTGCGCGGCGAACTGCCGTGCAGCAAGGTCTACGAGGACGAATTCGCGTTGGCCTTCAACGACATCCGCCCGCAGGCGCCGATTCACGTGCTGGTGATCCCCAAGGCGCCCTACGTTTCGTGGGACGATTTCACCGCCAAGGCCGGCGATGCGGAAATCGCGGGCTTCATGCGCGCGGTGGGCAACGTGACGCGCCAGCTCGAAATGGACGGGCCGGGATATCGGCTGATGGTGAACATGGGCACCAACGGCCATCAGGAAGTGCCGCATCTCCATGTCCACATCTTCGGCGGACGCCAGTTCTTCCAGATGATCGCGGAGTAACGGCCGGGGGCGGCGGCAGCGCTGCGGAAATTCCGACAAGTCCGACGATTACGACGCAATTAACCGTCGGCTTGCCCGCACGCGCGGGATAACTGCGACGAGTGGATTGCACTGCCGGCCTCGCCCGCTACACAACCTGACGGCATGAGCAGCGATCCTCTTCCTCCCAGCGGCGTCCTCGACGGTCCGGTCCACCGCTATGCGCTTCGCGTGTTCTACGAGGACACCGACGCGGGCGGCGTGGTCTATCACGCCAACTACATCCGCTGGTTCGAACGGCCGTTCCGACCTTCTCGACCTTCTCGGCATCGACCAGCGCGCCGCGCTGGAATCCGGGGAAGGGCTCTACACCGTGGCGGAAGTGAACATCCGCTACCTTTCGCCCGCGCGCCTGGGCGACGGGGTGGTGATCGATACCCATGCACTGCAGGTCGGCCGGGTGAGCTGCACCCTTCGCCAGGTGGCCCGGCGCGGAGAAATCCGCCTTGCCGAGGCCACGGTAAAGGTCGGGTTCATCAGCCCTGAAGGACGACCGCGCAGACAGCCCGCCGACTGGCAACATGCTTTCGCCTCGCTCCTGAGTGAGCATCCGAAAGGACAAGAATGACGTTTGAAATGCTCGCCGCCGCCGTAACCATCGGCAGCGATTCCGATCACCTCAACCCGGTAAAGCTGTTCCTGCACGCCGATATCGTCGTGCAGGCGATCATGGCCGGGCTGATCCTGGCGAGCGTCTGGGTCTGGGCCATCATCATCAGCTTCATGCTGCGCATCGCAGCCTCAACCGCAAGTGCGCGGATTATGAGGAAGGCTTCTGGGAAGCCCAGAACTTCGAGGCCTACCAGAAGGAACGCCGCCGCGGCGACGTGCCGATGGGCAAGGTCGCGGGGGCCGGTCTGGCCGAATGGCGCCGCAATGCCGCGATGCCCAAGTTCGATCCCGAAGGCGCGCGCGAGCGTATTGCCCTCGCCATGACCTCTTCGGTCGGCGAGGAAAGCGACATCATCTCGAACCGTTTGAACTTCCTGGCCACGGTGGGCTCGGTCGCGCCGTTCGTGGGCCTGTTCGGCACCGTCTGGGGCATCATGAACAGCTTCTTCCAGATCGGCCAGCAGCAGAATTCCTCGCTCGCGGTGGTTGCTCCCGGCATTTCGGAAGCCCTGTTCGCCACGGCCATCGGCCTGTTCGCGGCCATCCCGGCGGTCATCGCCTACAACCGCTTCTCGCACCGCGTGAACCTGTTCGAATCACGCCTCCAGCGCTTTGCCGACCGTCTGCACTCCGCGCTCACCCGTGAGCTGGAGCAGCGCTGATGGGCATGGGCGTTTCCGGCGGCGGCAGGCGAGGTAGCCGGCGCAGCGGCGGGGGACGTACCCCCATGGCCGAAATCAACGTGACGCCGCTGGTCGACGTCATGCTGGTGCTGCTGATCATCTTCATGGTCACCGCGCCGCTGCTCAAGGCCGCGGTGCCGATCGAGCTGCCTGACAGCCGGGCCAAGGCGATGAGCGAGGAGCAGGACCAGATCACGATCACGGTCCAGCGCGACGGCACCGTCTACTACGAGGAAGCGGCGCTGGCGCCGGGCGAACTGGCAGAGCGTCTTGCATCGGTCCCCGCAGGCGCCGACGGCCGCAAGCCGCAAGTGACGCTGCGCGCCGACAAGGCGCTGGACTACGGCCGCGTCATGGACGTCATGGGCGAACTCAATCACGCCGGGTTCACGTCGATCTCGCTGGTGACGGGTGTCAGCAGCGGTTCAGGCGGCTGAGTTAGGCTGGCACGATGGCAATGCTGGGATTGCG
Source organism: Novosphingobium sp. ST904 (assembly GCF_001298105.1). Taxonomy (GTDB): domain Bacteria; phylum Pseudomonadota; class Alphaproteobacteria; order Sphingomonadales; family Sphingomonadaceae; genus Novosphingobium. The sequence continues at coordinate 23,961 of NZ_LGJH01000136.1, read as the reverse complement.
CAAGGACGAGGGGCTGGGCCTCACCGTGGCGGTCGCGCTGCACCTCGGGGTGCTGGCGGTGATCATGCTGCGTCCGGCGCAGAACGAGGTGGTGAAGCCGCCCGAGCGTATCGAAGTGACGATCAGCGACGAAGTGGGGCTCACCTCGACCTCGCCCGATCCGAACAGCCAGGCCGCGCCCGACATCGCGCCCGAACTGGGCGAGGCCGCCCCGCCGCCGGCACCCGAGCCGGCGCCTGCCCCGGAACCCGCCCCGATCCAGCCCGCGCCGCTGCCGCCCCGGCCCCAACCGCCGAAGCCGCAGCCTGCTCCGGTACCGCAACCCGCTCCGAGGCCCGCTCCGAGGCCCGCGCCGCCAAGGCCGGCCGAGAGGCCGAAGCCCGCGCCAAAGCCGGCTCCCAAGCCTGCGCCCGCTCCCGCGAAGCCCAAACCCGCCCCGGCAAAGCCCACGCCTGCAAAGTCGGCGCCGTCCAAGGGCAGCGCGATCGACCGGATCGTCAGCAAGCCGGGCGCGGCGGACAGCAAGGCCACCACCCCGCCCAAGAAGGCGGGCGGCAGCCGCGTGGGGGCGGACTTCCTCGCCGGCGTTTCCGGCGCCACGGCCACGCAGGGCAAGGGCACTCCGGCCGCGCGCTCGGCCCCGAGGTGAAGTCTGCGCTGTCCGGTGCGATCACCCGCCAGCTCAAGCCGCACTGGCAGGCGCCGCAGGGACCGGACGCCGAGGAACTGGTGACTTACCTTGCCTTCACGCTGAACAAGGATGGCAGCCTTGCCGGCAAGCCGACCGTTGTGCGCCAGACCGGCATAACCGACACCAACCGCAACCAGGCCGCCCGCCATGCGGAGCAGGCGATCCGCGCAGTGCAGCTTGCGGCGCCGTTCAACCTTCCCGATGAATACTTCGATGCGTGGAAGCGCGTATCGTCGTTCAAGTTCGACAAGAGGCTATCACAATGACCCACCGGACCTTTTCGACACGACTGCTTCCGCTGGCTCTCGTCTTCGCGCTGGCGGGCGCACCGCTTGCCGCGCAGAATGCGACGCCGGTCGCCATTCCCGGACCGCCCGCAGGGGCCGACGTGGGTGTGCAGCCCGATGACGGCGGCCTGACCGGCTCGGTTTCCGACGAGAACGAGTGGCAGGATCTCGGCATCGCCATCACCACGTTCGCCACGGACGCCGACGTGCCGACCCGCACCAATGCCGGGTCCACCGCCGCGCTCGGCCGCGCGCTGTCGCAAGTGGTCGCCGCCGATCTCAAGAACAACGGCCTGTTCAAGCCCTCCGGCCCGGACGGTCTGCCGCAGCCCGCTTTCGGCCAGATCCAGTCGCCCGACTTCCCCACCTGGTCTGCCCGCAGCGCGGACATGCTGGTGCAGGGCTTCGTGCGCGCCAATCCCGACGGCGACCTGACCGTCGGCTGCTATCTCTACGATGTCGCCCTGAAGCAGCAGCTCACCAAGGGCGGCTGGAAGGTGGGCGCCGGGGACTGGCGCCGCGCCGCGCACAAGTGCGCCGACATGGTCTATTCGCGCCTCTCGGGCGAAAGCCCGTTCTTCGATTCCAAGATCGCCTATATCGCCGAGACCGGTCCGAAGGACCACCGCATGAAGCGGCTGGCGATCATGGATTCGGACGGCGCCAACCACCGCTACCTGACCAGCGGCCAGTCGACCGCGCTCACCCCGCGCTATTCGCCGGACTATTCGAAGATCCTCTACCTGTCCTATCTCAACGGACAGCCGAGCATCTATGTCTACGATCTGGCCAGCAACACCCAGAAGCTGATCGCGCGCACCGGCAACCCGACGATGGCGCCGCGCTGGTCGCCGGACGGCAAGTGGGTGCTCTACTCGATGGCCTCAGGCGGCAATACCGACATCTACCGCATCTCCTCGGCCGGCGGCGGCACCCCGCAGCGCCTGACCAACACGCCGGGCATCTCGATCGGCGGGTCCTACTCGCCGGACGGCAACCAGATCGTGTTCGAAAGCGACCGCTCGGGCAACCAGCAGATCTACGTGATGAACGCGGACGGTTCGAACCAGCGCCGCATCAGCTTCTTCGGCGGCCGCTCCGCAACGCCCGAATGGAGCCCGCGCGGAGACCAGATCGCCTTCACGCACGTTGCCGGAAACTTGCGCATCGCGGTGATGAACCCGAACGGCGGCGGCATGCGCCACCTCACGGATTCGTGGCAGGACGAAGCGCCCACCTGGTCTCCGAACGGCCGCATCATCCAGTTCTTCCGCACCGCCAAGACGGTCGGAACCGCGTCGATCTGGCAGGTCGATCTCACCGGCCGCAACGAGCGCAGGCTGCCGACCCCGGTGGGCGCCTCGGACCCGGCCTGGGGCCCCGTTCGCCCCTGAGGCCAGCGATTATTGCAGCCTGAAGGAACGTCCCTGAAAAGGGGCGTTCGTTCAGGTTGACAGCATTTGAAATTATACGGAACTTCAACAATCGCAGGCCATTCATAATTGGCTGCGCACTTTAGGAGATTGCCTCATGCCTGCCCTCATGTCCCCCCGCCATGTGAAGACCGGATCGACAATGCTCCTCCTCGCCGGCGCGCTCGCCATGTCGGCGTGCGCATCGAAGGCGCCGAAGGAACTGCCGCCCGAGCCGGGCCCGGCAACCACCACCACTGGCCCCACCCAGCCGAGCGGCCCGCAGGCCGGCAGCCAGGCCGACTTCCTCGCCCGCATGATGGGTTCGGACACCATCTATTTCCAGCTGAACGAGGACACCATCGATTCGGCGGACCAGGCCGCGCTTTCGAAGCAGGCCCAGTGGCTGCTTCAGTACCCCAACAAGCGCGCCACCATCGAAGGCCATGCCGACGAACGCGGCACCCGCGAATACAACCTCGCGCTGGGTGAGCGCCGCGCCAATGCGGCCAAGAACTACCTCATCAGCCTGGGCGTCGATGCCTCGCGCCTGAACACCGTGAGCTACGGCAAGGAGCGCCCGATCGCGCTCGGTTCGGACGAAGCGTCGTGGGCGCAGAACCGCCGCGCGGTTACCGTCACGATCGACTGATCGGGCGCGCTCCGGCGCAGCAAATCGGCCCCGGTTCGCGTCAGCGAGCCGGGCTTTTTTGCATGCGGGGCAAGCCATACGCACTTGCATTGGCTTCGAGTCGGCAGGTATCGGCGTTCGAATGAGTCGCGCAGGTCGATCACAGGACTGGGGTTTCCCGCGCTGGCGCGGCTATGGCAGCTCGCACGAGGCTGCCCAGGTGCGCCTGTGCGATCGCCACGGCTGCACCGATCCGGGCAACTGCCCCGCGCCCAAGAGCCCCAACAGCCCCGACCGCTGGTACTTCTGCCAGAAGCATGCCGCCGAATACAACGCCGGGTGGGACTATTTCGCCGGTCTCGACGCCGAAGAAGCCGCCCGGCGCGAGCAGGACGAGCAGGCGCAGACATCGGGCTACAAGGAATCCTCGCACTACGGCTGGCCGGTTCGGGCGACGGTTCGCGCAGCGGCGACGAACTGCGCGCGCTCGAAGCGCTGGGTCTCGACCCGGATGCCGAGTTCGATGCCGTGCGCAGGGCCTGGCGCGCCAAGGCCAAGGAAGTCCACCCCGACGTGCGCCCCAACGATCCCGAGGCGGCCAAGGCGTTCCAGACCTATCAGCTTGCCTACGAAGTCCTGCGCGCGGCGGAAGAACGCCGCGAATGGAAGGGATGACAGGCCCCGCCCGCCCGGATTGACCGGGGCGCGGCGGCTGTTTCGCGGATCGATGCGATATTGCGGCCATGGCAGCCGCGCGGGTGGACATGCCCGGAGAACGGCTCCAAGAAGCGGGCACCCCCCGACCGCGCCCCAGGTCGTCCACCGAGAGTCGTGATGATATCCAGCCGCCTGTTGCCTCGCCGTGTCCGCGTCGTCCTGCGCCGCCACGGTCCCGAAGCGCTGGTCTGGCGGAGAAGGGTGGCGATCGTCGGCGGCGCCGTGCTGGTCGGGCTGGTGGCCCTGGTGTTCGCCGAAATGGCCGACCGGGCGAATGCGCTGTTCCATATCCTCGCGCGGGACTGGTGGTGGGCGCCGCTGCTGGCCACGCCCGCCGGATTTGCCGCCATCGCCTGGCTGACCCAGCGCTTCGCACCGCTGGCCAGGGGTTCGGGAATTCCGCAGGTCATGGCGGCCACGAAGAATCCCGAAGCGGCGATGTCGACGCTGGTTTCCGCGCGGGCCGCCATCGCCAAGTTCTTTCTGACCGTGGGCGGGCTGCTGATCGGCGCTTCGGTCGGCCGCGAAGGGCCCACCGTCCAGATCGCCGCCGCCATCATGGGCCGCATGCACCGCATCTTGCGGGTGCCGCTGCGTTCGTCGGTCTATATCGCGGGCGGAGCGGCCGGCGTGGCGGCGGCCTTCAACACGCCGCTGGCGGGCGTCGCCTTCGCGATCGAGGAACTGGCCGCCGCTTACGAGCAGCGCATGACGCTGCTGGTCATGGCCGCGGTACTCATCGCCGGCATGGTCAGCCTGGGCATCGCAGGCGATTACATCTACTTCGGCGCCATGCGGCAGACCCTCGGGTTCCAGCAGGCGCTTGTCGTTACGCCGGTTGCCGGAATCCTCGGCGGGATGGCGGGCGGCGGGTTCTCGCGGTTGATGCTGGCCTCGGGCACGAGCGCGATGCGCCCGATGGTCTGGCTGCGCGCGCGTCCGGTGCTGTTCGCTGCGGGCTGCGGTATCGTCGTCGCGGTCCTTGGCGTCTCGACCGGGCTGACCTGGGGGACCGGGTACGATACCGCCCATGGAATCATCGCCGGTCAGGACGTGCCCCTCTGGTTCGGCGCGGCGAAGTTCGCGACCACTCTGGCGACGGCGGTTTCCGGCATTCCCGGCGGCATTTTCGCCCCGTCGCTGTCCATCGGCGCCGGGATCGGCGACCTGCTGCGCGGCATCTTTCCCGACTATCCCCCCGGCGCGATCGTGCTTCTGGGCATGGTGGCCTATTTCACCGGCGTGGTCCGCGCGCCGTTGACGGCGGTCATCATCATCTCGGAGACGACGGCCAGTCGCGGGCTGATGATGCCCTTGCTGGCCGCCGCGCTGATCGGAGACTTTGCCGCACAGCTCGTGAGCAAGGAGAAGCTCTACCACGGGCTGTCGCAGCGCTTCCTGCAAAAGGGCGCCTGATCGCGGACCGCCCCGCGCGGCCGCCCATCTCGCGGGCGGCGTCCACACCGCATGACGGCCGCACAAACACAAAGGGCGCGCCTTGCGGCGCGCCCTTTGCGGTTTGCACCGGCCGAAGCCGATGCCTGAAGCCGATGCTTACTTGGGCGAAAGCACCATGAGCATCTGGCGGCCTTCCATGCGCGGATAAGCCTCGATCTTCGCGACGTCCGCGACATCTTCCTGCACGCGGCGCAGCAGGTTCATGCCGAGCTGCTGGTGCGAAAGTTCACGGCCACGGAAACGCAGGGTCACCTTCACCTTGTCGCCATCGCCGATGAAGCGCTGGATGTTGCGCATCTTCACGTCATAGTCGTGATCGTCGATGTTCGGACGCATCTTGATCTCCTTGATCTCCTGCGTCTTCTGGGTCTTGCGCGCGGCATTGGCCTTTTTCTGGGCCTCATACCGGAACTTGCCGACATCCAGGAACTTGCACACCGGCGGGTCCGCGTTGGGCGAGACTTCGACCAGGTCAAGGCCGACTTCGGCCGCCTGCTCGATCGCCTGGCGCGTGTACATCACGCCGATGTTCTCGCCGTTTTCGTCGATCACGCGGACCTTGTCCGACTGGATCATGTTATTGTAGCGCGGTCCGCTCTTGACCGGTGGCGTCATCATGCGCCGGGGTGGGGGTGCTATAAGCGTTCTCCTGAATCGTTTCTGTCGCTAGGCGAGTGCGGGGTCATTAATGCGAATCGCGTCCGCACGCAAAGCACGATTTCACGCAAATTCTACAGGACGCCCGGGCCGTGTGAAACGGCCGACCTGCAATATAGGGTGTCAGGCTGCGGATCGCCATAGGGGGTAGCGCAGAAGCTGGTCCTTCGCGGCCACCAGTGCGTCTATTTCCCGTGCCGGCTGCAGCGCTTTCAGGATAGCCGGATCGGCCGCGTCCATGCCGCCGGTGAGCGCGCCGAAAGCGGGCAGGATCAGGCGGTTGCCGCTATGCACCACGCAGGGGCGGGCGATGCGGCGGCCCCTTGCGTGAACCACCAGACGGGGGTGGAAATGGCCGGAAAGCTCGGGTTCGGTGGTTCCCGGCAGGGCTTCATGGCGCAGCATGATCCCTTCCACGGTGATCTCCTCCACCCGCGTGCCGCCGGCTTCGCTGCCGAGGTGCGGATCGTGGTTGCCGGTGATCCACACCCAGTCCAGCGCGCGGGTCAGCGCCGACAGCATCCCGGCGGCGTGCGGTTCGAGCCGCTCCGTTCCCTTGCTGTCATGAAAGTTGTCCCCAAGCGCAAATACTCGCCGGGCTCCTGTCTGCCGCACGGCAAGGGCAAGGCGCTCCAGCGTTTCGCGGCTGTCATACGGGGGGAGCATCTGCCCGCCCCTGGCATAATAGCTGGCCTTTTCGAGGTGCAGGTCGGCAACGAGCAGGGCCTGTTCGCGCGGCCAGTAGAGCGCCGCGCCGCGTCCGGCCGCGAATCCCGCCGGCGTGGGGACCAGCCGCAATTCCTGCGTGCAGAACGAAAAGGGAACCATGGCTTTCCCTTGCCGCAGGCCGCGCGATTTGGCAAGCGCCCCGGCTGAAGAGGAGATGCGATGACCGACTGGACCGCCCAAACCGAACGTGCCCGTGACTGGTTCGAAACCCTGCGCGACCGGATCTGCGCCGAGTTCGAGGCGATCGAGCGCGAGGCGGGCTCGCCGGCGTCCTTCGGCTATACCCCGTGGCAGCGCGCGGCGGTGGAAGGCGGCGAAGCCGGGGAGACGGGCGGCGGCACGCGCGGCCTGATGAAGGGCAGGGTCTTCGAGAAGGTGGGCGTCAACGTCTCCACCGTCGTCGGCTCGCTGGCGAAGGATTTCGCGGGGACCATCAACGGCGCGTCTGCCGAACAGAACGCCTTTTCCGCCACCGGCATCAGCCTGGTTGCGCACATGGCCAATCCGCATGTTCCCGCGGTGCACATGAACACCCGCTTCCTGACGACCACCAGGGCGTGGTTCGGCGGCGGCGCCGACCTCAATCCGCCGCTGCCCTACGACGAGGACACGGCCGAGTTCCACGCCGAGCTCAAGGCCGCCTGCGACGCGCACGGAGCGGACTATTACGACCGCTACAAGGCGTGGGCGGACGAATATTTCTACATCCCGCACCGCAAGGTCCATCGCGGCGTCGGCGGCATCTTCTACGATCACCTTGAATGCGCGGACGAAGCGGCATGGGAGGCGAACTTCGCCTATACCCGCGCGGTGGGCGAGGCGTTCCTCGCGGTGTTCCCGCGCCTTGTGCGGCGGCGCATGGGCATGGCGTTCACGCCAGCCGACAAGGTGCGCCAGCTCGAATGGCGCGGCCGCTATGCCGAATTCAACCTCGTCTACGACCGGGGCACCCTGTTCGGGCTCAAGACCGGCGGCAATATCGACGCGATCCTGATGAGCCTGCCGCCCGAGGCGAGCTGGAGCTGAAGCGGGCCGGAAGATCGAGCGCGCTTTTCTGGAACGGGGCGTGAGGTTTTCGTCGATGGACAGGGGGCAATTCGCTCGCGGATAGAAGGGCTTCCTTCTCCGGCCGATCCGGCCGGGACAGCTCCCGCGAGTATGGCATGAACCTGAGCAGACGTACCCTCGTGCAGGCGGCCCTCTGCGCGCCCGCGTTTTACGGATCGGGCGCGGCGCGCGCGCTGGCCGCGCCGCCTGCGCAGGACATGGCCGCCTTCATCGCCGCAATGCCCAAGGCGGAATACCACGTCCATCTCGAAGGCACGCTGGAAGCGGAGATGAAGTTCGCGCTGGCGCAGCGCAACGGCTTGAAGCTGCCCTATGCCGATGTCGCGGCGATGAAGCGCAGCTATGTCTATCACGACCTGCCGAGCTTCCTGGCGATCTACTATGACGGCATGAACGTCCTGCTGAAGGAGCAGGATTTCTACGACCTCGCTTACGCCTATCTGGCCAAGGCCCATTCGCAGAACGTGCTCTATGCCGAGATGTTCTTCGATCCCCAGCAGCATATCGACCGGGGCATCCCCGTAGAGGCCGTGATCGGCGGGATCACCCGGGCGCGGGCCGATGCGCAGGCAAAGCTCGGCATCGAATCCCAGCTCATCCTCTGTTTCATGCGCGACCTGACGGCGGACAATGCGATGAAGGCGCTCGATGCGGCGCTGCCTTACCGGGACAGTCTGGTCGGCGTCGGCCTCGATTCCGACGAGAAGGATAATCCGCCGGGCAAGTTCGCCGCCCATTTCGCCAAGGCACGCGCGGCGGGGCTCCATGTCACGGCCCATTGCGACGTCAACCAGAAGGACACGCTGGACCACATCCGCGAGGCGCTGGTCGATCTCGCGGTCGACCGGATCGATCATGGCGGCAACATCCTGCAATCGCCCGAACTCATGGCCATCGCCAGGAAGCGGGACGTGACCTTCACGGTCTGCCCGACCTTCTCGGGCCAGATCATGGTGGCGGGCAAGCCGGTGGACGTGGTGCGCGGAATGCTGGACCAGGGTCTGAAAGTCACGATCAACTCTGACGATCCGGCCTACATGGGCAGCGAATACGTGAACGAAGTGCTGGTGAAGGCACAGGCGCGCGGCAACCTGACCAAAGCGGAACTCGTCCGGATAGAACGCAATGCCTTCGACACCGCGTGGATCGCGCCGGAGCGCCGCGCGCGGTTCCAGGCCCGGCTCGGCGATTTCGCGCGGGAATGGGGCGCTGCCTGACGCGGTTGTGGCAATGCCGGGCACATCGCTGTAGGTGGCGCGCGAAAGCTCAGACAGTTCAGGTAGAGGCATGGCCCGCAAATATTCGAAACACGGCCCTTACGACGACGTGCAGGACGAGGAAGAGGAAGCGCCGCCGCCGGTACCATGCTGGCTCTGCGGCCGCCCCACCGGCAAGACCATCGTCTGGCACCACCCGGTTCCCAAGAGCCGTGGCGGGCGCGATGTCGTGCCGATGCACTCGATCTGCCAGCAGACGCTGATCGCCAACTTCACCAATTCCGAGCTTCAGCGCCACGGGATGGACGTGCAGGGGCTGCTGGACAATCCCAGCGTGCGCAAGTTCGTGGACTGGGTGGCGAACAAGGACCCGGACTTCACCGCGACCATCACCAAGAAGCGCCGCTGACCCGGTAGCCGATCCTGCAAACATGGCTTGATCTCGCCGCCGTCAGGGTGCCAGATGAAGCCATGCAGGAACACACTCGCGCGATGATCGCCGCCGCCGCCTTTGCCTTCCTTACCGGAAAGAAGGTGGGGGGCCTTTACGATCACTCGGCCGGACGCGATCGGCGGATCGCCGCCGAATCCCGCGGCAACCAGTTGCAGGGGTTCGACGGCGATCGCGGCGCGAAGTTCGGCGGCACCCTTCCTGAAATCCGCGATGCCGCCGATGGCGCTTTCATCTCGTTCGAGGTCGAAGGCGCGAAAGTGCGCGGGTTCGACCGGGGATCCTCGCAGTTCTACGAGGCGCAAGTGGCCGACGGGCTGGTGCAGGTCTACGACCATGGATCGGCCGCCTGGTTCGCCTATGACGTGCAGGACGCGGATGCCGCGCAAAGCTATCACCGCGGCGCGGAGGCCTGACGCCACCTGTGCGCCGGGCGCAAAGCTGAAACGCCCCGCAGCCTCCTAATCGCCCGTAGCCGCCGCGCCTATCTTTCCGCCGAACGCAATTATCAGGAAGGATTTCCCATGGACCTCAAGATCGCCGGCAAGACCGCTCTCGTCACCGGATCGACCGCCGGCATCGGCCTTGCCATTGCCGCCCGGCTGGCGGACGAAGGGGCCGAAGTCGTGGTTACCGGCCGCAACCAGGCCAAGCTTGATGCGGCTGCCGAGGTTGTCGGCGCCTTGGCAAAGGTGCGCCCGGTGCTCGCCGATCCCGCCACTGCCGAAGGTGCGCAGCGCTGATCGCGGCGGTTCCCGAGGTGGACATCCTGGTCAACAACCTCGGCATCTACGAGGCGCGGCCCTTCGTCGAGATCACCGACGCGGAATGGCTGAACTTCTTCGAGGTCAATGTCCTCAGCGGCATCCGTCTTTCGCGCCACTATTTCCCGGGAATGCTGGAGCGTGACTGGGGGCGCGTGATCTTCATCTCCAGCGAAAGCGGGCTGATGACGCCGGGCGAGATGGTTCACTATGGCATGACCAAGACCGCGCAGCTTGCCGTCGCGCGCGGCATGGCCGACGCCACGCGCGGTACGAAGGTCACCGTCAACAGCGTGCTGCCGGGGCCGACGCGCTCGGAAGGCATCGTTGAGTTCATCCGCTCGGTGGTGGAGAACAAGGACGCCTCTGAAGCCGAGCGCGAGGAGGAGTTCTTCTCCAGGCTGCGTCCGCTCTCGCTGATCCGCCGCCTGATCGAGGCGGACGAAGTGGCGGCGATGACCGCATTCCTCGCCAGCCCGCTCGCCGCCGTGACCAACGGCGCGGCGATCCGGGCAGAGGGCGGGATCCTGCCGACTATCGCCTGATCCATGAAGACCGGTGCAGGGCGCGGTTCAAGCCGCGTCCTGCCCTTGCAGACTATGGGCGCCGGCCATGGGGGGCCAACCTCAGGGGCCCACCACGGGAATCTTCCAGCCGCGTCTCGGTATTTGTCCCGATGGGGCTCCCGGACTGCACGGTGCATGATCCAGCCTTACGAGTGTTGTCGCTTCGGCAGCATGACGGGAGCTGTATCATGCAGGATCAATCGTGGAAAATCTTCACCGGCGCCACTTTCCTGCTGCTGGTCTTTGCGGTGATCCCCAAGGCGTGGAGCCAGGACCCGGCGCCGCCTGCGGTGTCGTCCGGGGCCGATGCCCGCGACAAGGTCGTGGAGGTCTGCATGGCCGAAGCCAAGGCGCGCGGGGAAAAGCAGGGCGCGGTGGACGTCGCCATCCGCAAGGTCGAGGACACCGACAAGAAGAGCGACGGCCGCGCCTCGCTCCGGGCCGAGGTCGATGTGACGACGCGCGAGAAGGACGGCAAGATCAAGACCACGCAGAAGACCATCAAGTGCGATACCCGCGACGGCGTCATTACGGGGTTCAAGTATTAGCCGTCCTTGCGGACGTCTTCCGGGATAGAGGCAGACCGATCTCGGCAAGCCTTGGCATGATGGGCTTTCCCACTGTCAGCGGCGGCTTTCCATCAGCGGCTGGATGCGGGTGCCGAAGGCTTCCACGCCTTCGATGAAGTCGTCGAAAGTGAGGAGGACGCCGCCGGTGTTGGGCACTTGCGCCATTTCGTCCAGCATCCGCGCCACGCTTTCGTAGCTGCCGACCAGCGTGCCCATGTTGATGTTCACCGCGCCTTCGGGTGCCGCGAGCTGGCGGACGTTGGTGTCGGTGTTCACGGTGTCCTTCGCGCCCTGATCCGCCAGCCAGGCGATGGCTTCAAGGTCGACGCCGTCGTTGTAGCTCTTCCACTTGGCCATGGCCTCTTCGTCGGTTTCGGCGGCGATCACCATGACGAGGACGAAGATCGAGACCGCGCGTCCGCTCTCTGCCGTGAATTTCGCGAGGCGTTCGTTGTTGAAGGCGAAGGCGGTAGGCGTGTTCACTCCCTTGCCGAGGCAGAAGGCATAGTCCGCCCACTTCGCCGAGAAGGCCAGCCCCGCATCGGACGAGCCCGCGCAGATGATCTTCATCTCCGCCTCGGGCTGGGGGCGGACGAGGCAATCTTCCATCTGGTAGTACTTGCCCTTGAAGTCGGAGCGGCCGGTTTCCCAGAGTTCGCGCAGGACCTGCGCATATTCGCCCAGCACTTCGTAGCGGTTGCGGAAGTGCTCCTCGCCCGGCCAGAGCCCCATCTGGGTATATTCCGGCGGCTGCCACCCGGTGATGAGGTTGAGCCCGAAGCGGCCGTGGCTGATGCTGTCGATCGTGTTGCACATGCGCGCGGCGAAGGCCGGCGGGATGATGAGCGTGGGGCAGGTGGCGAAGATCCTGATCTTCTCGGTCACGGCGGCTAGCCCGGCCATCAGGGTGAAGCTTTCCAGGCCATATTCCCAGAACTCGGTCTTGCCGCCGAAGCCGCGCAGCTTGATCATCGAGAGCAGGAAATCCAGCCCGTGCTTCTCGGCGCTTTGCGCAATCTGCTTGTTGAGATCGAAGCTGGGTTTGTATTGCGGCGCGTTCTCGCTGATCAGCCAGCCGTTGTTGTTGATGGGAACGAAAACGCCGACCTGCATGATTAGCTGCTCCTGAGAAAATCGAGGACGAGGCGATTGAAGTTTACGGGATCGGTGACGTTGCAGGCGTGGCCGCCCCATTCGAACAGGGCGACTTCGGCGCTCTCCACCGGCGCGGCGAGATCCAGCGCGGTGGCATGGGGCACCAGGAAATCGTCACGGGTGGCGATCACCAGCAGGTTCTCCAGCGCGGCAAGACCGGCGGGATCGGGGGCATGAGGCCTGCACGGCGGCGATGCGCTTGGCCGTGGTCGCCACGCCGGGAAATGCGGCAAGGTGATGCGCGAGTTCCGCCTTCAGCGCATCGTCATGCGCGGCGATCCAGTCCGGCGGGAAGAGGAACAGCGGCTGGGCTTCGAGAAAGGCCTGCGGCCCGGCGCCGTGCAGCAGGGCGAGGCGGGCGGCGAAGCAGCGGCGGGTATGGGGAGAAAGCGCGCGCCAGCCGTTGATGACGGTCAGCCGGTCGATCCTGCCGGTGCGGATGGCGGTTTCCACGCCGATCGCACCGCCAAGCGCATGGCCGATGAAATGCGCGCGCTCGACCCCGAGAGCGTCCATCAGCAGGATCACGTCGCTCGCCATGTCCGCTACCGAAGTGGTTTCCGGCAGGGTGCGGTCGCTGCGGCCGGTGCCGCGATGGTCGTAGGCGATGACGCGGAAGTGTTCGGCAAGGGCAGGGCGGTTTGGCGCCCAGTAGCCCGCCGAGCCGCCGAGGCCGCTGGACAGGATCAGCGCGGGCGCATCGGCGCTGCCGTGGATTTCGTAATGGAGCCCGGCAACCTCAGCCAAGATGGGCGACCGAGGCGATCTCGACCAGGCAGTCCGGCTTCACCAGTTCGCACTTGATGCAGTAGCGGGCCGGTTTGTCTCCGGGAAAGTACTCGGCATAGACGGCGTTGAAGGCGGCATAGTCTGCCAGGTCCTTGAGGAAGATGTGGTTCATGGCAATGTCGGCCATGGTGCCGCCGGCCGCTTCCACGGTGATCCTGATGACGTCCAGGACATGGCGGGTCTGCGCGGCGGCATCGCCCACGTGCAGCACCGTGCCGCCTTCGCCAAGCGCGAGCACGCCCGAGACGTAGACCGTGTTTCCCGCTTTCGCGCCCGCCGAATAAGGCGCGATGGGCGCGGGGAACTGCGGCGGGTTGATCGGTTCGAATGGCATTACGGCTCCCCCAATGATGTCTCGCGCGCCGGAAGCTGGCCGACGGCGGTGCGGAAATCGGCGACGCTGCTTACCCAGCCGAAGAATTTCTCGACATTGTAGAGGCTTGCCTCCCGGATGAAGTCCGGCCCAAGGTGATGGACCGCGTCTTCCAGCAGCACCCCGAAATATTCGAGATGGAAACCGTCGCGCAGGGTCGATTCGACGCAGACGTTGGTGGCGATGCCGGTGAACACCAGCGTGCGGATGCCGCGCGCGCGCAGCACAGAATCGAGCTGCGAGTTGAAGAACGCCGAGTAGCGCGGCTTGTGGACGCGCAGGTCCCCCGGTTGCGGGGTCAGCGCCTCGACCAGCTCATAGTCCCAACCGCCGCGGGCCAGGAAACGGCCCGCCAGTTCGGGCCGCTTGCGCATGGTCTTGAGCGCGTTGGACTTGTGCCAGTTGGGGGACTGCGGGGTGCCGGCCTCGGCATAGTCCGCATCCCAGCCGTTCTGGAGGAAGATCACCGGCATCCCGGCATGGCGGGCAATGTCGAGCACTTCGGCAACCCGGCCGATCGTTGCCGCGGCGGGGCCGACATCGAAACCCGCCTCGTCCACATAGCCGCCCTTGCTGGCATAGGCGTTCTGCATGTCGACGACGATGATCGCCGTGCTTTCGGGGTGCAACCTGATCGGTTCGGGACGTGCCGGCAGGGTCACCGAGGGACCGGTGCCGGCGGGGACGGGATCGACGATCGCTTCGTTCACCCTTCGCACTATTGTGCAGTTGCAACAGGAGATCAAGCGGTTGCGGCCGCGCGGCGCGCCGGTTCCGGTCGGGGGTGTTTCAGTATGCGTTCTGTACCGTTTGTGTCGGTTTGTACTGCTGCTCAAGCACTTCGAGGAAATGGGCGTTCCGGCGCTGGTTTTCCGATCCCAGCGCCTCGATATCGAGGGTATGGAACAGTTCCACGCCGAAAGCGCGGTCTTCCACCCAGCGCACCTGGCCGACGTGCTCCACGTTTTCCGGCATGCGGATGCAGACGATCTCGTCATGACGAAGCGCGGATTCCTGCGGTTTCATGCCCCGCAGGGCAAGGCACATGCCCCGCTCCGAGACGTTGCGCACGATCACCGGCTGCTCGGCGGCAGTCTGCTGTGCGGGGGACTGGCGCAGAAGGCTGGCGCCGATCAGCGTCCGCATCCGCGGCGCGCGGGGCCTCAGCCGCCGAACGGGAAGGAATGCCGCATCGAGCAGTTCCGCCTCCGTCATCCCCAGGATGGCGGCGTAAACCGCCGTTTCCATAGAACTCGCCATGAACACCTCCTGCTGGGAAAGATTGGGACAAGATCGGGGGTTGGGACCGTCACCAGATACGTCGGGGCTCTGCATCGCCATGGTCCCGGTCCCGCCGCCATGGTGCTGTCCGGGACCTTCCGCCGGCGTTAAGCTGCCGCATCGGAATTCTCCGCAGCAATCGATTGGAGCCAAGCAATCCCGCTCGTGGTGCGGAAGTCACAGTTTCATTGCATAATTTGCACTTCGCATATCGCCCCCTTGCCGCGCTGCGAAAAATCCTGACATGAAGCCTTGGAATGCTGCGTCAGTACGAACTTGTCGAACGCGTGAAGGAATACGCGCCCCAGGCCGATGAGGCCCTGCTCAACCGTGCCTATGTCTATACGGTGCAGAAACACGGGACGCAGAAACGCGCCAGCGGCGACCCCTATTTCAGCCACCCGGTCGAAGTCGCGGGCCTGATGACCGAGTTGAAGCTCGACCAGCAGACGATCATCACCGCGCTGCTCCACGATACGGTGGAGGATACCCTCGCAACGATCGAGGAGATCGAGAAGCTGTTCGGCCCCGACGTCGCCCGGCTGGTGGACGGCGTTACCAAGCTCTCCAAGATCGACGTGATGACCGAGAATGAGCGCGCGGCCGAAAACCTGCGCAAGTTCCTGCTCGCGATGAGCGAGGATCTGCGCGTCCTGCTGGTCAAGCTGGCTGACCGCCTGCACAACATGCGCACCCTTCATTACATCAAGAAGGAGGACAAGCGCCGCCGCATCGCCCGCGAAACCATGGATATCTACGCCCCGCTCGCCGAGCGCGTGGGCATGTACGAATACATGCGCGAAATGCAGATGCTGGCGTTCGAGCAACTCGAACCGGAAGGCTATGCCACGATCACCGGCCGGCTTGAGCAGATTCGCAGCGAGGAGGGCGGCCAGGTTGATTCCATCGCCCTTTCCATCAAGCAGGCGCTGGCCGAAGCGGGAATGAACGTCGAGGTTTCGGGGCGCGAGAAACACCCCTACTCGATCTGGCGCAAGATGGCGGAACGTCACGTCACCTTCGAGCAGATCACCGACATCATGGCGTTCCGCGTCCTCACCGATACGCCGGAGGAATGCTACAAGGCGCTCGGCATTCTCCACCAGACCTGGCAGATGATCCCGGGCCGCTTCAAGGACTACATTTCCACTCCCAAGTCCAACGGCTACCAGTCGCTCCACACGGCGCTGATCTTCGAGCGCTCGATGCGCATGGAAGTGCAGATCCGCACGCGCGAGATGCATCGGACGAACGAGTTCGGCCTCGCTGCGCACTGGGCCTACAAGCAGGGCGGGGCGCGTCCCGACGGGCAGGTCGGCTGGCTGCGCGACCTGATCGAGATCGTGGACGCCAGCCACGACGCCGAGGAACTGCTCGAGAACACCAAGATGGCGATCTATCAGGATCGCATCTTTGCTTTCACACCCAAGGGCGCGCTGTTCCAGCTTCCCAAGGGTTCTACGGCGGTGGATTTCGCCTATGCCGTCCATACCAACCTCGGCAATGCGGCGGTCGGCGTGAAGATCAACGGCCGCCACATGCCGCTGCGTACGCAGCTTGCCAACGGCGATGTGGTGGAGATCATCAAGAGCCCGAATTCCGAGCCGCAGCTTTCGTGGCTGGGCTTCGTCGTCACCGGCAAGGCGCGCGCCTCCATTCGCCGGGCCGTTCGCGCGAAGGAACGGCAGGAAGTGGCGGAGATCGGCGCCAAGCTGCTCGACGAGATCATGGGCCGCCTGCCGGGCCGCATCGGCAAGAAGGCGATCGACGGCGCCATCCAGCGTCTCGACATGCGCGACGATGAGGACCTGATGTTTGCCGTTGGCTCGGCGCGTCTTACCGACCGTCAGGTGATGGAAGCGCTGGTGCCGGGCAGCACCGCCGAATTACCCGATGACAGCGATTGGGCGTATACCGAACGCGCAATCTCCATACGCGGCCTGACGCCGGGGATGGGTTTCGAACTGGCCGATTGCTGCCACCCGGTCCCCGGGGACCGCATCGTCGGCCTGCGGCGGCCGGATCACAAGGTGGAGGTCCATGCGATCGACTGTATGACGCTCGCCAGCGGTACCGATTTCGACTGGCTCGACTTGTCCTGGGGCGAGCGCACGACCGGCGCGGTAGGGCGCCTTAGTCTGGTGCTCTACAATCGGCCGGGCACGCTTGCCGAGGTCACGCAGATTCTCGCGACCAACCGCGCCAATGTGACCAACCTCCAGATGGTCCATCGCGACGAGCCTTTCGGTACGTACGAAGTCGATCTGGAGGTGAGCGACCTTGCGCATCTCACGCGGATCGTCGGAGCTCTGCGGGCGAGCGAGGCCGTTGCCGAGGCCGAGCGCATCTGACGGCGCGGTTCAGGGGTCAGTATTCCAGGCTGACCCCGACCTCGTCGCCTTCCGCCAGTCCTTCGGCGCGCCGCACGCTGGCCTTTACCGGCAGCAGCCAGCCACCGTCGGACTTGTTGGGAAACACCGAGGTGGCAAAACGGGTGCCGCCGATTCGTGCCTGGACCTTGAGCGAGCCGAAGCCGCGCGCCGTTCCTTCCAGCTTGCGCATCACGGCCGTGCCGGAGAGCGCCTCTCCTGCCTCGCCGTCGATAGTGACGAAGTGCCAGGTCCCATTGCCGGATCCTCCGGTCCAGCGCCAAAGTCGCCCGGTGTGGGCGAGCTGCTCGAGCAGCGTCACGGCCTGACCTCGCGGATCGGCACGGGAACGTTGCACACGTCCACGCCGCCGGCGGGCTGAATGTAGAAGTCGTCCTTCCGGTTTGCGCGCTTGTCGAGATAGGCTGCGAAACTGTGGCTGTCGGTGGAGAGGTATTCGTAGGCGGGCAATCCGGGAACCTCGCTGCCCATGCGGACGGAGCGAATCGCCACGCGCTCGGCAGCTGTCTTGTAGAAGCCGATCTCGCCGGTGCCGCGCGGCAGGGCGGAAAGGTTTTCCATTCCCGAGATCACCCGTCCTACGACGGCGATATTCCGGTCCAGTTGGCGCGGAGCCTGCCCGATCACGGCGTAGAGTTCGGCCCCGGTGCCGGTATCGGGCGAATTGTTCCGGCCCACGCCGACCGCGCCATAGCAATGGAGAGGCCAGGCCGCCGTGCCGCTCGCTCCAGGCCCCCCACCCACGCCCACGGGCCAGCCATCGACGAACATCGTGCTGGCAGCGTAGGAATCCTTGCTCGAAATGCCCGCGCCTGCCTTGCCGATCGATGCTACGTATTCGTCCTCAGGCACGGCCGTGAGCCCTTTCGGTAGCGGCTTGGCCTTTTCCGGGTTCTCGCCTTCCGGGTCGCCCCACTGCACCACATAATTGTCCTGAACGCGAACCACCGCGATCCCGTCGTACCACCGCGCGGACACGAGCTTGCGGATGTTGCCGGTCCAGCCTTGCGAGAACGGGGCCGGCATCAGCTGGATCAACACGCGCCGGCCTTTCCTCGAACCGTCGGGCGCGAGGTCCATGACCAGGAGATTCGATGGTGCGATCCGCACCCAGTCCTTTGCCGGTGCCGCTGCGACGACATCGTTCGGGGTGCGCGCAGAAGGCCCTTCGTCCGCGAGCAAAGGGGCGGCAAGAAAGGTGCAAATCGCGAGCGCGGAAAAGAATTTGTGCATCAAGTGCGTGTGGCACGACCAGACGGCTTGCGAAACCCTTCGTCGCAGGCTAGGGCGCCCGCCTTACCAGTGCAATGCGGAGCGGTGGCCGAGTGGTCGAAGGCGCTCGCCTGGAAAGTGAGTATACGCCAAAAGCGTATCGAGGGTTCGAATCCCTCCCGCTCCGCCAACTGACCGTCTGAGACGGTCCCTACTGGTCTACCAACCCTTGATTTTCCGCCAGTTTTAGCCCCATCTGGGGCGGCCATGGTCTCGCGTTGTCTACAGGCGTCAACTCGATACCATGGTACTCGACGTGGTATTGGACCCGTCGATCCATGGTATCGGGATCATGCTGAACGACGCGAAGGTGAAAGCGGCCAAGCCGCGGGACAAAGCTTACAAGCTTGCAGATTCGGGATCGCTCTATCTCAACGTGAGTACGACAGGCGTTCGCTCTTGGCGAATGAATTACACCTTCGGTCGCAACGCCGCTGGGAAACCCCACCAAAAGACGCTGACCTTCGGGACCTATCCGGCGATGACGCTTGTCCAGGCAAGAGCCCGCCGGGCCGAGGCGAAGGCCCAACTGAGGGAGGGGCGCGATCCGGCCGTCGAAAAGGTCGTCGCTGCAAAGGCCCGAGCGCTGGAGCACGAGAATACATTCCGGGCCGTGGGCGATCGCTGGTTCGAACTGAATAGTGGCTGGTCGCTGGAAAAGCTCAATGCCTATCGCGGGGAACACGGCGGAAAGTGGTCGCACCGCACTTCCCGGCATTGGGTTACGAGCCGGTCGCCCTGGTCGGCGGTACACAGCGCCGATGTCCTGATGAGCCTGGAGCGTGACATCTACCCGGCGATTGGTGATTTGCCCATCACGACGGTGAAAGCACCCAAGCTGCTCGAGGTTCTGCAGAAGGTGGAGAAGCGCGGGGCAATCGAGACGGCCCACCGTCTCCGTCAGCGCTGCGCGGGTATCTTCGCTTACGCCATCGGCGCTGGCATGTGCGAGATGAACCCGGCGGCTGGCCTCAGCGCAAACCTCAAGGACAAACCCAAGGCGCGGAAGCAGCCATCTATCGTGGACGGTAAGCGCGGTCCGGAGGAGCAACTGGCCGCGCTCCGGCAGATGATGGTCGATTGCGAAGCTGAACGCTGCCGTGCCTCGACGAAGTTCGCCCTGCGGTTCATCGCCCTGACCGCCGTCCGTCCGAACGAGATCCACGGCGCGCGCTGGGACGAACTTCACGGCCTAGAGGGCGATGATCCCCGATGGGTTATTCCGGCCGCGAGGATGAAGGGCGACGAGGATCGGAAATCGGAGGAAGATGGCGATCACGTCGTTCCCCTATCGCGCCAGGCGCTCGAAGTGCTCGAGGCAGCCCGGCAACTCACAGGCCAGTTCCCGCTGATCTTCCCCAGCGAGCGAAACCCCTTCAAGCCGATGTCCGAGAACACGTTGCGGGCACTGTTGATTCGGGGCGGGTACGGCGGCCGGCATGTCCCGCACGGCTTCCGCGCCGCATTCTCGACGATCATGAATGAGAGGGCGGACCGGGAATGGCGCGCCACCGGGCATACCGGCGCGTCGCCCGACCGAGCGATCATCGATCTGATGCTGGCCCATGTGCCGGAGAACAAGGTGGAGGGCGCCTATAACCGGGCGTCATATCTGGATCGCCGACGCGAATTGGCGCAGGAATGGGCAGACTTGCTGACAGCAGACTTCTGGGAGCCGGAAATACACCTCGGTCAGCCGATACGCTATGCTGCGACCGGTTCGGGGAGGAACCGGTAGCCTATCTTTTGCGAATCTTCTTTTAACTTTCCTACCGCTAGTGCACTCAGCCGGTGATTCGAACGGGTGGGTGATGGACGAAGCAAAGATTGGTGTGGGTGTTGCGACACTGCTAGCCGGCGCAACGCCGTTCAATGCTGGTAACGTCAATGAAACCTACCGCGGGCAAATCCAGCTCGCAGGGGGTGAGATCGCTCTCGCGATCGTGAAGGATTTGAGCATACGGCAACTCACCAATGAGTTGCTCGCATCGACCCTTGCTCACGCTGTAGGCCTACCCACACCTCGCGCCTATCTCACGGTCGCTCGTCCGTCCGTCATATCTTTGAACCAAGCACCTCAAATGCCAGATGGTAACCGCTTGGTGTTCGCTAGCGTCGACGCCAAAACCCCCAGTCTAGCATTTCGTTACGAACAAAACCCGAGTCTCGCTCCAAGCCTTCTGGCAGCCCTTACGGCATGGGAGGATTTAGGGCGATGTTACGGTTTTGACTCTTGGACCGCCAATACGGATCGGCACCCCGGAAACTTGCTTTTCGGAGGCCCAAAAGATGTATGGCTCATTGATCATGCCACGCATTCACGGGGCCGATGTGGCAGGTGGGAGATTTAAGGCCGACCGGCGGATATGATCACCGTATGGGGCAGTGGTTGACCCCACATATGGGGGTCGACGACCGGAAGGCAAAAGCTGGCGAGGCGGCAGGTTTCGAAGCGCTGATTTCTGGCGTCGACGTGGAAGAACTGATCCAAGCAAGCATGGTGGATAAGCTACTCCCGTCGGCTGAGATTGACGAACTGCGGAACTTTCTGCGTGATAGACGGCCTTATGTGTCGTACTACTCCAATCAGGCCCTAGACTTTCGGAGCCTCGTATGATGAGCATCGCACTGACCCTGGACGCGTTTCCTGCCGTAGAGGGGCTTGTGCGGGCCCAGTGGGCACCTGTGCTCCTAAATCCCGTGGCCGGCTCTGCGGAGCGTTTCGTTATCGGCGTTGCTGCGGTTAATGGCGCGGGGTTTGTCCTTGAACAGGCCAATGCTCTGGAACGGCTCCGTTGCCTCTATGGTGCCAGTGCTGAGGCCGCTATCTTTGCTGCAGTTGTCGCCCTCGAGCAGCTTGAAAATGAGTTTGCTTCTCGGGGTGCCGACGCGTTGTCCCAAGCCCGTGCTTTCGTATCTGGAGTTGAGATTGGTCCGATCCGAGAGGGTGAGGGACCAAGCCTGAAGGCGATTGCCGCAAGCTGGATGATCGCTATGTCGTCCCTCTACAAGGTCGACAATACTGACGAGGCCGATGAAACGTCCGACATATCATCGTCAGCCGGCGAGGGCATCGATAGGCTTCCCCGTCTGGTTATGGACTATGTTGGCCAACACGATCCGAGATTTTCCCGCTTCTTTAGGCAAGATTTGATTGGTGGGCAAAGGCGTCGGAAAAGTCACGAGATCACGATCGACTTCAATGGGGCGAGGCTCGTCGCAAATTTCGGTGTCCTTCAGCCGGGCGGCATTGCGAAATCGGTAGATCACATCAAACGTCGACTTTGGGACCTCAAGGTGCGGCGCGATGCCGAAACAGATAGTTTCATTCATCGGCATCATGAGATGATTATCCAAATGCCGAGCGAGGACGATCCGATCCTCACGCCCCGGCAGCATGCCAACCTTAAGGAAGCTCATCGCTCACTGGAGCAACAGGCAGACCAAGAAGAGCTAAGGCTCCGTCCCCTGCCAACGGTCCCTGCCATCGGGCAACGGGTGATAGCGGGCGAATCCGGGCTCGCAGCATAAATTCTGCAGGAGCGGTTGAGGTTTACGCCGCCGCCCCCCGCTGCTGGTTCACCCATGAACGGACCTCCGCCTCGCTCCAGCGGCTGGCATACCCGCCAGGCTTGTACTGCGTCGGGAAACGCTGCTGGCTGATCAGCCTGTAGATCATCGCCTTGCTCAGCCCCGTCATGGCGGTAACTTCCGACATTCGGAGCAGGCGGTCTGGAACATCGCTCATTCCGGCTGGCCTCCCTCATCTTGGGCGGGGCGGATCAGCCGAACGTTTCCAGTCAGCTGAACAGCATCGGCACCGAGGTTTTCGCAAGGGATGTCGAGCCCGTCAGTCTCCGGCATGTACTCCTGGCAGGAGCGGCTGGCATGGACCCGCGGCAGCATTCCGACCATCGCAAGGCGTCCGACAGGAACGATCTGCGGCACCGGCGCCGAGAATTCACAGACACCGTCTTCACCACCTGATTCTATCGGCGCCTCCTCGCTCATGTCGGAAAACGCACCTGCTCGGAAATACATGCAGGTGCGGCATGTGTGCTCGCGCCTCATTGACGGGTAACTCCGGGCAGAAGGGGAACGACCTTGCCGACCAAGGGCCGTGTGACGATCGGCAAGCCGATCTTCGCTTGGAGTTTCTCCGCCCGGATTACCGCCTCGTCATGGGTGATGGCGAAATTGGTCTCGCGATACTCGTCGTAAGAACCATCAGGCTTTTCGACGAAGATTGACCACCGCCATTTCACGGTCATCGGCTCGCCATTACAGGTCCAGCCTTCGCCAGTGATTTCCGCGATTACGATCGTGCCGACGGGCGCGGTCCACCCGGTCGGCCGGGGCTGCGGATCGGGGAGGGGAACCCAGGCGATCGGTTCTTCGCCATATCCCTCATCGTTGTACCAGCCGCTGTCGCCCCAAGTAACCGGCACCCA
Organism: Novosphingobium sp. ST904; assembly: GCF_001298105.1. Taxonomy (GTDB): domain Bacteria; phylum Pseudomonadota; class Alphaproteobacteria; order Sphingomonadales; family Sphingomonadaceae; genus Novosphingobium. The sequence goes on along the minus strand of NZ_LGJH01000136.1, from coordinate 1,033 downwards.
GGGTTGCCAATGAGTGTCGGTGGGGCCGTCCGGGAGGACCAAGCCCAGAACCCAGCCACCATTCTTGGTGGCGGTTTCGATGGGCTGCGGGGTAAGCGGGGTGACGGTCATCTTAGCTTTCCTCGTTCATACAGGGGGTCAGGCCGCGCATATCGGATGCGCAGACAGGGCAACGGCAGGAGAGTGCGAGGGCGCGGCCCCGCTTAATTCCAGCGAGAGCAGCGCGGACCTTTTGTCCTTCGTCCCATTCGCCTGCGTTTATCTTCTCCCGGCAGTTGCAGCGGCGGTGACTGTCTTGGGCGAGCGTCGCCTTCACAATTTCGCGGGCTTCAAAAAGGTCTGCGGCGATCATACGCTGAGCGCCTCCCCGAGCGCGTCGAGGCGTTCGATCATGATCCTAGAATCCCATTCGTCGTCGTAGTCGGGGTCGTTGAACTTTCCCATGCGGTGATAGTCCCAGGCCCGCTCTGCGGCCCGTTCGATGTCCCGTAGGCGCATCATCTCGGCGTCCCGCTCGGCGTCAGCGGCCCGCAACTCATCGACGAGCGCCAGTAGGGCCTCGGCGATGCTGGGCACACTGCCGGCTGCTTGTGCTCTCGCGAGCTCGATCGCTACGGCGTGTTCGGTTGCTGCGCTCATACCGGCTCACCCTCCGCCTGGGTCCGAAGCGCTTTGCACGTTGCCGGCAGCGTGCCGGGATCGATGCCCACCCGAACCGCTTCCAGGCACATCTCAATGTCGGCCGTGTCGGCCAGCCGATCGAGGCAGTCGCGGATCCCAACAACCACATAGCCAACCACCAAGACGATAAGCAGCGTGCCGAAACTCAGCGAGATCTCTCGATGTTGATTGCCACTGAGATGTGAACCGGGGGGCGTATAAATTACCATTGAGAATTGACCCATGTTTCCCTCGCCTCCGGCTGCCAGTCGGAGGTCGTGGAGTGATCAACATGGACTTACTCAGTGTGATCCGCCGGTGGCATTTCCGGCAGAAGATCTCCATTCGGGAGATCAAGAGGCGGACCGGCCTG
>NZ_LGJH01000137.1 GCF_001298105.1 Novosphingobium sp. ST904 | reverse complement strand
AGAAAGGCTTGAAATATAGACATATTACTACGCCTTCCTTCCTCGCTCTGAGCCATTTTGATTCAAACCTCGCAGGCGTGATTAATGGGTCCTGACCCTTAGTCCGCCAGCGTGATCGAGATGCGCCGGTTGCGCGGGTCATGCGGATCGGCGGGGATCAGCAGTTCGGTATCGGCCACGCCTTCGATCCGCCTGAACCGGGCGGGTTCCACGCCGTCGCGGATCAGTTGCTGACGGGTCGCTTCGGCGCGCCCGGCCGAAAGCGACCAGTTGTTGCCGGGAATTCCCTGCTTGTAGGGCAGGGCATCGGTGTGGCCCCGGATCGTCAGCGGGCCGCCGCCTCCACCTGCTTCGGTGCCGATCGCCTGCGAGATCGCCGAGAGCAGTTCGACGGCCTGCGGGGTGAGGATCGTGGTACCGAGCCGGAACATCGAGAAATTGGCATCGTCCACCATGTCGATCCGTACGCCCTGCGTCGTGTCCACCATGCGGACCTGCCTGGCGAGGCGGCGCAGGCGCTCGGTGGAGGCGAGCTTCTTTTGCAGCGCCTCCTTGGCGCGCGAGCTGCGCTTGATCTTGCTGCCGCCCTCCTTCGGCCCGCCGGTGGCATCGCGCGGGATGGTGAGGGTCTTCGTGCCGGTCTGCCCGGCCTTGAAGGGGTAGTTGTCCACCTGGGTCAGCGAAGCGCCGCCGAGCACGCCCTGGCCCGATCCGGCGCTGCCCTGCTTGGTCTTGACCAGCGTGGGGGTGAAATAGTCGGCAATGCCGCGCCGCTGCTTCTCGGTGGTGGCGCCCAGTATCCACAGAAGCAGGAAGAAGGCCATCATGGCGGTCACGAAGTCGGCATAGGCGACTTTCCAGGCACCGCCATGATGCCCGGCGGCGACCATGGTGATCTTCTTGACGATGATCGGCCGGGGCGGTTCGGGCTTCTTCCTGATTGCCATGTCAGCGGCCCCTCATCGCGTCGAGCAGTTCGGAAAGGCCGGGGCGGAAGGCGTGGCCAAGGCCTGAGCGTGCCGATTCCACCACCAGCGGCTGCGGCCAGCCGTGCAGGCTGGCGATGATGACCTGCTTCACCGCCTGGAAGATCTGCTCGTCCTGCTCCAGCACCTGCTTGAGCCGTCCGGCCAAGGGGGAGACGATGCCATAGGCCAGGAGCACGCCCATGAACGTGCCGACCAGCGCCGAGCCGATCATCGCGCCCAGGATCGAGGGCGGCTTGTCGATCGAGCCCATGGTCTTCACCACGCCCAGAACGGCAGCGACGATACCGAGCGCGGGCAGCGCATCGGCAAGGCCCTGGAGGGCGTGCTGCGGTTCGTGGATCTCGTGGAAATGCGTCTTCATCGCATTGTCCATCACGTCTTCCACCGCGTGGACTTCCAGCGTGCCGGAAGAGACGACGATCAGGGTCAGGGTGTCGCAGATCAGGTGAATGAGCGGCTTGTTCGCCAGCAGGCGCGGGAATTCGGCGAACAGCGGGGAAACCTCGGGCTCGTTCACATGGCTTTCCAGCGCCACCGGTCCTTCCGAGCGCAGGATCTTCATCAGCCGCGTGGTCAGGATGATGGCGTCGATATGATCCTGCCGGTTGTGGCGGGCCCCCTTGAAGACCTTGCCGAGGCCGCTGCCCAGCGCCTTGATCTCGTGCATCGAGTTGCCGGTGACAATCGCGCCCACGGCGGCGCCGCCGATGATGAGCATTTCATGCGGGATCGCTTCCAGCACCGGGCCCAGCGCGCCGCCGGTGATCGCAAAGCCGCCGAAAACCATCACCAGCAGAATGACGACGCCGATGATTACGAACATGAAGGAAGTCCCCTGTCAGGCGGTGTCCGGCCTGCCCCCGCAGACCGGATGCGGAAGGCGGCTCAGGTCAGCTGGTCGAACAGGTTGAGCGAGGCGAGCCGGGAGAAGCTGGCCTGGCTGGCCTCCAGCACGGTCATGGTTTCCTGAAGCTGGGCGAGCGTGGTGGCGAGATCGGTGCTGCCGAGGTCCGCTTCTTCCGAGGAACGCAGTTCGGACAGGTTGACGCGGCGGTCGTCGGTCACCTCGATCCAGGCGAGGCGGGTGCCGATCACGGTTTGGCCGGTGGTCAGCGTGTCGAGCCCGGTCTTGAGGTCGGCCAGTGCATTGCCCGCCGCGCCTGCCGGATCGGCCGAGGCGCCCTGAAGCGCGGCGGCCAGATTTTTCACCACCGCCATGAGGTCGGTCGTGCTGCCGCCTGCGGCGTTGAACGAGAGGAAGGCGGGCCCGGTGATCGAGCGGGTCACGCTCTGCCCCGCACCCAGCGGCAGTTCGGCGGAACTTGCGGTGCCGACGTAGACGGCATTGCCGGAGGCATCGAGCGCATAGGCATCACCCGCGCTTTCGCCGCCGAACAGGGCATGGCCGCTCGAATCCCGCGCATTGGCAAGGGCGACGAGGTTGCTGAAGATCTGGTCCAGCTCCTGCCCGATCGAGGCGCGCTGCGTATCGGGCAGGGTGGCGCTGGCCGCCTGCGTGGCGAGTTCCTGCGCGCGGATCAGCGCATCGGCCATGTCGGACATGGCGGCATCGGCAAGCGACAGGTCGGCGTTGGCACGGTTGGCGTTGGTCTGGTCAATCCCGGAGAGCTTCTCCTGCCGCGCCAGCGAGCGCAGGCGCGATGCGGCCACCGGATTGTCCGAGGACCGTTCCAGCTTGCTGCCGCTCGACATCTGCGCCTGATAGTTCTCGGCCTGCGTGCGCAGGTCCTTCATGTCGCGGCGGGCGCGCTCGAAGAAGGCGCTGGTGCTGGTGGATACGATCGACATTGCGCGGTTACCTGATGGCGAGGATGGAATCGAAGATGTCGGAAGCGACCTGCATGACCCGGCCCGAAGCCTGATAGGCCTGCTGGAAGCGGGTGAGGTTGATGGCCTCCTCGTCGAGATCGACGCCCGCCTGTGCCTGGAGCGCGACCTTGGCGGTCCCGGCGATGGATTCCAGAGCATCGCGGGTGACGGTGCGCCCGGCGACGGCACTGGAAATCCCGAACAGCAGGGTGTCCATGGCACCGGCCGGATCGGCACTGTCCAGCGCGCTGCGCATGGCGACGAGGTTGGAGGTGTCACGGCTGTTGGCGCCCGAGCCTGCGGGAGCGGTCGCGATCTGGCTGCCGCTGGCGAGGGCGATCGCCATGGTCGATGCGTCGGTGCCGGAGAACATCGGCTGGCCGCTTGCCCCGGCAAGGTCGGCGCCCGCGGTTTGCGCGGTATTGAGCGTCGAGATCACGCCCGAGGCAATGGCATCGAGCTGGTCGTGCACGGCGGCGAGCTCGGTCAGCGCCTGTCCCTTGCCCGCCAGCGCGCCCGAGGAAAGCGTTGCCGCCGCACCGCCCAGCGTGAACGAGATCGTGCCGTCCGCGGCGGTGGCCATGGCGAGGGGCGCGGCGCTGCCGCCGCTCACGAGGCTCGGGCCGCCCGCACCGCCGATCCGCACCTGGACCGAGCCGTCCGATGCGAACGTGGTGGAGATGTCCACTTGCCCGCTCAGCTTCTCCAGCAGGGAATCGCGCTGGTCCAGCAGGCTGGTCTGGTCGCTCGATGCGTCGGATGCGCGGGCGAGGCGCAAGTTGACGCGCGCCAGTTCGGCGGCAGTGGTGTTGACCGAATCGACCCCGTCCTGCGCCTCGAAGCGCAGGCCCTGGCCCACCGCGTCGAGGCTGGAGGCGGCCGTGTTGAAGGTCTGCGCCAGCGTGCGGCCCTGCTCCAGCGCCGAGGCGCGCAGCGAACCGTCGGTAGGGTCGGACAGGAGTTGCTTCAGCGCGGCTTCGAAATCCACGATCGCATCGTAGACGCCGGTCTGCTCGACCGCGCTTTCGATATTCTCCAGACCCTGCACTTCGGCGCCGGCGCGGGCGGCGTCCGAGCCGGTGCGGCGCACTTCGGACTGGCGGAACATGTCCGCATTGCGCACGATCCCGGTAACGCGAACGCCCGCGAGGTTGAGCGCGCCCGGCGAGGAGGCGACCGAATTGATCGCCAGTTCGGACAGCGAGATGCTGCGGCGGACATAGCCTTCGGACGAGGCGTTGGCGATGTTCTGCGCGGTCACGTCCAGCGCGGCCTTGGCGGCGCGAGTGCCGGAGCGGGCGATGGTGATGAGGTCGGCGGCCATGGCTTACTTCGCCTTCGCTTCGGCATGAGCGGAAGATGCGGTATCGGAGGGTGCGTCGCTCGCTGAAGGCGCTTGTCCCGGGGATGACGAGGATCCGGCCACGAACCGCGCCATCTGGTCCTCGATGATCCTGGCGAGGCCCAGCACGCCGCTTTGCGCGGTCACGTCGGCAAAATGCTCGTCCTGCATCTGGTTGAAGGTATCGAGCGCCTGGCTGGAGAAAAGCTGCTCGCCGCCGAAGTGGCTCTTGCGCGCCTCGGCCAGCATCTGGCGCACGAACATGGCCTCGAACTGCCGGGCGGTGGCGGCCAGCTTTTCGCGGTCGGTGGCGCCGGGCGCGATCTTCATGCCCGGGAGAGTGGAGGGAATCGTGCTCATATCACTACCATTTCGGCTTTCAGGGCGCCGGCCTGCTTCAGCGCTTCCAGGATCGCCACGAGGTCCGAAGGGGTAACGCCCAGCAGGTTGAGCGCATCGACCACGCGCGAGAGCGAGGCCCCGCCCCTGAACAGGGCGACCGAGCGCTTCTCCTCGTCAGTGGTGATCGCGGAATGCTCCTCCACTTCGGTACGGCCCCGGCTGAACGGCGCGGGCTGGACGACCGTGGGGTTTTCCTGGATGCGCACGGTGAGCTTGCCATGGCTGATCGCGGCGGGCGACAGGCGCACGGCCGAGTTGATGACGACCGTGCCGGTGCGGCTGTTGATGATGACGCGCGCCGGCGTTTAGGCGGGGTCGACATCGATCATCTCGATCGCCGCCATCATCGAGGCGCGGGTATCGGCCTCGGCGGGCAGGCGCAGGGCCACGGTCACGCCGTCCTCGACGGTGGCGGTTCCGGGCAGGCGCATGTTGATCGCATCGCGCACGCGGGCGGCGGTCAGGAAGTCGGACGTGAAGAGGTTCCAGCGCAGCGTGCTGCCGTCCTCGAAGCCGGTGGCGACCGCGCGTTCGACGCTGCCGCCTTCGGCGATGCGGCCCACGGTCGGGATGTTGATGGTCACGTTCGAACCGTCGCGCGCCGAGACGCCGAGCCCGCCGACCGCGAGGTTGCCCTGCGCCATGGCGTAGATCTGCCCGTCTGCACCATAGAGCGGGGTGAGGATCAGCGCCCCGCCGCGCAGGCTCTTGGCCTTGCCGATCGTGGAGACGGTCACGTCGATGCGCTGACCGGGCTTGGCGAAGGCGGGCAGGTCCGCCGTGACCATGACGGCGGCGGCGTTCTTGAGGCCGGGCGAGATGCCGGGCGGCAGCGTCAGCCCCATGCGGCCCGAGACGCCCTTCATCGCCTGTGTCGTATATTCGAGATTGTCGTCCCCGGTGCCCGGCAGGCCGACGACCACGCCGTAGCCGGTGAGCTGGTTCGAGCGCACGCCCTGGAACTGGCCAAGGTCGCGCACGCGCTCGGCATGGGCATGGACGGGTGCGAGGAACACGATCAGCAGGACCACGAGGGCCGCGATCAGCGTGGGCAGCCAGCGCCGGGAGAGGGAGGCCATGGTCATCAGAACGGCGAGATCATGTTGAAGAACTGGCCGAGCCAGCCCTGGCGGCCGCTGCGCATGATGGCGCCTTTGCCGGTATATTCGATATGAGCGTCGGCGATGCGCGTCGAGGCGACGGTATTGTCCTCGTCGATGTCGGCGAGGCGGACGATGCCGGAGAACCGGACCCATTCGTCTCCCTGGCTGACGAGCATCTTCTTCTCTCCTCTCACGAGCGCGGTCCCGTTGGGGCGCAGTTCGGCAATGGTCACGGACAGCACGGAACTCAGCGAACTGGTCTGCGTGGCGCTGCCCTGACCATTGAACGTCGAGGATGAGCTGGCGTTAAGGGCATTGGGGTTGAGGAACGACAGCGGCCCCGATGTCGGCGGGGTGATCGAGGCGCCGCCGCCTTTCTGGCTCTTGGAGCCGGCGGTCTTGGCGGCGGTGGTCGATTCCACCAGCAGGATCGTCAGCGGATCGCCCACGCGCGCCGCGCGGGTGCCGCCGTAAAGCGGGGCATAGCCGGCCGAGACGCTGAAGATGCCGCCCGTGGCCGCCTGCGGCTGCGCGGCGGGCGGTACGGGAAGCGTCGGCTCGAAGCCCGAGGGCCTGGGGGGCTTCTTTGCGAATACCGGCGGCGCGGCAATGGCCATGAACGCCGCCGAGGCCAGCAGGAATGTGCGACCCATGGCCATCACAACGTCTGGTTCGCGTTGCGCAGCATCTCGTCCACCGCCGAGATCATCTTCGAATTGATCTCGTAGGCGCGCTGGGTCTCGATCATGTCGACCAGCTCCTCGACGATGTTGACGTTCGAGCCTTCCAGCATCCCCTGCCGGATCATGCCGCGCCCTTCCTCTCCGGCGATGCCGAGCTGCACCGGGCCGCTGGCGGCGGTCTCGCGCAGGAAGTTGTCGGAGGCGGCCTGAAGCGCTGCCGGATTGGTGAACTGCGCGATGCTGATCTGGCCCAGCTCGCTCGGTTCGGTCTGTCCGGCCACCTGGGCCGAGACCGTGCCGTCCTCCGAGACCGTGATCGAGGTCGCGCCTTCGGGCACGGTGATCGGCGGCTGAAGCAGGTAGCCCTGCGACGTGACCAGCTCACCCTGCGGCGAGCGGGTGAAATTGCCCGCGCGGGTATAGGCCAGTTCGCCGCCGGGCAGGGCGATCTGGAAATAGCCCTGCCCATCGAGCGCGAGGTCGAAGGTATTGCCGGTGGTCTGGAGCGAGCCTTGCGTCTCCATGCGGCTGGTGGACTGCACCGCCACGCCGGTGCCGAGGTTGAGCCCGGTGGCGTAAGTGGTCTCGCTCGAAGACTGGGCGCCTGCCACGCGGGAATCCTGGTAGGCCAGCGTGGCGAAGTTGGCGCGATCCTTCTTGAAGGCGGTGGTGCTGACGTTGGCCAGGTTGTTGGCGATCACGCGCATCCGCGTGTCCTGCGCCTCCAGCCCGGTGCGGGCGACCTGTAGAGCGGAAGTGGGCATTGTCGTGGTTTCCTCAGCTATCGATGCGCATCAGGCGCACACTGCCTTCGTCGAGCTGGCGGGCGGTCTCGACGAGCTTGGTGCGCATGTCGAACAGGCGCTGGGCCGAGATCATCTCGGTCAGCACTTCCGACGGAGAGACGTTGGAGCCTTCGAGCGCGCCGGGGATCACGCTGGCGTTCTCGTCCTCCGGCAGCACGCCGCCTCCCGCGACCCGGAACACGCCGGTCAGGTCCTTGGCGATCTGCGATCCGCTGGGGTCCACCAGCTTTAGCCGGTCCACCCGCTGCGGCGGATCGCCGGGGGTGGCGGGATCGGTGATGAGGATGCCGCCGTCCTGGGCGATGGTGACGCCGGAGCCCGGCGGCAGCGTGATCGGGCCGCTCTCGCCCAGCACGGGCAGGCCGTCGCCGTTCTGGAGCACGCCCGTCACCGTGACCGAGAGGTCGCCACGACGGGTATAGGCTTCGCCGCCGTCGCCTGCCTGCACCGTCAGCATGGAGTCTCCCTGCATGGCCACGTCGAGCGGCTGGCCGGTGCGGTTCACCGTCCCGGCCTTCATCGAGGCGCCGCTGACTTCGGTGCCCGAAAGCGCCCGAACTTCGAGCTGCGGCCCTTCCAGTGTGTTCGGCGTGGCCTGCAGGATCTCGGCGCGGAAGCCGATTGTCTGCGAATTGGCCATGTTGCCGGCGATCACGCGCTCGCGGTTGAGCGAGGCGTTCATTCCCGAGACGGCGGTGTAGATCAGGCGGTCCATGGCGGTTGCGATCAGGTCCGCAGGTTGATGATCGTCTGCGAGATCTGCGAGGCGGTATCCACGGCCTTGGCATTGGCCTGGAAATTGCGCTGCGCGGTGATCAGGCTGACCAGCTCTTCCGAAAGATCGACGTTCGATCGCTCGATCGAGCCCGAGAGCAGGCTGCCGTAGAGGCCGGAGCCCGGCTGGCCATAAGTCGCCGCGCCGGAGCGTCCGGTGGCCGACCATGAGGCGTCGCCCAGTTGCTTGAGCCCGTTGGGCGCGATGAACGAGGCCAGCGCGACGACGCCGATGGTGACGTTCGAGGCATCGGCATATGTCGCGACGACTTCGCCGGTGGGCTCGATGGTGACGCCCGCGAATTCCGAACCGGCGGCATTGGTTGCCGGGATCTGCGCGGAAAGCGGGGTCGTGCCGGAAACCGCGCCGCTGGCGTCGACCGGGAAGACCTGGAGCCGGGCGCCCTGCGCATTGTGGATATAGCCGTCCCCGTCCACCGAGAACGAACCGGCGCGGGTATACTGGATCGCGCCGGAAAGCGGCGAGGCGACGGTGAAGAAGCCCTCGCCGTTGATCGCCACGTCGAGTGCCGATCCGGTCTGCTCCATCGCGCCGAGGCCGAAGTCCTGCTTGATCGAGGCGACTCGGGCGCCGATGCCGGTGGTCAGCGTGGGGTCGGTCAGGATCGAGGATGAGACGATGTCGGCGAAGGCGGTGTTGCTCTTCTTGAAACCGGAAGTCTCGGCATTGGCGATGTTGTTCGAGATGACGTTGAGGTCGGTCTGGGCGTTCTTCAGCCCGGTGAGGGAAGTGTAGAAGGACATCGGATTCTCCTGGAAACGGGGGTCAGTTGCCGCTGGCGGCCAGCGCGGCGATCGCCGCCTGCGTGGCGTTCTGCGCGCTTACGAGGGTATCGAGCTTGGAGGAGATGGCCTTGAGCGTGTCCGCCATCTCGGTCGTGCCGGCGAGGGACGAGAACTGCGCCATCTGGGCGAGCATCTGGGTCTGGTCCATCGGGTCGAACGGGTCCTGCTGCTTCATCTGCGCCAGCATCAGCTTCAGGAAATCGCCCTGGTCGAGATCGCCCAGCGAGGTCTTTCCGCTCGAGGTCGAGGCGGTGCTCGCGGCCGATGTAACGGCATTGGTGGTGATAACGGTCATTTCAGCCTCATCGTGTCGAGCATGAGCTGCTTCGCGGTGGAGAGGGCCTCGACCAGGTTCTGGTACTGGCGCGAGGCTTCGAGCATTTCGACCATCTCCGCGTTCTCATCGACCGGAGCGGTCCAGACATCGCCGTTCGCATCGGCGAGCGGATGGTCGGGGCTGTGCTGGCGCACGGCGGCGGCGCCTTCCCGCATCACGCCCTGCACGGAAACCGAGGCGAGGCCGCTGGCCTGGTCGAGGTCTTCGGCGAAAACGGTGCGGATCGGCTTGTAGGCCTGTTCCTCGCTGCCCGAGACGGTCCCCGCATTGGCGAGGTTGGAGGCGGCGGCGTTCATCCGCACGAGCTGCGCGGACATGCCGCGCTGGGCGAGGGTGAACATCGTCATCGGTTCGCGGCTGGCGGGCATCGTCACTCGCCCTTCAGCGCGCGGGTGACGGTTTCGACCCGCCCCCGGATGAACTGGAGCGTGGCCGAATAGCCCACCGCGTTCTCGGAAAAGGCGAGCTGCTCGTTCTGGAGCTCTACCGTATTGCCGTCGAGCGAGGGCATGACCGGCACACGGTAGAGCGCGGCGCCTTCGGCGGCATCGGCAAGGCCGACGCCGCGCTCCGCCGAGCGCAGGGCGGCGGTGAAATCGATGTCGCGCGCCTTGTATCCGGGCGTGGCGGCATTGGCGATGTTCGAGGCGATCAGGCCCATGCGCTGCGAGCGAAGCTCCAGTGCGGCGGCATGAATCCCGAACAGGTCCTGTGGCATGGTGTTGCAGCTCCAGAGAGTGTTCGCCGCTTTTCACCGCAAGGGGTGTGCCAACCCGCCCAAGCGCGGATTTCCCGGCTTTCTCCGCTGCGGCCCGGGCAGGGGCGGGCCTGTCGGGCGGCAAGGGTTTGCCGGTTTTGCGGCAAGGCGCGTCCGGGGCTGAAACTCCGCGAAAACTGCCGTTCTGCGGGTGAGAAGGAGAAGCGCCCGCCATGCAGCCCGAACATCTTCTGGACCCCGCCAGCGCCTTGATCGTGGTGGGAGGCACCGTGATCGCCACGATCCTGCGCTGCGGGCTGAGCGATTGCATTACCGCCGCAGGGGTGCTCGCCGCCCTGTTTCGCCGCCCCTTCGATCCCGAGCGCGCGCGGGCGGAGATGGCGGTGCAGGTGCAGGAGATCCGGCGGGACGGGGTGATCCGATCCCAGCCTGCCGCCACCGGCGATGCCGAGTTCGACGAGGCGACCGCCATGCTGATCGGCAGCCGCTCGCTCGGCGCGCTGCAACTGGCGCATGCCGCACACAAACGCCGCCGCATCGAAAGGAGCCAGCGCGCGGTGCGCACTTTCATCCAGGCGGCGGACCTTTCGCCGGTTTTCGGGCTGGCGGGCACGCTCGTCGCGTTGAACCAGCTTCCGCCGCTCGATCAGCCCGAAGCGGACTTTTCCGTCGCCATCTCGATGGCGGTGCTGACGACGCTTTACGGGCTGCTGCTCGGTAACCTCCTGTTCACGCCGTTGGCCCGGGTGGTGGCGCGCCGTGCGGCTGACGAGGAGCGGGACCGGCAGACGGTGATAGACTGGCTGGAAGGCCAGGTCGCCGACGCGCTCCCCAGCACTGAGCGCGCCGAACATGCCGGGCGTGCCGGGCGCGAAGTGGCGGAGGCGCATTCGTGAGCGCACGCACCGCCGCGAGCTGGCAGACTTCGCTGGCCGATCTCTCGCTCATCCTTTTCATGATCTCCGCTGCCGCCATCAGTCGCCAGCAGGATCATCTCCGGAAAGCGAAAGTGGAGCGGGCCGAGCTTCGCGAGGCACCTGCCGCCGCTTCGGCTTCCTCGCCGGAGGGAAACGCCGCTGGCGGTCTACATCGCCGCGCCCGGCGCTCCGCCGCTCGCCCGCTGGCTGGCGCAGCAGGCGGGCGATCCGCGCCAGCGCCTGACTGTGGCCGCGCCTTACGGTCCCGCATCCGGCGATCTGGCGCGGGCGATGTCGGAGGCGGGGCGGCTGGCGCGCGAAGCGGGCGCGGCGGGGCGTGAAGCACGGATCGTCGTCGAACCGGGCGAGGGGCCTGCCCGGGTGGTCCTCGCGTTCGATGTCGCCGCATCGCAAGGCGCGGCCGGGGCCATGGCACGAACCTTGCTGGAAAGGAGGAAGACCCCCGGCGAAGGAGAGCGCCCCCGATGACAGGATTTAGATGATTGCCGCCCTGCTCCTTGCCGCTGGAACGGCCTTGGGTGGCTTTGCCGATCTCGATGCGGTGGACCGCCAGGTTGCCGTGTTCACCGGCTTTCCGGTGGGTGCGGTCGGCGGTGCGGCCACGCCGGTGGATCGCCGCCTCAAGCTCAGGCCCTGCCGCACCGGCCTTGCCCTGTCATGGCGCAGCGCGGCGCAGGACAGCGTGCTCGTGCAATGCGGCGATCCCGATGGCTGGCGCCTCTTCGTTCCGGTGCGCCGCGCAGGCCCGGCGGCTCCCGACGCCCCGGCGGCACTGGCAGTGAAGCGGGGCGATGCCGTGTCCATCGCCGTCGAGGGTGACGGCTTTTCGGTGTCTCAGCCCGGCGAGGCGCTTGAAAGCGGCACAATCGGTGCGTGGATCCGGGTGCGTCCGGTGGTGGTGGGCAAAGGGCGGCCTGCGGAAATGCACGCGCAGATCGTCCGGCCGGGTCTCGTTTCCTTGCAGCTGCCTTAACCTCGCAAAAGCGCCGGGTTCGCTGCTTGCGGGAAAATCCCGCGGCCGCCCCTTAACAGTTTCGTCCGGGCGCCGTCCTTGAGGGAAACGAATTTTCCAGGAGCCAGACCATGCCGCCCATCGAAGTGGGATCAACAAGCGCCCTGAGCGCGATCAACGCCCGGTTCGCACGTGCCAGCGGCACGGCAAGCCAGCAGACCACGAGCCTCGCGGCCTGGTCCGACAGCCCCACCGTGGATGCTTCCTCGGCGCTCGATCCCGGCAGCGTGCCGGTCGATACGGACCGCGTGGCGGAGATCCGCAAGGCGGTGGAGAACGGCACTTATCCGGTGATCCCCACCCAGATCGCCGATGCCATGATTGCGGCAGGCGTGTTGCTGAGGAGTCATAAGGAATGACCCGGCGGGCTGGCGGAGGCCCGGCTTCGGCAGCGGATGCGGGCGGCACCGAACTGCGCGAGATCCTGCGGCAGATGCTTGCCGTTCTCGAAGGCGAGCGGCAAGCGCTTGCCGGGCTGGATCTTGACGCCATCATCGGCGCCACCCGCGACAAGGACCGTCTTTGCGGCTCGCTTGATGCCGTCGAGGCGGCGGAAATCGACGAGGAGTGCCGGAGCCTGCTGGAAGCGGCGCGGCGGCTGAACGAGATAAATCGTCAGGTTCGCAACATCATAGCCGCCAATGTCGCCACCCGCCTCAACATGCTGACGGGCGCGCCGCAGCTCTACCGGGCCGGTGCGAACTACGCGCTCGTGGCCGGCCGCGCCTGAGCCCGCCGGTAAAAGATCCATCCGGCACGGGCCTTGCCGAAACTGGCACGTGCCTTGCGGAAGGGGCTCCCGAACCAATCGGAACGGGAGTTTCACATTGAGCGAGGCACAAGTCACGAGTGCCGGAATTGTCGGCGCGGGCGGCAGTGCCCGTGCGCAGGGGAATGGCGCGCGCGCGCGATCGCGCGCGCGGCGCAGGCAACCGGGGTCGACTTCCAGTACCTGATGGCGCAGGCCCGCCTGGAATCGAGCCTCGATCCGGGCGCGCACGCCGATACTTCCAGCGCGGCGGGACTGTTCCAGTTCACGAACGGCACCTGGCTGAACACGCTGGGCCGACACGCTGCGGACCACGGCATGGCCTGGGTCCAGCAGGCGATCAGCGGCGGCGGGCTTTCCGACCCCGGCACCCGCGCGCAGATTATGGGTCTGCGCTACGATGCCGATGCCTCCGCGCTCATGGCGGCCGAACTCGCGAACGACAACCGCGCCGACCTGACGGCGCGGCTAGGCCGGAAGCCGGATTCCGCCGAGCTCTATCTCGCGCATTTCCTCGGTTCGGCAGGCGCGGGACAATTCCTCTCGGCGCTCGCTGCAGACCCCTCGCAGAGCGCGGCATCGATCCTGCCGGCTGCGGCCGCGGCCAATCGTTCGATCTTCTTCCAGAACGGCGCAGGCGGTTCTTCGCCGCGCAGCCTCGGCGGGGTGATGGACCTCATGCGTGCCAAGATGGCAGGCGCGATGGAAGGCGGCTTCGATGGAGAGGGCTGGGATGGAGCCCCCGCTTACGCATCCACTTATGCCTCTGGCGCGGCGCAGGCGCCGTCCGGGCCGATCGCGCGCGCATTCCGCGAGGCTGCGGCGGAGGCCGGCGCGCAATCCGCGCCGCGCACCTCGATGGCCGAAACGCTGCGAGGCATGTTCAACGCGGCGGGCAGCAGTGCGCCCGCGCACGTCCGCGATGCCTATGCCCGACTTGCGGGGCTTGGCCTGTGAACCGGCTCCTGCGCCGTTTCGGCGATATCGGGGCGATGGCACTTCCGGCAGGTATCCTCACGCTGATCGTGCTGATGATCGTGCCGGTGCCGGCCTTCGTGCTCGACGTGTCGTTCGTGCTCAACATCGCGCTGTCGCTGGCCATCCTCATGGCGGCGATGAATGCGGAAAAGCCGCTCGATTTCTCGTCTTTCCCTTCTGTCCTGCTTTTCGCGACGCTGCTGCGCCTGGCGCTCAACGTGGCGTCCACCCGTGTCGTGCTGGTCCATGGGCACGAGGGTGAGGCGGCGGCGGGGGTGGTCATCGAATCCTTCGGCAAGTTCCTGATCGGCGGCAATTTCGCCGTCGGCATCTTCGTCTTCCTGATCCTGATGATCATCAACCTCGTGGTCGTGACCAAGGGGGCCGGCCGCGTTTCGGAAGTCTCCGCGCGCTTCACGCTGGACGCGTTGCCGGGCAAACAGATGGCGATCGACGCCGATCTCGCCGCGGGACTGATGACCGCCGACGAAGCCAAGGCCCGCCGCCGCGAAGTGGCGACCGAGGCGGATTTCTACGGCTCGATGGACGGTTCCAGCAAGTTCGTGAAAGGCGACGCCATTGCCGCGCTGCTGATCCTGGGCGTCAACATCGTCGCGGGCTTTTGCCTGGGCATGATAAGCCACGGGCTTTCCGCCACCGAGGCGGCGCAGACCTACATCACCCTCGCCATCGGCGATGCCCTTGTGGCGCAAGTGCCCTCGCTGCTGCTGTCGATCGCGGCGGCCGTGATCGTCACGCGCGTTTCCGACAGCCGGGATCTTGCCGGGCAGATCGGCGGCCAGTTCGCCGATCCGCGCACCTGGCTGCCGGTCGGCGTGGTGCTGACCGCCATCGGCCTGATCCCGGCCATGCCGCAGATGGTGTTCCTGCCCGCGGCGGCGCTTGCCTTCTGGCTCTGGCACATGCTGCGCAGGCATCAGGCGGTGCCCTTGCCGGTACTTGAGGCGCCGCCCGTGGCCGATCCCTCGCGGATCGTGCTGGAGGATGTTTCCGACCACACGCTCGTCACCATCGAACTGGGATACGGGCTGGTCCAGCTCGTCGACGAGCGTCGCGGTTCGCCGCTGGTCAGCCGGGTGACCGGGGTGCGCAAGCAGCTCAGCCAGTCGTTCGGCTTCATCGTCCCGCAGTTCCGCGTCCGCGATGCGCTCGACATGCCGCCCCATGACTATCGCATCGTCCTTGGCGGCGTGATGCTGGGCAGCGCAACGATACGTGCAGACCGCATACTCGCCATCGACGCGGGAGAGGCCCGCGCCAGTCACGGCCTTCGCGGCGAGGCCACCCGCGATCCGAGTTTCGGCTGCCCGGCGCTGTGGATCGATCCCGCCGCGCGCGATCATGCCACGGCCGAGGGTTTCCTCACCGTGGATGCGGGCACCGTGATCGCCACCCACCTGAACCAGCTCCTGTCCGAACGGTCGCACGACCTGCTCGGTCCGGACGAGGTGAGGGCACTTCTCGAGGGGATCAAGGAGCATTCGGCCGGTCTGGTGGAGACGATCCATCCGCAGCCGTTGTCCCTCGCCGCGATGACCCGCCTGCTGCGCGCCTTGCTGGAGGACGGTATCCCGATCGCGCATCCGCTGCCGATCCTTGCCAGCCTGAGCCGGGCGGTGCAGCAGACCGTCGATCACGAGCGGCTGGTCGAACTGATGCGGGCCGATCTCGGGGCGCTGATCGTCGGCCGGATCTGCCCGCCGCATGAGCGCCTGCCGGTCATCACGCTCGATGCCGGGCTCGAAGCGGCGATCGTGCAGGGCATGGTCGATCCGGTAACCGGACAGCCGGTGATCGAGCCGGACCTCGCCCGCATGATCGGCGAGCGTGTCGCCGCGCTGAGCGCCGAGCGGGGGCCCGGCGAAGTGCCGCTGGCACTGGTCGTCCAGCCGCGTGCGCGCCGGGCGCTATCCGCGCTGCTGCGCCTGCGCGCGCCGGCATGCCTGGTGCTTTCCATCGCCGAACTGCCGCCGACCCAGCCGATCGAAGTCGTCGATGTCGTCGGCGCGGCACAGCCGGAGCGCATGGCGCCCGGCCTTCCCCATCCCGAACAAGCCGAAAGCATGGCCGCATGAAACAGGACCAGAGGGGCTTCAGCGCCTATGCAAGCCGCGTCGCGGGGGCCTATCAGGGCGACGTGGCAGACCGTGTCCGTCGCTTCCTGCCGATGGTCCGGCGCCTCGCCTGGCATATCCATGGCAGCGGGAGGCCGGGGATCGAGCTGGAGGACCTGATCCAGGCCGGGCTCGTGGCGCTCACCGAATGCGCGCAGAAGCATCAGGGCCCAACGGAGGACGGGTTTGCCGCCTATGCCAAGATGCGCGTGCGCGGGGCCATGGTCGATCTCATCCGCCGGACCGTGCCGATGTCGCGCGGGGCGAGCGAGCGGCGGCGCCAGCTTGCGGGAAAGGAGACCGAACTGCGCGGCATTCTCGGCCGCGATCCGCTGCCGCACGAGCTGGCCGGGGCGATGGGCATCGAGGAGGCGGAACTTGCCGCGCTGCGCGGGTCTAGCCAGCCGCTGCACTTCGAGTCCATCGACGAGGTCTATTCAGACCAGAACATGGCCTTTGCCGACGAACGCCCGGACAGTCTTGCGCTGCTGGCGGACGAGGAACTGCGCGGGGCCGTGGTGGAGGCGATCGCCGATCTTCCCGATCGGCTGCAGCTGGTGGTACAGCTCTACTTCGTGGAGGAGCTGAACCTTGCCGAGATCGCGCAGGTATTGCAGGTCTCGATCCCGCGTGTCCACCAGCTCAAGGCGCAGGCGCTCGCGAAACTGCGCGGCAGCCTTGAAGGCGTGGCGGATATCCTTTGACTGGGGTGCCGCGCATCAGGCGGCCCGGGCCAGCGCGGGCTTGCTGAGCAGCGCCAGCAGCGAGATGCGGTTGAAGAACCACATGCGCTGCAATTCCAGATCGCTGTATTTCCGCAAGGTATTGGCGAAAGTATAGGGCGTATACCAGACGTTGTGGTCGGGGTGGACGCCTTCGAGGAAGGTTTCAGTTTCCGCCACATAGTCGAAATGGCGGGCGCGGCACTGGAAGGCGTCGGGAACGGAGATCAGGAACAGCCCGGCGTCGACCGACTGGATCTGCGCCAGGAACCCGGCGACATCGGGGACATGCTCCATCACTTCGGGAACCAGCACGACGTCGTAGCTGCCCGTCACTTGCGAGAAATCCGTGAACAGCGCGCCTTTCACGAAAGGGCGAAGCTGTTCGAGAGCCTCTCCGTGAGGGTCGATCCCGTCAAGCTGCGCGCAGTGCGCTTCCAGCCGGACGTGAAGCGATGTCTGCGGATCGGTGATCGGCCAGTCCGCGCAGCCGACATGAAGCACGCGCTGACCGGCGAGCAGGCTGGCGAAGACATCCATCCGGCCGAGCGAGGCCAGTTCCGCGCCGACCGGCACGCGCTGGAGGAAATAGGGCGCATGAATCCGTTCGAGCGGCGAGGCTTTCTCGGAAGGCGCGGTAGCCTCCACTTTTTGCGTATCGGGAGATGTGGCCGGGGCGGAGGCATGAGGGGACGAGGATATGGAGGAGGCTTGGGCAACTGCCGCCACGTCGGCCTTGTGCATGTCCTCGTAGCTTCGCAGCGTCGAACCCCAGAGCTGGTGGGCATAGACCGGATCGCTGCCACCATAAGTCAATCCGGTGAAGTGGCGCGGTATGAAGTAGTGGCTCGGATAGATGCGCAGCGGCGTATAGGCGAACTTGCGATAGCAGTCGGTCAGGCGCTGCGGCCCCACGGTCTTCCACGCCATGTCGCCGATGACCGAGGGGCTGGCGGCGATGTCCTCCACGATCTGCCTGACGAAGTGATTGCCCGGCGTGCAGCCGAAGTATCCGGCGGCGATGAGGCCGGGGCGCGCGATCTCGCTTTCCCAGCAGGCGAAGGCTTCGCAGGCGAGCAGTTCGTCGCCCAGGGGGCGGGTGCAGATGCTGTCCGCATCGAAGACGACACCGCCATGTTCGAGGAGGATTTCCCAGCGCATCATGTCGGCAACGCCGTTGAGTTCGCGCGGGCGCATCTGCGCGATGTGCCGGGCATTAATCCAGTCGCGGCCGTCCAGTTCGGCATTGCCCCAGAGGCGAAACTCCCAGTCCGGATGGGCCTGGCGCCATGTGGCGATGCAGTTGTCCGGCCGGCGGCTCTCGTCACCGACCCAGATGAAGTGGAAGCACTTTGGAATCATGGCACGGTTCCCGGCGCTGGAAGGACTTTTCCTTGCCAGGAGCTAAACCGTCAGGGTGTATCAAGTCCGAAGCGGGGCCAGGGGATTGCCCTTAGCTGCCACAGTTTCCGGCGGGCGCGAGCGGTGTCTGGGCCCGCCCGGGGGTGCGGGCGGGCCCATCCCCCACCGACTTGCCCCCATCGCGTGCACTGGCCGTATCGCCGGCCGCATGGCCTCCGCGATCGGGGCAGGTGGAACTTTGAGCCGAGCGGCACATGAATTGCGGAACAATGCGCCGCTCCGGGCGGGTGACCTCTGGGGGTTTGAGGTCAGTCCCGCGGGATGATCCAGCGGATCGTCCCCAGGTAGCTGCCGGCGACCGACTGACCGTCGGCATTGGTCGCAGGGTCGAACCGGGCGCGCCTGCTCACGAACTTGCAGGTGGCCTCGTCGAGCCCGGCATAGCTGCTTGACGTGACGACGGCGCATTGGCTGACCCGCCCGCGCGCATCGACGTCCAGCCGGAAGCGCACGCTGCCCTGATGTTCGGCGCGCAGTTCGGCCGTGGGGTAGTCCTGTGTGGTGACCCAGCCCGAGGCATCGTTCCTGGGAAGTGCCCCCCGAGGCTGGAAAAGCGCCGGGGTTTCGGTGGGCGTGGGTAGTGCGACCGCGATTTTCTCTCTGGAATCGAAGCTGGTCGGCACGGCAGTGGGTAACGTGGTTGCGACTGGAAGGGGCTCGTTCGTAGGCAGAGGAAGGCGGGGTATCGGCGCCGTCAGCATCGGCTGATCGACTTGCTGATCGGGAACGGTCTTCGGTTCGGGAGGCGGGGGAACGGGAAGCGGTTCGAGCTTGATCTGCGTGGCTTCCGGCCGCTTGGGTGGATCGCTCTTGAACATGGTCACGGCAAAGCCATTGACCAGCGCAAGCACGAGGCCGCCCTGGATAAGTGCGACGATACCCCCGGTGAGGGCTTTCTGGTTACCGTTGGAATTCCGATCAGTGTAGGACATCGGCATCCTCTCCATGGTGCCCGTATCCTTGCGACTGGTCGCAAGCCCGGCGCACTTCATGGAAAAGAAACTATCACGAATCGGTGTAATTCAAATAGAATTATACTAAGCAGAACAAGCATTTAATGTTGCATTGCTGATTATCGCCGTGCTTACTTCCTATCGCACTGCAGCAATAGCCTTCTGTCGCCGCGCTGGACCGAACTGCCAAGGCCGATGGCTTCGCGGTACTTGGCCACGGTGCGCGCGCCAGTTCGAATCCCTTGCCCTTGAGCAGATCCACCAGGGTGTCGTCGGAAAGGATGGCCTTGGGGTCTTCCGCATCGATCAATTGCCGGATCGCCGCCTTCACCGCTTCCGCCGAGGCGCCTTCGCCGCTTGCCGCTGCGACGCCGGAGGTGAAGAAGAACTTCATCTCGTAAGTGCCGCGCGGGCAGTTCAGGTACTTGTTGGAGGTAACGCGGCTCACGGTCGATTCGTGCATGCCGATGGCCTCGGCCACGGTGCGCAGCGTCAGCGGCTTGAGCTGCGAGATGCCGTGCCGGAAGAAACCGGCCTGCTGCTTCACCAGTTCGCTGGCGACCTTGAGGATCGTCTTTTGCCGCTGGTCCAGCGCCTTGATGAGCCAGTTGGCATCGGCAAGCTTTTCCGAGAGCCACGCCCGCGAATTCCGGTCGGAGCAGTCGCTCCTGAGTTCGACATAGTAGCTTCGGTTGACGATCAGGCGGGGCAGGCTGTCCTGGTTGACCGCCACGTCCCAGCCGCCGTCGGCGCGGGGCGTGACGAGGATGTCCGGCGTGACCGCCGCGCTCGGCTCCCCCCCGAACCGCAGGCCCGGCTTGGGATCGTAGCCGCGCAGTTCCGACAGCATGTCGCGAAATCCTCGTCGTCCACGCCGCACATCCGCTTGAGCCGGGCAAGCTCGCCGCGGGCCAGCAGATCGAGATTGTCGATGAGGCGGGCCATCATCGGATCGTGGCGATCCGCCTCCCTGGCCTGGAGTGCGATGCATTCCGAAAGCGTTCGCGCGCCGACCCCGGTGGGATCGAGCGACTGCACGACCCCGAGCGCCGCTTCGGCCTCGGCGAAGGAGATGCCGAGATCGCCCGTGACTTCGGCAAGGGTGACGGGAAGATAGCCGGCCTCGTCGAGCAGGCCGATCAGGTAGCGCGCGATCCCGGCGACGTGGCGGTCGTCGGTGGCCGATCCGACCTGGGCTTCGAGATGCTCGATAAGCGAAAGCGCGCCGCTGCCGCGTTCATCGATGCCGGGAAGCTCCGCCCCGCCGCCGAGCCGCAGTTCGTTGGACCAGTCTCCGGTGTCACGGTCGCGGTCAAGCGCGGCAGTGTCTATGTCTAGCGGACGGTCGTCATCGCCCCGGCCTTCGCCGATCAGCCGGTCTACCGGCGAATCCTCTAGTGTCGTGCGGCGCGCGTCCTCTGGAAGCTCGACCGTTTCGGCAACGGGGGAGGGCGGTTCGCCGCCCACGTCCAGAAGGGGGTTGGCCTCCAGCGATTCGCCGATGAAAGCCTCGATCTCGAGGTTGGACAGCGCCAGCAGCTTGATCGCCTGCTGGAGTTGCGGGGTCATCACCAGCGACTGGCTTTGCCGCAGGTCTAGCCTGGGCCCCAGCGCCATGGCTCAGGCTTCCGGCGCGGCCGGCCTCGCGGAGGGCCTCACTGGGGAAAACCGCTCATAGCGTGAAGCCCTCGCCGAGGTAGAGGCGGCGCACGTTCTCGTCGGCGACGAGCGCCTCGGGGCTGCCTGCGAAGAGCACCTGACCGCCGTAGATGATGCAGGCGCGATCGACGATATCGAGCGTTTCCCGCACGTTATGGTCCGTGATCAGCACGCCGATGCCACGGTTCTTGAGATCGCGCACGAGTTCGCGAATGTCGGAGATCGAAAGCGGGTCGATGCCGGCGAAAGGCTCGTCCAGGAGCATGATCGAAGGCTTGGCCGCCAGCGCGCGGGCGATTTCGCAGCGGCGGCGTTCACCGCCCGAAAGCGCCATCGCGGGGCTTGAACGCAGGCGGGTAAGGCCAAATTCGTCAAGCAGGCGTTCCAGTTCGCTGGCGCGGACGTGCTTGTCGGGCTCGTTCAGTTCTAGCACGGCGCCGATGTTCTGTTCGACGGTCAGCCCGCGGAAGATCGAGGTTTCCTGCGGCAGGTAGCCGAGACCGAGAACCGCGCGGCGATACATCGGCAGGCGGGTCACGTCGACGCCGTCCATCAGGATGCGGCCCGAGTCGGGACGAACGAGGCCCATGATCGAATAGAAGCAGGTGGTCTTGCCCGCGCCGTTCGGCCCCAGCAGCCCCAGCACTTCGCCCTTGGCGACCGACAGCGAAATATCGGTCAGCACCGCGCGCTTGTCGTAGCTCTTGGCGATCGAAATGACTTCGAGCCCGCCGGCTTCTGCGACGGTCGGGATGTGGTGGGCCGCTTGGTCCTGCGGAAGTTCGGTGGTTCCGGTCATGTTCAGAGCGGTTTACGCACGGTCCCGGCTGTCGGCAAGTCGGCAATTCCCGGATATGGTGTCGATTGGCAGGTTTCCTGCATGGTTCGGCGCAGTCCGGGAACAGTGCACTAATATTGCGCATTTCGGGGGTGTGCTTGAAATCCGGGCCGCTGCGTGGTCTAGTGGACGCACAAAGAGACACGAGGTCGCAACAAAAGACCGGGTTGCTAAGACAGGAAGGCACCATGGACAGGATCGGCAAGCAAGGCGTCGATACGAAGGGCATGATCTCGGCAGCGCTGCCGGACAAGCCGGTGCCCCCGGAAGGCCGTTCGATGAAGGATTGGGCGAAGGCCGACTGGCGCCGCAAGATGAGCGACAACATCGCCTATGCCCTGCTCGTCTATACCGCCCTGCAGATCTTCGTGACGGTCGGCGCGCTCAAGACCGGGGGCGAATCGCTCCTGCCCTATCTTGCACTGGTGATCCTGGTGGTGGCGATCATCCCCGCCTGCCGCCGTTTCGAGGCGCGCTGGAACCGGCTTGACGACGAACAGGCCCATGACCCGGCGCTCGCTCCTTATTATCGCAGGGACCGCATCATGCTGTGGCTGCTGGCGATCGGCCTGCCGTTCGCGCTGACGGGGCTTTTCAAGGGCCTTGCGCTGCTGCTGAAGCACTGAAAGCGCGCGCCGGTTCGCGTGGGGCCCGCCCCTTGAACGGGCTTGGGGAACGATAGCGCATTTGCGCTTGGCGCTCGCGGCGATTAGGGCTGCGCTCCCGCGTCGGTAACGCGGCCAGTGGAGACCCGAAGATGCTCAGCCCCCAGGAAGCGCTCGACCGCGCTCAGGATCTCGTCGCCCGTGCCCGCAAGGCAGGTGCCGACGCCGCCGACGCGGTGTTCGGTGCGAGCTCCTCGGAAGGGATCCAGGTCCGCCTCGGCAATCTCGAGGATGTGGAACGGTCCGAAAGCGAGCATATCGCGCTGCGCGTCTTCGTCGGGCGTCGTTCGGCGAGCATCGGTTCCTCGGACCTGTCTTCGCAGGCGCTCGACGAACTGGCGCAACGGGCGCTGGCGATGGCCGGCGCGGCGCCGGAAGATGCTTATTCCGGGCTCGCACCCGAGGAATTGCTGACCCGTTCACCCTGGCCCGAACTCGATCTCGTCGATCAGGCTGAGCCCAGCCCGCAGGAACTGCGCGCCATGGCGCTGGAAGCCGAGGATGCGGCACGGGCCGTTGCCGGGATCACCAATTCGGATGGCGCCACCGCCAGTTCCGGCACGGGCGTGTTCGCGCTTGCCACCAGCCATGGCTTCGCGGGCGCCTATGGATCGACCAGCCATTCGATCAGCGTCTCCGTGGTCGGCGGCGAAGGTGC
The DNA here is from genome assembly GCF_001298105.1 of Novosphingobium sp. ST904. Lineage (GTDB taxonomy): Bacteria > Pseudomonadota > Alphaproteobacteria > Sphingomonadales > Sphingomonadaceae > Novosphingobium. The sequence goes on along the minus strand of NZ_LGJH01000137.1, from coordinate 56,111 downwards.
GGGCAAGCAGCGCGATCACGCCTGGCGCTCGGCCCATCACCGCAGCGACCTGCCGCCGCCGGCCGAGATCGGCACCCGCGCGGGCGAGCGGACCGTGGCACGTCTCGATCCGGGCAAGCTTTCCAGTGGGCCGATGCCGGTCGTATTCGATCCGCGCGTCGGCGGTTCGCTGGTAGGGCACCTGATCGGCGCCATGTCCGGAAGCGCGATCGCCCGGCGCTCGAGCTTCCTGCTCGACCGGTTGGGAGAGCAGCTCTTCGCGCCCGGCATTTCCATCGTCGAAGACCCGCATACGCTGCGCGGACTGCGTTCGCGTCCGTTTGATGGAGAGGGGCTGCCGACGCGGGCGGGCCATCTGGTAGAGGACGGCAGGATCACCGGGTGGCTGCTGGACAGCGCTTCGGCACGCCAGCTCGGCCTAGCGCCGACCGGACATGCGGCACGCGGCGGCGGCGGAGCACCCGGCGTATCCGTGGGCAACCTGCACCTCGAACCCGGAGAGCAGACGCCCGCCGAACTCATGGCCGACATCCGCGACGGCGTGTATGTAACCGAACTGATCGGCCACGGCGTCAATGCCGTCACTGGCGATTACAGCCGGGGCGCTTCCGGTTTCCGTATCGTCAACGGCGAGATCGCAGGCCCGGTTGCCGAGTTCACCGTTGCCGGCAACCTGCTTTCCATGTTCGCGGCGCTGCGGGCGGCGAACGATCTGGAATGGCACCGCGCCATCAACGTGCCGACGCTTAGGGTCGATGGGTTGACGATCGCGGGCGATTGATCGCCGGCAGCGCGCGCGGCTTTCACGACTTTTCAATTGATCGGGTGCTGCTATCCGGTTTTCGACAATCTATCTGGATTTGATTTGATGATCCCTTGGGGTGGCGACAGGGCGCCGGGAAGCCGGCACGACGGTATCGGCCTGACCGTTGCGGTGGACGAACTGCGCCCGGCCGCGAGCGATGACGGCGTTCTCCGGTTCGAGATGTCCGGGACCGTTGCCGGCGATCTGCCGTTCCTGTCCTGGGACACGCTTGGGGCTGAAGTGGCGATCTTCGTCAACCGTGCGGGCACCGCCTTTGGCCAGGACGGCGCAGTGATCGGCAATGGGCGGCTTTACGAGGACCGGATCGAAATCGACCTCGTCCTGGACCGGGCTGCTGCCGGGGAACTGGCCGCAAGCGTCGAAGGGCCGGGCGGTAAAGCGATCTGGCTGAATGCCGAGCCCGTGACGGAAACGATCTTCCGCATCCTGTCGGTCGGGAAGGGCTGAGCGCGAGCCTTCTGTGCGATGAAACGCGCGGCCCTTGCGAAAAAGAGGTAGCCTCCGGCTCGCAATAGCCGGCACGGCGGCGGCCATGCGGGTTACCCTATGCCGATGTTGTTGCACGAGGTTTGGGGCGGAACGCCTTGATGGGCCCAGCGATTTCTCGCGCCTTGAAGCGGATGCGAAGGGAGCGGCGCTCGCCTGAATCGTACTGGCCTGCGCGCCGACAGGACCGGATCCACCGCCCTTTCCTGTTCCTTCTCGCGCCGCCCGGCGCCGGTTCCACCACGATGGCAAGCTATCTTGCGGACCATGTCAGCCTTGCCGGGCTTCATTCCAGCTACGAAGGACAGCGGCTCGTCAGGGGGCTGATGGATGTCGATCGCTGGTTTCCGGAAAAGTTCGTCGATTTCGAGGCGGTGATTGGGGCCTGGGCTGCGCGGGTCGCGGAAATAGAGCAGTCCCGCCCGGTGGCCTACTTTCTGGAAAAGAGCCCGCCAAACCTCGTGCGCCACGACGAATTGCTGCGGCATTTTTCGGCGGCGCGCGTGGTGGTGACCAATCGCGAGCCCATTGCGAACATCGATGCCCGGCTGCGGCGTCCGCTGCCTTCGGTCTATGACGGTGTGGATCGCCGGGATGTGGTGGGCCATCTGGCCAGGCTGTGGGTCTGGCAGAGCGGGCTCCTGCGCGATGCCGTGGAGCGCGGGGGCTATCCGCTCGTGACATACGAGGCGTTTCGCAGCGAGCCCGCCTCGCTGGCTTCCGCATTTGGAATCGAGAACGCAGCGCCGGTTTCCGACGAGCCGGGGGAGGCTTCGGGCGATCGTTCCAAGGGACATGGATCGTCTTCGCAGCGCGCACAGGTCAAGCTGCTGACCACGGTAGAGCGCAGGATCGTACACGAGACTGTCGCGGCCAAGCCGGACCTGCTGGCGTTCTTCGGCTACGCGGCAGAGGGTTCGCCTTCCGCCTGAGCCGACACTGGCCGGGCCTGTTGCAGCGATCTCAGTTCGGCCGGCTCTCACGCGAATAGTAATATTGGTAATAGGCCATTTCCTCGCTCAGCACTGCCGAGGAGCGGGTGTCCACTTGCGTGAGAATGATGCCGAAGATCCGCGCACCGGCGCGATCGAGTTCGCGGATCGCCGTCTTCACGACCTTGCGCTGTGTGGTCCGCCACCGCACGACCATGAGCGTGAGATCCGCCATCGTGGCGATGGCGCGGGCTTCGGCGACGGGGATGGCCGGTGCGATGTCGAGCACGACGAAGTCGTATTCCTGCCTGAAGCGGTCGAACATGGCGGCCGTGGCCTGGGAATGCATGATGTCCGACTGGGCGGTGAGTTCGGTGTTGAGCGGCAGGACATGGGCGCCGGATGCCTCGTCCAGCACGATCACATCCTCGATGCGGGCCTGACCGTTGAGGACTTCGACAAGGCCGGGGCGGTTGCGGAGACCCAGCGCAAGGGTGGTGCCCATGCGGCGCATGTCACAGTCCACCAAGAGGGTCCGCCTTCCCGCGAGCGCGGTGGACCGGGCGAGGGCGATGGCCGTGCTGGTCTTGCCTTCTCCCGGTATCGAGGAAGTGACGCCCACGGAACGGGCGAGTTGTCCCTTGTGTCCGATCTTCAGCGCCGTCCAGATGGCCCGGACGGATTCGGAGAACGGGGATTCCCGGTGTTCGACCACGAAATCGGGAACGCCCAGGGCATCGTTCCTGCGGAAGTCGGGTTCGTCCATCGTCCCGATATCCGGCAGGCTGCTGACCACTTCGTAGCCGGTGAACTCCTCGGTTTCGGCGCGGGTGCGCAGGCCGCGCTCGCGCCATTCCAGCGCCATGGCCAGAAGCACCGCCGCGATGATCCCCGCGATCAGGCCCCCCAGCATGTAGACCAGCAGGTCGGGCGAGGAGGGCCGCACCGGCACCTGAGCCCGGGCGATGACCTGGGCCTTGCTCTTTTCCGTGCCGCGCGTCGCCAGTTCCACCCGGTAGCGATCGAGGAAGGTCTGGTAGAGCTGGCGCGAGCTTTCCGCGACGCGCTCCAGTTCGTTCAGGCGCACCGAAGCGTTGTTGCCCGCCAGCAGCCTGCCCTTGGCGCTGCCGATCGCCGACTGGATCGCGCCGACGCGCTGGCTGTCGACGCTGATGTCCGACCTGACGCCGGAACTGGCGCGCGAGACTTCGCGGCTCAGCGCCTGCCGGGCCGTCGTCAACTGGGCCTGGGTCTTGACGCGGTCGGGGTGGTTGGGGCCGTAGACGGAAGATTGTTCCGCCAGCTTGACTTCGAGGCGGGACACGTCGGTTCGCAGGTCGCGGATCACCGGGCTGCTGTTGACGGCGGTGCCGTTCTCCCCGGCGTTGGCGCTTGCGCGTCCCTGCGAGGCGGCAAGTTCCGCCTTGGCGGAGGCCAGTTCGGTGTTCAGCGTCGAAAGTTCCTGCTGCGCGATCGTGCTGTCGTTGCTCACGCTTACGAGGTCGGACTTGGCGCGGTAGGCGGCTACGGCGGCCTCGGCCTTGATGACGTCGCCGCGAAGCTGGTCAAGGCGGGTCCGCAGCATGTTGATGTCCTGGCTGCGCGCGGATTGCTCGCTCTGGACGTTGCCGCTGACATAGGCGTCGGCCACGGCATTGGCCACGGAAGCGGCAACCGCCGGATCGCGGGACTTGTAGCCCAGGTTGATCGCATAGGAGAGGCCCTGTCGGCCCACCGTCAGGTTGGACCTGACGATCGCCGTCGCTGCCGGGATCGAAAGCGGACCTGCGATGTCCGGCGCGCCGGCGGCGATGAAGGCGGGGTTCGTGTTCAGCCGGGCATTCCGCACCGCGGCGGTCGCCACTTCAGGGGAGAGGAGCACCTGCACTTCGGTATCCACGGTCGGCGAATCGACAGCGGTGTCCTTGTCGGTCTGCGCCGTCCGCACCAGTTGCTGGTCGTTCCGGTCGAGCGCGAGCACGACGTTCGCGTCGTACTGTTTCACTGCGAGCATGTAGGCCGCCAATGTCGCGGCAAGGGCGCAGCCGATGACCGCCAGCATGGCCCACTTGTGCCGCCAGGCGAGCATCGCCAGCCAGGACAGGTCGATGAGTTTGGAACCATCGGGACCGGACGTGGTCGAAGGGGCTGCGTCCACGCCGCGCAGGTTGGAAACGGGGAGCTTTTCGAAAGCTGCGGACAAGTCGCTCTACCTTCCGGAGGACGTGGAAATCGACTGTCATCTTGGGAGTTTTCTGCCCCCTGAATCCATCAGAAACAGGTAGTAATTCGAAATCTCTGCAACCACTCTCTCGGGCGAACGCCGGGCCACGAAATGCAGCGGCACTGCCCCTGCGACGGCGGCGGCCGCCTGGGCGGCCTCGGCGATCTGCCGGTGCGACAAAGGCGCGGTGATCGCCGTCACCCGCGGCGGCCCCAGTTCGTCGAGCAGGTTCGAGAAGGCGGAGATTCCAGACACCATCACCGGCGTGCCGCGCTCGGCTGCCAGGATGGCGAGGCCGCTGTTCTCGCCCCGGCGATAGGGAAGGAGCAGGATCAGCGTCTCGTTGAGCCGGTCCGCCATCTCCTGGTCGCTGAGCCGGGTAAGCACCCACTCCATTCTCCAGCCGCGCCCGGAAAGGGCGGCGAGCCGGGCCTCCAGCGCGGCGGCTTCGGCGGGGCTCTCCGGCAGGCCGTGGACCAGATAGCGGCGACTGTCCGGTTCAGCGTTCTCCAGCGCGGCGAGCATGTCGTCGAGGCCCTTGTAGCCCTTGATGTCGCCGAGGAATGAGACCGTATCGCGGCGCAGGCCGATGGTGGCGGCAGGCGGCGGATAGGCGCCGGAATAAGTCCAGTGGGGCGCAACCAGAGCCGGAATGCGGGTCAGCACCGGGTGACGGAGCCGGGCCTGCGCGAGGCTGCTCTCCGACATGGCGTGGATACCGTCGAGCAGGGCCATGAACCGCGCCATCCAGAACCTTTCGAGCCTGGGGCGCAACTGTTCGTGAGAGACGGCATTGTGCATGGTCCAGACGATCTTCGCGCCGCGCGCCTTCTGGAGCGCGAGAAACACCGCCCAGGCTGCGATCGTCCGCAAGCTGCGCAGGAGGCCCGGCTGTATGACCTTTTGTGGCCAGTGCAGGTGCAGGATGTCGCAGGTGCCGGTGAAGCGTTCCTTCCAGCCGGGCGATGAAGGTGAATGGCCCAGTCGGCGAAGCTGTCCGATCAGGATCGCCGTGTAGGGATTGCTGTGGCGGTTCTCTTCGCCGGGAAAGCACCAGACTCGTGCCATGAATCCTTCTGGATCGCTGCCATATACCTAATTGCATTGGCTAGTTTCATGGGCGCCGCTGCACAATTGCGATTAAGTCTTAGGGCATGGCCCGCCCGAACCGCGGCGGCGCCGCGCTCTTGGCGATGATGGGCGACACCAGGAAGGCAGGGAACCGATGCGCGTGGACAGGGTGGTCTTTCCGTTCACCAATGAGAAGATCGGCGGCAGCCACGTTTCCTCCTTCACGCTCGGCAGGACGCTTCAGCAGGAGTACGGGGTGGAAGTGGTGGTGGCCGCGCCGCGAGACAGCCTGATAGAGCAGGTGGCGCGCGAACACGGTTTCACCATCTGGCCGCTCGGCGAATCCCCGAGCTTCCGGCACGGCCTGGCGACGGAGGCCCGGTTGCTGCCGCGCCGGCTGTCGCTGCTGTCAGGCCAGCCCGAGGGTACCTTCGTGCACTGCAATGACCTGTCGGCACTCCAGAGCTGGGGACCGGCGGCGCGGCTTCGCGGGATTCCGGTGGTCTACCACAACCGCGCCTTCAACCGTCCGGTGGCCCCGAACCTTGCCGTGATCGCCACGGCTCAGCGGATCATCTGCATCTCGCAGGCCGTGGAGCAGCGGCTGCCGCAGTGGCTCAGGAGCCGGTCGGTTCTGATCGACAATCCCGTGGAACTGGCCGAGGACGTGGATGGCAAGCGCTCAGGAATGCCTTCGCTGCCTGTCACAGGGTTGCCGGGGAAGGGCCGCTGATCGGCTTCATCGGCAATTTCGCGCACCGCAAGCGGCCGCGCTTCTTCCTGGAGATGGCGCGCGCGGTGCTGATCGAGCTTCCCCAGGCGGCTTTCGTGATCTTCGGCCGCGAGGTCGACGAGACTCAGCAGGACCTTGAAGATTTCGCGCGGCAGCTCGGAATTGCCGACAGGGTCGTCTTTGCCGGTTTCCGCCTGCCGGTGGAGGAGAACATCGCCATGCTCGATCTTCTCGCCATCCCCGCCATCGACGAGCCCCTGGGGCGCACGCCGCTGGAGGCGCTGATACTGGGCGTGCCCTATGTGGCCACCGACGATGCGGGACTGGGCGAGACCGGCCGCCGTTTCGGCGGCGGGGTGCTCGTGCCGTTGGACGCGGGGCCTGAAGCATTCGCCCGGAGCGTTCGCGGCGCGCTGGCGGGTTCGGATCCAATCGCCTTCGCCGATGCACGTGGCCGCGCCAGGGAAACCCTGTGCGCGGCCAGCCATGCGAAACGGGTCATGGAAGTCTACCGCGGCCTGTCTGGCCGGCGGGCATCCGATCAGAAATAGACCCGCTGCCCGACCGTCACGGTAGACCCGGAATAACTGCTGGAACTGTTGAGCACCTGCCCGGTCTTGGAAACGAGCCTGCCGATCCGCAGGTTCACCACACCATCCTCGGCGCGGAAGAGCGGAACCGAAGGATCGCCGGACGCGATGAGCACGTCGATCGTGATGGTCCGGGTCTTGGTCTTGGTGCCTTTGCCGATGATGCCCACGAAGCGGTTCGTGCCCAGTTCGACCAGGCCGTGGCTCTGGTCGGTCCATGCCTTGATGCCCTGGCGGCAACCGGCAAGGTAGACATTGTCCACCCTGACCTTGCCCTTGATGTCCAGGCAGGCATCGCTGGCATTCAGGACGCGTCCGTTGGAGATCGTCCCCGAATAGCCCGCCTCGGTCGATATGCCGTCGACGTTCTGATAGTAACTACCGGACTTCATGAACAAATTCTGGAAGTCGAAATTGCTGATCGCAAAGGAGCCGATGTCGTTGGCATCCTTGCCCTTCAGTGCGATGGCGGCCCATGCATCGTCGCTGTTGATCGAGGGGTAGTTCTTGTCGCCGATCCACACGAGATCGCGGAACACCGCCTTGCCGATGCCGTTGCTGACGTTGACGAGCCCGAGGCCGAGCACCGAATCCGCGCGGCCGCCGTTTCGGAAACCCGCTGGACCTGGATGTTGGGGACGTTCTCGCCCCGCAGGAGCGGCCCGTAGCGCAGGGATTTGACGTCCTCCATCGCAAAGCCGGTGGCGTTCTTGCCGTTGACGAGAATCTTGCCGTCAACCGCGCAGACCTTCTTCAGGCTGGCGGAAGTCGGCCCGAGGCGCAGGGTGGTCATGGCCTTGCACGAAGTGCCGGAGGAGAGTTGCGGCGCGGTGATCGCGGGCATCCTGAAGGCCGTGGCCGTGGAGGATGCCTGGGCGAACATGACCGGAGCGGCGGCAAAAGGGCTGAACCGGGCGATCGATTCGCCGATGTCGGAACTGGAAAGACCTGCGAAAAGCAGGGAGAGTGCGACGACCGAAGTTTTTATCATCTTTTTACTCAATGACTTGGCGAGTTTTTCGGCTCTTTGCGAGCACACGAGAGTATATCTCCGCAGGGATTGCGAAGAACGACGCGCGAAATCTTATCCCGGGCAAAGCGCAGGGCAACGCCGGAACCGGCGGTTATCCGGTCAAACGGGATGGGGCGCAGCAAGATTTGCGACGGGCCGAGGCGCGGGCCGGGTCATGAGCGAGGCGTGGACAGTAAAACCGCAAAGCAGGCTGTAGAACAGCAGCCCCTCGATCATCCAGAACGGCATCGTCGCCATGTTCAGCAGGAAGAAGCCGAGATGCGCCATGATGAGGACGAAGCGGGCCGGCGTGCGCGCGGTCAGCGCCAGCCAGAACATCCACAGCCACAGGAACAGCATCGCCGCGACGCCGAGCAAGCCCAGTTCGTAGAGCGTCGAGATCAGCGTGTTGTGGGCATAGTAGCGATAGCGCCCCTCCCAGGCATTGGCGCCGTATCCGAACATGTGCTGGCGGGGGGTGCTTTCCTCCCAGGCGGTGACGTACTGGCTCCAGAGCAGTAGCCGGCCTGACAGCAGGGCCTGGTCGTCGCGGCTGAATTCGGCGGGTGCCTTGGTGAGGATTTCCGGGTGCGAGGCGATCGTGCTGATGGCATCGAAACGATCGCCGGCCACGATGGGAAGCACGGGAAGGCAGGCCAGCACCAGCAGCCCGCCAAGGATGGTGGCGACGGGGCGCTGGCTCGGCCGGACGGCGGAGGTCAGGACCGAGACCAGCAGGCCAAGAGTGATCGGCGCGGCGGTTATGATGGCGGTCCGGTAGTTGGCGGCCGCGATCCCGCCGATGCAGACGACCGCGATCGCAAGCTTCACCAGTCGCCGGAGATCCGGGTTGAGCACGGCCGCCAGAAGCGCGGTGAGCAGGATGATCGAGAAGCTGGCTTCGTGGTTGTAGCCGCCGATGTAGGACGCCGACCCGTCGCTCTCGGTCGCCTTGGCGATGCCCAGGACGAGGCTGTAGGACTGGAGCAAAAGCGGCAGCAGGAAGGTCAACAGGACCCGGATCAGCACCTTGCCGGCGCCGTCAGCAACGAAGGCGTCGTAGGCCGCGAGCGCGATGACGGTGAAGTAGGCATATTTCACCAGGCTTTCCGTGCTGCCGGATGCATCGTCGTTGAAGGTCGCGCTCAGCAGGATCACGAGGAGCAGGGGGGCGATCGCTCCCACTACGATCGGGACCGCGCGGCTTCGGCGCAATTGCAGGATGCCAAGGCCCACGACCAGCACCGAGACCAGCGCGTTCCAGCTCAGCCCCGCAGGCGATGCGGAGAACGAGAAATGGGGCAGTGCCGACATGGCGAGGCGAACGGCGCAGGCGATCACCAGGAACTGCGCGGACCTGCCGATCCTGAGGCACAGCAATGCGACCAGGACGCAGTAGAGCATCATGGTCGGGACCATCAGGAACTGCGGTATGGGAGGGCTTCCGACGGTCAGCGCCAGCATCGAATTCTCCCGGAAGGAAGGGCGGCGCGTGCCAATGCCTTGCCTTCAGCGTGCAGGTTTGAGGGCTGAATCTTGGTGGCTCCTGCTCAGGATTTCGCGGTAGCGAACGGCGGTGCGCTGGGCGACTTCATCCCAGTCCATCAGGGCTTCCACGGGCAGTTCGGCGCGGCGCGGACTGTCGCGGCGGGAAAGGCGCGTAGCCAGGACACCGACATCGCCGACCGGAAAGTAGCAATCGGCCGGAAGGCCAAGGTCGAGGTTCGGCTGGATGTCGCTGAGCAGGACCGGGCAGTTGCTGGCCAGCGCCTCGAGCGCGGCGATAGGCAGTCCCTCATGGAAGGAGGGCAGCACGAAGAGCGAGGCATTGCGGAGCAGGACGCCGAGCTGCGCGCGGGGCACCATGCCGAGGAAGCGGACATTGGCCCCGGCCATCTGGGCCAGTTTCTGGGCATACCGATCCGATTTCTTTGCGGCTCCGGCAATGACCAGCGTGCGCGGGTCCCCGCTGCGGGCATGCGCTTCGATCAGGTAGTGGATGCCCTTCTCGGGAACCAGCCGGGCGACGCAGCACAGATAGTTTCCGGGCTGGAGGCCCATTTCGGCCAGCAGGACATCGTCGGGCTGGGGGCATGGCGGCAGCGCGCTGACGCCGTTGGGGATGAAATCGACATGTTCGGCCCTGCCCGGATAGCGCTCCTTCATGCGGGCGGTGAGCGAGGGCGATACGCAAACGACCGTATTGGCGAACTGGACGCCCAGCTTTTCGCCCATCCGCAGCATCCACTTCGCTCCGCGTCCCCACTTCTCGCGCTCGTAGTCGGCACCGTGATGCGTGAGCAGGACCTTCAGGCCGAGCAGGCGGGCGAGCGGCGCCAGCAGGCCGGGGCCGACCGCGTGGATATGGATTGCCGTCGCCCCGTGGGTGCGGGCGTAAAGGATGCTGAACAGCGTGGAGATGATCGCTTCGCTGGAACGGCCGGTGGGGCAATAGAGCGCCTTGAGCGCAACGCCCCGAAAGCTGGTCATCGCCGGATCGACATAAGGTGCGCGGCAGCAGACCTCGATCTCGGTATCGACCAGCGTGGCGGCGATACGCGGCAACAGTTCCTCGCAGTGAGTCTCGACCCCTCCCATGACGCCGGGGATCCCGCGCAGGCCGGTGACGCAGATCTTCATGTCGCCGCCATCCGGTTCGCGGCGACCGCCTGGATCAGCGATTTCCGGAAATCGCCGACGGCCTGGTCGAGCGAGAACGATTCCGCGCGTCTGGCCGCCGCTTCGGAAAAGGCGGGGCGATCCTGCGCAATCAGCCGGCCCATGCAGGTCGCCATGGCCTGCGCATCGTCCATCGCCACCAGCGCGCCGCCGGAACCGAACACCGCAGGCGCATCGCCAAGCGTGACTTCGAGAATTTCGGCCGGACCCGAGGGGCAGTCCGTCGCCACTACGGGAAGCGCCAGGGCCATGGCTTCCAGCATGGCATTGGGAAAACCTTCGGCATTGGACGTCAGCAGATAGCATCCGGCGCGGGCCAGCACGGCATGGGGATTGGCGAGGAAGCCGGCGAAGCGCACTCTCCTTTCAAGGCCGAGCGAGGCCGCCAGATGCGCGAGTTCCTCCCGAAGCGGCCCTCGCCCAGCACGATCAGGTTGCCGCGTGCGGGTGCCGTGGCCAGGGCCCGGATGGCCATGGCGGTATTCTTGTTGTCCACGAGGCGTCCCATCGTGACGAAATCGTCGCGCGTGACCTCGATCGCCGGTTCGAGCGCGGCGCGGGCGCGAATGCGGTCCACATCCACGGGGTTGTGGATGACGCGAATCCTGTCGGGCGAAATGGCGAAGTCGGTTTCCAGCGTCCGGGCGACCCCCTGGGACACGGCGATGACCTGCCGGGCCGCCGGGTAGGTCCTGCGGATCAGCAACCGGCTGACGAGGCCGGACAGGCCGTGCTTGAGGTGAGCGGTGGTATTCACCCTTTCGCTGATGACGGTTGCGCCGCCGGTCTGCCGCATTGCCGCCAGCGTCGCGACGTTGGCTCTCGACAGGAACGACAGGGCGACATCGGGCCGGGAGCGGCGCACCAGCCTGCGCATGCCCCGGACGCTGCGCAGCAGGCCGCCCTTCGCATCGAGGCGTTCGATCGGTACGTTCTCGGGCAGGAGGTAGGCTTCCTCGGCTTCGTTATCGAGCAGGGCGACGGTTATCGCGAAGTCGCTGCGGGGGCCGCTGAGCTGCTCGACCAGCGTGGTGAAGACGCGTTCCGCCCCGCCGCCAGCAAGTGAATTGATGACGAAGAGCGCGCGGAGCGGCGGGTCTGGCCTCATGCGTTCTCCTCTGGCGACTTGCCGGTGGAGCGTAGCGTTCAGGCCCGCCAAGAGCGATTCACCATAATTGGGCAATCGATGCCTCAATAGGGTGGAGAGGGCGATCCAGATGATTGAGCAGAAGGGATATCCGGCGGTAGCGATGCGCCGGATGCGTGGCCCAAGCTCTTCAAATGGGGCATCAATCCCTGCGGATTCGCACTTCGCGTTGCGGGAAGGGCAGCTCTATCCCTTCCTTGCCGAACCGTTCGGCAATGGCGAAGCGGACTTGCGAGGCGATGGATGCGCCATCGGTCGCGTCGGGCACGAACAGCAGCAGGCGCATGTTGATCGAGCTTTCGGCAAATGCGTCCAGCGTCACGCTGGGTGCCGGCGACGGAAGCACGCCGGGATTCGCATGGGCAATCTCCAGCAGGACCGCGCGAACCTTTTCGAGATCGGAACTGTACGCCACTCCAACCGGCACAACCACGCGCGCCAGTGCCGCTCCCAGGCTCAGGTTCTTCACGCTGCCGGTGATGAGCTGGGAATTGGGAATGATGATCTGGTGACGGTCGAAGCTTTCCAGGTGGGTCGAGCGGACGGACACCTTTCGCACGATGCCGGAGAAGTTCCCAACCTCGATCCAGTCGCCTTCGCGGATCGGCCGTTCGATCAGCAGGATCACGCCGCTGGTGAAGTTCTCGACGATGGATTGCAGGCCGAAGCCGAGACCGACCGACAAGGCCCCGGCAACGAAGGCGAGGCTGGAAAGGTCCAGTCCGGTGCTGGCGATGGCGATGACCGCGGCCAGCACGATCCCGGCATAGCCGATCATCGTCACGATCGAGGCTTGTGAGCCCCGGTCCAGCCCGAATTGCGGCAGGATCGAGAGGTTGATGATCCGCTGGGTCCAGCGTGTGGCGACGTAGCCGGCAAGGAAGATGAAGGCGAAGGTGAGAATGTCGCCCGCCGACAGGTTCACCTGGCCGATCGTGACACCGCTGCGCAGCGTGACGATGGCATCGCCGATCTCGCGGCTGTTGTAGCCCCAGGTCACTGCCAGCATCGGCACGGTGCAAAGCGTTATGAAGAGCCCGGTCAGCATCGGCACGAAGTGCAGCGTCGTGCGGTAGCGTTTGAACCGTCCTTCGGCGAGCAGGCCGAGCACCAGCGAGATCAGCCGGTGCAGGAAAATGGCGATGGCGATGACCGCGATCGAAAGCACCGCGTCCGAAAAGATTTCACGCGCGAGGATGATGTAGCCGACCAGCGCGGCGGAGACGCTGCCAATCACCAGCAGCTTGAGAATTCGGCTTAACGGCGATGCAAAGTCTAGCATTTCTGGTGGCTTGCCGTCCGATGCCGTGGCTTCGTCCTGGCCTTCGCGGCCCTTGTGAAGCAGGTTCGCAAGCACCCAGATCAGCCCGCCGCCCAGGATCAGCAGCAATCCCGAAATGAGGTCGATTGCGGTGGCAGACGCGAAACCGGCCTGCTCGAGAGCCTCGACGATGGCTTCCATCGCCATGACCACGCCGATCCAGCGGACCGTCGATACGCCCTTGTCGACAAGGGCCGGCCGCAGCCGCACCAGACGCAACTGGACGAAGGGCGATTGCAGCGTTCCCTTAGCAAGCCACTGGGTGATGGCGACGATCAGCGCCGCAAGCACGAAGATGGTGCTGAGCCGGACCAGTACGGCGATGGTGACGAACGGTTTCAGCACGAGGCCCATGGCGGCGATCGTGCAGCCTATGCCGAAGAACAGCGCGATTGCCGTGGAAACATCCTCGAGCACCACGATCAGCAACCGGCTAGCCAGTTGCTCCACGTTTTCGATCCGCTTTGCCAGCCTGGCGCTCAACACGCGCAGCAGCCATGCGGACGCGAACGGGCCCAGCAGCATCAGTGCCGCTGCGCCCAGCACCCGGCTGGCGAGGCCAAGGAAGCCGATAGCCTCGTAGCCCCGCGCAAAGCCCGCCGCCATGGCTTCGGCACCGCGCCGGGCATCGCCGGCGAAGGTCAGCCAGAGGCGGGGATCGAGCACGGAAGAGGCGCGCTCCGACTTGCGCAGCCGGTCTATCGCCGCGATCCGTTCGTCGAGATCGGAGACGAGGGTTGCCGCGCGCGCCTGTGCCTCGCGGGCGCGAAGGACCGGCCCGAGAGCAACGGAAAGGCGCGCGTCGAGTGCCTTGCGCTGGTCGGTGATGGCGGAGGCTTCGGTCTTGCCGGATTCGGGCAGCGGGCCGAGCGCGGTGATCTGGGCCTGTATGATTCGCGCATCGAGGTTGCTGCGATCGGCAATCCCGCGAGCCAGATCGCGGTCGGCCGCAAGACGGTCGCGCAGGAGGTTCAGTTCGCGCACTTCGTCGTAGTCGTGCCGTGAGATGTCCGTGCGCAAGACGGCCTCGGCATGCCTGGCATCCGCATCGAAGCTGGCCACCGCCTCGCTCGGCGTTTTCCTGACGGGATCGGGTGCAGGCTCGGGAGCGGGGTCGGCCTTGGGGAGCGCCGAGGCGATGGCAGACGAAAGCGCGGGAGGCTGGGTGGCAGGCTGGGCGGCCAGCGCGCTTCCCGGAGCCAGCATAAGGACAATGGCCAGCACGCACCGCGCGATCGCGGCGAGGCCCGCACTTCCGACGGCGATGCGGTTGCGGTCTTTCAACCCTGCGTATCCTTCAGAGTGGCGCGGCTTCAAGGGTGCCCCCGTCCATCGCCAGCGGCGAAGCATGGGCCGGCGCCGGAAAGGCAAGACAATAGAGCGTTTCCTTATGCCCGCGCCAGAGCCGCTGGCAAGGCCCCGGAAGATCGGCCGAAGTTTCCGCTTCGGTTTCGGAGCGTGCTTCGGCGGGGCGCGGGCGTCGAGGCCATCGTCGTGCGGATCGCCGAACTGCCCGGTATAGTTCAGGAAATTCGGATGGTTGCGGCGCTATTCAGGGTAATGGCGCATCCCGGGGCGGCTGGGTAGAACCTGCCGGGTGGCCGCGATGAATACGCGGTGGCTTTGAGGCGCGGGGGCTTGTGTGAGTAAGCTGGCCAGGCAGTTCATCTTTGCAGTTCTGCCGCGACCCGTGGCAATCCGGTTGTGGACCGGGCGCCAGTACCGGCGCTATGCGGGCCGATATCCCGAGGGCGAGAGGCGGCCGCATCCGCTGCGGGCCGCGCTGATCGTTTCGCTGACGTCCTTTCCGCCGCGATATCCCACGCTCCACCTCACGCTGCGAAGCCTGCTGCGGCAGGACACGGTGCCTGACCGCATCGTCCTGTGGCTCGCGCGCGGTGACGAGGAATCCCTGCCCGCTGCCGTGCGGGAATTGCTGGACGGGCGGGTCGAACTGCGGCTGGTCGACGACGTGCGCAGCTACAAGAAGCTCGTCTATGCGCTCGGCGCCTTTCCCGAAGCCTATATCGCCACTGCCGACGATGACGTCTTCTACAAGCCTTCCTGGCTGACCGAACTCGTCGATGGACAGGCCGGAACGAAGGGCGTCATCACCTGCCTGCGCGCGCACCGGCTGGAGATGGGGGCGGGCGGGGCGCTGGCCCGTTATGCCGATTGGGGCTGGGACGTTCAGGACGATGCCGCGCACGCTCCGTCCATCGATCTCATGCCCACGGGGATCGGCGGGGTGCTCTATCCGCCCGGGTGCTTCCATCCCGACGTGACGGAGCGCGAACTCTACGAGCGATACGCGCCTTCCGCCGACGACTTGTGGTTCTACTGGTGTGCGCGCCGGGCAGGCGCGCTCTACCGGAAGGTGGGACCGCGCTTCGTGCAGATGACCTGGGACTTTTCCCAGGCGAGCCGCCTCTACGACGACAACATGCTGCAGAACGACGCGCAGATTTCCGCGCTGGTCAATCGTTTCGGCAATCCCCTGCTCATGCCGCAGGGCATTCCTGCGGTGGCGGTGTCCGAATGACGAGGGCCGGCAGCGACGATATCGGCCGCCGCGCCACGCGGGGGGTGGCATCCACCGCCGCATCCCAGATGGTCAAGGTGTTCGCCACGATGGCGACCACGATCGTGGTCGCGCGTATTCTCTCGCCGGCGGATTACGGCATCAGCGCCATGGTGGCGCCGCTTACCGGCCTGATCCTCATCTTCCAGAACCTGGGGTTCACCCAGGCGGTCGTGCAGGCGCGGGATCTCGACCCGGAGCATTCCAATGCCCTGTTCTGGCTGAACGTGTTCGTCTCGGTCGCAGCAGCTCTGGTCATGGTGATCCTGGCACCGCTGGCGGGCTGGTTCTACGGCGATTACCGCGCGGGATACGTGACGGCGGCCACCGGGCTCACCGTCCTCGTCTCGGGGTTGAAGTTGCAGCATCAGGCCCTGCTCAACCGGGACCTTCGCTTCCATACGCTCAGCATCAACGATATCGCCGTGGCCCTGTCGACGTTCGTCTTCACCGCGCTGGCCGCGCTTGCGCTGCGCAATTACTGGGCGATCTGGCTGGGGGCGCTGCTGGGGGCGAGCGTCAGCACTGTTATGGTCTGGACATCTTGCACCTGGCGCCCGCGAATGGGCGCGCGCTTCGCCGGGGTGCGCCATCTCGTGGTGTTCGGAGCGAATCTTACGGGCTTCAATCTCGTGAACTTCTTCGCCCGCAATCTCGATAACGTCATCATCGCCAAGGCCGAGGGTGCGGACGCGGTCGGCCTGTACGATCGCAGCTACAAGCTCATGCTGTTTCCCCTGCAAAACGTGAACCAGCCGCTGAGCCGCGTCATGATTCCGGTCATGAGCCGGCTCCAGGACGATGCGGAACGATATCGGCGGGTCTATGAACGGGCGATCCGCGCGCTTGCGCTGCTGTCCCTGCCGGGCATCCTGGCGGCGGCGATCTGCAGCGATCGGCTCGTGCCTTTCCTGCTGGGATCGCGGTGGAGCGCCGCCAGCCCGATCTTCTTCTGGCTCAGCCTCACCGCGATCGTCCAGACCGTGCCCAACACGACCGGGTGGCTCTACATCAGCAGCGGGAAGACCCGGCGCATGATGTATTGGGGGATTTTCTCCAGCACGATCAGCGTGATCAGCTTCTTCATCGGGGTGCGCTGGGGCGCGGTGGGGGTGGCGGCCGCCTATTTCTTCGGCCAGCTCCTGACGACTCCCGCACTTTACTATTATGCGACCAAGGGCACGCCGGTGTCCCAGCGTTTCCTGTACGAGGCGCAGGTGCCCTCATTGCTTGGGGGCGTCTTTGCCTGGGCGGTGGTTTCGCGGCTGGGGGAAGGTTTGCCTACCGTCGTCACGCTTACGGTTGCGGTCCTGTGCAGCTACGGAGGCACCGTTGCGGCCCATTTCTGCACCGCGAGCGGGCGGCGCGACATGGCGGAGATGATCCGGCTGGCGGGGAACCTGCTGCCGGACCGCTTCCGCCGCCATCCGCAGAAGGGCTGAAGGCATCAGCGCGCGGCGTGAGCCAGGCAACGGCCTTCCGGTAGCCTTCCAGCCCGAATACCGCCGCGCCGAGCTTGGGAACCGGCGCAAGGTGTGCGCCCTTGCCGCCGAGCGAGAGGCTGCGCTGAAGCGCGCGGCGGCCCTGCGCCATGTCCCCCCGCCGAAAGGCGCTGTCGGCAAGCCAGTAGAAGTATTCGCCGATGATCCGTGCGCGCTTTTCATCCGGCACCGCGTCCGAAGGTCGGCGCAGCAGGCTTTCGGCCACGTCTATGAGATCGCCGAAAGTGGAACGGTTCGCGGAGATGCGCAGCGGCGAATCGTGCTGGACATAGACGCCGCAACCCCGGTCCGAATGTGCCAGCCGCGCGCCTGCGAGCGCTGCCCGGCACACGATTTCACCGTCCTGGTTGCGCCGCACCGCTTCGTCCCACCCGCCGATGCTGCGCAAAAAATCGGTACGCCAAAGCACCGCACAGGGCGGTGTCCAGCGCCGACGAACCAGCCACCGGTCAAGCAGGTCTTCGGCGCTGCTATACCGTTCGCGCCGCAGTTCCGCCGAAGGGGCCGCTTCATTGTAGCGAAGCCACGGGCCGAATGCGACGTCGGCTCCGTTCTCCACGGCGTCCAGCAGGCCGCGAAAGAGGTCGCCCATCACGAAGTCGTCGCCGTCGAGAAACATCACGTAATCGGTTTCGACAAGGGCGAGCCCGCGATTCCGGCTCTTCTGCGCGCCCAGATTGGCCTCGTTCACGATCACGGAAAGGCGCGTATCCGCGATGGACTGCGCGGCGGACCGGGTTTCCTCGCCAGTGTCGTCGACGACCACGATGACCCGCGTATCGACATGGGGCTGGCCGAACACCGAGCGGACCGTCCGCTCGATGGTATGCCCGGCCTGATAGGCAGGCACGACGACCGTGATGGAAGCCCGTGGCATCGCTGGCGCTCCTGAAGTCGGGCAAAGTTGCCGTTCCCGGCGATTCTTACGGGTCTTCGCGTCGCGGGACTAGCTGGACGAATGGGTGAGTCGCTCGTCCTTGTGGCGGCAGGAGCGCAACCGCCGCAGTCGTTCAGTTATGGTGGCGCGGCGGACGATGATCGTCCCGGTCCCGGTGACCGTCGCGGTCGCCGTGTTCGTGCCGGGGCGGATGGTGGCGTCCGGGGCGGTCGTTATGGCAGGCCGACAGCAGGATGGTGGTGGCGGAAAGGATGCCGAGGCCCCAGCCCAGTCTGCGGTACATGTGTTTCTCCTGTACGTTCGGCGATTTGCCGTTGAGAAACAAATGGATGAACGCCTTGCCGGTTCCCGCTAATGGTTCATTTGCGCGCGGGCGGCCCGGGATGTTCGGCCGGCTCCGCCGTCAGAAGGCCTTTCGTAGCGAGATACCGCCGGAAATCGTGTTGCCCGCGAGCGCATCGAAACTGCGAGAGGCGTAGAGGTCGAGATGGAGCCTGTCCGCCAGCTTCATGTTGGCGCTGATGCCCACCTCCCACCACCCGTCTGAATAGTGGCGCGAATCCAGCAGCCCGCTGCGGGGAATCTCTTCGAGGCTCTCGAACTGGCCGACTTTGACTTGCGATACGGCGTTGCTGGTCCAGTTACGGGAAAGCGAGATGCCGGCATAATGGTCGCCATTTTCGCCGAACGCATGATCGAGGCGGACAGTGCTGCCCAGCGTCCATGTTGGTTCCCGGGTTTCCAGATCGACCAGGCCGGTCCCGGTGGGGGCGGGGCGGAGCAGGCGTCCCTGTGCGTAGGAACGACGATCGTCGGCGTCACGAACCATCGGGGCGAAAGCGGGAAAATCCGTCCGAAGTCACCGCCCAGTGCATAATAGGCGCTGCTTCTGGCTCCCGAACTCTGGCGGCTTCCCCAGTCGGTGCTGATCTTGCCGTAGACCTGCCGGCCGTAGCTGGCCCAGCCGTCGATGACCCAGTTGTCGAAGTTGCCGCCCGCGCCAAGCGTGCCGACGTAGTAATCGGACGGGAGCGCGGTGTCGGCCTGGATCAGGGTGCCGTGATAGCGCATCACGCCGCCGCGCACGTATCCGCGCCCGATCTGGCGGGTAAGGGACAGCGTCTGCCACGAACCATCGGGGCCGTCGTCGCGGTTGCTCAGCCCGGCGGACAGCGTGATCGTCCAGGGATCGACGGGTTGCGGGGGAGCCGTGTCGGCGGGATCGGCTGATGCAGCCTGCGAAGTGGCGTCGGTGGACGCGAGTTCGGGGGCAGGTGCGGCGGCAGTGTCCTGCGCTGTGGTAGTCTCCTGCGCCGCGGCGCTGCCGGGCCACCACACTGCCGCAAGGCCTGCGCAAAGCAGGCAGGCCATCGATCTTGCGGGCATCAGGCCGCCTTTCGCAGGGTCGGATCGAAGGCGGCCGGAACCGTGACGCGGGCGGCGAATCCGTCGCCGCCATGAACGAAGCTTACATCGCCGCCATGGGCGCGCGCGATGGAGCGGCACACCGCAAGGCCGAGCCCGCTGCCCTTCTGACCCGAGGTGCGCGCCGTTTCGGAACGATAGAACGGCTCGAAAGCGCGGTCGAACTCGTCTTCCGGAATGCCGGGCCCGGTGTCGACGATTTCCGCCACGGCCTCGCCATCGTGCAGGCTCACGCGGACCCTTGCACTTTCGCCGTACTTGATCGCGTTTTCCAGCAGGTTGCCGAGCAGGCGGCGGATGCCGACCGGATCGACATCGACCGGAATGTGCAGGTTGTGCTCGATCGTCACCTTGCCGCCGACAAGTTGTGCGTCGGCGACGCTGCCGGCGATCAGTTCCGCGAAATCGACGCGTTCGCGCGGTCCCGGGGTCGAGGCATCGCGGATGAAGGCGATGACCTCGCTGATCATGGCTTCCATCTCGCTCACTTCCTTCAGCAGGCCTTCGCGCTGCTCGTCGGGAACGTCCTCGATGCGGAAGCGAAGGCGGGTGAGGGGAGTGCGCAGGTCGTGGCTGATGGCGCCGACCATCGCGGTGCGGTCATCCACGAAGGCGCGCAGGCGGTTGCGCATCTGGTTGAAGGCATTGGCCGCCCGCCCGATCTCGGCAGGGCCGGACAGCGGCAGGATGGTGGCCGAGGGGTCGCGGCCGAGCTGTTCGGCGGCTTGCGCGAAGTCCTTCAGCGGAACCACGATGCGCCGGGCGAACAGCCATGCCAGCGGGCTGATGATCGCCAGCGACAGTGCGAACCACAGCATGACCCGCTTCTGCCAGGCGTTGGGGAACGGCTCCGCGCGCGCGCCACGGCCAGCCACTGTCCGTCGGGCTGGCGTGCGGCGGCCACGAAATCGCCTTCGATGAACGGCGGCGAGGTGAGCGCGAAGAAGCCGCTGTCGACGTGGCGGAAGGGGATCGGTTGCGGCGTGCCGGGAACGACGGGCAGCGGTGTGGTGCGCGTCGCGGCGGCAGGCGGCGTGGCAGGCGCTGCCGTTGCCACGGTGGTTGCCGGAGCGGCCGTGGATGCGAGCATGACCGGGGGTTGGGGAATCTGGAGAGACAGGGGGCGCGTTGTCGCGACGGGGGTCGGCAGCGGATCGGGCGTGGCGATCGGCAGGGTGGCGCGGGGAATGTCGGTCATCGTGGGCATGGCCGGCGAGAGAAGGCCCGAGCCCAGCCCAGCGGCGCCGCCCGGACCGATCATCCCGCCGGGACGCCCGCCGGGGCCGACGATCTGTCCGGGCTGACCGTCCTGGTTCGGCGTCCTGCCCGGCTGGGCGCGGCGTTGCCGGGCTGTCCCTGCGAAGGCTGTCCTTGCGAGGGCTGGCCGCCGCCAGGGCGGCCGATGCCGCCTCCGGGGGCCTGCCCACCCGGCTGACCGCCTGCACCGGCGCTTCCGGGGCGGTGGCCGCCGGGTGCGGTGGCGGCGGGGATCGCGCCGCCGGGGATGCGTCCTCCCGGACGGGCTCCACCGGGCATGGCGGGAACGCGGGGCATCGAGCCGCCGGGAGGCATTCCGCCGGGGAAGTGGCCACCGGGCATTCCGCTCGGCCCGGGGCTTCCACCGGGGGGAGGGCCGCCGGGAATCGACTGCGCTTCCGCCGAGCTGACCAGAACCGAGGACAGCGAGGCGGGTTCGGCCTTGCCCTGCGCCATGGCGAGGGGCGAGCGGGTGTTGCTGGGCACGGCGACGCCGCCGACGGGAAGCTGGGTATAGAAGGCGAGAATAACGTCCTTGCCCTCGCGGCCGAGGCGGCTGGCAAGTGCGTCGCGCGAGATTCGGAAACGAGCCAGCCCTGCCCGCTCACGTCGGGCGGACCCATCATCGGCTTGCGTTCGAGCCGGTCTGGCACGTCGCTGGCGGTGAGGGCGCTGGCCACCTCGTCGATGTTCCAGCGCGCGGTCGGGCTGGGCGGCAGCAGCACGGTAAGCGCGAGCGTGACGAGTTGGGCGCCGATCAGGGCGCAGACCAGGATGGCGATCATCTGCATCGCCAGGGGAAGGCCGATCCGGTTCGAAAGGCGGGGCAGGTTCATTTCAGGCCCCATGCCACGAATTCGCGGCGATTTCGAGACGTCACCACGTGGCTGCGCGCCGTTCTGGAGCGGGATGGGGAAGAGAGATGCGGAGCGGGCTCGGAAAGGAGGGACACGTCCCTTCCGACCCCGCTCCGCGCCCCCGCGAGCCGGCACAAGGCCAGCCTGCGAGGACGGTCACCTCGGGTCCGTTCCAGCAGCGGTGCCCTCACTCGCGAGGCTGGAAGGAAAACTCTTGTCGAGCGGCGCCGGGCACCGCGACTGGGCTTGAGCGGCCGGTACCATGCGATTGTGTCACTATCGGGTCCGGTTCCGCACCATCCCCGATGCGTGGATATAGTTCCGGGGCCGTCGCAGGACAGGGCGGGTGCGACTACGTGACCTGCCGCTGCGACGGGCCCGGCACCGACCGGCGCCTTGGCGGTGGCTAACCGGACGGTGGTTCCGGCCGTATCGGGGACATGCAGCATCATTGCGGGAGTCGCGGGGGATGCGACGGGATCCGCGCTGCAGGCCATCCAAGACGGAACCTGACGAACTGGGTTGTTCATGGCCATCTTGTTCGGCGCGGGACTTTGCCTGCGGATTTCACCGGCATTTCACGCCTGTTGCGGGCTGTCGCAAGCTGTAACAGGGGCTGAAATCCGGGTGGAACGCGGGGTTCCTATTGGCGCACAATGATCCTAGAACGTGCTCCGATGGACCTTCAGACCCGCATCCTCATCGTCGACGACGATGAAGGCATCCGCTCGCTGATCGGCGAGTTCCTGGGCAAGCATGGCTACGCCACGCAGACTGCCGCCGATCCTTCGGCGATGCGCGAACTGCTGGCGCGCGAGGATTTCGATCTCATCGTGCTGGACGTGATGATGCCGCGCGAAGATGGCCTTACCGCACTCCGCCAGCTTGGACCCGATGCGCCGCCGGTCATCATGCTTTCGGCCGTGGGAAGCGACGTCGATCGCATCGTCGGCCTGGAAATGGGTGCGGACGACTATCTGGCGAAACCGTGCAATCCGCGCGAACTGCTGGCCCGCATCCGCACCGTCCTGCGCCGCCGCGCGGCAGTGGGCGGGGTGGCCGAGCGGGTCGTTGCGGCCGCGCCTTTGGAAGCGACGCCGGTCAACGACGTGCATTCCGGGGAGTGTCTGCACTTTGGCGGATGGCGGATGGACCTGGGCCTGCGCCTGCTGTTCGATCCCGGCAACCGGCTGATCTCGCTTTCGGATGGCGAGTTCCGCCTCCTGCGGGCATTCGCCGAGCACCCGCGACGTGTCCTCACTCGGGACCAGTTGCTCGATTGGTCGCGCGGGGAAGACAGCGATCACTACGATCGCGCCATCGACGTCCAGCTTTCCCGCCTGCGCCGCAAGCTTGCCGAAGGCGACGGTGGCGGCGACATCATCCGCACCGTGCGCAATGAGGGGTATCTCTTCGTGCCCTCGGTCTCGGGCGACATTTCAGCCAGATGAGCATCGGCCGCCGGGACGGACCGTGCGGCTACAGAGATGAAATGCATCTGAAATCCGGTGGCAACTGCCGGCTTTCAATCCTCGTCGTGACCTGATCCGCGGCACCGGTCCTCCGGGCGTCGCGCGAATTGCGACACGAGGGGATATTTCAATGGACGACCATGACCGCGGGCTTGCCCACGATCTTCAGACCATCGGACGGGCATTCGGCGAGAACCTGATAGGACGCCGCCGGGCGCTGGCCATTCTTGCCAGCGCGGGCAGCGTGGCGGGCGTTGCGGCATGTGGAGGGGATGACGGTTCCTCGTCTTCGGGAACCTCTGGCTCGTCCAGTTCCACGAGTTCCACCAGCAGTTCCAGCACGACTTCGTCCAGCACTTCGTCGACCAGTTCTTCGTCCACCTCGTCGGGCGGAAGTTCCGCCGATACCTGCATCGCCGATCCCACCGAAACCAACGGCCCCTATCCCGCAGATGGCACCAACACGGCAAGCGGTTCGACCTCCAACGTGCTGACCGTGAGCGGTGTGGTCGCTCGGATATCCGTTCCAGCTTCATCAATTCGACGACGACCGCCGCCGGTGTCGCACTGGAACTGACACTGCAACTCGTCGACGTGAACAACGGCTGCGCGGCGATAGAAGGCGCGGCGATCTATGTCTGGCACTGCGATGCCGCCGGGAAGTACTCGCTCTATTCGAGCGGCGTCACCACCGAAAGCTACCTGCGCGGCGTGCAGGTGACCGACAGCGAGGGGAAGGTGACGTTCACGACCATCTATCCCGCCTGCTACTCGGGACGCTGGCCGCACATTCATTTCGAGATCTTCACGGGCGGCCTGACTTCGGCAAGCACCGGCCGCACGGCCAGTCTCATCTCGCAGCTTGCCATGCCGGCTGCCACCAACACCGCCGTGTTCACCGGCGATACGCGTTATACGGCCAGCATCGCCAACTACAACGCGATCTCGCTGTCGTCGGACAATGTCTTCGGTGACAACAGTTCCGCGCAACTGGCGCAGATGACGCCGACGCTGAGCGGCAGCCTGACGGCCGGATACACCGCACCGCGCTCATCGGCATCGCCGCCTGAATCTCCGGCGCCGGCCGAGAGGCGGCGCCGGATACCGCTTTCACGCTCATCACGAGATTCCAGACATGAACTCGCTTCACACGTCTTCCAGCATCGGCGCGCTGGTCCTTGCCCTCGTCGCCGCTCCCACCCTTGCCGCCACCAAGGTTTCCACCGACACGACCGCGCCGCTGGTAACGTCCAGCGCAGGCGATGTTACCGTGACCGAGGACGGCACGATCACGCTCGCCGGCGGGTCGGCGGTCACCGTCGACAGCAGCAACGCCGTAGACGTCGAAGGCGGGCTGGTGCTCGACGATGCCGACGGTGCGACCGGCATCACCGTAAATGCCGGCACCACCTCTACGATTGCCGTTGGTGAGGACGGTTCGATCGCGGTGACCGAGGACTACGTTCCCGAGACGACCGGCTCGGACAGCGCCTCGGCCAGCAATCGCTACGGCATTCATGTCCTGTCCGGCGCGGCGACCAGCGGCTCGATCCTCAACGCCGGCACGATCACGGTGGAAGGCCAGGATTCCGGCGGCATCGTCGTGGACAGCGACTATGTGGGCGATATCACGAACACCGGCACCATCAGCGTGATCGGCGACAATTCCGTAGGCATCTCGACGAAGGCGGTGGACGGTGACGTCACCGTGGAAGGCACTGTCTATGCAACCGGCGCCGGGGCGACCGCGCTCTCGGTCGGCGGAGACGTGACCGGCACTGTGACCATTCAGGGCACGGTGGCCAATCGGGCCTCCTACACCGATGACGACAGCAACACCGTCGTGCTTTCACGCGCCGCGCTGCGCTCCGGTGCCGCGACGGTGGACATCACCGGCAACGTTGCAGGCGGCATCTATGTGGCTGCTCCGCCGGTCGACAATGACAGCACCAACGACGATGAAGACAATGACGGTGTCGATGACGACGAGGAAGGCACCGGCGCGGTCGTGTCCTACGGCAATGGCCCGGCCATCCAGGTGGGCGGCACCAGCGACATCACGGTCGGCGGCGTTTCCAGCAATTCCGGCACCTATTCGATCGCCATCGACGAACCGTCAGTTCCAACTCGTACTACAGCAAGACCGACGCCTACGGCCTGGTGATCGGCGGGCAGGGTGGCAACGTCACCCTGACAGACGGCATCGGCGTGACCGGCACTCTCAGCGCCACGACATACGATTCGGCGGCGACCGCCCTGCTCATCAACAAGGGCAGCACTGTCACCAGCCTCTACAACAGCGGCTCGATCGCGGCGGGCATCACCTCGCAGGGCGACGGTTCCTCCACCGCGGTCCGCGATCTTTCCGGCACGCTGACCACGATCGACAACACCGGTTTCATTTCCGCAACCGGCTCCGACACCGACACGACGACCGCGCTCGACCTGTCCGCGAACACGACCGGCGTGACCATCAGCCAGTACCTCAACGATGCGGACGCCGAGACCAGCGCGGAATATCTCGAAGACAACGACACGGATACCGATCCGACCATCTATGCAAGCATCACCGGGAACATCCTGCTTGGTTCCGGCAATGACACGCTCAGTGCTTCGACCGGCACGATCACCGGCGATACCTATTTCGGCAACGGCGACGACACGCTCAGCCTGTCCGGCAACACCGTCTACACCGGCGATGTCTACTTCGGCAGCGGTAGGGGAACGGCATCGCTTGCCGGCACGTCGAGCTTCGTGGGCACCATGGACTTTGCCGGAAACGACGGCACGCTGTCGCTTTCCGGTACCTCGGTCTATTCGGGCAACTTCAGCAATGCCGACAACCTGACCGTGACGGTGGGCAGCGGTTCCAAGCTGACCGCGAGCGAGGCGGAGAACATCAGCTTCGGCAACCTCATCGTGAAGTCCGGCGGTATCCTGGGGGTCTACGTCGATACCCAGGAAGGTACGAGTTCGCTCATCAACGTGGCGAACGCGACGCTGGAAAGCGGGACCAAGATCACGGCCACCGTCACCGACCTCGGCGATGCCGAGGGCACCTACACGGTGCTGACTGCCAGCAGCCTCGATGTTCAGGGCACGCTGGACTCGACCGAGACCGACCTGCCGTTCATCTACAACGGCGAGGTTTCGACCGATGACAACAGCGTCTATCTTACCATCGAGCGCAAGACGACCGCCGAACTCGGCCTGACGCGTAGCGAGGCGTCGGCCTGGGATGCGATCTACTCGACCGCGCAGAATGATGATTCGCTGACGGCGAGCCTGCTCGACGTGGACGATTCGGCAACGCTCCAGACCCAGGTCTCGGCGCTGCTTCCCGATCATTCGGGCGGCGTGTTCGATGCGGTGACTCACGGCGACCGCATGGCCGCGCGGCATCTTTCGGACCAATCGTCGATGTTCTCCATCTCCGACATCGGCGGCTGGTTCGAGCCGGTCTACTGGCGCACCAGCAAGGATGCGGGGTCGACCGCGGGCTACAAGGCCAGCGGATCGGGCCTTTCCAGCGGCGTCGAGCGGCGCACTTCGCTGGGCTACTTCGGCGTGTCCTATGCGTGGTTGCAGGGCAGCGTGACGGACAACGGCGGCACCGGGAATCTCGATGTGGGCCAGCATGACCTTGGCCTGTTCTGGCGCAATGCCAAGGGGCCGTTCATGGCGTGGGCGCGTATCGGCGCCTCGCGGATCTCGGTGGATTCGACGCGGACTTTCACCGGCACCATCGACGATACCGACTTCACCTATGCCGCGGACGGCAAGTGGAGCGGCTGGCTTTTCTCGGGCCTGGCGGGCGCGTCCTACCGCTTCGACATGTCGCGCCGTTTCAATCTCAAGCCCAAGGTCGAACTCGAGCAGTTCTGGCTGAAGGAGAACGGCTACAGCGAAACCGCCGACACCGACGCCATGGCGCTGACCGTGGCAAGCCGCACCAGCAAGGCCACCACGGTAACGCCGACACTGACGGCCTCCTACTCGCTGGGCACGATCTCTCCCGACTGGCACCCGCTGACGTTCCAGGTGGAGGCGGGTCGCCGCGAACTCGTCTCAGGCAAGCTGGGCAGCACGACTGCCTACTTCAACGGCGGCGACACTTACGATGCCGGCGATGCCTTCACGATCACGCCGGAAAGCCTCAAGGGAGCCTGGGTCAGCGAGGTCTCGATGCTGGCGGGCGGACTCGACTTCACGTGGAAGATCACTGCCCGCATGGAACGCACCAGCGACGCTACCGATCTTTCGACCCGCGCGTCTCTCAGCATCGCGTTCTGATCGGGCGCTGGCTGCCGAACGGATCGCAGCGCAAACCGAAAAGGCCCCGGCAGGACATCCTGCCGGGGCCTTTTCGGTTCATCCCTTTTTCGTTCATCCTTCGCGAATCTGGTCCAGCTTGCGCTCCCACGCGAGCGCGTGTTCGACGATGGTGGGCAGGTCCGCGTATTTCGGCGTCCAGGGCAGTGTCGCCTTGATGCGGCTATTGTCCGAAATGAGGGAATCCGGGTCGCCCGCGCGGCGGCCTTCGAGGCGGCGGTCGATCGTGAGGTTCGTTACCCGGTCCACCGCATCCAGCACGTCGAGGACGGAGAAGCCCTGGCCATATCCGCAGTTCATCGTCAGCGACCGCGCCGGATCGGCGATCAGCGCTTCCAGCGCAAGGACGTGGGCATTGGCGAGATCGGAAACGTGGATGTAGTCGCGCACGCCGGTGCCGTCGGGAGTATCGAAATCGGTGCCGAATACGGCGACATGGCTGCGCTTGCCCAGGGCGGCCTCCACGGCGACTTTGATGAGGTGCGTGGCGCCCGCCGTGGACTGGCCGGTGCGGGCCTGTGGATCGGCGCCTGCGACATTGAAGTAGCGCAGCGCGCAGAAGTTGAAGCGGTGCGCCCGCGCGACGTCGCCCAGCATGATCTCCGTCATCAGCTTGGACATGCCGTAGGGATTGATCGGCAGCTTCGGGCTGTCCTCGGTAACGGGCGAAACCTCGGGAATGCCGTAAGTGGCCGCGGTAGAGCTGAAGATGAAGTGCGGCACGCCCGCCTTGACCGCGGCATCGATCAGCGCCCGGCTCCTGGCCGTGTTGTTGTGGTAGTACTTCAGCGGATTCTCGACCGATTCCGGCACGATGATCGATCCGGCGAAGTGCATGACGGCCTTCGTGCCCTGTTCGGCGAAAATCCGGGCCAGCAGGTCGGCATCCTCGATGTCGCCTTCGTAAAGCGGGACGCCTTCGGGAATGGCGAAACGGAAGCCGGTCGTCAGGTTGTCGATCACGGCGACGGGCCAGCCGGCGTCCTTGAGCGCAAGAACGGCGTGGCTGCCGATATAGCCGGCACCGCCGGTGACGAGAACGGGGGGTCTGGAAGTCATGGTCTCGCTATGTCCGACGGCAATAGGGACTGGAAGGCAGTTTGCAGCCTTTTCGGAGGGATATGCCGCGCGTCACGGAGCGTCAAACGAAACGTCGAGGGGAACGGCGCCATAACGGTGCAACATCCGGAGACGAGAGCTGTCTGTGCAGTTCCCCGGCGCAGGGCCCTTGGCAATCGTTGCTTCATGGTTGATCTCTAGAAGGCGGGCGCCACCCCGCTCCGCCCAACCGCTGCCGTACCGACTGGAGTTTCGATGCTTTCCCAATCCGCCATTCTCGTGACCGGTGCCGCCGGTTTCATCGGCGCCGCCGTTGCCGAAGCCCTGATGGCGAAGGGAACGCCGGTGATCGGTATCGACAACATGAACGATTACTACGCCGTCTCACTCAAGGAAGCCCGGCGAGACCGGCTGGCTGCGCGCTTCGGCAATCTGTTCACGTTCCACCAGCTCGATTTCTCGGACATGGACCGGCTGACGGCGACGCTGGAGCCCTGCCGCTTCGAGGTGATCGTTCACCTCGGCGCGCAGGCAGGGGTGCGCTACTCACTCGAAAACCCGCAGGCCTATGTCACCTCCAACCTTGCCGGGCACGTCAACATGCTCGAACTGGCGCGTGCGCGCCAGGTTGCGCACATGGTCTATGCCAGTTCCAGTTCGGTCTACGGCGGCAACGCCAAGCTGCCCTTCGCGGTGGAGGATCGTGCCGATCATCCCTCTCGCTTTATGCCGCCACCAAGAAGGCGGATGAGCTGATGAGCGAGACCTATGCCCACCTTTTCCGCATCCCGCTGACGGGTCTGCGCTTTTTTACCGTCTACGGGCCATGGGGCCGGCCGGACATGGCGCTGTGGAAGTTTGCGGAACGTATCCTCTCGGGCCGCCCTATCGAGGTATATAACCAAGGCGAGATGTACCGGGACTTCACCTATATCGACGATATCGTCGGCGGAGTGCTGGCCTGCATCGATCGTCCACCCGCCGATGACGGGCAGGAAAAGGCGGTGGGAGCATCAAGCCCCATTCGCTGTACAATATCGGCAACCACCGCAGCGAACATCTCATGCGGCTTATCGAGGTGCTCGAAGAGGCATGCGGCGTCCGCGCGGAACTGCAGTTGCTGCCCATGCAGCCGGGTGACGTCGAGGCGACTTATGCCGACATTACAGCACTTACGAGCGATACTGGATATACGCCCAGTACTCCGATCGAGGTGGGTGTGCCGCGCTTCGTTGACTGGTATCGGGGCTATGTCCGCACGCTTTGATTCCATCGAACCGGCGTGTAAGGGCGCCGTGAGCTGCAAGGTGGTGTTTACATGAAAATTGCGATGGTTGGTTCCGGCTACGTCGGACTGGTTTCAGGCGCCTGTTTCGCCGATTTCGGTCACGACGTCGTATGCATCGACAAGGACCAATCCAAGATCGATCGCCTGCATGAAGGCGTGATGCCGATCTATGAACCGGGGCTCGATGCCCTGGTCGCCAGCAACGTGAAGGCAGGGCGCCTCTCGTTCACGACGGACCTGGCCGAAGGGATCCGCGATGCCAAGGCGATCTTCATCGCCGTGGGCACGCCCTCGCGGCGCGGAGACGGCCATGCCGACTTGTCCTTCGTCTATGCGGTGGCACGCGAAATCGGCGAGCATCTCGCCAACGATGCCGTCGTCGTCACCAAGTCCACCGTGCCGGTCGGTACCGGCGACGAAGTGGAGCGCATCCTGCGGGAAAGCGGCACGACGCATCGCTTCGCCGTCGTCTCCAACCCGGAATTCCTGCGCGAAGGCGCGGCCATCGGCGATTTCAAGCGGCCCGACCGCATCGTCATCGGCGCCGAGAACGATTTCGGCCGCGAGGTCATGCGCGAAGTCTACCGCCCGCTTTTCCTCAACGAATCGCCGCTGCTGTTCACCAGCCGCCGTTCGTCCGAACTGACCAAGTATGCCGCGAATGCCTTCCTCGCGGTGAAGATCACCTTCATCAACGAGATGGCCGACCTTTGCGAGAAGGTTGGCGGCAACGTGCAGGACGTGGCGCGCGGGATCGGTCTCGATGGCCGCATCGGCTCCAAGTTCCTGCATGCCGGCCCGGGTTATGGCGGCTCGTGCTTCCCGAAGGATACGCTGGCCCTGCTCAAGACGGCGGAAGACTACGACAGCCCCGTCCGGATCGTCGAAGCCGTGGTGAAGGTGAACGATACCCGCAAGCGCGCCATGGGCCGCAAGGTGGTCGAGGCGCTCGGCGGTGCCGATGCGGCGCGCGGAAAGCGCGTCGCGCTGCTCGGCCTGACCTTCAAGCCCAACACCGACGACATGCGGGACAGTCCGTCGATCGCGGTTGCGCAGACCTTGTTCGACGCCGGGGTTTCGGTCGTCGCCTTCGATCCGGAAGGCATGGAGCAGGCCCGCCCGCTGATGCCTTTCGTCGAGATGGTGGGCGATCCCTATGCCGCCATCGCTGATAGCGATGCGGTCGTCATCGTTACCGAATGGGATGCCTTCCGCGCACTCGACCTTGGCAGGGTCAAGGATCTCGCCAAGCGCCGGTCATGGTCGATCTTCGCAATATCTACAAACCGGAAGACATGCGTTCGGCCGGCTTTACTTATCTGTCTGTCGGACGCGCCTGAATTTACTGCGAATTCGCAAGTGCGAAATGAAGCGGCGCGCAGGGTGACGCTCCATTTCGTGTTTCAGTCGGGCTGCAGTGCGGGAATCGCCGAAACCGGGCAGCTTGCGGGCGCGGGGTGCGCCTGCATGCGGCGGATGCGTTCGGGCACGTTGCGATGGCTCGGATCGCGGAACCAGCGCAGCCAGTCGCGCTGGTTGAAGCGTCGCCAGAATTCCAGCCCCTTTTCAAGGTCATAACCGGCGCATGATGCCAGTTCCACGCCGAGAATATCGGCGCGATCCTCCATGCTTCGGCGTTGGCCGATGCTCTTGGCATCACGGTCCCGCGCGATCACATGGCCAAGTTCGTGCCCGGCTACGAGCGCGATCTCGTCATCCGTCTTGGTAAAGTCCACGAAACGGGCGGTTACGGCCAGATTGTCGTCATCGGAATAGGCATCGATCCCGCCTTCGGTCTTGAGTACGAAGCGCACGCCGCAGCGCCGCAGAGGGGTTAGGCTCGCGCGGACTTCCTCGCCTTTGCGGTGCAGCAAGATCATGGCAGGACGATCGGCCGGCAGGGCCGCCAGCATCTCCTCGACACGCTCCGCCATGGTCCCCTTCGCATCGGTTGCATCACGCAGCGTGGCCATCTGCGTGTCATCAATGGCGACGATCTCGTCAAACTCGCGGATTCCAGCCCTTTCTGCCGGGCTTCCGGCCGCGACGACCGCCACCTGCGGCAAGGCGGATAGCCCGAGGCTTGCGGTGAGCAGTGTCCGGTCGGCCTTGTTGTAACTACCTAGATCATCGATAGTCAGTCCCGTGGCGGAGGCTTCGCGGGGGCAGGTCTGACCTGCCGCCTCGTGCAATCGCCACTCCACGTTAGCCAGCCTTTTCATGACCGTGCGCAATGCAATCGGCCATGATTCGGTGTCGGCAGCAACGGCAGGGGGAACCGCAATGACAAGCATGAAACCGGCCAATGCTGCAGACGCGGCGAGTCGCTGCGCTTTCGGAACTAAGTGTTTGTGCTTGTGTTTCATTGTGCAGCGCGATATAGGGCGACAAGCCTAGTCGGTCTACAGATCGAGCAATAATAGGAGACAAAACACATGAAGTTTGGCTCTCTCGTGGCCGGTATTACGGCTGCTACGATGGTCCTCGCCCCGGTTGCTGCCCAGGCGGGCACCTCGGCTTCGGCATCGGTTGTGAAGCCGGTTTATGGCAGCCGCACCACGACTTCGGTTGACAAGAAGCAGAAGGCGACCGCTGGCGCCTACGTGCTTGGCGCTCTGGCGCTCGGCGCTGCTGGCTTTGGTCTTTACAAGGCCATCGACAATGGCAACGATAAGTCGAACGGTTCGAACTGATCGACCTGTCGACTAAATGAAAGCCTGGTCATCAACTCGTTGGTGGCCGGGTTTTTATGTATATGCAGGATCAAACATCTCGCCGACGCATCCGTAAGGCCCCTTCAAGGCACGTCAGCTCGCGTTCACGGAGAGATGTTTCTCGCCAGAGCGCGCTGAGCCAGTTGCTCGATGTCGCGGTCAGGCCAGATGCCCAGCTCTGCTTCCTTCTTGCAGCCGGAGTGCTGCTGGGTGGCGGAGGTCTCGGTGCGGCCTCGCTGAATTTCCTGATCCAGCTCGTTTCCCTGCTGATCCTCAGCGTCAACGGGCCGCGCGTGATCGAAGCGATCCGAGCCGCCCCCCGGCTGTTCTCCGTCCTCTTTGCCGCAACCGTCCTGCTGCCGCTGTTGCAGCTGGTTCCGCTGCCGGCTTCCATCTGGGCGCATCTGCCGGGGCGGGAGATCGTTACCCAGTCCTTGTCGCTGGTGGGCGCGCAGGACCAGAGCGCTCCGGTCTCGCTCGCGATTTATCGCACGGCCATCGCTGCCAGCGCCCTGATTCCCGCATTTGCCGCCATTGTGCTGGCCGTCAATCTGAACGGTGCTCAGGCTCGCCGGGTGCTGGGGTGCGTTGCCGTGCTGGGCGGCGTGAACGTCCTGTTCGGTCTCGTGCAGCTGTCGACCGCCAACAGGGTCGGCAACTTCTACGCCAATGCTCGTCCCGACCAGCTCTACGGCACCTTCGCCAATCACAACAGCACCGGCCTTTTCCTGTGCCTGTCGCTGGTGGCGCTGGTGGCCGCATTCATCGCTCGTCCGGTGGACCGCGTACTTGCCCGGCTGATGCCGGTCGTCGCCGGTGCTCTGTTCCTGGTTGTGGCGGTCGTGCTCACGCAGTCGCGCTCGTCGATGGGTATTACCGCGCTTGCATTGATCGTTCTGGTGTTCCCGTTCTTCCGCGTCCTGCGCGTTCCGCTGGCAAAGCTCCCGCGCAAGGCGCTCGTCGCGATCGCCGGGGCTGTGCTCCTGCTGGCGGCAGTATTGGGTGCCATCGGTACGTCCACGATCGGTAATTCGCTTGGCCGGTTTTCCAGTCTCGAAGACGCGCGCGCGCTCATCTGGGAGGATGCCTTCAGCGCGGCCGGGCGTTACTGGCCGGTCGGCGCGGGCATGGGGTCTTTTGACGAGGTTTTCCAGGTCGACGAATCGCTGGAGAACATCCGCTCCGGCCGGGCCCGCCGCGCCCATAATGACTATCTCGAAATCGCGGTCGAGGCGGGTGTTTTCGGTCTCGGGCTGGTCGCCTGCTGGATGCTCTGGTTCGTTGTCCGCATCTGGAAGGGGCGGCGAGAGCCCGATGCCGCCTTGCGGTTGGGCGCCGGCGGCGTTCTGGCGTGTATCGCGCTTCAATCCGGGGTCGACTATCCGCTGCGCAACATGGCCATGATCTGCGTTGCGGCAGTGATGGCGGGGCTGCTCGCGCGGCCGGCATCGGTTCTGGAGGATTCCCCCTCGCGCATTCGTCGTTCGCGCAGGGAGATGGTTCCTGGCGTCTCGGGTGGCCCGGTCTGGCAGGCCGAGCAGCGCCCGGCGTCGGAACCCGGCCAGGATATCCCGGCGTGAAGAAGGTGCTCGGCCACACCGTGTGGATCGCAGCGCTTGCGCTGGTGGGCGTGGTTACTGCCGGCTTTCAGGCGGACTACCTCAGTCGCTACCGTTTCGGCCTTGCCGACGATATTCCCGATGCTTTCCGCTACATGTCGCTGGAGGTCAGCGGATATCAGGCGATGCAGGACCAGGGCGCCGCGGCAGCAATGCCGATCGCGCGCGAACTGGTTCGTCGCCGTCCCGTACCGTCGGAAAGCCTCTCGCTGCTCGGTGTGGCTGCATCGGCCCGGCAGGATGAAGCGCTGGCTTCCGAAGCGCTGGTCATGGCAGCCGGAAGAGGGTGGCGCGATCGTGTTGCGCAGCTCAGCATGGTCATGTTCGCCCAGTCGGCAGAAGCCCATCAGGTCGCGGCAGAGCGTGTGGCGGCGCTCTGGGGGGCGGGCGATGCAAGTGACGCCGTTTATGCGGCGACCCAGGCAGTCCTGGCCGAAGATGGATCTCGGGAGGCACTTGCTGCAATCCTCGGCAGCAATCCGCTTTGGCGAGGAGACTTCGTGAACTGGGCGGCAGGTGCCGTTGAGCCTTCGCTCTACCTGGACCTGTTACACCGTGCCCGCGCGCATGGCGCGCGTTTCGATTGCCGCAATATCCAGGGCGCCGCAGTCAGGTTGCTCCGCGGTGGTTCTGCGGAAGCTGCGGAAAAGCTCTGGTACGGATCGTGTGGGGCCGATGGCGAATCCACGAGCTTCGCATTCTCGCGGCCCGTCGGTGCAGCCAAGCGGGAAAGTCCTTTCGGCTGGAGTTATCCGAGCGATGGCGGCATCGATCGCCAGTTCGTCGATGAGGGGCGGTCGGTTGCGATCCGGTACGAGAATGGCGAGAATATGTCGCTGCCGCTCGCCTCGAGGTTCTCCGCCCTGAAGCCGGGCCCTCATGACGTCTCGGCTCGCTTCACCGGAGAGGCGCCTGCCATACGCATTGCCTGCAACAACCCCGGCAACGGCGCGGGCCTGATCATTCGCCTGCAACTCTCGGAAAGCCCTGCGCGGTTCGTGATCCCTGCGGGCACCTGTCCTGCACAGGCCGTCGATATACTGGTGCCGAGCGGGAGCGGTATTGTTTCCTCCATCGTGGTCGAGTGATCCGACCCCTTCGCCGGTCTCGGGGCCGGCGAACTTTTGTGCGGGTTCGGCGGCGAATTCCGCACTGCACAATCGTTTGTTTAACCGTGCCGACGCAAGGCTCGCACGGCACATGGTGTTTCTGCGGGGGGTATGGCTCGGGCGCAACGGCGCGCTGCATGATCTATCCCGCAGTAAAACGCGGTTTTACAATCCATTATAAGCAGGCCGCCATTCTGGGCGGCTATATTGCGCTGCACTCCAAATCGGGTTAGGCACAATTACGAACGAGACAAGCCGGGGATCACATCGAATGCAAGCAAGTCGGTCGGTGCGTTCCCGCCAGGTTTCGGCGAGGGACGGAACTCGTTTCACGTGCCGTCCGAGCATCGAGCCATGATCCTGTTCGGGACGAATGTCCTGACACGTTCCATTCCGAGGAAACCCGGAATTGTCATCCCATCAAGCAGAACGCAGCCGTCCGGGCCGGGCCAGATGGTCCACGGCCGGGCTGTCGCATGGAGACAGGCAGTGTTGCCAAGAATTCTGACGTGTGTGGCTGGCGTTGGGTTGGTCGCAGGTTGCGCCGCGCCCTACAAGGCCTCGCCCACGATCCCGGTTGCCGCCGAAGCCTACGCCATGATGAACGGCGCGGCGGAACAGGTTAAGAGCGGCCCCTATCGCATCAGCCCGGAAGATACGTTGAGCGTCAACGTGTTCTTCGAACCCGATCTTTCGGTTGCCAATGTCAAGGTCGACCCCTCGGGGCAGATCGCCCTTCCGGGCATCGGTCCGATGAAGGCCGAGGACCTGACGACGACGGAACTGGCGAACGCTATCGCAGGGTCATTGCGGGGGCGCCTGCTGCGTGATCCGCAGGTTGCCGTTTCAGTGACGAGTTCGGCACGCCAGCGTGTCGTGGTGACCGGTCAGGTCCAGAAGCCGGGCGTGTACGAGATCAGCCTCGATACCACGCTGATCGAAACGGTTGCCCGTGCGGGCGGCGAAACGGAGATCGCCAAGCTCGACGAAGTGATCGTCTTCCGCACGATCAATGGCCAGCGCATGGCGGCCCGCTTCGATGTCGCCGCACTCATGAGCGGTGAACAGCCGGATATTCCGATTCTGGGGAATGACGTGGTTGTCGTCGGCTATTCGTCGTCGCGTGCGTTCTGGCGAGACCTGAGGCAGATGGTCCCGGTCTTCGCGCTCTTCCGGCCCCTGGTGATGTGAAAAAGGTCTCGATAGAGATGAACAATCCATATCCGTCCGCACCGGAAGGGGCGATGAACATCAACGACCGCTTTGCCGGGGCATACGATGCCGCCGGCTTTGGCGGCGTCGATCTGAACCTCAATGCGATCCGCGCCGCCATTATCCGCAATCGCTGGATCCTGATCGGCACGGCCATCGCCTGCCTTCTCGTCGGCGTGCTCGTGGCCATGCTTTCCACGCCGATCTATGAGGCGAAGACCACCCTCCAGATCGAGCAGCAGGCGCCGCAGGTTCTCGGCAATTCCGGCCAGTCGCTGGACGAATCCGGCCGGGACGACAGCTATATCGAAACCCAGGTGAACCTGCTTTCCAGCCGTTCGCTGGTCGAACGGGTGGCCCGCGCGCAGAACCTCTTCCGCGATGCCACGTTCTTCACGCGGATGGACCGCGATCCCCCGACGAGCGCTCCGGGAAGCGAAGGCTGGCAGCGTGCCGTCATCGACATGCTTCAGTCCAACCTTTCGGTTGAGCTGATACCGGGTACCCGCCTCGTCGAAGTCCACTTCACCAGCCCGGACCCCAAGCTGGCGCAGATCATCGCCAACGAGTTCGGCGTCCAGTTCATCAACAGCACGCTGAAGCGTCGCTTCGACACTTCGGACTATTCCCGCAAGTTCCTTCAGGACCAGATCGAACGTACCCGGGTCCAGCTTGAACGCAGCGAACGCGCGCTCATCATTTTCGCCCAGCAGGCTGGCATCACCGAAGTTGATAGCGGTGGTTCGGGAAGTGCTGCGGGTGGATCCGGCAGCAAGTCGCTGACCGATTCGAACCTCGAAGCCATCAATGCTGCCTACGCCAAGGCTTCGACCGACCGCATCCTTGCTGAGCAGAAATGGCAACAGGCCTCGCGCTCACCGCTTCTGCAAATCCCCGATGTGCTCTCCAATTCGAGCATCCAGGGCATGATGAGCAGCCGCGGCGAGAAGGCTGCCGTCCTCCAGGGCGAAATGCAGCGCCACGCGGAGGCCTATCCCACGGTCATCAAGGCAAAGGCTGAACTCGCCGCGATCGATGCGGTGATCAACAATGCCGCGGAGCGTGTGCGCGGGTCCATCCGCGACCAGTACCAGATCGCTGTAGACCAGGAAAACAGCCTCAAGAGCAGCGTCGAGGAGATGCGCCAGAAGAGCCTGGCCGAGCAGGGACGCGGCGTGCAACTGTCGATCCTGCGCCGCGATGCCGATACCAATCGTGCGCTTTATGATGCCCTGCTGCAGCGTTATCGTGAGATCAATGCTGCTTCGGGCGTCACGATCAACAATATCTCGGTGATCGACAAGGCGGAAATTCCGCGTTCGCCGGTCTGGCCCAAGCCGCTGTTCAACGCGTTGATCGGCGCCATCATCGGTGTCGTGCTCGGTGTGCTCATCGCGCTCGTCCGTGAACGGCTTGACGACAGCATCCGCTCTCCGGACGAAGTGGAGCGCAAGTTTGGGCTTCCGCTGCTCGGGCTGCTGCCGCTTTCCAAGGCCGGCAGTGTGCGCGACGAACTCAACGATCCCGGTTCGGCGTTCTCTGAATCGATCTACTCCATTCGCACCTCGCTCCAGATGGCGACGGCGCACGGCCTGCCGCGCACGCTGGCCATGTCCAGCACGCAGCAGGGTGAAGGCAAGTCGACCACCTCCATGGCGATTGCACGGGAGATCGCACAGTCGGGCTCGCGTACGCTGCTGATCGACGCCGATTTGCGACGTCCATCGCTTCATGCGCTGTTCGACCTGAAAAACGACCAGGGGTTCTCCAACTACCTGACCGGCCAGGCTCCGTTCGACGGCCTGATCGTCCAGACCGATACGGCGAACCTGTCAGTGCTGCCCAGCGGACCGCTTCCGCTCAGCGCGCCGCGCCTGCTGACTCATGAAGTTCTCGTGCCGGCGCTTGCCGAACTCGGGAAGTATTATGACGTCATCATGCTTGACTGTCCGCCGGTCCTCGGCCTGGCCGACGCTCTTCAGCTGACCTCCTGCGTCGAGGCAACGCTGTTCGCGCACGAAGCGGGCAAGGCTAGCCAGCATCAGGCCCAGACCGCCCTGCGGCGTCTGGCCCGTGGCGGCGCGAACCTGATCGGGGTCATCCTGACCAAGTTCGACTTCGATCGCGGTGGCCATTCGTCTTACGGCTACACGCAGTATTACTATCAGTACACGGCGGGTGGAGAAGGAAAGAACTGAGCGTGGCCTCGGCAAGCATGCCTGTATCGGTGCCGGTGCCTTTTTCGCGTGGCGCCGGCAGCAACCGTAGTGCCGGAACATGGAGTTCCCTGAGCGGCGCGCGCAAGTTCGTTGTTGCGCTCGCCGTCCTGCTGATCGTGTTCAATGTCGCGATCCCCAAGGGTGGCATCAAGGCGGGCGATCTGCCGATCACCTGGGGCTACTTGATGTTGTTCCTGCTGGTGCCCGTGGGGTTGATCGGGGCATTGCGCAGGCCGATGCCGCTTGCCCAGCCGCTTCTGCAGGTCATCCTGTTCTTCCTGCCGGTTGCCATGCTGATCCTCGTCAAGTCCGTGGTCTACCACCTCACGTTTTCGGCGCTGGCCGTGCATGAAGTGCTGTTCTTCTTCCTCCCGGTCGGCGTCCTGGTGATCCTGGGGCCTTACCTCGAGGAAGTTCCTGCGGACATCATCGCCACCACCCTGCTGTGGTGCGTACGATTTGCCGTGATCTGGGGGATCGTGAATTTCGTCCTCTACCCGATCATCAAGGACATCATCCAGATCCCATACCTCACCGTCAACGCGGCGGATTATGGTGAGATCTACGGAAAGAACAACCGGCGCGGCATCTTGATGAAGCTGGTGTCGACCTACAACAACGGCAATATCTTCGGCGCCTGCATGGTCATGCTCGCACCGATCTATTTCCTGTTCGAGAAGCGACGCCTGTTGCTCGCCTTGTTCATCATTGCACTGGTCTGCACACTGAGCCGCACCGTGTGGTTCGGCATGGTGGGCGTCACCGGGATCATGATGCTGACCGGCCAGATCAAGGTTCGCAACCCGCGCGTCTGGATCGGTCTCGTCGTTGCGGGCGGCCTGCTGATCATGCTGCTGCCGCTGATGGGGTGGACGCCGGAAAAGCTCGTCGATTCCAATCTCGGCGGGCGTGTGAAGACCTTCACGAATTTCGAAATGACCGTCCTGGGCGGCAAGACGCTGATGATTCCTGAAGTGATCTATTTCGGCTTCCTGAATTCATTCGGCCTCGTCGGCACCTTTTTCGCCGTCTGTGCATTCGCGGCCGGGCCGGTCTTCGGCTTCCTGCATCTGAAGTCGCTTTCGCCCCTGCGCAGGGCCGCTACAGCAGGCGCGCTGGGCTATGTCGTTCTCGCGGCGATCGACGGGTGCTTCGTATTCCCGCCGGTGCTCGCGCAGTTCTTTTTCGTGACGAGCCTGATCTATCGCCGTGGGTTGAGGCCGGAGCGGAAGTCCTTCTCGCTCGACAACGGGGTGAGGCAGTCATATCCCGCTCGCTCCGGGCTTTCCTGAGCCGGCGGGATCGGTCTTCGCGCACCCATGAAAGTCCTTCACGTCACACAGAAGCTGCCGGGTGGCCCGGCGAGCTATCTCGGCGAACTGCTTCCCTATCAGCGCGCGGCTCTGGGCGATGCGAACGTCTCGCTTGTCGCCTGCGGGGATGAGCTTGGGCACTTGCCCGGGTTTCCGCGATCCTCTGTCCATGCTTTCGACAGTTCGGGGCGTGGGCCGGTTGCGCTTCTGGGGTTCATGCGGACGGCGATGTCCGCGCTTCTTGCCGAGCGCCCCACTGTCGTTCATCTCCACAGCACGTTTCCGGGATTGCTGCGCCTTCCCATCGCCGCGCTGCCGGCATCGCGCGCCCGGCCGTCGTCTACTGCTCGCATGGCTGGGCCTTCAACATGGACAGCGCGAACTGGAAGCGGGGCTGCTATGCGGGCGTCGAGCGCCTGCTGGCGCCGCTCGGCCAGCGTACCATCGCGATTTCCGATTTCGAACGGCGGTCCGCCCTGTCCCGCGGCATTCGCGCAGAGAACATGGTGGTCGTCGAGAACGGCGTGAGCGCGGCGCCGCCGGAGTTGCTCCTGCCCGCCGCAGACATGCGATCCGACGTCCTCAATCTTCTTTTCATCGGCCGTCTCGATGAGCAGAAGGGCTTCGACGTGCTCGAAGCGGCGATGGCCACGCTGGTGGACCGGCCGGTGCATCTCCACGTCATTGGCGACCGCGTGGTCTCCAGCGGGCAAAGCCTGGTCTCCAGCCTGCCCAACGTCACCCATTACGGTTGGCGGGACCGCAGCCAGGTGCCGGGCTTCATCGAGAAGGCCGACGTGGTCGTCATGCCCTCGCGTTGGGAGGGCTTCGGCCTGGTGGCGATCGAGGCGATGCGGCAGGGGCGGCCGGTTCTGGCCAGCCGGGTCGATGCGCTTCCCGAAGTCGTCGGCGAGGCGGGCATGCTCGTGCGCCCGGGCGACCCCGAGGCGTTGTCCTACGCCATTTCGCGGCTCGACCGTGCCGAATTGAAAATGCTGGGCGAAAAGGCCCGGCTCCGTTTCCAGGAGCGCTTCA
This sequence comes from Novosphingobium sp. ST904, assembly GCF_001298105.1. Taxonomy (GTDB): domain Bacteria; phylum Pseudomonadota; class Alphaproteobacteria; order Sphingomonadales; family Sphingomonadaceae; genus Novosphingobium. The sequence goes on along the minus strand of NZ_LGJH01000137.1, from coordinate 15,198 downwards.
CCAGCGAGCGCATGAATGCCTATATCCTGCGTTGCTATCATGAGGCGCTTGGCGCCCGGCGCAGGGCCTGACCAAGGAGCAGAACCTATGCAGACGCTAGCCATTATCCCCGCTCGGGGCGGCTCCAAGGGAATCCCGCGCAAGAACGTGCTTCCGCTGCTCGACAAGCCGCTGATCGCACACACGATCCACGCCGCCCTGCTGGCTGAAAGCGTCGATCGGGTGGTCGTCTCCACGGATGACGAGGAGATCGCCTCGGTTTCGCGCGCCTATGGTGCCGAAGTCATCATGCGGCCGCCTGAACTCGCCTCCGACATGGCGAAGTCGGAAGACGCGCTGCTGCACGTGCTGGATCACCTCGATCAGACGGAAGGCTACCGGCCCGACCTGCTGGTGTTCCTGCAATGCACGTCACCGCTCACCAGCAGCGGGGATATCGACGGAACGGTCGGCAAGCTCATCGAGGAGCAGGCCGATACCGCATTGTCGGTCGTGCCGTTCCACTATTTCCTGTGGCACGGCGATGAGCAGTCCGGCGCCGATGGTGTGAATCACGATAAGTCCTTCCGCCTCATGCGGCAACAGCGTACGCCCGAGTTCGTTGAGACCGGCTCGGTCTATGTCATGAAGGTGCCGCAGTTCCGGGACGTTCAATTCCGGTTCTTCGGTCGCACCGCGATGCACGAGATCCCGGTCGAGCATTGGCAGGAGATCGATGAGCCTGCCGATTTCCGCATCGCCGAGGATCGTATTCGCCGCTTGCGCCGCGATGCCGTGGGTGCGGGCCTGCCGGCCCGGGTCCGGGCGCTCATCATGGACTTCGACGGTGTCCATACCGATGACCGTGTGCTCGTTTCGACATCCGGCGAAGAAGCGGTTTCCTGTTCGCGTTCGGACGGGATGGGGATCGAACTGCTGCGCAAGGCAGGCCTTGCCATGACGGTGATCTCGAAGGAGCAGAACAAGGTCGTCGCCGCGCGCTGCGCCAAGCTGCAGATCGAATGCACGCACGGGGTCGAGACCAAGCTCCCGCTCATGCTGCGCTGGCTGGCGCAGAAGGGCATTGCACCGGAAGAGGCAGTTTATGTCGGCAATGACGTGAACGACCTCGAATGCATGGCGGCGGTGGGATGCTCGGTTGCCCCGGCCGATGCGCATCCGCGCGCGCTTGCGGCGGCGGGGATCGTGCTTGAGCGCTCCGGTGGCAGGGGCGCGCTGCGGGAACTGGCGGAACTGCTGCTCGACAAGGGCTGTGTGGAGGCTGTCCAGTAATGACGGTCACCGCCGTCCTGCCGCGTTCATCACTGCATCTGGCATTGCTCGATGCGAACGATCCACGGATCGACCATGTGCTCTACCGGGACAGCCATCTGCGCGAGGATATCGAGCGGCGCTACCCCGGCAAGGCGGTCTATCTCGGCAGGGAAGGGCGGCTGCCTCGCAATCCCCGGGGCGCCATGCGGCAGATCGCGGAAAACCGGGCCTATTACGGCCGGGTCCGCGAAATGCTCGAACCCTTGGGGATTGAACGGCTCATCCTGTTCCTGGAAGGCGAGCCGCTGGAACGGATGATCGCGGACTGGTTCGAAGGCCCCATCGAACTCTGGGAAGAAGGCCTTTCCCATTACATCGATCTGACCAGCCCGCTCTGGTACGCGGCGCGCGGTGCGGCGCAGATCGTATCCGGTTTCTACCCGAGAGGGGCGCTGCGCCGCCGCGCGGATCGCGGCCGGATGATCGTGCGCGACCGTTTCGAGCGGCGCAATCTCGCGTGGGACTACCCGGTTCTCGCCGCGCCCGAGGATGCCGTGCTGTTCATCGGTTCGCCGCTGGTCGACGACGGAATACTGACGCGCGAACAGCTTGCCGCCGGGCTGGCGCAAGTCGCGCGGATTGCCGGCGTGCCGCTCCACTACCTGCCGCATCCGCGTGAGGACAGGTCGGGGCTGCTCCCCATGCTGGCGGGTATCGACAATGTCGCGATGGCGCCCGATCCGCATGGATTGACCCGCCATGTGACGCAGCACGGCTACCGGGCCTTCGTCGCCCCGGTCTCCACCGCGCTGCTCGATCTCGGAGCTTTCGACAACAGTCTGTTCGTGCCCGCGCTCTTCGGCGAAAAGCGCATGGATCAGGCCCTGCGCTCGTGGTCGGCCAATCCGGTGAAGGTCGCGGCCGACGTGAACGAGGCCGCGGCGTTCCTGTCATCGCGGAAGGCCGCACCCCTCCATCAGCTCCGGGCGGAAGCCTCGCCCGCAGGCTGAGCCTGCTGCTCGATCAGCCAGCGGGCGACCGTGGCCGTCCCGGTACCTTCGAGAGGGCCGAGTTCCGCGCGGATCAGCGCTTCCACATCCACTCTGTCGTCGCCTTCCAGATGGGCCGTGAGCGCGGTGACGACATCGTCTGGCTGGTCGGCGACGGCAAACCCCACTTCGGTCATCGCCAGGGCCTTGGCGGCTTCTCCCTGCTGGGCGAAGGCGGTGGGCGCGAGCCGCGCCACGATCACCGGGATGGCGCAGGCTGCCGCTTCCAGCAATGCCGAAGAGTAGAACCCCACCACAGAGTCGCAGTCTATGAAGTGATCGTAGAGCGGCCCCTCGGCCATCTCGCTGGCGATGCCGTGCTCTGCCATCAACCGGGCCATCCGTTCCCGTTCCGCCTGTTCGGTTCGGGGATGAAGGCGCAGGCCGACAACGAGGTCTCGGCCGCGCGAGAATGCTGCGAGGCCCTGTGCGAGCATGGTCTCGGCGCGGTCTACCTCCTGCCGCGAAACTTTGCCGTCACTGCGGAATGGTTGGTGCAGCCACAGAACCCGGATCGGCTTCGCGGCAGTGTCGCGGTGTTCTTGCCGTGCGCGGGCGGTGGCGGCGATCCGATCGAATCGCGGCGAGCCGACCACACGGATCTTGTCGGCATCGACACCGCGCCGGACAAGCTCATCCGCGCGGCCTGGGCCGTGATGAACAGGCGATCGAAATCCTGCCCTGTAAGGTCGCGCCGGGGGACGAGTCCGGCCTGGTGCAGGATGCGGGCGAGCGTTCCGCGCAGCCCGCGTCTGGCTTCAGCCCTCTCGCGTCCATTGAGGGGCAGGCTGAACGGCCCTTCGTCGATCATGGCGATCCTGATGCCCAGGGCGGCGGCGGCCTTGAGCAGGGCCTGCTCCGGGAAGCCCCAGCAATGCGAGAGCAGCAGGACGCGGGTGCCGCGGCGGGTGAGTTCGGACTCGAAATAGCGCTGCATCCGCGCGAAGGCGCGCGTGCCGCCGGAGACCGCTACGTTCGGTCCCGCAGTCTTGAACCATGCGCGAATTCCGACGTCGCGCGGGGTCGGCTTGATGACTTCGCCCTCCGCATCCTCGTAGCGGGCGGTGCCGCGCAGGTCGAAGGCCGACATGTCGAAGACCGTCAGCGCCATCGAAGGCGCCATCTCGCGGACTTCACGTGCCAGCAGCTTCAGCGTCTCCGGATGTGATCCGCTGGCGCCGGCGAGGGCAATTGTCATTCAATCATTCCTTCCAACGGGATCGAGGCGGCGTGCGCATCGAAATCAAACTGCTCGCAGATGCAATAGGCGCGGCGATTCAGTTGAAGAAGCCCTTGCAGCATCCGATCCGCCGAAAGGCGCTATTGGAAAGGCAGGGCGATTCCTCCGGCCGTTAGGTATTGATGATGGCTGTTTTTCCCTGTTTTGCGTCATACCTGTGCGGTTTTCGATGGGTATTTTAATGAAGCTGCAAACGCCTCTCATGACGACGTGACGTGCAGCAATTGAGACGGGAGAAGAGCGATGCTGCAGGTCAACGCCGGGCTTTACCGGGCGAAAAGTTCTTAATTCCACCTAAATTTGAGCAGACCTAATCGGCAGAAATAGGCGATATTAAATGGAGTTGTTGTGATTTACTGTTATCTGGTTGTCTCGAAAGGGGATTGTGCGTCGCACAAAAATGGATTTGCGCCTAGGTATGTTCCCTGATAGACCTTTTTGGGTAATCATATCGCTCAAAGAAGGGCTATTTCATGAGTGTGAAGATCATCGCCGAGGTTGGTTGCAACCATAAGGGAGATATGGAAATCGCCAAGGAGCACATCCGGATCGCGGCGGTTTACGCCAAGGCCGATGTGGTCAAGTTCCAGAAGCGCACCAATCGCGAACTTCTCACCGAAGAGCAGTACAATGCGCCGCACCCGAACCCCGCGAATTCTTACGGCGACACTTACGGTGCTCACCGCGAATACCTCGAGTTCACGCCCGAGCAGCACCGCGAGCTGATGGAAGAGTGCAAGCGCAACGGCATCGAGTACTCGACCTCTGTATGGGACGTGACCTCGGCCCGCGAAATCGCCGCGCTGAACCCCTCGCTCATCAAGGTTCCCTCGGCCTGCAACCTGCACTTCGAAATGCTCGAAGTTCTCGCCAACGAATACTCGGGTGAAATCCACCTGTCGTTCGGCATGACCACGCAGGACGAAGAAGAAAAGATCGTCCAGTTCTTCGAACAGCACGGCCGTGCGAAGGACGTGGTGATCTATTCGTGCACTTCGGGCTACCCGGTGGCCTTCGAGGACATCTGCCTCGGTGAAATCACCCGCCTGATCGAATCCTTCGGCGATCGCGTGAAGTCGATCGGCTTCTCGGGCCACCACCTCGGCATCGCCGCCGACATTGCCGCGCTGGCTCTCGGCGCGGAGTGGGTGGAACGTCACTTCACGCTCGACCGCACCTGGAAGGGCACCGACCACGCCGCCTCGCTCGAGCCGGACGGCCTTCGCCGCCTCTGCCGCGACCTCAAGGCCGTGGAAAAGTCGCTGGCCACCAAGTCGACGGAAGTTCTCCCCGTCGAGCAGGTCCAGCGCGACAAGCTCAAGTGGCGCCCGCGCCCGAAGCCCGCTGCAGCGGCCTGAGCTTAGCCAGCTAGAAAGATGGGCGGCGCCTTCGCGGGGGCCGCCCATTTTCGTGAGCGGCACTGCTTCTCGCTCGCGGGGAGCACGAGCCAGGCCCGACGCACGCTGATGTCTCCTCGGCACTGCGTCATCGGCCTTGCTACCAGGGCCAATCTATCTCTTCATTGCCTCGGCTCGTGTTCAAGCTGTTTCGCGTTCGGGACAGCGTCGAACCCGAGCCTGTCGCGGTGGTGCCAAGCGGAATGGATGTGAAGTTGTCTGACAAGACCAGCGGTCCGACCATCTGGTTTCTCGTCGTTGCGGGTTCGGCCAGCACGACTCTGGCGCTCGTCGCCAAACGCATATTGCATGACCATCCCCATGCCAGAATTGTCGCGATCGACAGTGAGGCGTTCAACACCCAGACGCGGTCGAAGGTTGTCTGGGATGCACCGGGCGAAGTCCTGCGATTGGCTCCCGAAGACCTCGGGCTCATCAACTTCTCCAAACGGCGGGCGCTGCCCGGCAGGGTGAACCTCCTGCTGAATGGCGGCCAGTTCGCTTTCGACAGGCTGGTCCGGCGGATTGAGAAGGATCTGGCGCATGTCAGGCCCGATCTCGTCGTGACCTGCAACGACACGTTCTATGCGCAGCGCGCGTTCCTCAGCGCGGCGCGCAAAATGGGTGCGGATACGGTGCTGGTCCAGGAAGGGCCGTTCACGATCGTGCGTTCCAAGGAAGCCGCGCCGCGTCCTGGGCTGATCCCGAAGATGGCTCTCGCCGCGCGCAAGCTGGGCCTGATCCCGCCGACGATGCCTTATGGCGCTTACGGTCATTCGATGGTCCTGGCCACTTCGCAGGACTATGCGGGCCGCTTCGTGGCGGCAGGCGTCGCGCCGCACACCATCCGGTTTATCGGCGTGCCCCGGTTCGATCCGCTGCTCCAGATCGCGCGAAGCCGATCCGACCCGCCGCGCGTCATCTATGTGTTCCAGCCATTCGTTGCGCAGGGGCGAGTGGCGGGAAGCGCCGCCAGGGCAACGCTGGCCGAGATGGCGAAGGGTTTTGCAATCGCTTACGAGCGAATGCCTTTCACACTCGTGACGAGGCCGCATCCCCGCAGCGACCATGAAACCTTCGGGCATTTTGAAGACTGTCTCACGATCCCCTACTCGCGTTCGGCCGGAGGGCCGCTGGACGAGGAAGTGGCCGGTGCCTCGTGCAGCGTCGGGCACTACTCGATCGGTCTGCTGGAAAGTCTTATGATGGGCGTGCCGGTCGTCAGCATGCCCATCCCGATCGAGGCGTTTACGGAGCGGCTCGAGGGCGAAAAGCAGCTCTGGTTCGATGAAGCTGGCGTTCCTTATGCTCGATCGGCCGATGAATTCGCTGAACTGTTGATCGACGCATTGACACACGGCGTCCCTTCCACGACCGACGTCACTGCCGAAACCGGCCCGATGGACGGCAAGGCGACCGACAGGGCCGCCGAGGCAATCGCAAAGCTGCTGAAAGATCGATCCGATGGCTAAGACGGCGTTGCATCACAGGATGCTGATCTATCTCGGCCTGGGCTCGTTGCAGAGTGCGCTATCGCTGATCCTCCTGCCGGCCTACGCCCATATCCTGCCCGTCAGCGAGTTCGGCCTGCTGGCGCTTGTGCTCTCGCTCGAGCAACTTTTCCTGTTGCTCATGGACTGCGGGCTGTCCGGCGGTGCGGTCAGGACATATCACGACAAGGCACGCCAGGACCTGCCTTTCATGACCGGCCCGGTCCTGATCGGTTACTTCCAGCGCTTGTCGCTGGGAATATCCTTCGCGGCGATGTTCGTTCTTGCCGGCGTGCTCCTTGTTCTGGACCAGTTCTTCCCTCAGCCGGAACTCGTTGTCTCTGCTTTTGCCATTACCGTCGTTTCCGCATGGCTGCAGCGCATCAACACTTTCGCGGCGACGACCTATCGCGCTCAGGAAGATGCCCGCTCCTTCGCGGTTCTTGCGCTGGCCCGAATGATCGGCCTGACGACGCTGACGTTGCTCCTGATCTTCGTGTTCAAGGTCGGCTTGCTGGGAATCCTTGCCTCGCGGATCGTGATTTTCGGCGGGACCGCACTGTACGAATCGCGCAACGCCTGGAAGCTGCGCCTCACGGGTGAAGAGCACCGCCGGACCAAGGAATTCGTGCGGGATTCGGTCAAACGCTTTTCCGTTCCCATGCTTCCTTTCGATCTTCTCGCCTGGGGCCGCAGTCGTGGCAACCGGTTGGCGGTTGCCGGCGCCTTCAACCTGACCGCTCTCGGTATCTGGAATGCCGCAGCGGCGCCGGGACAGATTCTCACGCTGGTGGGGCAATCGTTCAATCGCGGATTCGAGCCGTTCTTCTACCGCAAGGCCAACGAGGAAACCGCCGAGGCCGAGGCTGTCGTTCGTGACATGGGCGCAGGCTATCTCGTTGTTCAGGCCGTTCTGGCGCTCGGCGTCATCGCGGTCATGCCGGAAGTGTTCCGCATTCTGTTCCCCAAGGATTACCACAGCGCCAGCCTCTATGCTCCGCTTGCCCTTACGGCTGCCTTTGTCGAGGCGACGCAGAGCCTTTCGATCCGCGCGCTGTTCGCGTTCGGGGCGGTCAGGCTGGTTCCCGTAGTGCTTGCCGTCGCGACCGGATTGGGGCTTTCCACGATGCCCTGCTGGCGCACCTGTTCGGCCTGACGGGGGCCATGGCGGGACAAGTGATGATGTCCGTCTATGGGTCTGTCTTCGCGTGGTTCCTTGTGAAGCGTCTCCACCACACGCGCTTCTTCCCCTCCAGGGCCGCGTTCATGCTCACGACGGTCGTTACCGGCGCCAGTCTCCTGCCGTTCGCGATGCCGGAGTTCTGGATGAGCGCCGCAAGCATTCCGGTAAGGGGCCTGATCTTCGGCGGGGCCATTGTCGGCATCGCCTGGCTCTTCGCATTGCGGCACCCGGAATTTGTCCTGCTGGTCCGGGAAAGGATAAATCAGGACAAGGGCAAGATAATCCGGCGTGGGGGAGGGGCGACCTCCACCGGGCCGCAAGGCTGACGCCCGGAATCGCTGCCGTCGTTCACGGCGTCGGCAGCAGTCCCCGGGCCATGAAGTTCGGGGTGATCGCGCGGCCTTCGCCGGTCTTGTTCCCGTCGAAGCGCGAGTTCGGCCGCTTGAGTACCGGGCTGACCACCACGCCGCCAACGGTATTGCCGCTGATCTGGGCGTTGCCCTGGATGTTGCGCTTCACGCTGACGATGAGGGGTAGCGCGCGGGCGGCCGAAGCGTTCACGGCGTTGTTACGGATGGCAAGGTCGATCCGGTTGGAGGCGACGGTATAGCCGATCGCCACGCTTTCCGCAGGCAGCGCGGTGGCCAGTTCGACCCGGTTGCCCGAAATCTCGCCTTTCGGCGCGGAACCGCCGATCAGGACCATCGGCTTGTTGCCCGGCCGGTCGAACAGCAGCACATTGTCCTTGATGACCAGCCTGTCGGTGGCGCGGTAGGTCCAGTCGACCGTCACGTTGCGCAGGCGGTTGCCCTGGAACACCATGCTGCCGAAGTAACTGGGCGTGCAGACGCCGAGCTGGCCGGGGCCGGAATAGACGAACTCGTTGCCGATGAAGCTGACGGTGATCGCATCGAGGCTGGTGGCGAAGCCGCCGCTTTGCAAAGCGGCCATCGAGAGGCCGCGCTGGGCCCCGATCTTGGACATCTTCTCGCGCCGGATCGTTTCCGGGATCGTGCCGTCCTGCTCGCCGTAATTGTTCCTGAAGACGATGTTCCGGGCGACGTAGAAGGTGGAATAGCAGAAGTTTCCGGCGTTGGTGACGCGGTTGTCATAGGCGATGCAGTCCATGCAGCCCTCGAAGTCGACGCCGACATCGGACATGTCGCTAATGCGGTTACGGGCGACGACGACCTTCTGGCCGTTGTTGCCGTAGACCCCGCCATTGGCCCCGCGCATCGTGTTGTCGGCGATGTAGACCTCGCTGACGCGGCGCAGGAACTGCGGCATTCCGCCCTGGTCGTGCTTCGCGCCGCCCCCCCACCAACTGATCTTGGCGTATTTGCCCTCATTGCCCACGGCAATGACGCGCCGGGCCATGTTGAAGCGCAGGATCGAGCCCTGGTAGGCGCCGTAGTCCACCGTGTTGTCGGAGATGTAGATGTCCTCGTTGAGGTCGTCGAGGCTGTTGGGCGAGAATCCGGCGAGGACGGCGGGATCGACAGTGACGGAACCCTTGGCACGGTCATAGCCGCTGCCGTCCATCCGCAGGTGGCCTACCGAGGCGAGGCCGATCCCGTCGGCCGTGCAGCGCGTGACCTTCAACCCCCGGATGTTGACCGCGCGCAGCATCACGGTCTTGGAACGCTGGGAAGCGATGGTCGTCGCATGAATGCCGTCGACGACGATGTTTCGCACGAAGCTGGCGGGATCGTTGCTTTCGGGGCTGACGGAAAGGGGGGAGCCCGTTGGACCTGCCCAGATCAGGTGCGGCCCCTTGCCCTGGCCGAATATCCCGAAAGCACGGGAGATCGCGACCGGACGGGTGAGGCGCATCGGGCCGGAAATCATGACTGCGGGCGCGCCGCCGGCGATGGCACGCTCAAGGGCGGCACTGTCGTCCGTGGTTCCGTTGCAGGAGGCGCCGAAACGCCTGATGTCCACCGCGCGGGCGCGAAGCCCGGAAATGTCGCTTTCCAGCCGCGATTGCGGGGGTGCCCAAGCCGGCCAGTCGCCGGGCTGCGAGGCGGCGAAAGACGAAGTGGGGCGCCACAAGGACGCCGCGCCCAGCGCCAGAGCGGAGACGGCGAACAGAGAGCGGCGGTCGACGGCGAAGGGGTTCGCGGGATGGGCCATGTCGAAAACTCCTCGTTTCCTGTTGCGCTGCAATATTCACGGTCGTTTAATCGCGTGGCCCGCAACGCTGCATGAACGGCTCGTGGGCGGCGGGACGATCGACTGCCCGTTCTTCGCCCCAACTTTGCCTTCAACAACGACCTATCCGGGAAACGCCTGCTTGAATCACATCCTCGCCCTCGTTGCCGATTGGGAAAGCCTGAAGAATCTGCTGGTTCCCAAGGATCAGGTGATCCGTGCGGTGATTCACATCCACGGCGGGATGCTGCTCTTCCTGTTCCTGGCATTCGTGTCGCGACGGGGCATCGCCAATGGCTGGGCGCTGGCGCTGCTCTGGGTGGTGGCGCTGGGCACCGAGGGGGCCGACATCATCTCGATGTGGCCGATCGATCGTCCGTGGAAACTTCGGGATACCGGTTACGACCTGTTCAACACGCTGCTGTGGCCGACGGTACTCTATATCGGCGCGAGTCGCTTTGCGCGGCGCAATACGGGCGAGACGGTGATGGACGAAGACATGGGCGAAGGTTGCGAGGAGCCGGTTGCGCCTGAAGCGATAGAAAACCGGGAATAGCCGTGGTCAGCGACCGCGGAAATGCTCCACGATGCGGGTGTCGAGCGGTTCCTTGAAGCGAATTTCGAGGTTACTGGTGTCCTTCTTCGCCACTGTTGCCGGCAGGGGACCGATCGCGCCGATCCATAGCGAGAAGTCGCCATCAAGCGCGCAGGGAAGCGCTTCCGCTTCCAGATCGCAGCCAAGATCGGCAAGGTCCGAAATGCGGACTCGCGCGGAACCGTGCGCGCCGATGCATTCCCCGTAGAGAATCATGCCCATCCTCATCACGCTGCCCGGATCGTCCGGGCTCCTTGTTGTCATTCGTGCGATCCCCGGCATTCTTCCGGGGATCGGCGGGATCGGTATCCCGCACACTCTCCTATAGCCCGGTTAAAGGTCAGATTGGTTGCAGGCGAGTGTCGTTTTGATGATGGCAGCCGATTTCATGTCGGACGCCTGTTCTTATGGGTTAGGCCGAATGCTTCAGGCGACTTCGTCCTGCGGCGTGGGGGTCTTGCCCCTGGCCTTGCCATAAAGGGCGCCGAGAAAGTCTTCCCGCCAGCGCTGCACGTCATTGTCGCGCACAGAGGCGAGGAGTTTCGCATGGCGCTTCTTGCGTTCGGCCAGCGGCATTTCGAGCGCCTTCTTGATGTTTTCGGCGACATGCTCGATCGAGTGCGGGTTCACCAGCAGCGCATCCTTGAGCTGATGCGCGGCGCCGGCGAACTGCGACAGGATCAGTACGCCGGGGTTCTCCGGATCCTGCGCCGCGATATATTCCTTCGCCACGAGGTTCATCCCGTCGCGCAGGGGCGTGACGAGGCCGATGTCCGCCGCGCGGTAGAACCCGGCGAGCTGATCGCGCGGGAAACCCCGGTTGACGTAACGGATCGGCACGAACGCCACATCGGCATAAGCGCCGTTGATGTGCCCGGTCTTGCGTTCGAGGTCTTCGCGAATCTGCTGGTAGCTGGCGACGTCCCCGCGCGATGGCGGTGCGATCTGGAGCAGCACGGCATCGCCGGCCTGATCGGGGTAATCCGCCAGGAAGCGCCCGAAGGCCTCGAAGCGTTCGCCCAGGCCCTTGGAATAGTCTAGCCGGTCCACGCCGATCAGGATCTTGCGACCGCGCACACTGGACTTGAGCCGGTCGTGGGCTTCGCGGGCTTCCGGCCCGGCGGCGGCTTCGGTGAATTCGGCAAAGTCTATGCCGATCGGGAAGGCGCGGGCGATGACCTTGCGGCCCTTGTACTCCACCGAATTGTCGAGATTGACCTTAAGGCCCATCTCCTTCTGCACGTAGTGGAGGAAGCTTTCGAGCCATTCGGTGTTCTGGAAGCCGATCACGTCGTATTCCAGCATCGAGGCGACCAGACGTTCGTGGAAGGGCAGCGAAACCAGCAGACGGGTGGGCGGCCAGGGCGTGTGGAGGAACAGGCCCATCCGGTTCCTCACGCCTTTTCCGCGCAGCAGCGATCCGAGCGGAAGCAGATGGTAATCATGGACCCAGACCAGGTCCTCTTCCTCGATCAGCGGCAGGACGGCATCGGCGAAACGGGCATTTACGCGTTCGTAGCCCTCGCCGAAGTTGCGGTCGTACTCGGTCAGGTCGATGCGGTAGTGGAACAGCGGCCAGAGCGTGCGGTTGGCGTAGCCGTTGTAATATTCGTCGATGTCCTGCGGTTCGAGATCGATCGTAGCCGTGGTGATGCCGTCGTTGCGTTGCATGTCGAGGTGGCCGGTGAACTCCTCGGTTTCCTGCCCCGACCAGCCGAACCAGATGCCGCCATGTTCGCGCAGTGCCGAATTGAGCGCCACTGCCAGTCCTCCCTGCGCCCCGGCGGCTCCCGCTGCCTTGGGAACCGATACCCGGTTGGAGATGACGATCAGTCTGCTCATTTCAAATCCCCTGTGCCGCGCCGACCAGATGTGCGGAAGACGCGTTTTGCGGGGCCGGCTATCGCCAGTCCCGCCAAGACCGGGACAGCTGCCCGGCACAATTGATGATACCTACTAGCGAATAGGTCTGCGGAAAGTTCCCCCACAGTTCGCCGGTTTCGAAATCCATGTCCTCCGAAAGGAGGCCCGATCTGGTGCGATGATCCAGCATCGCCTCGAACAGGCGGCGCGCCTCCTCGTCCTGGCCGCTGCGATGGAGCGCCTCGATCAGCCAGAAGGTGCAGATGTTGAAGGCGGTCTCTGGCAGGCCGAAATCGTCCTCGCTGTCGTAGCGCAGCATGTGTTCGCCCCGGCGCAGGGCCTTCTGCACGGCCTGGAGCGTGGCGCGGAAGCGCGGGTCTTCGGCCTCGACATAGCGCAGCTCGACCATCTGCAGCAGGCTGGCATCGAGCTGCGAGCCGCCGAAGCTGGCGGCATAGTGACCTCCCGCGCCGCTGTCGTCGAAGTCCGGTGCCTCGATCTTGTGCCAGGCGTGTTCGTCGATGTGTTTGCGCACCGTGGCCGCGCGTTCGCGCCAGATTGCGGCCCGCTCGTCGAGCCCGAGGAACTCGGCGGCATTGGCCAGACGGTCACAGGCGGCCCAGCTCATGACGCTGGAATAAGTGTGGACGGCCGTGCGCGTGCGCAGTTCCCAGAGGCCGGCGTCAGGCTGGTCGTGCGTCTGCCAGGCCAGTTCGCCGACCTGTTCGAGGCTGGCGAAATCCTCGGGCGTCGCGATACGCAGCAGGCGCTGGTCGGAAAAGGCCTGTATCGCGGGCAGGACGATCTGGCCGTAGCAGTCGTTCTGGACCTGATAATAGGCGGCGTTGCCGACCCGGACCGGCCCCATGCCGCGGTAGCCGGAAAGATCGGGAGCTTCCCATTCGATGATTTCGCGCGCGCCGCTCACCGCGTAAAGCGGCTGGATCGCACCGCCCTCGGCATCGTCGACGATGTTGCGCAGATAGGCGAGATACCGCTCCAGCACGTCCAGCGCGCCGAGATGGTTGAGGGCCTGCACCGTGTAGTAGGCGTCCCGGATCCAGCAGTATCGGTAGTCCCAGTTGCGCTGGCTGCCGGGCGCTCCGGGATGGAAGTGGTGAGCGCGGCGACGATCGCACCGGTTTCCTCATGCTGGCAGAGCTTGAGCGTGATGGCGGCGCGGATCACCGCGTCCTGCCAGTCGAGCGGGGTGGCGAGGCCGCGCACCCACAGTCGCCAGTAGTCGCCGGTGTGGCGCAGCATAGATTCCATCTCGTGTTCGACATCGCCGCTGAAGGGTTCGTCTGGGCCGAGGAAGAAGTGTAGAGTCGTTTCCAGCCGGAAGTAGCGTTCGTCGAGAACGTAGCCGATCGGGGCATCGGTGGTGAGGCGCAGGGTGTTGCGTTCCACCAGGTAGCGGATGTGATTGGAGCCGCGGGTGATGGCGGCGAGCTGGGCGCCGTAGCCGCTCATCGGCGTGAGCACCGTGCGGATGCGCGGCGAGCCCGCCACCGGACGGACGATACGCGCATAGGCGACCGGCCGATACGTGCGGCCCGATCGTTCGAAACGCGGGCAGAAGTCGATCACTTCCACCGCGCCGCCCTGCGCATCTTCCAGCCTGGTGATGAGGATCGGGGTATTGCGCGAGTAGCGCTGGGTGACGGAGACCTGGTTTTCCAGTTCGAAGCGCCAGGTTCCCGCGTCCTGGCCTTCCGGGCCGCGCAGCAATGCACAGAACGTCGGGTCGCCGTCCACGCGGGGGACGCAGCCCCAAACGAGCGCGCCGCTGGTGTCGATCAGGCCTGAGACCTGGCAATTGCCGATGGGCCAGAGTTCGAGCGAGCTCATGTTCGGCTGTTCTCCTGGTCGTGATCGTGAATGATGGTTTCGAGCCACGCGTGCACCGCGCCGACGCCGCCGAGCCGGGCATGGGCGAGCGTTTCGCGCATAGGCCCCGCAAGGATGCCGTCTCCGCCGAGGCGGGCGACGGCTGCGAAGGCGTCCTCGTCAGTCACGTCGTCGCCGATGAAGACGGGGCGGGCGCCGAGGAAGGGCGGCATCTGCATGAAGCGTGCGACGGCGCTGCCCTTGTCGGAACCGGGCATGGACAGTTCGATAACCTGCTTGCCGTGCTTCGTCCTGAGGCCGAACTCCCTGCCGGTCTCGTCGGCGCAGGCGAGCAGGCCGGGCAGGGCTTCGGGGTGGCGGCGGTAATGCACGGCGATGCTGAAGGGCTTGGGCTCGACGAGGAGGCCGCCGTTGTCGGCCGCGAAAGCGGAGAGACGGTCGACGACGTCCTTTGGCAGCGGCTCGGCTAGGGGGAGGATTTTGCGGCTGCCTGCCGGTCTGAACTCACCGCCGTGCGAACCTGCCGCAGCGACATCGAGACGGCCCAGCATCTCCTCCAGCGATTCCAGTGAACGGCCGGTGATGAGCGCGAGCCGGCCGTCCAGCCGATCGGCCAGTCGCGCGATCAGGTCGGGCAGATGCGGAGAGACGATCACGTCGTCGGGATGGTCCGCGATTTCCACGAGCGTGCCGTCGAAATCGAGGAACAGGGCCGTGGGCACGGCCGCGCCAAGCGGCAGAGGAGGGGGCAGATCGCGCGGAAAAGCGCCATGTTCCGCCAGCGAGGGACTTTCGCCTGGATCGGTCATTATGGTCAGTCTTGCACCTTCGGAAGAGGATGGCCACCCGAAAAGCGGCCGATCCGGTCGAGGTTGGGCGTTATCCGCCGGGGGCAGCGGGGCCGGAGAAGGGTCAAACGAACGGGATGGGGCAGGGTTCCGGCCGATGTGGAAGGTCGCTTCGAGTCCTCTATGCAATCCGGCGAGGGGCTAGTATTGGCACAGCGAAAGCCAGACTTCCCTGGCATTCATCGAGCCCCATGTCCCAGATCGTTCCAGTTATTCTGTGCGGAGGCAGCGGCACGCGGCTTTGGCCGCGCAGCCGCGTTGCCAAGCCCAAGCCGTT